>JAWKUM010000016.1:0-83861 GCA_041398545.1 Planctomycetota bacterium | reverse complement strand
TCCGGCCCCTCGTCGAGGCCGGCTTCGGCAACGGCAACCGCAACCGCGGCCGCGGCGGCCCGCAGATGATGTTCCCGGGCCAGACCCGCGACGACGGCACCACGGTCAAGACCGACGCCGAGGGCAAGTACAAGCTGCAGCGCCTGCAGCACCTGCCGCTCGACGTCGAGGTCACCCACGGCGACTACCTGACCGAGGAGAAGGGCGGCATCGACCCCGCCAAGCAGCGCCAGGTCGACTTCCTGCTCGACCCGCGGCTCGGCCTCGGCGGCACGGTCGTCGACTCGGTCAGCGGCCTCGGCGTCGAGCAGTTCGGGATCGCCGCGCGGCGCATCAACGCCCGCGACCTGCCCGACAACCTGCGCCAGAGCCTCGGGCTCGCGCAGGACAACAACAACGGCCCCGGCGGCTTCGGCGCGTTCGGGCAGCGGGGGAACCGTGGTCGGGATCAGGGGAACCGGGGTGCGCGCAACCCCAGCATGCAGGGCAACGGCGGCCAGGGCCGCGGCCAGGGTCGCGGCCCCGGTGGCCAGGACGGCCAGGACGGCCAGGGCCGGACGCCCGACCAGGGTCGCCAGCTGACGCCCGAGCAGCAGCAGCGCCTCGACGAGCGGCGGGCCCAGATGGACGCCGAGCGCCAGCAGCGCGAGCTCGAGCAGAGCCGCCGCCAGGCCGAGCGCACCGCCGAGCGCCAGCAGCGCGACACCCAGCGGCAGAGCCTGTTCGGGCCGTCGGGCGTGCCGTTCCGCGGCAACCCCGAGGTCACCGCCCACCCCGGCGGCGGCTTCAGCCTCGACAAGCTCGAGCCGGGCCTCTACGTCCTCGACATCCAGGCGCCCGGCTACCGCAAGATCGCGGCCGGCCCGTTCCAGCTCGAGAAGGGCGTCGCCCCGCCGGCCGTGCGGGTGTCCCTCGACCGCGGCCGCTTCATCGAGGGCGTGGTCTCGCGCAAGGACTCCTCGCCGCTGGCCAACGTCCGCGTCGAGCTCATGGCGCCCCCGCCCCCGGGCAACCAGACCGCCGGCAGCAACGACTTCCTGCAGCAGCTGTTCCGCGGCCCCGACAACGGCACCCGCCTCGACCAGGCCACGACCGACGGGGACGGCAGGTTCCGCTTCGAGGGCGTCGCCTCCGGCCGCTACCGGCTCGTCGCCTCGGCCGACGGCTACGCGACCCTGACCGACGACACGATCGAGGTCACCCAGGTCGCCGACGTCAAGGACCTCCGCTACAAGCTCTCCCCGGGCGCGCGCGTCTACGGCAAGGTCACCAACCGCGAGGAGGGCGAGACCTACCGCGTCATCATCGCCGGCGACAGCGGCGACCGGCGCTTCGCCCGCATCGACGAGAAGGAGGGCACCTTCGACGAGAAGGGCCTCGACCCCGGCCGCTACCGCATCAGCCTCGTCAAGGGCAACAACTGGATGAGCTCCGTCATGAGCGCGGCCAGCCAGGGCGGGATCCAGCCCAACCTGATCCTCGGCGAGGGCGACGAGCGGCAGTGGAACTTCAACGCCGCCGACGAGGAGCTCGGCGGGATCGAGGGCACGATCTACCTCAACGGCCAGGCGACGCAGGGCATCCAGGTCACGCTGAGCCCGGTCGAGGGCGCCTCGACGCTCGACCCCGACGCGCTCCAGGGCATGGGCCGCATGCGCCGGATGATGAACCGCACGCTGCAGGGCCGCACCGACGCCGAGGGCCACTACTCGGTCACCAACGTGCCCCCGGGGCAGTACGAGCTCGAGGTCCAGCGCCGCTCCGACCGGCAGCGCAGCCGCACGATCCACCGCGAGGTCGTGCAGATCGGCACCGGCGGCGCCCGCCACCTCGATCTGCAGCTCGTGCTCGGCCGGCTCGAGCTCGAGGCCTACGACCAGGACCAGAAGAAGGTCGACCAGGCCCGGATGTTCCTGGTCCTCGCCAGCGAGGGCCAGGGGCGTGACCCACAGGAGTGGCGCGGCCTGAACTCGTTCCAGCGCGCCGACCTGCGCGGCGGGCGCCTCGTCCTCGACGACGTCGCGACCGGCGAGTGGATGTACACGTTCAGCGCCCGCGGCTTCGAGACCAAGCAGGGCACGCTGTTCGTCGCCGCCCCGCCGGCGCCATCGCAGCTCCGGATCGAGGTGCAGCGCAGGCAGCCCCAGGCGCCGCAGCAGGGCGAGCAGGGCAAGTAGCGGCCGGCCCCCGGCCCGCGCGACGCGGGCCGGGACGCGGGCGGACCGATCCCGGGGCCGGGGCCCGACCCGACCCGGGTAGGATTCTCCCGATGCGCCGCCTGACGACCTTCCTGGCTGCCCTGCTCCTGGCCATCGGCCTGGCCGGAGCCCTGCTCGTGCTGTTCATCTCGCTGCCGATCCACGAGCGGCCGCGCGGCCAGGCCATCGCGCTGGCCATGCCCGAGGGGGGCCTCGACGCCATGCCGCAGCCGCTCGAGCCCGGGCGGCGCTACGCGCAGGAGGCCGCGGCCGACCAGCCGCTGCCCCGACACCGGCTCGACGGTCACTGGCGCGGCCCGGCTCCGGACGGCGGCCTCGTGCTGCGCCGGCTCGACGGCCCGGCCGGGGAGTTCCTCGTGCCGCTCGTCATCGCCGAGGACGGGAGCTTCACGGCCGGGGGCCTCATCCCGGGCCGCTACCGGCTGGAGTGGCGGGACGCGACCGGCGCCCAGGAGCGCGAGGAGCTGGTGGTCGATCGCGACCTCATCCTGCCCGCGCTCGGCCGACCCGCGAGGACCGCCTCCGGCATGAGGCTCCTCGCGCCCGACGGGAGGCCGCTCGCGCCCGGGGCCCAGGTCCTGCTGTGGTCCACGGAGGGACGCTTCGTGCGGACCTCGACCGACGACGACGGCCGGATCGGGCTCGAGGACGTCGCCCCGGGGGAGTGGTCCTACGAGGTCCGCGGCCGCGTCGGGGACGCGCCTCCCCGCCGCTGGGAGGGCCACGTGGAGGTCGGCCCGGCCTCGGCCGAGCTGCGCCTCGGCGCGCCGGTCAACGAGGGTTAGACGGGGCCGGGTCGAGGGCGACCAGGCCCTCCGGCCGCAGCGCGAGGCACGCGGCCGAGATCGGGTGGCCGGCCTCGTCGTGCGCCACCGACGCCGCGCGCGCCAGCGCGGTGAGCGGCACCTCGGGCCCGGCGACGAGGCAGAGGTCGCGGTCGGGCATGGCCACGCGGAGGCCGCCGTCGACCGGCAGGAGCAGCAGGGTCGCCGCCGCGTAGCCGGCCGGCATGCGCACCTCGCGCAGCTCGTCGGGCCGAGGCAGGACCGGCGGACCGGCGAGGCCCGCGAGGTTGTGGCGGGCGAGGTTGGCCACGGCCTCGGCCGGGAGCCCCCAGCGGGCGAGGTGGGCCTCGGTCACGAAGACCATGCCGTCCCCGTCGTCGACGACCGAGCACGCCGCCAGCCCACCGCCGAGCCGGCGGGCCGGGATCGCGGCGCTCCCGGCCCCGTGACCCGCGAGCTCGTCGGCCCGGCGGACCTGGGGCAGCAGGGCCGCGACGACGAGGTCGAGCGGCAGGTCGTCGAGCCTGGCCCGGCGCTCCTCGAGGGCGGTGACGAGGCCGAGGATGCGCTCCTCGCCCGGGACCGGCCCGGTGCCCAGCCAGGCCCAGATGGCCGGGGCCGGCAGCAGGACCTCCTGCGCCCCCCGCCGGAACACGAGGCCACCGCGGTCCCGGGTGATCCCGGCCAGGGTCCAGCCCCGGCCACGCTCGTCGAGGGCGGCCGCGAGGCCGGCCAGGCGCTCCAGCAGGCGGGAACCAAGGCCCCGGCCTGCCGTCCGCTCCGCGTCCCGGCCTCGCCCTGTCCTTCCCATGGAGGACGGATCGACCCGGCCGGGAGCCGCGCTTGAGCCCGGCCGGGGTCGGACGACCCGGGCTCGACGCCTGCACGGGGCCTCGGCCTTGCTAGGATTCGCGGCGATGACGACGAACAGCTCGACCTGGCACCCGAGGCTCCTGGTCGCCGAGAACGGCGCGCTGAGCGTGCTGCCCCTCGACGGCGAGCAGTGGCTGGTCGGGCGCGGCGAGGACTGCGACCTCCGCCTGCTCGACGCCCGCGTCAGCCGCAAGCACGCCCTGCTCTACCGCAAGGGCGCGCGCCTGTTCCTGCGCGACCTCGGCGCCCGCAACCAGATCCTGCGCAACGAGCGGCCGATCGAGCGGGAGACCCTCGAGCTGTTCCCCGGGGACCGGCTCCTGCTCGGCGAGACCCTGCTCGTCTACCAGGGCGAGCTGCGCGGCCCGGTCGACCCCGACGAGGACACCCGCGACGACCCCGAGCGCAACGGCACCCCGTCCCGCGCCGGCGAGGAGGCGCTGTACGTCCTCGGCAAGCTGACCGGCTGCATCGGCGCCGGCGAGGACGAGGCCTGCGCCGGGTTCCTGGACCTCCTCGTCGAGCTCCTGCCGTGCCGGCTCGCGGTCGTCGCCGGCGTCGGCCAGGACGCCCGCGTCCTCGCGGCTCGCGGCTACGGGCGCGACTCCGTGACCCTGCCGCTCGAGGTCCGCGAGCAGCTCGAGGGCACGCGGGCCGCCCTGTGCCTGCACGCCTCCGACGCCTGGGGCCTGACCGTCGGCGTGGACGGGGCGCTCGGCCCCGACGGCGGGGTGTTCGCCGCCCCCCTCCTCGCCCGCGACCGCCTCGTCGGGGCCACGTACCTCGAGCGGGACTGGCCGTCGTCGACGGCCGTCCGCGACCGCGACCTCACGACCCTGCGCCACCTCACGCGCCTCCTGTCGGGCTGCCTCGACCGGCTGCGGCGCATCCACGAGCTCGAGGAGCGGGACCGGCGCATGTCGCTGCCCGGCACGAGCTCCTGGATCCAGGACGGCTCGGGCAAGCCGCCGCGCCTCGCGACCCTGTCCGAGGTCGAGCGCGAGCACATCCGCTACGTCCTGCACACCCTCGACGGGCACCGCGAGAACTGCGCGCGCATCCTCGGCATCGCGACGTCGACGCTCTACGACAAGCTGCGCCGGCACGGCATCACCGACGCCTGAGGGCCTGAGGAGCCCCGCCGGGACCGGTGGGATCAGGGGATGCGCAGCTCGACGACGTCGAGGCGCTGGAGCGCGAACACGCGCCGCAGCAGGTGGCCGTCCTTGCCGAGCTCGTCGTAGTTGCGCAGCTTGCGCCGGTCGATGACGTCGACCTGGTAGTTCCCGGGCGGGAGCCCGGTCAGGCGCAGCGAGTCCTTGCCGACGAAGCGCTCGGTCCTCGTCCACGGCTTCTTGCCCGGCGCGGGGGGATCGACGCGGCGGATGCGGAGGTACGGGCGCCAGTCCTTGCCGTCGCGCTTGCCCGAGTCCGCGCCCGGCGGCAGCAGCACGAGGACCTCGCCGGCCGGCTGCATGCGGAGGACCCGGCGGCCCTTCTTGTCGGGGCCGAGCTTGCCGGACAGGGGGCGGTAGCCGGGCTTCCAGGCCACGTACTGGATCGTCTTGCCGTCCTTGCTCTCGAGCTCGAAGCGCCCCTGGGCGTCGCTGCGGGCCAGCACCAGCCGGTCGCCGCCGCCGTGCTTCCAGTGGTTGTTGAGCCCGTTGTCGACGCCGACCTCGACGCCCTCGAGCGGCCGGCCCTGGGCGTCGGTCACGAAGGCCTCGAGCCGCGGGAGCGCCTCGAGCCGGACGATGCCGATGTCGGTCTCCTGGCCGGGCAGGATCTCGATGTCGCGCTCCGCGGGCCGGTAGCCCGCGGCGATCACCGTCAGCTTGGCCCGGACCGGGATCAGGCGCTCGACGACGACCGAGCCGTCCTGGGGCGGGTAGCTGCCGGACCAGCGCTTCTTGGGCTCCCAGGCCAGCGTGACCTTGACCTTGTCGGGCACGCCGTCGTCACCGCGGATGGCGAAGCGCAGCGAGCCGAGCCGCGGCGGCTGGTAGACGAGGGTCACGCCCTCGCTGCCGGCGGCGACGCTCGTCGCCGGCGGGGGCTCCGGCTGCGGCGGGCGGTTGCCGTGCTTGTCGCGCTTGCGCCACTCCTGCTGCACCTTCCACGGCGGGTGGATCGTCAGCGAGTGGAGCCCGGGGACGAGGCCCTCGAGCGTGAAGCTCCCGTCGGCGTCGACGACCGCGTGGGTCTGCTGCGGCTGGCCCTGCGGCCCGGTGCCGGGCCCCTTGGCCGTGACGTAGCCGCCCTCGAGCGTGGCGCCCTTGACCTTCTCGACCTTGCCGGTGATCCGCAGGCCGGGCGAGACGACGAGCTCGACGTCGTCGCGGCGCTGGCCCATGGCCAGGACGACCTCCTCGAGGCGGTCGGGCCGCACGTAGCCCTGGGCCCAGAGCTGCACGCCGTAGCGGCCCGGCTCGAGGCCGGTGAAGCGGAAGCGCCCGTCGGAGTCGGTGCGCATGCCCTTGGCGAAGCCGCCGTTCCAGCCCTGGAACCCCTGCAGGCCCTGGCCGGGGTTCTGGCCCGGCTGCGCGCGGGTGATGTGGACCCAGGCACCGGCGACCGGCTTGCGGTCGGGCTCGACGACGCGGCCGGCCATGACGCCGCCGCCGTCGAGGCGCAGCACGACCTCGGGCAGGAGGCCGTTCTCCGCCAGGCCGAAGGCCAGGTCCTGCTCGCCGAGCAGGTCCTCGGTCTTGCCGGTCAGGACCAGCACGTCCTTGGTCATCGAGGTCGGGGTCAGCTGGAACTTCCCGTCCTTGCCGCTGCGTGCGGTCCCGCGGTGCTGGCGGCCCTTGCCGTCCGGGCGCTTGGAGAAGAGGGTCAGGACGGCTCCCTCGACCGGCTGCTCACCGGGGCCGAGCACGCGGCCGCTCAGCATCGGGATGCCGCGCAGGTCGAACACCTGGTCGGGCTTGCCGGCCTCGATCCGCACGTTCGCGCGCAGGTTGTCGCCCTGGACGAAGCAGTAGCCCGGCTCGTCGAGCGCGACCCAGACCTGGTCGCCCTTCTTGAACGCCCGGTCGAACGCGAAGCGCCCCTCGTCGTCGGTCTTGGCCGACTCCATCTTGCCGAAGCTGCGCTGGGCCCAGGCCGTGAGGTGCACGCCCGGCGCCGGGCGCTTGGTCGCCGCGTCCACGACCCGTCCCTGGAGCGCCAGCCCCTCGACGATCTCGAAGCGGGCCTCGGCCTTGGCCTCCTCCTGGCCGAGCACGGCCTGCTTCCACTGGTCCTTGAGGACGACCTCCTCCGAGAACGCCGCGACGTTGAAGTTGCCCTCGGGCAGGCCCTCGATCTCGACCTTGCCCTCCGCGTCGAGCTGCGGCCTCCCCAGCGGCCCGGGCAGCGGGAACCAGAAGTTGGAGCCCTGCCGCGTGACCCTGAGCCGCACCGACGCGAACCGGTTCTCGGCCGCGCCGCCGGTCGCCGAGGCCTCGGCCACGCCCGTGGCCGGGGCCGCCTCGGCGCCCCCGTCCTCCTCGCGGGCGTCGGTCACGACGATCTTGAGCACGTGCTCGCCGGCCTCGGGCAGGCGGACGTCGTGGACCTGGTCCCCGGTCCAGGGCTGGATCCGGGTCTCGTAGCCGAGGCCGTGGCCGGGCTTCCAGGCGACGAGGTTGTGCGGGACGAGCTGCAGCTCCTCGAAGGTGATCCGGCCGTCGGCCCCGCTGAGCCCCTGGTTGTGGTCCATGTCGAGCCAGTTGCCGTTCTGGGGCGCGGCCAGGACGTGGGCGCCGGCCAGGGGCTGGCCGGCGGCGTCGAGGACCCGGACCTCGAGGCGGCACGAGTTCTCGACGACGAGCCGGATGCCGAGCTGGTCGGGCTCGAGGTTGCGGATCCGGACGGTGTGGCTGGTGTGGGACCGGCCGGGCAGGTGGGCGAGCAGCTGGTACTGGCCGAAGGCCAGGCCCTCGAACCGGAAGCTCCCGTCGGCGGTCGACCGCACCCGGTCGAGCGGACGGGCCCCCTTGTCCCGGTTGCCCATGACGCCGAGGAACAGGCGGACCTCGGCCCCCTCCAGCGGCCGGTCGAGCGGGTCCACGACGCGCCCGCCGATGGTCCCGATGCCGTCGGGGATCGTCGTCGCCAGCTCGCGGGTCGAGGTCGGCGTCTGGTCCTCGCCCTCCCCCACGGCCTCGGCCGGCCCATCGGTCCCGTCGAGGTCGGCCGCGGCCTCGACCGCCCCGTATCCCCCGTCGTCACCGACCCCGTCGACGACGAGCGAGCCCCCGCCGCTGCCCCCCTGCTCCAGCAGGAACACGGCTCCGGCGATGAGCAGGAGCGGGATCGCGCACAGGAGGAGGAGCTTGGGACGAGCCATTTCGCGAGACGGAGTCGCGGGGACGACCGCCATGCTACGGAAGTCGACCGAGGGCTGAGAGCCGAGTCTGGACGCAGGTGCGGGTTTGACGATCCCAGGACCTCGACCCATCACCTCGGGCCAGCCCGGGGCAACGGGTCGCCTCGCCGCGGGTTCGGCTGGCCGCGGGCCCGGCCCGACCGGCCGGCGGTCCCATCGACCCTCCGGGATCGCTAGGATCGCCGCCCCGATGTCAGAGGAACCCCAGACTTACGGCGCCTCGGCGCTCCGCTACCTCGACAACGCCGCGACGACCCCGGTCGACCCCGAGGTCGCCGAGGCCATGGCCAGGAGCCTGCGCGAGGACTACGGCAACCCCTCGTCGCTCTATCCCCTCGGCGCCCGCGCCCACCGCCTGCTCGAGGAGGCCCGGGAGCTCGTGTCCGGCATGCTCGGAGCCCGGACGGTCGTCTTCACGGGCGGCGGCACCGAGGCCACCAACCTCGCGATGCGCGGGCAGTTCACGGCCGGCCGGACCGGCCGGGTCCTCGTCGGCGCGGCCGACCACCCCTCGGTGCTCGAGACCGCCAGGGCCCTCGAGGCCCAGGGCTGCGAGCTGTCGGTCTGCCCGGTCGACCGGCTCGGCCGGCTCGACGTCGAGGCCTTCACGGACCTCTGCGGCGAGGACCTCCGCCTGGTCTCGATCCTGTACGGCAACAACGAGGTCGGGACGCTGCCGCCGCTCGAGCCGCTCGTCGCCGCCGTCCGCGAGCGGGCCCCGCGGGCCCACCTCCACGTCGACGCCGTGCAGGCCTTCTGCAAGGTGCACTTCGACCTCGACCGCCTCGGCCTCGACTCGGCCTCGATCGCCGCGCACAAGATCCACGGCCCCAAGGGCGTCGGCGCGCTCGCGCTCGGCGCCAGGCGCCGGCCGGAGCCGGTCGTCACCGGCGGCGGGCAGGAGCAGGGCCTGCGCTCCGGCACCGAGGACGTCTGCGGCATCCGCGGCCTCGCGCTGGCGGCCGACCGCTGGATCTCGGACCTGGCGGGGATCGGCGCGCGGCTCGCGGGCATGCGGGCCCGCGTCCTCGAGGCCCTCGCGCGGGACGGCGTCGCCCACGAGCGCGTCGGCGACCCCGAGCACTGCCTGCCCCACGTCCTGTCCCTGTCTTTCCCCGGCGTCTCCGGCGAGGTCGCGATGAACTGGCTGGCCGAGCGCGGGCTCTGCGTCTCGACCGGCTCGGCCTGCTCGCAGCGCGGCGAGAAGGGCGGCAAGACCGGGTCCAAGGTCCTGCGCGCGATGGGCCTGCCCGACGAGGTCGTGCAGGGCACGCTGCGGATCTCGTTCGGGCGCTTCACGACCGACGCGGACGTCGACGCCCTGTGCCGCGAGCTGCCGGCCGTCGTCGGCGAGCTGCGCGCGCTGGGGCTGTGACCGTGGACCACGTCGTCGTCCGCCCCGGCGAGCTCGCGCTCAAGGGCCGCAACCGCAAGGGCTTCGAGGACTGCCTGCTGCGCAACCTGCGCGCCGTGCTGCGCCCGCTCGGCGTCGAGCGCGTCGAGCGCCGCTGGGGCCGCTTCTACGTCGGCCCGGTCAACGACGCGCGCCGCATCGCCGCGGCCGCGGCCCGCGTCTTCGGCGTCGTGCACACGAGCCCGGCCCTGCGCTGCGCCAACGAGCCCGCGGCGCTGTCGGCCGCGGCCGCCGAGACCGTGCGCCGGTGGCTGGCCGCGCGGCCGGGGACCGGGGACGTGCCGTTCAAGGTCCGGGTCAAGCGCGCGGACAAGGCCTATCCGGAGCCGTCGATGGACTGCGCTCGCCGCCTCGGCGGCGAGCTCCAGGCGGCCTTCCCCCGCCTCGTCGCCCGCCTCGACGCGCCGGAGCTGCTGCTCGAGTGCGAGGTCCGCGAGGAGGGCAGCTTCGTCTTCGTCGAGCGACTCGAGGGGCCCGGCGGGCTGCCGGTCGGCAGCGAGGGCAAGGTCCTGTGCCTGCTCTCGGGCGGCATCGACTCGCCGGTCGCGGCCTGGCTGATGATGAAGCGCGGCTGCCGCGTCGAGCTCGTGCACTTCGACGCCCAGCCGTTCACCGGACCCGGCTCGCTCGAGAAGGTCCGCGCCCTGGCCCGCGTCCTCGACGGCTGGCAGGGCGACACGCGGCTCTGGGTCGTGCCGTTCGCGCCGGTCCAGGTCGCGACCAAGGACCTGCCCCAGCCCGGCTACCGCACGGTCCTGTACCGCCGCTTCATGACGCGCATCGCCGAGCGGCTGGCCGGCCGCCGCCGCTGCCAGGCCTTGGTCACCGGCGACTCCCTCGGCCAGGTCGCGAGCCAGACGCTCGAGAACCTCGCCGCGGTCGAGGGCGCGCGCGGGCGCCTGCCGCTGCTGCGGCCGCTCCTGACCTTCGACAAGGTCGAGACGATCCGCCTGGCGGAGCGCGTCGGCACCTACGAGGTCTCGATCCGCCCGTTCGAGGACTGCTGCACGCTGTTCCAGCCCGACCACCCGGTGACCCGCGGCAAGGCCGAGGTCGCCGCGCGCCTCGAGGCCATGGTCGACGTCGACGCCCTCGTCGAGGCCGGCCTCGCGGCCGCCCGCGAGGAGGACGTGGCCCGCGTCGCGCTGGGCTGAGGCCGCCCGGGCGGGGCGCCCGTCCGGGGGCCGCGCGGCCCGGTCCACCGCCCTCGAACGGCCCGACCCTCCTGGTAGAGTCTCCCCCCCGCTCCCCGGACGGGAGCCGAGAGACCGCCGTGAGCCGCTCCGCCAGGAACCCCGCCGAGACCCCGATGATGGCCCAGTACCTGGCCATCAAGCGGGACCAGCCCGACGCCCTGCTGTTCTACCGCATGGGTGACTTCTACGAGCTGTTCTTCGACGACGCCAAGCGGGCCAGCCGCCTGCTCGGGATCACGCTGACCTCGCGCAACAAGGGCGAGGACGCGATCCCGATGGCCGGCGTCCCGGTCCGGGCCCTCGACAGCTACCTGCAGAAGCTCGTGCGCCTCGGCGAGCGGGTCGCGATCTGCGAGCAGGTCCAGGACCCGCGCGAGGCCAAGGGCCTCGTCGAGCGCGAGCTCGTCCGCATCGTCACCGCCGGGACCCTGACCGAGGAGGAGGTCCTCGACGGCGGCCGGCCCAACTTCGTCGTCGCGGCCTGTAGGCGCGGCGACCGCGCCGGCCTGGCCTGGCTCGACCTTTCGACCGGCCTGTTCCAGCTCAGCGAGTGCCGCCCCGGCCAGCTCGAGGACGAGCTGGCCCGCCTCGACCCGGCCGAGCTCCTCCTGCCCGAGGGCATGGTCGGGGACGACGGGGACCGGACGCGGCGGCCCTTCGCGGCCGTCGAGGCCCCGCTGCGCTGGTGCCCCGACTTCGACTTCAACCCGGCCGAGTGTGCCAAGGAGCTGGCCCGCTTCTTCCGCGTCCGCGACCTCGAGGGCTACGGCCTGTCCCTCGACGTCCACGCCCAGGCCATCGCCTGTGCCGGCGCCCTGATCCGCTACGCGCAGGAGACGCAGCGCACGGCCCTGCCCCACGTCCGCCGCATCGAGCTGTTCCAGCGCAGCAACCGCATGATCCTCGACCGCGCGACGCGGGCGAGCCTCGAGCTCGTCGAGACGCAGCGCGGCGAGCGCAAGGGCGCGCTGCTCGACGCCATCGACCGCACGCGGACGCCGATGGGCGCGCGGCTCCTGCGCGAGCTCGTGCTGCTGCCCTACGTCGAGCCGACGCCGATCCTGCGCATCCAGGGCGCCGTCGAGGAGTGCTTCGGCGACGCGGCCCTGCGCGACGACCTGCGCGCCGAGCTCGGCCACGTCCAGGACCTCGAGCGGCTGTCGGCCCGGCTGTCGACCGGCCGCGCGTCGCCGCGCGACCTCGTCGCCCTGCGCGCGAGCCTCGAGCGCCTGCCGGCCCTGATCGACCGGCTGGCCGGGGCCCACAGCGAGCTCCTCGCCGCGATCCGCGACCACACCGACGTCCTCGCCGACCTCGCCCGCAAGGTCGCGGCGCGGGTCGTCGACGAGCCGCCGATCGCGGTCAAGGAGGGCGGCATCGTGCGCGCGGGCTTCGACGCCGAGCTCGACGAGCTGCGCTCGATCGGCCGCGAGGGCAAGGACTGGATGCTGCGGTTCCAGGAGCAGGAGGTCGCGCGCACCGGGCTCACGAGCCTCAAGGTCGGCTACAACCGCGTGTTCGGCTACTACATCGAGATCCCGCGCAGCGCCGACCACGACCTCGTCCCGGCCAACTACGTCCGCAAGCAGACCGTCAAGAACGCCGAGCGCTACGTCACACCCGAGCTCAAGGAGTTCGAGACGCGCGTGCTCAAGAGCGAGGAGCTGGCCCGGGACATGGAGTACCACCTGTTCGTCGCCCTGCGCGACGAGCTGGCGGCCGCGGGGTCCCGCGTGCTCGACACCGCCCAGGCCGTGGCCCGCGTCGACCTCGTCGCGGCCCTGGCCGAGCTCGCCGTCGAGCGCGGCTGGGCCAGGCCCGAGGTCGACGAGGGCCGCGACCTCGTGATCCGGGACGGCCGGCACCCGGTCCTCGAGGGCATGCTCGGCGGCGAGCCCTTCGTGCCCAACGACTGCGAGCTCGCCCCCCCGGGGCGGAGCCTCCTGCTGATCACCGGCCCCAACATGGCCGGCAAGTCGACCTACATCCGCCAGGTCGCGCTGATCGTCCTGCTGGCCCAGATCGGCAGCTTCGTGCCGGCGCGCGAGGCGCGGGTCGGGCTCGCCGACCGCATCTTCACGCGGGTCGGCGCCGGCGACGACATCTCGCGCGGGGCCTCGACCTTCATGGTCGAGATGCAGGAGACGGCCAACATCCTCAACAACGCCAGCGACCGCTCGCTCGTGATCCTCGACGAGGTCGGCCGCGGGACCTCGACCTGGGACGGCCTGTCCCTGGCCTGGGCGATCTGCGAGAGCCTGCACGACCGCGTCGGCTGCCGGACGCTGTTCGCGACGCACTACCACGAGATGACCGAGCTCGTCGACGAGTGCGAGGGCGTGCACAACTGCCACGTGGCCGTGCGCGAGTGGAACGACGACATCGTCTTCCTCCACCGCATCCAGCCCGGCGGCACCGACAAGAGCTACGGGATCCACGTCGCCCGGCTGGCCGGGATCCCCGGCCCGATCCTCGAGCGCGCCCGCGCGATCCTCGACCGGCTCGAGAGCGAGGGCCAGCGGCCCGACCCGGCCGCGACCCGCGCCCGGGACCGGACGCGCCAGCTCGACCTGTTCCGGCCCCCGGCCGAGCGGCTCCTCGGCGAGCTCGACAAGCTCGACCCCGACGCCCTGTCCCCCCGCGAGGCCTGGGACCGGCTCCGCGAGCTCAAGGAGCGCTACGGGCGCTGACCCCGGGCCGATCGGTGGACCGGGGGGCCGCGACCAGCTAGCGTGGCCGGGCCGACCGGAGCGACAGCAGATGGCCAACCGCGACTTCCCCGACCGACCGTTCACCAAGGGCCCCATCGAGGACGTCCACGTCAAGAAGCTCGCCAAGTGGGTCGACGAGCGCGGCTGGCTGGCCGAGCTCTACCGCGACGACGAGCTGCCGGACCCCGACTACCGGCCGACGATGAGCTACCTGTCGGTGACCGAGCCCGAAACGGTCCGCGGCCCGCACGAGCACGAGGACCAGGCCGACAACTTCGTCTTCCTCGGCCCCGGCAACTTCAAGCTCGTCCTGTGGGACAACCGCCCCGACAGGCAGAGCTACTGGAACAAGATGGTCCTGTTCGTCGGGGCCGACAACCCGGCGTCGGTCATCGTGCCCAAGGGCGTCGTGCACGCCTACAAGTGCATCAGCTCGACGACGAGCACGGTCATCAACCTGCCCAACCGCCTCTACGCCGGCGAGGGCAAGAAGGAGCCGGTCGACGAGTACCGGCACGAGGACGACCCCGCGACCCCGTTCCGGGTCGACGGGTAGCCGGCGACCTCCGGGCAGCCGGTGGTGGCAGCGGGAGCTCCGGGCCGGGTAGGCTCGGGCGCATGAGCGAGCCCGACCGGCAGGACCAGGCGACCGACGCGGGCCCCGGCCTGCTGTTCACGCCGCTGGCCGTCGGCCCCGTGACCCTGCCCAACCGCGTCGTCGTGACGGCGATGGTCACGCGCCTGTCGGGCGAGGACGGCCACGTCAACGACGCCGTCGTGGAGCGCTACCGGCGCTTCGCCGAGGGCGGGGCCGGGCTCATCGTCGTCGAGGCCTCGGCCGTGCACGGGGCGCGCTCGGGCCCGCTGCTGCGGGCCTCGGACGACGGCTTCGTGCCGGGGCTCGCGCGGCTGGCCGACGCCGTCCACGCCGGCGGCCCCGGCAAGGTCTACCTGCAGATCATCCACTTCCTCAAGGTCGCCCGCTCCGGCTGGCGCCAGCGGATCGGGGAGCTCCCGGCCGACGAGCTCGAGGCCCTGCCCGACCTGTTCGCGGCCGCCGCGCTCAGGGCCGCCGCGGCGGGCTTCGACGGCGTCGAGCTGCACATGGCCCACGCCTACACGATGAGCTCGCTGCTCTCGCGCCGGAACCGGCGCGGCGACGACTACGGCGGCTCGCTCGACAACCGCCTGCGGCTGCCGTCCGAGGTCGTGCGCCGCGTGCTCGCGGCCGTGCCGGCGGGCTTCGGGGTCGGCGTCCGCTTCGACGCCGAGGAGTGCATCAAGAGCGGCTACTCGGTCCCCGACGCCGTGGCCTTCGCGCGGCGCTTCGCCGAGCTCGGCGTCCACTACGTGTCGCTGTCGGCCGGCGGCAAGTTCGAGGACGCGATCCACCGGCCGGGCCACCCGCTGTACCCGTACACCGGCTACTCCGGCGACCGCTGCATGCCCGGCGCCCAGTACCCGGACCTGTTCAACCTCTACATGGCCGAGGGCGTGCGCGCCGGCCTGCGCCGCCACGGCCACGCGACGCCCGTCGTCGGCGCCGGCAAGGTCCCCGGCCCCGAGCTCGCCGAGCGGATCCTGCGCGAGGGGCGCTGCGACCTCGTCGGCTGCGCCCGCTCGCTCCTCGCCGACCCCTACTGGCCGGCCAAGGCCCTGGCCGGCCGGGCCGACGACATCGTGCGCTGCATCTACTGCAACGTCTGCAAGAGCCTCGACGAGAACTTCCGCAAGGTCCGCTGCTACCTGTGGCCGCCCGAGGCCGAGCACGGCCCGCGCCCGGGCGAGGTCGAGCGGGCGGCGATCGCCTGGCCGGCGGCGCCGGCCCAGCCGCTGACGGCCGAGCCGGCCAAGGGCGGCCTGCGCCTGCGCTGGCCCGCCGCCGAGGGCGAGGTCCTCGGCTACGACGTCTACCGGGCCGAGGAGGGCTTCGAGTTCGAGCGCCTCGACGCGACGCAGCAGCTCCATCGCTTCGACGACACGCTCCTGTCCGGCCACCGCTACGTCTACTACGTCCAGCCCTACGACGCCGCCGGCCGCCGCGGCCCCCCCACCCCCCCGCTTTCCTTCCCCTAGGTCTCAGACACATCGAGGGAATGGTTTCCCGCGATACCCTTCCGGTCGGCCCCCTCGGAACGGAACAGTTTCCTGACGGAATGGCAGTCCGGCTCGGCTGGACCGGAAAATGCGCTGACCCGGCTGCGGCCGGTGCTCCATGATCCCGGGCATGCGCAGGGTCCTGATCACCGGCGGGGCCAAGGGCATCGGACGCGCGATCGCCGCGCGCTTCGTCGCCCTCGGCGACCGCGTCGTCGTCACCGGCCGCGACGAGGCGGCCCTGACCGCGGCGGCCGAGGCGCTCGGCTGCGACTGGCGCCGGCTCGCCGTCGACGACGAGGCCTCGGTCGCGGCCGGGTTCGCCGGCCTCGACGACCTCGAGGTCTGCGTGCTCAACGCCGGCGTCGCCGGGTCCAAGCCGATCGAGAAGCAGGACCTCGCGGGCTTCGAGCGCATCATGGAGGTCAACGCGACCGGCGTGTTCCTCGGCATGCGCGCCGCGCTGCCGCTCCTGCGCGCCCGCGGCCGCGGCCGCGTCATCGTCGTCGCCTCGACGGCGAGCCTGCGCGGCGTGCCCTACACCGGCGCCTACACGGCGAGCAAGCACGCGGCCCTCGGCCTCGTGCGCGTGCTGGCCAGCGAGGTCGCCGGGACCGGGATCACGGTCAACGCCGTCTGCCCGACCTTCGTCGACACCGACATGGCGGCCCGGTCGGTCGCCAACGTCGCGGCCAAGACCGGCAAGTCCGAGGACGAGGCACGCGGAACCCTCGAGCGCATGAGCCCGCTCGGCCGCTTCGTCCGGCCCGACGAGGTCGCGGCCGCGGTCGAGTTCCTGGCCTCGGAGCCGGCGGCCTGCATCAACGGCCAGGCCCTGGTCCTCGACGGCGGCGGGCTGCAGCATTGACCGGCGCGGGGCCGGGCGCGGACCGCCCCACCCCGGCCAGACGACAGCGGAGCGAGCCATGACCCGATTCCGAGCCTCGGCCAAGCCGACGCGCACGTGGAAGCACTTCGACCTCGAGGTCGACGACCTCGGCGTCGCGACCCTGACGTTCACGCGGCCGGACAAGCTCAACGCGATCACCTTCGACGTCTACGCCGACCTCCGCGACCTCACGGCCGAGCTGCCCAACCGCCGCGAGGAGGTCAAGGTCCTCGTGCTGCGCGGCCGGGGCAAGGGCTTCTGCTCGGGCGGCGACGTGCACGAGATCATCGGCCCGCTGCTCGGCATGGACCCGACGACGCGGCTCGAGTTCACGCGGATGACCTGCCAGGTCGTCCAGAACCTGCGCGAGATGCCCCAGCCGGTCATCGCCCAGGTCCACGGCGTCGCGGCCGGGGCCGGCTCGGTCCTGGCCCTGGCCAGCGACTTCCGCCTGCTCGGCGAGTCGGGCAGCTTCGCGTTCCTGTTCACCAAGGTCGGCCTCAGCGGCGGCGACATGGGCAGCGCCTACCTCCTGCCGCGCCTCGTCGGCTTCGCCCGCGCGACCGAGCTCCTGATGCTCGGCGACCGGATCGACGCCCGCCGCGCGTACGAGGTCGGGCTGTGCAACGCCGTCCACTCCGACGACGAGCTCGAGGTCGCGGTCCGCGCCCTGGCCGACCGCCTCGCCACCGGCCCGGTCGAGGCCTACGCCAACACCAAGCGCCTCCTGTCCCGCGAGCTCGACCTCGACCTCCACGGGGCCCTCGAGCTCGAGGCCATGACCCAGGCCCACCTCATGTCGAGCGAGGACTTCGCCGAGTTCCACCGCGCCTTCACCGCCAGGGAGAAGCCGCGCTGGAAGGGGCGCTGAGCGGCGGCGCGCCCGCTCACCGGACGCGCATGCCGTCCTCGAGCTTGGACGGCGGGGACAGCACGACGCGGGCGCCGGCGGCCAGGCCGGCGCGGACCTGGGCCTCGTCGTCGTTGACGAGGCCGAGCTCGACGTCGACGAGGCGGGCATGCCCCGCCTCGACGACGAAGACCTGCGACCGGCCGCCGTCCCCGCGCAGCAGGGCGCGGCGCGGGACGGCGAGGGCGCCGTCGGCCTCGCCGATGAAGATCCGGGCCCGCAGCCGGTAGCCGACGCCGAGCGGGAGCTCGTCCATCGGCGGCAGCGCGTCGATCGAGATCCGCACCTCGACGCGCTGCTCCTCGACGCCGAGCGAGCTGAGCTTGGTGAAGGCCCGCGGCCCGACGCGCAGGACCTTGCCGCTCAGGGCGTGGCCCTCGAGCCCGGCCCCGAACAGCTCGACCGGCATCCCCGGCCGCACGCCCAGCGCCTCCTGCGACAGCAGCTCGGCCGTGACCTCGAGCTCGGCGCGCCGCCCGAGGTCGAGCAGGGGCGTGCCGGCCGCGAGCACGCGCTCCTCGTCGTGGTGCCGCGCGAGCACGACCCCCTCGATCGGGCTCCGCACCTCGACCCGCCCGCGGTCGCGCCGGGCCTGCTCCAGCCGCGCCCGGGCCCCGGCCTGGTCGGCGAGGAGCCCGCTGCGGCCGACCGCCTTGCGCTCGACGTACTCGTTGACGTAGCTCGGGTACATCGTGAACGCGGCCCGCATCGCCAGCAGCGCGCTCGTCACGAGGCGGTCGTTGGTCAGGCCGACGTCGGACTCGGCCTTGTCGAGCTCGGCCTGCCACAGCTCGAGGCCGGAGGTCGCGTTCTTCTCATAGCTCTCGAGCTTGGACCGCAGGGCCTTGTCGGCGAACCCGACGCGGGCCGCGCTGGCCTTCTCCTTCTCGCGCGAGGCCTGCACGACCCGGTCGACGGCCTCGAGCAGGGAGCCGTACTCGACGAGGGTCAGCTCCTCGAAGTTCTTGCGCGCGTTGAGCTCGAGGTCGGTCCCGATGCCCGCGAGCTCGGCCTCGGCGACGGCCAGCCGCGTGTCGAGGTCGGCCGGGTCCAGCCGCGCGACGACCTGGTCCCTCGCGACCGGGTCGCCCGCCTCGAGCGTGATCGGCAGGACCCTGCCGTCGACCGGCATCGTGACGTGCCAGACCCGCGGCAGCGACGTCTCCGCCCGCTCCTCGACCCAGGCGCGGACGCGGCCCTGCCGCACCTCCGCCGTCGTGACCTGGAGGGACTCGAGGAGCCGCGGCAGCACGAGGGCCGCGGCGGCGACGAGGACGACGGCGATCCACACGAGCGTGCGCTTCATCGGCTCACTCCTTGGCTCCGAGCTCCGCGACCCAGGACAGGCGGCGGATGCTCCGCCCCACGAGGGCGTGCGCGACCAACACGAACAGCACGGCGAGGCCCAGGGCGTGGACGAACGTCGCCCCCGCGATCCGGCTCGGCATCGAGAACAGGTCGTTCTGGAACGACCGGGCCATGAGGTCCATCAGGCCCTGCCCGAGCAGGAGCCCGGGCACGGCGCCGGCGAGGGTCACGGCGAGGCTCTCCAGCAGGAAGCTGCGGGCGACCTCGCGCGCGCGCCAGCCGATCGCGCGCAGGGTCGCGATCTCGCGCTGGCGCTCGGCCACCGCGATCCACGACACGGTCAGGACCGTGCCGAGCAGGATCGCGCCGGCGAACAGGACGTAGACCCCGAGGAACACGTACATCAGGTCGAGGAACTCCTCCTCGACGCGGCGCTGGACGAACGAGGTCTCCTGCACGGCCTGGACGCCGGGCCGGCGGCGCAGCTCGGCGAGGAGGGCGCGGCGCTCGGCGGGGTCCCGCCCGGTCGCGAGGTCGACCTGCGCGACGGTGCCGGTCCGCCCCAGCGCCCGCTCGAGCCAGTCGAAGTCCGCGTAGACGGCCATGCCGATGTAGGTCTGCACGACGCGGGCGATCCGCGCCTCGACCTGGCGGCGCTCGCCGGCGACCTCGCGGACCGTCAGGACGTCGCCCTCGCCGACGCCGAGCTGGGCGGCGAGGCGCTCGGTCATCAGCAGGCCGGTCGCCGGGACCGGGACCCGGGCGCCGGCGGCGTCGTGGGGCACGGTCAGCTCGGCGTCGCGGTGGATGCCCTGCACGGCGCCGCGCCTGCGCCGGGCTCCATGCTCGAACACGCAGGCGACGGCCGAGCTGCCCTCCGCGTGGAGGACGCCGGGCAGGCGGCGGAGCTCGTCGACGGCGGCCCGGTCGCGCTCGTCGGCCAGCGTCAGCGAGACGTCGGCGCGCTGCACCTTGTCGAACTGGAACGCCAGCATGTCGTCGAGCACGTCGACCCAGCCGAGCGCCAGGACGACGATCGCGCAGGCCAGGGCCGAGGCGAGCACGCCGACCGACGTGCGCATCGGGTGGCGACCGAGGTTGCGCAGGACCATGCGGCTGCGCGCCGGGAGCCGCGCCCACAGCCACGCGACGCGCTCGAGCCAGACCCGGCCCCCGCGCTCCGGCGGGGCCGGGCGCATGGCCTCGGCCGGCCGCAGCCGGAACACCGCGCGCATGCCGACGAGGGCGCCGAGCCCGGCGCAGCCGGCGGCGCAGGCCGTGGCCAGCGCCAGCAGATCGGGGTAGAGCCGCGGGTCGAGGGCCGGGAACTCGAAGAAGCCGCGGTACATCGTCGTCACCGCCGACGAGATCCACTGGCCCAGGACGCAGCCGACCGCCGCCCCGGCGAGGCCGACGACGAGGCCGAGGCCGACGTAGTGCAGGGCGAGGGTGCGGCGCGGCGTGCCGAGGGCGAGGAGCGTGCCGATCAGCGTCCGCTCGCGCTGCACGGTCCGGGACATCAGGACCACCAGGACGAGGACCGCGACGGAGAAGAAGATCGTCGACAGCCACACGGCGAAGCTCCGCAGCTGCTTCATCTCGGAGCTGATCGCGACGTGGCTCGGCTGGTCCGCGCGCGGGTAGGCGGCGAACACGCCGAAGTCGTCGAGGCGGCGGGCGAGGTCGTCGAGCACGGCCTCGGGCTCCCGCGCCCCCTCGGGCGTGAAGCGACCGACGATCGAGTTGGCCGCGCCCTCGCGGTCGATCAGCTCGGCCAGCCGCTGCCGCGGCAGGAAGAACAAGCCGTAGTGGCGCGGGTCGGGGGCGAGGTCGCCGGGCGGCAGCAGGTAGACGTGCTCGGCCGAGAGGGCCGTGCCGACGACGCGGAAGCGCTCCTGCCGGCCGTCGAGGACGAGGTCGACCTCGTCGCCCGGCCCGAGGCCACGGGCCTCGGCGAACTTGTCCGAGACGATGACCTCGTCGCGGCTCTCGCCGTCGAACCAGTGGCCCCGGACGAGCTGCACGCCGCACAGCACCGGGTGCGGCGCGGCCGGGAGGCTCAGCGCGAGGCCCTCGACCTGGCGCTCGCCATCGAGCCCCTCGACCGTGACCGGGAACTGCAGCCGGTCGCGGACCTCGGCCACGCCGTCGACGGCGCAGGCCTCGCGCAGGTCGGGGACCGGGGCCCGGTCGAGGTCGACCCAGAAGTCGGCCATGCGGCAGCGCGCATAGTAGTCGTCGAGGGCGCGGTCGAGGTTGCGCCACGTCGCGAGCATGCCGACGAGGCAGGCGACCCCGATCGACAGGATCAGCACGATCGACGCCAGGAGCCCCCTGGACTCGCGCACCTGCCGCCGGAGCTTGCGGTTGAGCACCGTCACCGGCGGTCCTCCTGGGCCCCGGGCCTCACCAGTCCACCTCCGCGACGGCCGCCCGGCGCTCGTTGGCCCGGACCTCGACGATCCGGCCCGAGTCGATGCGCAGGACGCGGTCGGCCAGGGCCGCGATCGGCCGCGCGTGGGTGATCATGACGATCGTCGATCCGATGCGCTCGTTGAGCCGGACGAGCGTCTCGAGCACGAGCCGCCCGGTCGTCGAGTCGAGGGCGCCGGTGACCTCGTCGCAGAGCAGGAGCTCCGGCTTGCGCGCGATCGCGCGGGCGATCGCGACCCGCTGCTGCTCGCCGCCGGAGAGCTGGGCCGGGAAGCTGTCGCCGCGCTCGGCGAGGCCGACGAGGCCGAGGGCCTCGCGCGGATCCATCGGGCCGCCCTCGACCCCCTCGGTCGCGACGGCGACGTTCTCGGCGGCGGTCAGCGTGGGGATCAGGTTGTAGAGCTGGAACACGAACCCGAGGTTCTGGCGGCGGTGCTCGGCCAGCGCGCCCTCGTCGAGGAGGCCGAGGTCCCAGCCCTCGAACAGGACCGTGCCGGCGCTCGGTCGGTCGAGGGCGCCCATGATGTTGAGCAGCGTCGTCTTGCCCGAGCCCGAGTAGCCGAGCACGACGGCGATCTCGCCCGCGTAGACCTCGAGGTCGACGCCGCGCAGGACCTCGACCGTGAGCTCGCCCATGCGGAACGACTTGTGGACGCCGCGCAGCTCGAGCAGGACCTTGGCGCTCGGGGACATGTTCGTGGGTGGTGCGCCCCGCGCCGGCACGGCCGCGGGAGGGGCATCGTCGGGACCGACCCGGCGACGGGGCAAGGGGGAACCCGGACCGGTTTCCCGGGAACTCGGGCCCCGCCCGAAACAGGTCCGGCGCGGGCGCCCGGAGCCGCTAGATTCCGGGCACACCTAAGACTCGGGAGTCCGAGATCGGGGGAAGTGATGACGACTCCGCACAAGCTGCTCAATCCCGACTCGCTGGCGCCGGCCAAGGGCTTCTCGCACGTCGTGATCCCGGCCCGCGGGCGGACGATCTGGTTCGGCGGCATGGCCCCGCAGGACCACGACGGCGCGATCGTCGGCGACAGCTTCCTGGCCCAGTTCGACGTCGCGCTCGGGAACCTCGCCACGGCCCTGCGCGAGGCCGGCGCCGAGCCCGCGCACCTCGTCTGGATGCAGCTCTTCGTATCCGACCGCCGGGCGTACCGCGCGGCCATGAAGGAGCTCGGCGAGGTCTGGCGCCGACACCTCGGCCAGCACTACCCGGCCATGGCCCTGTTCGAGGTCGGGGGCTTCTACGACGAGGACGCCATGTGCGAGGTCATGGCCGTCGCGGTCGTGCCCGAGGACGACACGCTCGACCCCGACGACTGAGTGGGGGCATCGGCTTCCGGTCGGGCGGGGCGGGCCCTAGGATCGCGGCCTCGCCCTCTCCCCCCTCCCGGAGGACCGCGCATGGCCCAGTCCCCCTACTGGAACCCCCGTCACGAGACGATGAGCCGCGAGGAGCTGACGGCGCTGCAGCTCCACAAGCTGCGCCGCCACCTCGCCTGGGCCAGCGAGAGGGTCCCGTTCCACCGCGACCGCCTGCGGGCCGCCAAGGTCGCGCCGGACGACATCCGGACGATGGACGACCTCCGGCGGATCCCGTTCATGACCCGGGACGAGTGGATGGAGCAGCAGCACGACCAGCCGCCCTGGGGCCCGTTCCTCGCCGTCGAGCCCGAGGCCGCGATCCGCTACCACATGACGTCGGGCACGACCGGCCGCACGCCGATCCGCGTCCTCGACGGCATGAAGGACTGGGAGTGGATCGCCGAGGCCTGGTGCTACGGCTTCTGGGGCTTCGGCGTCCGCCCGCGCGACACGGTCTTCTTCGCGTTCAGCTACGGGACCTTCGTCGGCTTCTGGGGCGCGCACTACTGCTGCGAGAAGCTCGGCTGCCTCGTGCTGCCCGGCGGCAACATGACGACGGCCGCGCGCGTCAACCAGATCTTCGACATGAAGGCCACGGTCGTCTGCTCGACGCCGACCTACGCCCTGCGCATGGCCCAGGAGGCGCAGACCCTCGGCCTCGACCTGGCCGACGGGCCGGTCGAGCGCCTCATCCTGTCGGGCGAGCCGGCCGGCTCGATCCCCGCGACCAAGAAGCTCATCGAGGAGCAGTGGGGCGCCAAGGCCGGCGACACGGCCGGCATGACCGAGATCGGCACGATCATGATGTTCGAGTGCGACCACCAGCCCGGCGGCGCGCACATCATCGAGGACCACTTCATCGAGGAGGTCCTCGACCCCGACAGCGGCGAGCCGGTCGGCTACGGCGAGCTGGGCGAGCGCGTCGTGACGAGCTTCGGCCGCGGCTTCCTGCCGCTGGTCCGCTACCGCTCCCGCGACTACGTCGTCCGCGTCCCGGGCAGCAGCTGCTCCTGCGGCCGCAGCTGGGACGTCTACGACGGCGGCATCCGCGGGCGCGTCGACGACATGAAGCTCGTCCGCGGGACCAACGTCTACCCGCGGGCGATCGAGGCCATCGTGCGCGAGTTCCCGGCCGTCGACGAGTTCCGGATCCGGCTCTACACGGCCGACGGGATCCGCGACGAGATCGAGGTCCTGGTCGAGCTACCCGGCGCGCCGGCCGACCGGGCGGCGCTGCTCGCCCGGCTCGGGGCCGACCTGGCCGAGGCCCACGAGGGCCTGCGCATCGACGTCAAGGAGGTCGAGGTCGGCTCGCTGCCGCGCTTCGAGCTCAAGGCCAAACGCGTGCAGGACGACCGCGTCGTCATCGGCGGTCACGGCGAGAAGCGCAACGGATGAGGGAGAGGAGGACGCGATGAAGGACACCTACGGACAGGAGCTCGGCGCGCCCCAGCAGGCCCTCGTCGAGGTCTACGATAAGCTGCTCGCGGTCCTGCGTGAGCACGGCGGCGAGCTCGCTCCCTACGAGGAGCGCAACGCCAAGAAGGCCCTGGCCTGCCTGTGGCAGGTCGCCAACGGCCTCGACATGGACCCCGGCCAGCTCTACGACCTCGGCGTCTGAGCCCCCATGCGGCTCGCGCTCGCGCCGGTCATCCTGCTGGTCCTGGTCGCCGTCGTGTCCGGCGGCCCCGTCGCCCCGGTGCCCCCGCAGGACGCGGCCGGGATGCCGCCCGCGGGCGCGGCGGGCGCCCCGCCCGGCGTCGACCTCGAGGCCGAGCTCGACGCCGCGCTCGCCGAGCTCGGCATCGGGCGCGAGCGGCTCGGCTACCGGCCCGAGGCCTGGTGGGCCAGCTTCCCGCGCGCGCGGGAGCTGCCGTTCCTGCTCCCGCAGTTCGAGGCCCTGTTCGCCAAGCCCCTGGCCCTGCCGGCCTACGTCCGCGGCAAGGCCGAGGCCGTCAGGCAGTACCTGCCGCCGCTGTCCGCGGAGGAGCGCGCCAAGCAGCCCGGCGACCGCCTGCGCAAGCTGCTCTACTGGCTCGCGATCGACCCGCGCGTCTCGGGCTTCCGGCCGTACAGCGCCAACCTCGTCGCCGAGCTCGACGCCGAGCACCCCCTGCTCGAGGCCCTGCTGGCGATGGAGCGCGCCGGCGGCCGGCCGACGCGGCTCGTGTCGTTCGGCAACGAGGCCGACTTCCCCAGGCCCCGCGCCGCGCTCGAGCGCGAGGTCGCCAGGGTCCCGGCCGCGCTCCGCGCGCCGATGGCCCGGCTCGTGCTGCACGCCCTGTCGGCCCGGCGCTGGGCCGCGCTCGCGCTGCGCCGCGTCCCCGCCGAGCTGCGCGCCAAGGTCCACCTGATCCACCACCTCGGCGAGACCCAGGGCGACGGCAACCTGTTCTACCCCGAGCTCGAGGACGCCTGGGACCTGCTCGACCTGCGGTCGCTGTGCTACGCGGCCGTGCAGGCCGCGGAGGCCCTCGAGCTCGCCGAGCACGAGCTCGGCACGGCCCTCGCCGGGGTCCCGGCCGCCGAGCGCGAGGCCATCGACCTGCGCTGGGAGGGCCCGTTCGGCACGGTCCGGCTCTGCGGCACGGCCGCGCACCGGCACGCCTACGAGAGGCCGTTCCTCATCGTCGACCTCGGCGGCGACGACGAGTGGGTCGGGCGGGTCGCGGCCAACGGGCCCGACCAGGAGCTGTCCCTGGCCCTCGACCTCGCGGGCGACGACCACTACGCCAACGGCGAGCCGCTCGTCCGCAGCCAGGGCGCCGGCGTGCTCGGCGTCGGCATGCTGCTCGACGGCGGCGGCGACGACCGCTACGAGAGCGACGGCGCCGGCCAGGGCATGGGCCAGCTCGGCGTCGGGCTCCTCCTCGACCGCGCGGGCGACGACCACTACACGGCGCGCGACTCGGCCCAGGGCGCCGGCTTCATCGGCCTCGGGCTCTGCCTCGACGGGGCCGGCAAGGACGAGTACCGCCTCCTCGCCGAGGGCCAGGGCTTCGGCGCGCTCGGGGGCGTCGGCGTGCTCGCCGACGCCGGGGGCGACGACCTCTACTACGCGGAGCCCGACGCCGCCAAGGCCGGGCGCGCCGACTACCACAGCCAGCACGAGGTCGCGGCCAACAACGTCCAGGGCGCGGGCGCCGGCCGGCGCGGCGACGGCAGCGACGGGCACAGCTACGCCGGCGGGCTGGGCATGCTGCTCGACGCCGCCGGCGACGACACCTACCGCTCGGGCAACTGGTCGCTCGGCATCGGCTACTGGTTCGGCACCGGGCTCGTGTGGGACGGCGGCGGCGACGATCGCTACGAGAGCTGCTACTTCACGCAGGCCTCGGGCGCCCACTTCGCGATCGGCGCGATCGTCGACGAGGCCGGGAACGACGTCCACGAGCTCGTCGGCACGGCCGGCGCGGCGCTCGGCTACGGCTGGGACTTCGTCGTCGGCCTGCTGCTCGACGCCGCCGGCGACGACGTCTACGCGGCCGACCGGATCGCGCTCGGCTGCAGCCAGATCCGCAGCAACGCCTTCCTGCTCGACCTCGGCGGGGACGACCGCTACACGCTCGGCCGGGCCAACGGCGTCGGCTGGTGCGACCGCCGGCCCGACTACGCCGAGCCCCGGCTCCTCGCCCCGCAGAACGGCCTCACCGACTCGGTCGCCCTGCTCCTCGACCTCGGCGGAGGCACGGACACCTACCGCCGCGGCAAGGACGGCGCGCAGCTCGACGGCCGCGGCGACGGGCGGTCCAAGCGCGAGGTCGACGCCGCCGCGCGCTGCTTCGCCCTGTTCCGCGACCGCT
Source organism: Planctomycetota bacterium (assembly GCA_041398545.1). GTDB lineage: Bacteria > Planctomycetota > UBA1135 > UBA1135 > JAWKUM01. The sequence continues at coordinate 57,486 of JAWKUM010000016.1, read as the reverse complement.
GAGGCCGGCTCAGCCCTTCTTGAGCCCGGCGAAGATGTCGTCGAGGCCGTTGAGGTCGTCGTCGGCGCGCGAGCGGCCGAGGCGCGGGCGGTTGGCCTGCGCGGGCGCCGGCTGGGCCGCCGCGGGCTGCGGCGCTGGGGCGGGCGGCCGGCTGGGCGGCCGGCTGCGCGGCCGCGCGGGTCGCGCCCGGCCGGGCCTGCTTGGCGACCTCGTCGGGGCGGTTGGCCTTGGCCATGGCGTCGTCGAGCGTGATCTTGCCGCTGTTGACGAGGTCGATGAGCTTCATCTCCAGCGTGCACATGCCCTGGCGCTGCCCCGGTCTGCAGCAGGTTGAGCATCTGCGCGGTCTTGCCCTCGCGGACGAGCGAGCGGACCGCGTCGGTCGCGACGAGGATCTCCTGGGCCGCGACGCGGCCGCCGCCGATCTTGGGCACGAGGCACTGCGAGACGATCCCCGGAGCGTGCCGGAGAGCATGGACCCGGACCTGGGCCTGCTGCTCGTGCGGGAAGGCGTCCAGGATGCGGTCGACCGTGGAGATCGCCGACGTCGTGTGGAGCGTGCCGAGCACGAGGTGGCCGGTCTCGGCGGCCGTGATCGCCAGCGAGATCGTCTCGAGGTCGCGCATCTCGCCGATCAGGATCACGTCCGGGTCCTGGCGCAGGGCCCGGCGCAGGGCCTCGGCGAAGCTGCGCGTGTCCCGCCCGACCTGCCGCTGCGTGACGAAGCACTGCTTGTCGGGGTGGATGAACTCGATCGGGTCCTCCATCGTGAGGATGTGCCCGAGCATCGTCTCGTTGATGTGGTCGATCATCGCGGCCAGCGTCGTCGACTTGCCGCTGCCGGTCGCGCCGGTCACGAGGACGAGGCCGCGCGGCTGGCGCGCGAGCTCGAGGCAGACCTCGGGGAGGCCGAGCGTCGAGGCCGTCGGGACCCGGTCCGGGATCGTCCGGGCGACGACGGCCACCGAGTTGCGCTGCTTGTGCAGGTTGAAGCGGAACCGCGCGATCCCCGGCAGGGCGTGGCTGAAGTCGAGGTCCCACTGCTCCTCGAACTCGTCCTTCTGCCGGTCGGTCAGGATCTCGTAGGCCAGCCGCTGGGTGCAGTCGGGCGAGAGCTTGCCGAACTGCTGCTGGGCCCGGACGTGGCCGTCGATGCGGAACCCCGGGTAGTTGCCCGGCCTGAGGTGCAGGTCCGAGGCGCCCTGCGCGACCATCTCGCGCAGCAGGATCTCCATCGTCACGTCCATCGGAAACTCCCCGAGGAGGACCTGCGCCCGCGACCCGGACCGTCCCCGTGACCCCTGTCCCCGGCGCGGCGCTGAGGTGGTATCGGTGGATTCCGGGGATTCCCTGAATCGCTTCGGCCGGTGGCGGCCATGGACCGGCAGCAGCACGATGGACGAGATGCCACGAAGCCTCGACGCCGCCGACCTCCTGGCCCAGGGGACGTTCCTCCGGGGCCTGGCCCGGAGCCTCGTCCACGGCGACGAGGACGACCTGGTCCAGGAGGCCTGGGTGCGCGCGCTCGACCGGCCGCCGCCGGCCGGCGCGCCGCTGCGCGCGTGGCTGGCCGGCGTCGCCCGCAACCTCGGCCGCGAGCGACGCCGCGGCGAGGCGCGCCGCGCCCGGCGCGAGCGCCGGGCCGCGCGGCCCCGAGGCCCTGCCCGCGACCGCCGACGCGGTCGCCCGGCTCGAGCTCGTCCGCGTCGTGGCCGACGCCGTCGCCGCGCTCGACGGACCGTACCGCGAGGTCGTGCTGCTCCGCTTCTACGAGGGCCTCCCGCCGCGCGAGATCGCGAGCCGGCTCGAGGTCCCGGTCGCGACGGTGCGCACGCGGGTCCGCCGGGCCCTCGAGGCCCTGCGGACGCGGCTCGACGAGCGGCACGGCGGCGACCGCCGGGCCTGGCTCGCCGGCCTCGCGCCGCTCGCCGTGCTGCGCCCCGCCGCGACCACCGGCCTGCTCGCGACGCTCGGAGCCAGCCTGATGTCGATCCCCCTCAAGCTCCTCCTCGGCGGCGGCGCCGTCGCCGCCCTGCTGCTCTGGGGCACGAGCCTCCTCGCCCCCGGCGATGCCCCCCCGGCGACGCCCGAGGTCGACGGCGTCACCGCCCTCGCCGCGCACCGGGACGGCGAGACCGCGCCCGGCGGGGTCGCGGACCCCGGCCAGGGGGGTCCGGCGGACCGCGGCGACGCGGCCGGCCGGACCGAGCTGCGGCCCGAGGGCGCGGCGCGGCGCATCGTCACGATCAGCGGCCGCGTGACCGACGAGCAGCGCCGGCCGCTGGCCGGGGCGCGGGTGTCCTCGGCCACCGACCCCGAATACCCGGCCGTCGAGACCGCCGACGACGGCCGCTACGAGCTCGTCCTCGGGCGGAGCTTCGGCGACAAGGTCCTGTGGGTGCAGGCCGAGGACATGGCCTGGGTCGAGGAGGTCGTCGAGGTCCCGGTCGGGCGGCTCCGGGTCGAGCTCGACTTCGTGCTCCACCGCGGCTTCGCGGTGTCCGGGCGCGTCGTCGACGAGGACGGCGCACCGGTGCCCGGGGCCATGGTCACGGCGTCGCCCAGGGGTGGCGGGCAGGAGCCCTGCGGCGAGGACGGCGGCTTCGTGCTCCGAGGCCTCGACCCGGCGGCCGAGGTCCTGCGGCTGCGCGCCTCGGCCCCCGACCTGCAGCCCGGCCTCCTGGTCTGGCGCCAGGGCCAGGCGCGCGACGGCCTCGAGCTCCGGCTCGAGCGCGGCCTCGTGCTGCGCGGCCGCGTCGTCGACGCCCTCGACCGCCCCGTCCCCGGGGCGTGGATCATGGTCGCGCCGGCGCTGAGCAATTCGGTCGAGTGGGCCGCCGGCTCCGGCGAGGACGGGCGCTTCGAGCTGCACCGGCTGCCGCCCGGCGAGCTCGAGGTCCTCGTCCAGCGCTTCGACGACGCCGAGGGCGGGTTCGCACCGTGGTTCACGCGGCTCGACGCCGCGCGCGCCGCCGGCGCGGAGCTCCGCGTCGAGCTCTCGCGCAGCGGCATGATCCGCGGCCGGGTCGTCGACGAGCTCGGCCGGCCGGTCGAGGGCGCGAGCGTCGGCTACGACGTCGGCCTGGTCTCCGTGCGCCGGACCTGGCCGACCGGGGCCGACGGCGCGTTCGCGGTCGACCGCGTCCCCACCGGCCGCGTCCTCCTGCGCGGGTCCAAGGAGGGCTACTGCGACGCCGACGGCGTCTACGCGACCTCGGGCCGGGCCGACGTCGAGCTCGTGCTCGCGCGCCGCGCCGGCTTCCGCGGCCGCGTCGTCGACGCCGCGACCGGGGCGGCTGTCCGCGACTTCCGCGTCCGCGTCCTCGACCCCGAGCTCCGGCCCGGCGAGGTCGCCGCCGCCGGCCTGTGGTCGCAGTGGGTCGAGGAGGGGCTGCGCGTCCAGGACGACGAGGGGCGGTTCACGAGCGGCGACGAGGCGCTGCGCGCCGGCAGCGTCGTCGGCCTGCTCGTCACCGCCGAGGGGTATGCGCCGGCGCGGATCGCGCGGCACCGCTGCGAGGTCGAGCCGGCCGAGCTCGTCGTCGAGCTCCGCGAGGCCGGGCACGCCGTGCTGCGGCTCGTCGCGGAGGCCGACGGGAGGCCCCTCGCGGGCGCGCGCGTGCGCCGCTTCGCGGCCTATCAGCCGCTGCGCCTGTCACGCCACGAGAAGCCCTGGGGCAGCGGCTTCGCGACCGCGGACGAGCGCGGCCGGGTCCGCTTCGACGGCGTCGGCGACGAGGACTGGTACGTGCTCGTCGAGCACCCCGCCGTCGGCCGGCGGATCCACGGGCCGTGCCGGCCGGTCGCCGGCGACGAGCTCGTGCTGCGGCTCGCGCGCGCCGGCTCGGTCACGGGCCGGGTCCTGCTCCCGGGCAAGGCCGCCGCCGCCCGCGTGCCGGTGCAGCTGCGCGCCATCGGCGTCCGCGGCGTCGAGATCCTCGAGTACGAGGCCGTGACCGACGCCGGCGGGGCGTTCACGTTCGAGGCCGTGCCCGACGGGCGCTGGCGGCTGTCCTGGCCCGACCGGCGAGCCCAGGCCTCGGCCACGCGCCTCGCCCGCGACCTCGTCGTCGAGGCCGGGAAGGAAGCCACGGTCGACCTCGACCTCGACCTGGGGCCGGCCCGCCTGCGCGTCGAGGTCGTCGCCGCCGGGCGGCTCCCGTCGCCGCTGCGCCTGGCCCTGACGCCGCTCGACGACGGCGCGCCGCTCGCGCTCCGCGGCGGGCTGTTCGATGGCGCCTCGACCGAGCTCACCTCTCTGCCCGAGGGGCGCTACCACGTCGAGGTCGACCACTGGGACTACCGCCGCAGCGAGTACTGGCAGGGCGAGGCCGAGGTCACCCTGTCCGGCGCCGACCGCCGCGCCGTCCGCATCACCCTCGAGCGCCGCGACTGAGGCCCCGCGTCAGCGGCACAGGTCGAGCGTGAAGCCCTCTTATCCGGTTCCGGTTCCGAAGACGGTTCCGGTTCCGGCTCCGGACACGGTTCCGGTTCCGGCTCCGGTTCCGGCTCCGGTTCCGGCTCCGGTTCCGGTTCCGGTTCCGGTACACCCCCACGCAAGCACGAGGACGACCACCAGTCCCCTCACGTTCACTCCCCCCGGTACATCTCCCGCGCCAGGATCTCCCGCTGGATCTCCGAGGTGCCTTCGTAGATCCGGGGCGCGCGGACGTGGCGGTAGAGGTGCTCGAGCAGGTGGCCCTTCTCGAGGGCGCGGCCGCCGAAGACCTGGATCGCCGCGTCGACGACGAACTGCGCGGTCTCGGTCGCGTAGAGCTTGGCCATGGCCGCGGCCCTGGCGTTGCGGCCGACCCCGGCGTCGAACAGCGACGCGGCCTTGTAGACGAGGAGCCTCGCGGCCTCGGTCCGCACGGCCATGTCGGCGAGCTGGAACGAGACCCCCTGGAACTCGCGCAGCTTGTGCCCGAACGCCTCGCGCTCGCCGGCGTGGGCCACGGCGAGGGTCAGGGCGGCCTCGCACATGCCGACCGCGAAGGCCCCGACGCTGGGGCGGAACAGCTCGAGGGTCCGCATCGCGACCTTGAAGCCCTGGTCGACCTCGCCGAGGAGGTCGGCGTCGGGCACGAACACGCCGTCGAAGTCGAGGCGCCCGATGGGGTGCTCGCCGAGCATCGGGATCGACTCGCCCGCCAGGCCCTCGGCGTCGCCGGGCACGACGAAGGCCGAGACGCCCTTCGAGCCGGCGCCCTCGGTCGTGCGCGCGAACACCGTGTAGACGTCGGCGTGCGGCGCGTTGGAGATGAAGATCTTGCGCCCCTCGAGCCGCCACCCGCCGTCGACGCGCTCGGCACGCGTGACGAGGGCGGCCGGGTCGCTGCCCGAGCCCGGCTCGGTCAGCGCGAAGCCGGCGCAGAGCCGGCCCGCGGCGACGCCGGGGATCCAGCGCTCGACGAGCGCGGCGGAGCCCGACTGCAGGATCGGGTACGCGCCCAGCCCCTGGAGCGCCAGCGCGGTCTCGGCCTCGGTCGCGACCGATGCCAGCCCCTGCCGCATCAGGCACAGGGTCATCGCCGACACGCCGCGGCGGCCGGCCGCCCGCGTCGCCGCGTCGGCGCGCCACGCGGCCTCGGGGAACAGGCGCCCGAGGAGGCCGCTCTCGCCGAGCGCAGCCAGGAGCGGGCGGTTGACCTCGCCCTCGTCGGCCGCGCCGCACAGCGGGAGCAGAGCCCTGCGCGCCAGGGCGCGCGTCTCGTCGAGGAGGGCCTGCTGCTCGTCGGACAGGGCGAAGACGGTCCCGCTCATGGCCCGCATCATGCGCGGGCGCGGGGTCGTGGCCGTACCCTTTTCGGCCCCCCTCCCGGGGGCCATGGGCCTCAGCGTCCCGGCTTGGACGCCTCGGTCCCGGCGCCCGCGGGCGCGGTGGCCTCGGGGCGCGCGGGCGGCTCGGGGGCCAGCCCGGTCGGCAGCGCCAGGTCGTCGATCGAGGTCCCCGACAGCGGCCGCAGCCTGGTCTTGAGGCCCGCGTCGTGGTCGAGGACCGGCGGGTGCATGGCCAGGTTCACGGCGAACAGGAGGGCGACGAAGCTCCCGGCGCCGAGGATCGGCGGCGACAGGTCCTCGCGGATCCACAGCAGCAGCGCCATGGCGACCGGCAGCAGCAGGGCGCCGGGTCCCATCGTGCGCCCGCCGTCGGCCGCGGCGAACAGCACGAACGGCGCGGCCGCGGCCGCGAGCACGAGGAAGCGCCCCCTGCGCGTCGACTGCCGGAGGGCGGGGACGAAGGCCAGGACCAGCGGGAAGTACGGGATCAGCACCTGCCCGACGACGAGCTCGAGGATGGTCGGGCCGTCGGGCGCGACGAAGACCCCGTGGCCGACGCGGACGAGCAGGCCGTTGAACCGCGGGTCGATCAGCGACGCGGCGAAGCAGGTCATGCCGTGGACCAGCAGGGCGTGGAACGCCAGCATGAACCGTGGATAGATGTCCCCGAACAGCTCGCGGTTGCGCCACATGACCCACGGCAGGAACAGGGCCGGGGTCAGCAGGCCGCACCAGTGCAGCAGCGTGCCGAGGCCCGTCGCGAGCCCGAACAGCGTCGCCACACCGACCGAGGGCCGCGTGACCATCGCGCTGGCGCTGAAGTACGCGATGCCGACCGTCGCGAGGAAGGGCCCCATCGGCGTCGGCAGCAGGGCCTGGGCCAGGACGGCCGGCGTGACGAGGAACAGGACGCTCAGGAACAGCGTCGCCTTGCCGTGCGAGCCGTGCAGGCGGTTGGCGAGGTGGAAGCAGGTCAGCGCGACGCAGAGGCCGAGGATCGACAGCAGGTTGGCCGGGTCGAGCCCGAGCGGCATCGAGGCGGCCGGCGGCAGGACGTGGGCCAGGGCCTGGACGAGCTGGCCGTGCAGGCCGTAGCCGGCGTGGAGCGGGTCCCAGGTCTCGCGCGTGAAGCGCCAGGCCATGACGACGAGGGCCGGCACGGCGAGGCTGAGGATCGCGACCACCTCGAACGCGGCGTGCGCGAGGCCGTCTCGGGTCGGCGGATTTGCCTCTCGGGTCTGCATCGGTGGTGGCCGCCGGCGGCGGCGGGCGCGGACCCCCCAGCAATCGACCGCGGCCGGCGGCGCGGTGAAGCCAAAGGCCGCCGCGCGCGACCGGCCCTTCGGACCGGCCCTTCGGACCGGCCCCGGGGCCGGTCAGCGGCCGTGCCCGACGTCCCCGTCGGAGCGCAGGTTGGCCAGCACGAGCAGGGCCATCGCCGTGCCGTAGCTCTTCCCGAGCTCGTGGCTGTCGACGAAGCTCCCGTCGATCTCGGGGATCGACAGCACGAGCTTGGACAGCGCCGTGCCGACCCGCTCGCGCAGGGCCGGCTCGACGAGGCGCCGCGCCTCGCTGGCGTGGAACACGGCGTGCCAGAAGAAGAAGCCGCCGAGCTGGCCGTCGGAGTGGAAGTCGCACTTGCGCACGCGCGCGAGGCTGTCGAGGTGCTCGAGGAAGACCTCGAACGCCGCCGCCAGCTTCTTCTCGTCGGACTGGCCGAAGACGTGCAGCACGGCCTCGCACAGCGGCATCCGCGCCGAGGCGTTCTTGAGGTTGGCGCTGATGCTGCCGCTCCGGGTGCCGGCCGCGCCGCCGTACGAGTACGACCCGTCCTCGCGCCGCGCCGACTGCAGGGCCTGGATCCCGAGCCGGACGACGTCCTCGTCGACCTCGAGCTCGAGCGTGCGGGCGAGGTACAGCGACCACATCATCGCCCCGGTGCAGAACGCGTTCTTGTACTCGTGCGCGAAGAAGCCGGTCTTGGGGTCCTGCAGCGCGCGCACCTCCTTGAGCAGGCGCTCCATCGCCGCGAGGTCCTTGCGGTCCCTCCGCCCGGCCTCGAAGGCCAGCCGGCGCGCGAAGTACAGGATCCGGTAGCCCTGGCTGTAGACGGCCTCCTCGGTGTCCGGCCTGACCCGGCCGGGCTCGAGCATGTACTCCTCGGCCTTGGCGAGCGCGCGGTCCACGGCCTCGGGCGCGAGGTCGCGCCAGGCCAGCAGGGCGGTCGCGGCCAAGGCCGTCACGGCCACGCGGACGTTGGGCAGGATCACCGGGCTCGGCCAGTACGCGTAGCGCGCGTCGCTCCACGAGCCGTCGGGGCGCTGCTGCGCGAGCAGGAAGCCCAGCGCGCGGCGCTCGACCGCGGCGACGGCGTCCCGGTCGGCGGGGTCCACCGGCAGCTCGGTCGAGGCCGGCAGGCCCTTGTGCACGGCGGGGCCGCCCTGCTCGAGCCACTCGAAGCCGTGGGCCAGCGGCGACAGCGGCGTCGTGTCCCCGCCCGTGGCCAGCATCGCGGCCGCGCGCGCCGCGTAGTCGCCGGCGCCGCGGGCGGCCTCGGCGAAGGCCGCCTCGGCCTCGTCGATCTTCCACTGCTGCCACAGGGCGACGCCCTCGCGCCAGTGGCGCTCGGCCGACTCCGGCGCGGCCGCGAGCAGGCCCGGGACCTCGGCCCAGCGCCCGCCGAGCTCGGCAAGGCGGGCGGCCTCGAGGGCGGCCTCGCCGTCGCGCCAGCGCAGCAGGTTGGGGTTGGCGGACTGCAGGCCGCGCAGGGCGGCGACCGCCGTCGCGGCCTCCTCGAGCCGGCCGTCGAGGCGCAGGGCCCGCGCGAGGGCCAGCCAGCCGTGGAAGCGCAGCACCTCGCCCGGGTCGCGGCGCGGGCCGCGGCGCGGGCGCTGGCCGGCCGCGGCCTCGGCGGGCGCGCCCTGGTCCTTGGCCGCCTCGTCGAGCTCGCCGAGCAGCGTCGCCAGCTCCCGGGCCGCCTCGTCCTCGTGCCCGTCGAGGGCGTGGGCCTCGGCCAGCGCCAGGCGCCCGGCCTGGCTCGCCGCCTCCGGCGCGGCGGCCACGGCCCGGGTCATAGCCGAGTCGCCCTCGACGCCCTCGCAGCGCGCGAGGGCGCGGCGCAGCACGCCCCGCGTGAACGGCACCGAGAAGGTGCGGATGCGCTGGAGCTTGTGCACGACCGTGCCGTCGGGCGCGAGCACGACGAGGGCCGGCTCGACCGTCTGCAGGAACAGCGGGTCCTCGCGGTCGGTGTTCTTGATGCCGAGGCGCTCGCCGACCTCGGCCGTGACGTAGAGCCGGAGCGGCACGAAGCGGCGCGCGATCAGCGCGCAGAGCTCGGGGTCGGAGAACAGCGCGAGCTGCATGTAGTCGTCGACGAGCGGCGCCCGGTACATGTGCCGGCCCTCGATGCGACAGGCGTACAGCAGCACGGCCTTGCCCTCGGCACGCGCCCGGGTCAGGGCCTCGTCGAGGAGGGCCGCGCGCGAGATCGGCGAGGGCGCCTCCGGCGGCCGCAGCCGGCGCGTGGCCCGGTCGACGTCCTCCATCTCGAACGGGTCCCGGATCCAGGCGATGCCGGCGCCGGCCGCGCGCGCCTTGGCGACGAGGGCGGGGTCGGGGGCGTCGGCCTTGAGGGCCTCGAGGTCGAGGGCAGGGGCGGCCGGCTCCTGCAGGGACGGCAGCACGAGGGCCGCCAGGGAGAGCAAGGCGCAGGGCGACATCGGGGACCTCCGGGAGAGCTTTCGGGGCCGCATCCTACCGGCCCCCGGCCCCCTGTCCGCCCCCGCCGGGGGCGCTATCCTGCCCGCGTGAGCTCCAACGATCGCCCGCGTCGAGGCTTCACGCGCCGCAGGTTCCTGGCCGGAATGCCCGCGGCCGCCGCGCTGCCCTCGGTCCTGTCCGCCTCCTCCCCCTCCTCCGCGCCCGCGGCCGCGCCGGCGGCCCGCGTGCTCGGCCCCGGCCCGGTCCCGGTCCGCATCGAGGTCAACGGCGAGAGCCGCAAGGCCCTCGTCGAGCCGCGCACGACGCTGCTCGAGCTGCTGCGCGACCACTGGTCGCTGACCGGCGCCAAGGAGGTCTGCGAGCTCGGCGCCTGCGGCGCCTGCACGGTCCTCCTCGACGACCGGCCGGTCAACGCCTGCCTGACCCTCGCGCTCGAGTGCGAGGGCCGCAAGGTGCTGACCATCGAGGGCCTGTCGAAGGACGGGGAGCTGCACCCGATCCAGCAGGCCTTCGTCGCCCACGACGCGCTGCAGTGCGGCTACTGCACGCCGGGGATGGTCATGGCCGCCCACGCCTGCCTGTCGCAGGACCCGGGCGCCGGCCGCGACGAGCTGCGCGCGGCGCTCGCCGGCAACCTGTGCCGCTGCGGGACCTACACGCGCATCGTCGCCGCCTGCGAGGACGCCGGCCGCGCCATGCGCGAGGGAGGTGGGCGATGAGCGAGCAGGACAAGACGCTCCACGCCGGCATCGGCGACCAGCGGGGCGACGTGCGCTACCGCCAGGCCGACGACGAGCCGGAGCCCTGGGGCATCGACACCGACCTCAAGCTGCTCGGCAAGGACCACCCGCGGCTCGACGGGGTCGCCAAGGTCTCGGGCCGCGCGCGCTACCCGTCCGACGAGCGGCCCGAGGGGCTGTGCTACGCGGCGATCCTCCGCTCGCCGGTCCCGGCCGGCAAGGTCGTGTCGATCGACGTCGGCCCCGCCAAGGAGGTGCAGGGCGTCCTCGCGGTCAGGCAGATCGCGGGCGACGGCACGACGATCCGGTTCCAGGGCCAGGAGCTCGTGGCCTGCGCGGCGATCACGCGCGCGATCGCGCGCGAGGCGCTGGCCAGGGTCAAGGTCCACATCGAGCGCGAGGACTTCGAGGTCGACCCGCAGGAGGGCCTGCGCGCCGAGCTGGCCGCGGACGCCGAGGCCCCGCCGACCTCGCTGGCGCAGGTCGGCAAGGCCGACGCCGCCGAGGTCGCGCTGACGCTGTTGTTCGAGACCCAGACCCAGATGCACCACCCGCTCGAGACCCACGGGATCACGGCCTGGTACCGCGAGGGCGACGGCGGGCCGCGGATGGACGTGTGGGCCAGCACGCAGGGCACCTTCGGCATGAAGAGCGCGCTCGAGCGGATCGAGGGCCTCGGCGGCCGCGTCACGGTGCACACCGAGCATGGGCGGCGGCTTCGGCGCCAAGCTGACGCCGGGCGTCGAGGCGACCGTCTGCGCCCAGCTCAGCAAGGAGCTCGGCCGGCCCGTGCACCTCTTCGTCGACCGCCGGGCCTGCGCGCTGGCGACCGGCAACCGCCCGGCCTCGCTGCAGCTCCTGACGGCCAAGGCCACGGCCGACGGCAAGCTCACCGACTTCACCTCCAAGACGCGCGGCTTCCCCGGCTACAACGGCAGCGGGGGCGTCCGCGGCTCGCAGGGCTACTACGTGCGCACGCGCGACCGCGGCGACCACCGCGACATGCGCGCCAACACCGGCTCGGCCCGGGCGTTCCGCGCGCCGGGCTGCCCGCAGGGCTACTTCGCCTCCGAGGGCCTCATCGACGAGATGGCCTACCGCGTCGGCCAGGACCCCCTGGCCTTCCGGCTCGCCAACCTCCAGAACGAGGTCCACAAGGAGCAGCTCCGGGTCGCGGCCGAGGCCATCGGCTACGAGCAGGGCCGCAACCGCGCGCCCGGCGTCGCCGAGCCCGGCACGACGCGGCTGCGCGGGATCGGCATGGCGATCTCGAGCTGGTTCCAGTCGGGCCAGCCGCGGAACGCCGTGCTGTGCCGCATCCACCCCGACGGCCGCGTCGAGGTGCGCAACGGCGCCCAGGACATCGGCACGGGCACGCGCACGGTGCTCGCGCTCGTCACGGCCGAGGAGCTCGGCGTGCCGGTCGACCGGATCGAGGTCGTCCTCGGCCATACGAGCGACCCGCCGGGCCCGGGCTCGGGCGGCTCGACGACGACGCCGTCCCTGGCCCCGACGGCGCGCAAGGCCGCCTTCCTGGCCGGCCGCGAGCTGCTGCGCACGCTCCGGGAGGCGATCGGCAAGGACGCCGGCGAGCCCGCGCTCGAGGGCGGACAGGTCGTCTGGCCCGACGGGCGCAAGCTGGCGTGGACCGAGGCCTGCAAGCACCTGCGCCAGGCGCCGGTCGAGGCCCAGGCCAGCGGCTGGGAGCGCTGGCGCGGCTACGCCAACAACGTCCACGGCGCGCAGATGGCCGACCTCAGCGTCGACCTCCGGACCGGCGCGATCGAGCTCCACAAGATCGTCGCCGTGCAGGACTGCGGCACGGTCGTCGACAAGCTCACCGCCGAGAGCCAGGTCATCGGCGGCGTGATCCAGGGCATCGGCTTCGCGATGTACGAGGAGCGCCTGACCGACACCAACCTCGGCCGCGTGCTCAACACCGACTTCGAGCACTACCGCATCCCGGGCGTGCTCGAGATCCCGGAGATCGTCGCGATCCTGCCCCGGGCCAACAACGGCCACAACTGCGTCGGCACGATGGGGCTCGGCGAGCCGCCGACGATCCCGACCTCGGCCGCGATCGCCAACGCCGTGCGCAACGCGACCGGCGTCCGGCCGCTGCGCCTGCCGCTGACGCCGGCGCGCGTCCACGAGGGCCTCGTGCGGATGAAGATCGGGAGGAACGCATGAACCGCTTCGCCTACGCCGCGGCCGCCTCGCTCGAGGACGCGGCCCGGAAGCTCGCCGAGGGCGGCACGCTCAAGGCCGGCGGGGTCGACCTGCTCGGCCGCATCAAGCGCGGCACGCTGGCCCCGTCGCTCCTCGTCGACGTCGACCGCCTCGAGCCGCTGACCGGGTTCCGGGACGACGACGATCGCTCGTGGCTGCTCGGCGCCAACGTCCGCCTCGCCGACCTCGCCGACGCGGGCCTCTACGAGGGCGCGCGGCGCGAGCTCGCCGGCCTGCGCGAGGCCGCGGCCGGTGCGGCGACGCCGCAGGTCCGCAACCGCGCGACCCTGGCCGGCAACCTGCTCCAGAGCGGGCGCTGCTGGTACCTGCACGACGCCGAGGTCGCCTGCGCCGGCAAGGGCGGCGAGGGCTGCCCCGCGCTCGAGGGCCGCAACGAGCAGCACGCGATCCTCGGCTGGACCGACTGCCCGGTGACCATGGGCTCGAACCTCGCCCCGATGCTGTGCGCGCTCGACGCCGTCCTCGGCCTGCGCCTGCCCGGCGACCAGGTCGGGCTCAAGCGCCTGCGCGAGGTCTACCCCGGCCCGGCCAAGGGCGACGCGTTCCGGCTCCACGCCCTGCCCGACGGGGCGATCGTCGAGTCGGTGCGGATCCCGCGGACCGGGGCGTCGACGGCCCACGTCGAGGTCCGCCACAAGCGGAGCTACGACTGGGCCCTGACGATCGCGTCCGTCGCCCTGCGGCTCGAGGGCGGGCGGATCGCCGCGCCGTCGTGCTGGCTCGGCTCGGTCGCGCCGCGGCCGTGGCACGCGAAGGCCGCCGAGGAGGCGGTCGCCGGCAAGGAGCCCTCGCGGGGGCTGTTCGAGGAGGCGGCGGCCGCGATCGTGTGCCGCCCGCTGTCCGAGGGGGCGTACAAGGTCGACATGACGAGGCACGCGCTGGTCGAGGCCCTGCTCCTGGCCTGCGACCGTGCCCGGGAGGCGGGGCGATGAACGACGACGAGCGGGCACCGGAGGACCACGCCGTGCCGACCCACCGCGACCTCATGCCGCCGGACCTCTGCGTCCGGCTGATGTTCAAGCAGGTCCTGACCCACGCCCTCGACGACGAGGTCCGCGACGGGCGCACCGAGCCGGGCGACGGCTACTACTGGTGCCAGGAGACCTGCACCGACGTCGGGCCCGACGACGAGCTCGTCGAGCCGAGGGCCTGCCGGTCCGGCCGATCCTGCTGCGAGAGCCTGGAGAGCTGAGCCGCGCCCCGCGGCCCCGGCTCGGCCACCCCCCGCCGGCGCGGGTCCGGCCCAGGCTCTGCTTGCAATCGCCTCGTGCCGGCATAGCCTGTTCGCCCGTTTACGTCAGGCAGCATCCACCCTCCATGGACCACCGGCACGAGCTCGACCTCCCCGCGACCGCCGCTCTGCTGGGGGTCCCGACCCAGGCCGTGGCCCGGTGGGTGCGCAAGGGCGTCCTCCCCGCCGTGACCCGCAACGGCAAGACCTGGTTCGACCGGATCAAGGTCGAGACCTGGGCCCGCAAGATGGGCATGCGGGTGCGCGAGCCCGCCAAGCGCCCGCAGCTCGAGGGCGAGGAGGGCTCCCCGGTCAACCCGGTCCTGGCCGCCATCCACCGCGGCGGGCTCGTGCCCGACCTGCCCGGCGGCTCGGTCGAGGAGACCTTCGCGAACCTCGTGCGGAGCATCCCCCTGCCGGCGAGCCTGCCGCCGGAGGAGCTCGAGCAGCACCTGCTCGAGCGGGAGTCCCTCGGCACGACCGGGGTCGGCGACGGCGTCGCCATGCCCCACCCGCGGCAGCCGCTGAGCAGCCACATCGACGAGCCCAGGATCTACGTCGCGCGGCTGCGCGAGCCGGTCGGCTTCAAGGCCATCGACGGCCAGCCGGTCACGCTGCTGCTGCTGATCCTGTCGACGTCGCTGAAGAACCACCTCGCCCTGCTGTCGCGCGTCGTCCACCTCCTGCGCACGCCCAAGCTGCGCCAGGACCTCGAGGAAGCCGACGACCTCGATCAGCTCCTGCTGCTGCTCGAGGCCGATCTCGAGTCCTGACGGATGGCCCGGCCCTTCGGCAGGTTCCGCGAGGCCATCGGCAACGTCCAGAGCGACTTCGCGGTCCTCGCCCTCGTCGGGATCATCGTCGGGCTCGGCAGCGGCGTCGCCGGCCTCGGCCTGCACATCGGCCTGGCCGGGATCCGGCCCGAGGTCGAGGGCATCCACGACCGCCTGCCGTGGCTGTTCCCGCTGCTGCCCGCCGTCGGCGCCCTGGCCTCGTGGTGGATCCTCGACCGCCTGACCCACTACAAGGGCCGCGGCATCTCGGACGTCATCTGGTCGGCGTACCGCGAGGGCGGCCACATGCCGCGCGAGTCGATGTTCACGCAGATGCTCGGCTCGGTGCTGACCGTCGGCCTCGGCGGCTCGGCCGGCCCCGAGGGGCCGATCGCCTTCACCGGCGCCGCCATCGGCTCCAACGTCGGCACGGCGTTCCGGCTGTCCGAGAAGCGGCGCACGACGCTGCTGTGCTGCGGCGTGGCCGGGGCCTGCTCGGCGATCTTCAACGCCCCGGTCACCGGCATGTTCTTCGCGATCGAGGTCGTCATGGGCCAGTGGGTCTCGACCCAGGTCCTCCCGATCGCGCTGTCGTCGGTCGTCGCCAACCTCGTCGCCCTGGCCTTCATCGGCAAGGACCAGACGATCTTCGAGGTCCCGGTCTACGAGACCGGCACCTTCGACCTCGCCTTCTGCCTCGGCCTCGCGCTCCTCGCCGGCCTGTCGAGCTTCCTGCTCCAGCGCGGCATCCACCTGTCCAACGCCGCGTTCAAGCGCCTGCCGGTCCGCCCCTGGGCGCGGCCGTTCATCGGCGGCCTGCTCGTCGGCCTCATCGGCATCGCCCTGCCGCAGGTCCTCGCCGAGGGCTACTCGGAGACCGAGAGCCTCCTCAACGGCGAGCTGACCCTCGGCCTGTGGGTCGTGGCCCTCGTCTTCGTGGCCAAGGCCGTGGCGACGTCGCTGACGCTCGGCTCGGGCGGCTGCGGCGGGATCTTCGCGCCGACGCTCCTCGTCGGCGCCAGCCTCGGCACGCTGTACCACGGCTTCCTGTCGCAGGTCTTCCCCGGCGCCGAGATCGCCAAGGTCGGCGCCTATGCCGTGCTCGGCATGGCCGCCGTGCTCGGCTCGACGCTGCACGCCCCGGTGACGGCGATCTTCATGGTCGCCGAGATCACCGGCTCCCCGATCACCGGCACGGGGGACCTGCTGATCCCGCTGATCGTCGTGACCGCCGCCGCGACCCTCGTGACCCAGCACCTGTGGCCGGGCAGCTTCTACCACCGCAAGCTCGAGGAGCGGGCCGGCAGCCAGGGCATCGCCCTCGACGCGCGGATCCTCGCCGACCTCGGCCTCGACGAGCTCATCGAGCCGGTCCAGACCAGCCTCGAGGAGGACATGACCGTGGCCAAGGCGCACGACGTCGTCGTCGACTGCGACCTCGACCTGTACCCGGTCATCGACCGGGACGGGCGCTACCTCGGCATGGTCCGCAGCCTGTACCTGCTGTCGGTCGACCGGACCGCGGCCACGCTGATGCTCGTCTCGGACCTCATGGACGCGCGCTGGCCGGTCGTCCAGGACGACGCCAGGCCGGCGACGCTGTTCGCGCTGTTCGAGCAGAACGACTGCTCGGTCGCCCCGGTCGTCGACGCCGACGGCAAGGTCCGCGGCAACATCCGGGCCGAGAGCTTCCTGCGCCGCTACCACCAGGAGCTGCTCGTCCACACGGCCCGCTGAGGCCGCTCAGGCGCCGCCGCGCCCCGCGGAGCCGGCGAGGGCCCGCGCGAAGCCGGCCAGGAGCTCGCCGTCCGCCGAGGGCGGCGGCCTCGCCGGCCCCGACCAGGGCCAGGGCCAGGGCGCCGACCTCGGCCGGGCGCGCGGCCGCCGGTTCGAGCGCGAACGCCGCCAGGGCCTGGAGCAGGCGGCGGCGCAGCGGGTCGTCGGCGGTCAGGAGGCCGCCGTGGAGGACGCAGGGCAGCGGCGCCCGAGGTCGCCGGCGGCCCGCCCGGCCATCGCCGCGAGCTCGTCGGCGGCCTCGTGGCACAGGGCCAGGGCCGTGGGCCGACCCTCCGCGGCGGCCTCGCGGAGCAGGCCGAGGCCGGCCTCGAGCGCCTCCAGGCCCGGGTCGTCGCGGAACAGGGCGACGAGGTCGCGGACCCGGGCCAGGCCGAGGCGGCGGCAGAGCTCGGCCGCGAAGCCCTCGCCGAGCGGCTCGTGCCCGGCCTCGTCGCCGGCCAGGAGCCGGCGCGCCAGGGCCTGGAGCAGGCCGTAGGCCGAGCCCGTCGCCGAGCCTGCGGCCAGCCGCCGGCGACGCGCACGCGGGCCCGCCCGTCGTAGGCCATGGCCGCGCGCCGGTGCCGCCGATGACCAGGAGGCCGGGCGCGCGCCGGCGAAGGCGCCGGCCCAGGCCGCGGCGAGGTCGCTGACGACCCGCACGCAGGCCGAGCCGCGCGCCGAGGTCCGCGGCGAGCGCCGCCTCGCGGCCGCCGGCGCCGGCCAGGCCGACGCCGACGAGGCGCGGCGCGCGGGCGTCCCCGGCCGCGGCCAGCGCGGACCGGCAGCAGTCGGCGACGACCTCGACGGCGCGCGCCGGGCCGACGACCCCGGGGTTGGAGCCGGCCCGACGGCGTGCGCAGGCTCACGGCCGTCGTCGTAGAGCCGCGCGCGCGTGCGGCTGCCGCCGCCGTCGACGCCTGAGCAGGAGCCCCGTGCCTCCGAGCATGGCGGGATGCTACCGCCGGACCGGCCGGGGAGCCGTCACCGTCCGCGGCGACCGCTCAGGCGAAGCGGATCGCGATGCCGATCTCGCCCTTGCGCAGGGCGTGCACGCGGACGAGGAAGCCCTTCCGCGCCTCGCTCTCGCCCGGCAGCACGACCTCGACCGGGATCTCGTCGTTGGCGACGAGGTAGACCCCGTCCTGCGAGAGGTTCTGGCCGGGCCCGCAGACGAGGTCCTGGCGGAGGCGCACCTGCACGCTCCCGTCGAGCGGCTCCCTCGTTGAGTTGCGGTGCTCCTCCACCATGGATCGATCCTCCCGGGGATCTCGGGGCGCCCCGCGGACACCGGCGACCGGTGCCCGACTCCGGGGACGGGAACCCCTCGCGTCCGCCATCGGACCGGAGGGCCTGAGCGCTTGACCCCGTCCCGGGAAAACCGCGGCGGCCCGCCCGCCCGGGCGCTGCTCCCCGCTCAGAGCCGGCCCTTCTGCGCGTCGGCCAGGACCTCGAGGTAGGACTCGTAGCGCTGCCGCGTGACGCGGCCGTCCTCGACCGCGGCCAGGACCGCGCAGCCGGGCTCCCGGACGTGCAGGCAGTCGGCGAAGCGGCACTGCGGGATCAGCGGCTCGAGCTCGACCCAGAGCTCGCCGACGTCGCGGGGCGGCACGCCCCAGAGCCCGAAGTTGCGGATGCCGGGCGTGTCGACGACGTGGCCGCCGTTGTCGAGCCGGAGCAGCGACGAGTGCGTCGTCGTGTGCCGGCCCTCGCGCCAGCGCTCGCTGATGCTGCCGACGGCCAGCGCGAGGCCGGGTTGGATCGCGTTGAGCAGCGAGGACTTGCCGACCCCCGACAGCCCGCAGAACACCGACAGGCGATCGGCGAGGAGGTCGCGCAGCTCGTCGATGCCCTGGCCGGTGACCGTCGAGGCGGGCACGACGCGGTAGCCGAGCGCCTCGTAGAACGCGCGCCAGTGCCCCGGCCCGGGGTCGTCGGGCGGGACGAGGTCGACCTTGTTGAAGACGAGGACGGCGCGCAGGCCCTCGCGCTCGCAGCCGGCCAGGATCCGGTCGACGAGGTCGGGCTGGAGCTCGGGGTCGGCGACGGCCGAGACGACGAGGGCCTGGTCGAGGTTGGCGACGAGGACCTGCTCGAAGCTGCCCTCGCCGGCCGAGGCCCGCGACAGCTTGCTCGTGCGCGGCAGGACCTCCTCGATGCTGCCGCCGCCCTCGCCGTCGAGCCGCACGCGGACGCGGTCTCCGACGGCGATCGGGTTGCGCGCGGCCTTGCGCCCGCGGAACAGCCGCCCCTGGGGTGACAGGAGCAGGACGGCGTCCCCGACCTCGACGTGGCAGCGCTTGGAGTCGATGCGCACGACGAGGCCCTCTGCCGGGCTTGCAGCTGGAGGGGTTCCGGGATCTGCTTCGGGCATGGTCCTCCGACCGGACGAGCTCGTGGGCCGGCTGGCGCCCAGCCCGACAGGGGCCCTGCACCTCGGCAACGCCAGGAGTTTCCTGCTCGCCTGGCTCTCCGTGAAGAGCCAGGACGGAATCCTGCTGTGCCGGGTCGAGGACCTCGACGGGCCGCGGGTCAAGCAGGGCGCGGTCGAGCAGGCCCTCGACGACCTCCGCTGGCTCGGCCTCGACTGGGACGGCGAGCCGGTCCTGCAGTCGCTGCGCGTGCCGCGCATCGAGCAGGCCCTCGACCACCTCAGGGCCCAGGGCCTCGTGTATCCCTGCACCTGCACGCGGGGCGAGATCGAGCGGGCGCAGTCGGCGCCGCAGGAGGCGGCCGACCACGGCGTGCCGTACCCCGGCACCTGCCGCGGGCGCTTCGCCGACGCCGACGAGGCCCGCGCGGCGACCGGGCGCGAGCCGGCGTGGCGGTTCCGGCTGCCCGACGACGCCCGCGTCCGCTTCGACGACCTCGTCCACGGCGAGGTCGAGGTCGACGTCGCGGCCGACTGCGGGGACTTCGTCGTCGCCAAGCGCGACGGCCAGCCTGCCTACCAGCTCGCGGTCGTCGTCGACGACGCCGACTTCGGCGTCACGGAGGTGCTGCGCGGCGACGACCTGCTGACCTCGACCGCCCGCCAGCTCCTGCTCCAACGCGCCCTCGGCCTCCCGTCCCCCCGCTGGGCCCACATGCCCCTCGTCCTGGGTCCCGACGGCCGCCGCCTGGCCAAGCGCCACGGCGACACCCGCCTGGCCTGGTACCGCGAGCGCGGCATCCGCGCCGAGCGCGTCGTCGGCTGGCTGGCTTGGACGGCCGGCCTCCAGCCCGAGCCCCTCCCCGCCCCCCCGGCCGCCCTCCTCGACGGCTTCGCCCTCGACCGGGTCGGCCGCAAGCCGTTCGTCATGGAAGCGGACCCGTGGGCGTGAGCGAGGTGGTGCCGGCCGAGCGCCGCAAGCTGCGGTCGTTGGACGCGGCCCATGTCCTCGTGCTCGTGCTGCTCTCCTTGTTGATGGTCGGCTTCCGCATCTTGCTCGTCGACATCCATCCAGCCGACGAGATCTACTACCTCTGCCGCGGACGCTGGCTGCTCGAGGGCAGGTGGTGGCACCTCGAGCCGGCCTGGGGTCCGGTCTACTCGATCTGCTACGGCGTCCTGGACCTGCTGACCGTGAACGGCCTGCAGGCCATGGACTTCATGGTCGGTCTCCGGGTCATCGGCAGCACATTGGCCCTGTACTGGGTGTTCCGCGCCTTGACCGGGCCCGGCTGGGCCTTCGCCTTCGCCGTGGTCTGGCTGACCGGCCCCTGCGTCACCGACCTCGACCGCATCTGGGGCACCCCCCGGATCGGCGTGTTCGTGTTCTGCGCCGGCCTGGCCTTCGTCGCGCTCGGCTGCTTCCTGCGGAGACGCACCCGCTGGGGGCTCCTCGTGACGGCCCTCCTGCCGTTGTGCCGTCCCGAGTGGGCCCTGGCGATCCCGGTCTTGGCCCTGCTCTGGTGGCGTCGGTCGCGGTCCGGGCAACACGGCCGCCGGGCGGCGATCCTGGCCCTGGCCGCGAGCCTGGCCGCCCTGGCCTTCCTGGCCGGCCCGGGCAACCGGGCGCGGTCCTGGTGGGCCTTCCGCCAGCACTACGCGATGCTCGCGGCCCAGCGGGACCCCGGCCCCGTCCCGCCCGGTACGGATCCCTTCGCCGAGCCCGACGCGATCATGCGGCACGACTTCGGCGACGCCGGTTCGATCCCCGCGGCGGCGGTCGCGGCCCCGGGGCACTTCCTCGCGCACCTGGGCCACAACCTGAGTGCCCTGCCCGAGGCCTTCGCGACGGCCTTCCTGTCCCCGTTCGGAGGGAGCACGTACGTCCGGATCGCGACGCTGATCGCGTTCGGACTGCTGCTGGACTTCGCGTTCCGCAGGAGACGGCGGGAAGTGGGGAGGCAGGATCCGTTCCATTGGGCAATGGCCTTCGCGATCTCCTGCACGGTCGCCATCCTGTCGGCTCTGTTGATCCAGGCCCGCAGCGAGCTCCTGCTGCCGGCCGCGCCGTTGCTGTACCTGATGCTCGCGAGCGGCGCCCCCCGCAAGGCCGTCCCGGTGGGTCGATGGGAGGAGCTCCTCGCGTGCGGATTCGTGGTCATGCTCCTGGGGACGACGGGGTTCGTGGGGCACTTCCCCCCTCGCTCAGACCGCACGGCAGTCGTCGTCCTCGCCTCCCCCGAGGGACCGAGGTCCGGCCGGCTGCTCGGCACCAATCCGGAACCGTACCGGGACCTCCTCGACCTCGAGGACGTGACCCCGCTCCGCTTCGCCGAGCTCGGGGTCGACGCGGACGCGACCGACGAGGCCCTGGACCGGGCCCTGGAGCTGGCCCGCCCGGCCTGGCTGCTCGTGACGCGGGATCGCGGGGAGATTGCCGCGGAACGGATCCTCACGCGGGGGGAATGGACCCTGGTCCGAGAGGAGCGCTGGGTGCGGCTCTTCCGGCGAGGTCCCTGACCTGCCGGTCCCGCCCCCCCGCTATCCTTCCCCCCATGTACGAGCCGTCGATCCGCAGCACCAAGAACCCGGTCGTCCGGCGCGCGCGCGAGGCGCGCGAGGGGCGGCTCGCGGGCCTGCTGCTGGCCGAGGGCGTGCGGCTCGTCGAGGAGGCGGCGGCGAGCGGCCTCGAGGTCGTCGAGGCGCTGATCTCGCCACGGCTCCTGACCAGCGAGCGGGGCGCGGCGCTGGCGGCCGCGCTCGAGCGGGGCGCGGGGCGGCTGCTCGACACGACCGACGAGATCCTCGAGCGCTGCAGCGCGCTCAAGACCCACCAGGGCGTGCTGGCCTTCGTGCGCCAGCCGAGCTGGGAGCCGGCCGACTTCGTGCGCGGCGAGCGGCCGTTCCTGCTCGCGGCCTGCGGCGTGCAGGACCCGGGCAACCTCGGCGGGCTCGTGCGCACGGCCGAGGCCGCGGGGGCCTCGGGCTTCGTCGCCTTGCGCGGCAGCGCCCACCCGTTTCGGGACAAGGCCCTGCGCGGCTCGGCCGGCTCGGTGTTCAGGCTGCCGTGCTGGCCCGACGCCGCCGCCGAGGACCTGCTGGCCTTCGTCGAGGAGCACGGCGTGACCCTCGTCGCGACCGACGGTGCCACGGGGACCGAGCTCTGGGACATGGACTTCGGGCCGGCCCCGCAGCTGTTCCTGCTCGGCGCCGAGGGTGGCGGGATCCCCAAGCGGCTGCGCGAGCGCTGCGCGCGCTTCGTGCGCATCCCGATGCGGGCGCCGGTCGACAGCCTCAACGTCTCGGTCGCGGCCGGCGTCGTCCTGTACGAGCTGGCGCGCCGGCGGCGCGGGGCGGAGGGCTAGGCCATGTGCCGGTGGCTGGCCTACTCCGGCGCCCCGCTGGTACTGTCCAAGATGCTGTTCGGGTCAGAGCACGGGCTGATCGAGCAGAGCCTGCACGCGCGGCAGTCGACCGAGACGACGCAGGGCGACGGCTTCGGCATCGGCTGGTACGGCGGCCGCGAGCGGCCCGGCCTGTTCCGCTCGGTGCTCCCGGCCTGGAACGACCGCAACCTCCGCGACCTCGCCGAGCAGGTCGAGGCGCCGCTGTTCCTGGCCCACGTCCGGCGCTCGACCGGGACGATGGTCCAGCAGACCAACTGCCACCCGTTCCGGCACGGCCGCTGGCTGTTCGTGCACAACGGCCTCGTGCGCGAGCTCGCCGCGCTGCGCCGCGACCTCGTTCTCGGCGTGCCGGCCGAGCTCTTCGACGGGATCGAGGGCACGACCGACTCGGAGATCCTGTTCCACCTCGCGCTCGGCTTCGGGCTCGAGCACGACCCCGTGCCGGCCCTCCAGCGCATGGCCGGCTACGTCGAGGAGGTCGGGGCGCGGCACGGCATCGAGCGGCCGCTGCGGATGACGCTCGGCGTCAGCGACGGGCGGCGCCTGATCGCGGTCCGCTACAGCAGCGACGGCGACTCGCCGACGCTGTACCGGTCGCGCAGCGTCGTGGCCCTCGAGGAGCTCATGCCGGCGGAGGAGAACCTCCACCACCGCGCCTGCGTGATCGTGTCCGAGCCGCTCGACGACCTCGTCGAGGACTGGGTCGCGCTGCCCGAGGGCTCGGTCCTGCTGCTGGCCGACGGGCGCTGCGAGCTGCGGACCTTCGCGGCCGCGCGGAGCGGGGCGTGACCGGGCTCTACGACGACGCGGAGCCGCCGCGGGCCGGGGTGCCGGCCCACGCCCCGCTGGCCGAGCGCATGCGGCCGCGGGGCTTCGACGAGGTCGTCGGCCAGGACCACCTGCTCGGCGCCGGCGCGCCGCTGAGGCGGGCCATCGCCGAGGGCAAGCTCGGCTCGACCGTCCTCGTCGGGCCGCCCGGGACCGGCAAGACGACGATCGCGCGCATCCTCGCCGACGCCGTCGACGCCGTGTTCGTGCCGTTCTCGGCCGTGCTGAGCGGGGTCAAGGAGCTGCGCGAGGTCTGCCGGACCGCGGCCGAGCGGCTGCGGCGCGGCCGGCGGACGCTGCTGTTCGTCGATGAGATCCACCGCTTCAACAAGGCCCAGCAGGACGCCTTCCTGCCGTTCGTCGAGCGCGGCGACGTCATCCTCGTCGGGGCCACGACCGAGAACCCGAGCTTCGCGCTCAACGCGGCCCTGCTGTCGCGGGTCACGGTGCACGTGCTGCGGCCGATCGGCCGGGACGACCTCGTGGCCGTGCTCGAGCGGGCCCTGGCCGACCCCGAGCGCGGCCTCGGCGAGGACGGGATCGAGGCCGAGCCCGACGCCCTCGAGGGCCTCGCCCAGCAGGCCGGCGGCGACGCGCGGCGCGCGCTGACCGGGCTCGAGCACGCCGTGGCCGGCCTGCGCGCGACCGAGAAGCGGCTGACGCGGACGCGGGTCGAGGAGGCGCTGCAGAAGCGCGTGCTGCTCCACGATCGGCGCGGGGACAGCCACTTCGACCTGCTGTCGGCGTTCCACAAGAGCCTGCGCAGCTCGGCGGCGGACGCGGCCCTGTACTGGATGTGCCGGGCCCTCGAGGCCGGCGAGGACCCGCTCGTCCTCGTCCGGCGCATGGTCGCGATGGCGGCCGAGGACGTCGGCCTGGCCGACCCCCAGGCCCTGACCCTGGCCCTGCAGGCGCTCGAGGCCGTGCGCTTCCTCGGGCTCCCCGAGGGCCGGCTCGCGATGGGCATGGCCTGCGTCTACCTCGCCGCGGCCCCCAAGAGCAACGCCGTCTACCGGGCGCTCGGCGCCTGCGACGAGGCCATCCGCGACGAGCCCGCGGCGCGGGTGCCGCCGCAGCTGCGCAACGCGCCGACGGCGTGGATGAAGCAGCAGGGCGCCGGCGAGGGCTTCGAGTACGCCCACGACTTCGCCGAGGGCGTGCCCGGCATGGACTGCCTGCCGCAGGAGCTGGCAGGCCGGGGCTTCTACCGGCCCGGCGAGCGCGGCTTCGAGCGCCGCGTCGCCGAGCGCCTGGCCGAGATCGACGCCGCCCGCGGCCGCGCGCAGGGCCCGGCCGAGGCCTGATCCTGGCAGGGACCTGCCAGGCTGTCAGGCAACTGTTCCGTAACCGGAGGTGCGAACGGAAGGGTTTCGCGGGAAACCGTTCCGTCGGAGTCTCCGAGACCTACAGGAGGTCGGCGACGGTGTCGCGCTCCTGTTGGAGCTCGGCGATGGAGAGGCCGAGGCGGTCGGTGCCGAAGGCGTCGAGCTCGAGGCCCTGGACGATCTCGTAGGTCCCGTCGCCCTTGCAGGTGACCGGGAAGGACGAGATCAGGCCCTCCGCGACGCCGTAGCTGCCGTCGGAGCGCACGGCCATCGAGGTCCACTCGCCCTTGGGCGTGCCCTGGAACAGGTAGCGGGCGTGGTCGAGGGCCGAGCTGGCCGCCGACATCGCGGAGCTGAGCCCGCGGGCCTCGATGATGGCCTTGCCGCGCTCCTGGACCGTCGGGATGAACTGCTCGACGAACCACGCGTCGTCGGCCACGGCCTGGCTCGCGGCCTTGGCCCCGACCATCGCGTGGTGCCAGTCGGGGTACTGCTTGTTGCTGTGGTTGCCCCAGATGACGACGTTCCTGACGTCCTTGAAGTCGGCCCCGGCGCGCAGGGCGATCTGGGCCTTGGCGCGGTTGTGGTCGAGCTGGGTCATGGCCGAGAACTGCGCGTCGGGCAGCCCGGGCGCGTTGTGCATCGCGATCAGGCAGTTGGTGTTGCAGGGGTTGCCGACGACGACGACGCGGCAGCCGCGCTTGGCGACCTTGTCGAGGGCCTTGCCCTGGCCGACGAAGATCGGCCCGTTCTCGCGGATCAGGTCCTTGCGCTGCATGTCCTTGGTCCGCGGCTTGGAGCCGACGAGCAGCGCCAGGTCCGCGTCCTTGAACGCGACCTCCGGGTCGTCGGTGCCCAGCAGCCCACGGACCAGCGGGAACGCGCAGTCCTCGATCTCCATGAGGACGCCGCGCAGGGCCTGCAGCACCGGCGGGATCTCGAGGCACTGCAGGACGACGGGCACGTCCGGGCCGAACACGTCGCCGCGGGCGATGCGGGGCAGGAGGGAGTAGCCGATCTGGCCGGCGGCGCCGGTCACGGCGACGACTCTGGGGCTCGTCATGGGTCGGTCCTCGGTGCGGGGTCCTGGGGTCGGCGAGGCAACCATTGCAGCCCGCGCCCCAGCGCGTGCAAGCCTTTCCCCCGGGGCGGCGACGGCCTGGGTCCCAGGTCCGCGCGATCTCCGCACGATGCCCCGGCGGCCCGGTACGCGCAGGGGCCCCGCGGTCGCCGGCGCGGCCGCGGGGCCCCTCGGGGTGTCGGGTGGGTCTTCGGGTCAGACGATGCGGTCGGCCTCGGCCGGTCCGGCGTCGGCGGCGTCGGCGGCGTCGGCGGCGTCGAGCTCGACGCCGGCCTCGAGCGCGGGGTCACCCTCCTCCCAGTAGAAGATGACCTCCTTGCCCTCGGCCATGCCGGGGATGTAGATGACGAGCGGCTTGAGGCTGGGGACCTCGAGCCCGAGCTCCTCGAGCTCGTGGAGGGCGCGCCGGAGCTCGAACCTGACCTGGGCCAGCTCGGCCTCGACGTCCTGCACGGCCATGTCCATGCCCTCGGGCGTCGTGAGCGTGGCGACCCTCAGGTCCGAAAGGAGGCCCTCGAGCCTCGACTGGTCCTTGCGGCGCTCCCTCACCTCATCGCTGATCGATTTGAGGAGGGGGAGCAACGACCTGGCTTCATCCATCGACAGCCTGGCTTTCATGCTCGCCTCCTTTGGACGCTTCGCGCCCAGGACGACCCTGGACGCGTCGTTCCGGTCGAAACCCCGCAGGGTCCCTTCCCGGTCTTGGACTCCGTCGGAGTCAGGAGTTCCTACTCCGGGCGGAGGCCAGGGGTTCCCTTCGCGGGCCAACCCCGGACATTGCCGACTAGTCCGGAGGCGTGGAGGGGTTACTGAGCCGGGCCGACGATTGGTGCGGCCGGGCGCACGCATCGGACCCTATCGGATCCCGATTGCGCCGATCCGGAACCCGCCCGACGCGCTCAGCGGTCGTGCGTCCAGGACTCCTCGGCCTGGATCTTGTTCTGGATCTTGATCAGGGCGTCGAGGACGGCGTCGGGGCGCGGCGGGCAGCCGGGCACGTAGATGTCGACCGGGAGGATCGTGTCGACGCCCTGCACGACGGAGTAGTTGTCGTACATGCCACCCGAGGACGAGCAGGCGCCCATCGCGATGACCCACTTGGGGTGCGGCATCTGCTCGTAGATCGTGCGCACGATCGGCGCCATCTTCCAGGTCACCGTGCCGGCCACGATCATCAGGTCGGCCTGGCGCGGCGAGAAGCGCATCGCCTCGGCCCCGAACCGGGCCATGTCGTAGCGCGGGCCGACCATGGCCATCATCTCGATCGCGCAGCAGGACAGGCCCATCGGCATCGGCCAGAGGCTGTTCTTGCGGCCCCAGTTGATCAGGGCGTCGAGCTGGGTCGTGAACCAGGCCGCCTTGCCGTCCTTGACGTGGCCGTGCGCGGCGGAGCCCTGGAACAGGCTCAGGGTGTTCTCGGTCATGACGAAGCTCTCGGGCCTCCGGGATCCAAGTCGGGAGACTGTAGGCCTTCGCCGGGCCCGGTCCAAGCAGGGGCCGCCGCCGACCCCGCTCCCGGGCTCCTGCGCCGGCCCCCGGAGCCGCGTCGTGGACTGCCGGCGGGCCCGGGCTAGGATCGTCCCCCCGATTCCCGCATCCCCTTGCAGGAGGCCGTCTTGGTCGAACGCGACACGATGGAGTTCGACGTCCTTATCGTCGGCGCCGGCCCCGCCGGGCTGGCCTGCGCGATCCACCTCCAGGATCTCGTCGCCCGGCACAACGAGGGTGGCTCGGACCTCAGGCTCGAGCCCGAGGTGCTGGTCATCGAGAAGGGCAAGGAGGTCGGGGCCCACGCCTTCTCGGGCGCGGTCATGGACCCCAAGGGGATCGCCGAGCTGATCCCCGACTGGAAGGAGCAGGGCGCCCCCATCGAGGCCGAGGTGTCGTCGGACGCGATGTACATGCTCAAGGAGGGCAAGGCCTCCAAGCTGCCGTTCGTGCCCAGGAGCCTGCACAACAAGGGCAAGTACGTCGTCTCGCTCAACAAGCTCGTCCGCTGGCTCGGCGAGAAGGCCGAGGAGAAGGGCGTCAACCTGTTCGCCCCCCTGTCCGGGCGGTCGCTGATCCGCGAGGGCGACGAGGTCCGCGGGCTGGTCCTCGCCGACGCCGGCGTCGGCAAGGACGGGAGCACCGCGCCAACTTCGAGCCCGGCGCCGAGGTCCGCGCCCGCATCACGGTGCTGGCCGAGGGCAGCCGGGGCTCCCTGACCAAGCACCTCGTCCAGGACCTCGGCCTCCAGGGCCGCAACCCCCAGGTCTACGCGACCGGGGTCAAGGAGGTCTGGGAGGTGCCCAAGGACCGCCTCGCCGCCGGCGCGGTGCTCCACACGATGGGCTGGCCGCACGAGAAGGACGTCTTCGGCGGCGGCTGGATCTACGGCATGGGCGACGGCTTCGACGGCGGCCGCCTGGTCTCGGTCGGCTGGGTCACGGGCCTCGACGCCCGCCGGCCGTGGAGCGACCCCCACCGGTACTTCCAGCTCAGCAAGACCCACCCCCTCGTCCGCAAGGTCCTCGAGGGCGGCAAGATGCTCGACTACGGCGCCAAGTCGCTGCCGGAGGGCGGGCTGTTCGCGATGCCGCGGCCGTACGGCGACGGCTTCCTGCTGATCGGGGACAGCGCCGGCTTCCTCAACGGCATGCGCCTCAAGGGCATCCACCTCGCGATCCGCTCGGGGATGCTGGCCGCGAAGACGATCTTCGAGGGGCTCCTCGCCGAGGCCCGGGAGGGCGGCGAGCCGGGGATCCTCAAGGCGGCGCGGACGAAGCGCTTCAAGGAGCTGTTCGAGAAGGACTGGTCGTACCACGAGCTGCGCGGATCCCGCAACTTCCACCAGGGCTTCGAGAAGGGCCGGCTCTACGGCCTGCTCAACGCCGGCTTCGGGATGTACTTCGGCGGCAAGGGCTTCCTCTGGTCCGACGGGCTCCGGAACGAGGCCAGCCACGAGTACATGAAGAAGCTGTCCGAGGCCGGCCCCAAGCCCGAGCTCGGCAAGCTCCCCGAGCTCGGCGAGCTGACCTTCGACAAGGTCACCGACGTGTTCGCCTCGGGGACCAAGCACGAGGAGGACCAGCCCTGTCACCTCGTGATCACCGAGCCCGACCTGTGCAACGACCGCTGCGCGCGGGAGTACGGCAACCCCTGCCAGCACTTCTGCCCGGCCGCGGTCTACGAGATGGTCGAGGCCGACGGCGGCGGCCGGCGGCTCCAGCTCAACCCGAGCAACTGCGTGCACTGCAAGACCTGCGACATCGCCGACCCGTACCAGGTCATCGACTGGGTCGTGCCCGAGCCCGGCGGCGGACCCGGCTACCGGCTGCTCTGAGCGCCGGCCCGGCGCTCAGGCGGCGGCGACCTGGGTCAGGACGACCTGCACCCGCAGGACCTCGCCCTCGGAGTCGAGCCAGCAGCAGAGCGGCTCCTCCTCCTGCCCGGCCAGCTCGGCCTCGAGCTGCTCGGCGTCGCAGAGCTCGGGCCGGCACAGCGGGGAGTCCTCCTCGCTGCCGCCGAGCATGACGACGACCTCGCCGCCGATGAGGTTGGCGAGGTCGTGCATCGCGTGGGGGCCGTAGCGGGCGATGTCGACCTCGTCCTCCTCGAGGCCGAGCAGGTTGGCCGTGAACTCGCGCAGGAAGCCCTCGGTCGCCGAGACGTACGGCGGGCCGCCTGGCCCTCGCCGGTGAAGGAGACCGTCACGAAGCTCGTGAAGCTCGCGACCTCCTCGGCGTAGTCCTCGTCGACCTCCTCGGCCAGCAGGAAGGCCATCCGCTCGAGCGCGAGGATGACCGTCCGGGCGAGGGTCTGGCCCTCGAGGGTCCTCACGCGTCACCCCCGACCAGGTCGTCGACGAGGCCGCGCAGCTCGTCGGCGTCGAAGGGCTTGGGCAGGAAGCCGTCGGCCCCCAGCGCCTCGCCCTGGGCCCGCTCGTCGGCCGTCGCGACGACGACGATGGGCGCGGTCGTCGCGCACGCGCCGCCGCGGGCCTCGCGCGCGAAGGCCGCGCCGTCCATGCCGGGCATGTGCAGGTCGAGCAGGATCATGTCGACGTCGTTCCCGTCGAGGACGGCCAGCGCCTCGGCGCCGCTGCCGGCCTCGAGGATGTTCTCCTCTTCCACCCCGGCCTGGGTCACCGCACGCCTGGTGGCCTGTCGCAGGATCGGGGAGTCGTCCACGATCAAAACCCTCGGGTTCTTGTTCCCCACGCCGGAGCGCTCCCTGTGCCGGGCGGGGGGCCGTACTCCCCGTCCTCGTGATCGATGCGGGATCGGCGCCGGGTAGGTCGAGCGGCCGATCCCACGGCCCTTCTATCGAGCCTTCCGGGTCCGGGGTTGAGGCCGGAAGCTCAAGCCAGGGTCAGGATCCGGCCACCCCGGTGCACGGCGACGAGCGCCCAGCCGCAGGCCCCGGCGCGGAGGCGCAACAGGTCGGCGCGGCGCCCTGGGCTCAGCGCCCCCCTGTCATCGGTGCCGAGGAGGTCCGCGGGCCCGCTCGCGGCGGCGAGGAAGGCCTGGACCGGCGAGCAGGCCACGGCGGCCGCGAACCCGGCCGTGGCCGCGAACAGCCCGGTCGTCGACCCGGCCAGCCGACCGTCCGGATCCCGCGCGACCCCCCCCGCCACGTGGACCTCGCGGCCACCGAGCAGGTGCCGGCCGTCGCCGAGCCCGGCCCCCGAGATCGCGTCGCTGGTCAGGACGAGGCCCGCGCCCTTGGCCGCGTGGGCGAGGCGCAGGAACTCCGGCGCGACATGGACCCCGTCGGCGATGACCGCGACCCGGAGCGCCGGCTCGACCAGGGCCGCGCCGGCGAGCCCGGGCTCGCGCGCCGTGATCGGGGGCATCGCGTTGCCGCAGTGGGTCACGAGCCGCGCGCCGCGCGCGACGGCCGCGCGCACGGTGGCGGCGTCGGCCTCGCTGTGCCCGAGGGCGACGACGACGCCGCGGGCCGTGGCCGCCTCGACGAGGTCGAGCGCGCCGGGCAGCTCGGGCGCGAGGGTCAGCAGGCGCAGGGCCGGGCCCGCGGCGGCGCAGAGCTCGTCGAGCAGGACCGGGTCGGGCCGGGCCAGGCCCTCGGCGGGGTGCGCGCCGCGGCGCGCCGGGGCCAGGAACGGGCCCTCGAGGTGGACGCCGAGCGGCGTGGCCGCGTCGCGCCGCTCGCCGAGCCACCCGGCCAGCAGCGCGAGCCGGTCGAGTAGCGCCGGGGCCGGCGCCGAGATCAGCGTCGGCAGGAACCCGGTCACACCGTGCGCCGGCAGGGCGCGGCAGATCCGGGCGAAGCCGCCCTCGTCGCAGGCGTGCAGGTCCTCGCCGGCGAAGCCGTTGACCTGGAGGTCGATCAGGCCGGGCGCGACGAAGTCGGCGCCGCCCCCCGCCCCGTCGTCCTCGACGGGCTCGAGGGCGGCGATCCGGCCCTCGCCGTCGACCCGGACGCCGTGGCCCGCGAGGAGCCGGTCGGGCGCGACGACGTAGCGGGCCCCCACCGGCCGCGGGGGTGCATCCGCCCAGGCCTCTGCCCCCGCCCGCTTCGGAGTTCCGGCGGCGTCCATGGGCGCGTAGGGTATCCGCTCCCGACTCCGTCGACTCAGCCCTTGTCCGGTCTCACCCGTCGCCTGCTCGTCGCCCTGTTCGTCGCCGCCGCGCTGGTCGTCGGTCTCGACCGGCTGCCGTACCGCATGACGGACCAGCGCGTGCCGATGCTCGGCACGCGGCTCCGGATGTCCCGGCCGCTCGAGCTCGGGCCGCAGCGCAGCCTCTACGAGCTGCCGTCCACGGTCGCCGACTTCGACCTCGAGGCCCGGCTCGTGCTCGCGCGCGGCGAGGCCCTGAAGGTCGCGTTCCGGGTCTCCCAGGTGCGCAAGGGCCTGGCCGACTTCGAGGTCCTGCGCTTCATCGGGGGCCAGGCGCTGGCCCTGCAGGACGGGACGATCGAGGTGCCGGCCGGGGCCGAGCTCCCGATCCGCCTCAGCGGCCGGGGCTACGGCTGGGAGCTCGAGGCCGGGGACCTCCGGCTCGCGGGCACCTCGCGCTTCGCCCACGGCTACACGGCGTTCCAGGGCGCCGGCATCGTCAACGCCCTGGTCCTGACGCCGACCGGGCCCCCGCCGTCTCCGCTCGGCGGCCACGCGCTCGAGCTCGCCGGCGTCGGCTTCGTGCTCACCTTCCTGCTGCTGTCGAGCGGGCGCCTGTGGCCGCTCGTCCTCGTCCTGGTCCTCGGCTGGGCCGGGACGCTGTACGAGCGCTACCTCGCCGCCGACCCGCGCAGCGCGCGCGCCACCGACCTGCTGCGCGAGGGCCGCGAGGCCGAGCTGCTCGAGGCCTTCGGCGCGTACCACCCCGAGCGGACGCTCGACCTCGAGCTCGGCGTCCTGCACGGCGACCTCGGCGTCCACCTGCCCGAGCACAAGCGCGGGCCGCGCGTCCTCGTCCTGGGCTTCGACAGCGCCGGCCAGGAGGCGAGCCCCCCGACGCGGCGCTGGTACGCCCCGCTCGGCCAGCGCCTCGTCGACGCCAGCGGCAAGCAGGTCGAGGTCATGCACGCGTTCCACACCGGGGCCCGGCCGTCGGCCTGCCTCGCCGGCATGCGGCGGCTCATCGACGCGCTCCACGTCGACCTCGTCGTCGTCGCCCTGGCGCCGTCCGACCTGCTCGGCTTCGAGGCCGACGCGCAGGAGCCGTCGACCGAGGGCTGGTCGTCGCTCCTGGCCCTCAACGCCCTCGGGCTGGCCGAGGCGCGCCCGACCCACGTCTTCGCCGGCGAGGACCTGCGCTACGAGCACGCCCTGGCCGAGCTCCGCGGGGTCGTCCCGGTCTACCAGGTCGAGCCGTGGCGCGGCGCGCTGCCGTGGACGCTCGGGGAGGAGGACCGGGCCTGGGCCCTGACCGACCTCGTGACCCGGATCAGCGCCCAGCTGCACTGAGGCGCGCGGCGGCCGCTCAGTCCCGGCCGACGACGAGCTTGCCCTCGCGCACGCGGAACGCGAAGCGGCAGCAGTCGCCCTCCTCGCCGACCGACAGGCGCTCGCGCGTCCAGCCGTCGGGCAGGGCCTCGGTCTCGCGCCGCAGCGGGACGTTGGAGAACAGCGCGGCGCCGAGGTGGTCGAAGACGATCTCGAGCGACGCGTCGGGCTCGGGCAGGAGATGGATGTCGGAGCTCGTGGCCTCGAAGGCGAGCAGGCCGCCGCGGGCCGCCGACATGACCCTGAGGTCGCCGTCCTCGGAGCTGCCGGAGGCCTCGCCGAAGCTGCCGAGGATCTCGACGTCGCCGCGCCGCGACTCGAACACGAGCCGCGTCCGCGTCCGGCCGATGTGCAGGTCGCCGTCCTGGCTGTGCAGCTCCTGCGAGCCGGCCTCGTACGCCGTCGTGTCGATCGGCCCGCCGTGGGTCGCGAGCCGCAGGTCGAGGCCCGGCGGCAGCTCGACGACGAAGTCGACGCCGATGCGCTCGATCGGGTGGCCCTCCGGCAGGCGGACCTCGACCCGGGTCAGGTCCCCCTCGGGGACGACCGCGAGGTCGCAGCCGGCGGCGACGCGGCGGGCCTCGTCCTCGGTCGTGGCGCTCACGACGAAGCTGGCCGCGACCCGCGGTCGCTCGGCGGCGCGGACGAGGATGCGGCCGGCCGGCCCGTACAGCGACAGGCCGCGGAGGTCCGCGGGGAGGTCGACCGTGCGCTCGTCGCCGCGGGCGACGGCGAAGTCGGGCGCGGCCGGGCCGCGCTGCGATGGGCAGGACGAGAGCAACGCGAGCGGCAGCAGGGCCGCGTGCGGAATCCGGGGTCGACGGAGGCGTGGTCCTGGTGACGGCATCGGCGGGCGCTGACGGGACGATAGCTGCCGGGCCGGGGCTCCTCGCCGCCGAACTTCACGATTCCCGGTTCAAGGCCGCCGCGCGCGGAGGTCGAAACCGTCACCGGAATCGGATCCTCGTCCATGCTGCTGACGCTCCTCGCCCTTTGTTGCCTGGCCGGCCTGCTGTGGCTCAGGCTCGACTACGAGGCCCGGCTCGAGCGGGCCGGCGCCCGGGCCCTGGAGCTCGAGCGCAGGCTCGAGGAGGAGCAGCGCGGGCGGCAGGGCGACCGCGAGGCCACGCGCGTGATCCGCGACCGCATCGTCGAGCAGGGCCGCAGCCTCGCCAAGGCCAAGCACGACTTCCTCGAGGCCATCAGCCACGAGCTGCGCACGCCGCTGACCGGCGTGCTCGCGGCGCTCGAGATCCTCGACACCGAGCTGCCCCGCGACTGCGCCGAGCGGGAGTGGGTGCACGTCGCCTGGCAGTCGAGCCTGCGCATGCAGGAGATCGTCGCCAAGTCGGAGGAGATGGTGCAGCTCTCGGCCAGCCTCGCCGTGGAGGCCAACGAGATCGTGCCGCTCGAGCCCGTGCTCAAGGAGGTCTTCGAGCGCGTGCGCCCGCTGGCCCGCGAGCGCGAGGTCCGGCTGGCGTTCTCGTGGGTCTCGACGCCGATCGCGGTCCCGGCCAGCCCCAGGCACCTGACGCGCCTGATCGAGCTGCTGG
The DNA here is from genome assembly GCA_041398545.1 of Planctomycetota bacterium. GTDB lineage: Bacteria > Planctomycetota > UBA1135 > UBA1135 > JAWKUM01. Next base: position 23,698 of record JAWKUM010000016.1, on the reverse strand, counting down.
CCCAGAACGCCGTCATGTTCACGTCCTGCGGCAGCGAGGCGACGCTCGACTGCGTGCCCCTGCTCGACGAGGACGGCGAGGACCGGATCGCGATCGAGCTGCTCGACCGCGGCAAGGGCGTGCCGTCGGGCGAGGAGCAGCGGATCTTCGAGCCGTTCCACCAGTGCCGCGGCGACGCGCACGAGAAGCCCCCGGGCCTCGGGCTGGGCCTGACGATCTGCCGCTCGCTCGCGGCCTCGCTCGGGACGCGGCTGCAGGTCCTGCCGCGGGACGGCGGCGGCTCGTGCTTCCGCTTCGAGCTCCCGGCCCTGTTCGAGGACCCGAGCCAGCGCCTCGAGGTGCCCGGCTCCGAGCGCCTGATGCTCAGCAACGACGGCGAGCTGCGCGAGGTCCTCGCCGTCCGCGGCGCGGGCGACGGGTTCCAGCCGGCCGGCTGAGCGCCGGCGCCCGGCTCAGAGCCGGTACGCGTCGCGGGCGGGCTTGAGCGGGCGCAGCATCCAGTACGGGCGGCGCGTGCCGTCGGGGCTGTGCTCGCGCGCGGGCCGGGTCCTGGCCAGCCACTCGTCGTAGACCGCGCGGCTGCGGGCCACGTCGACGACGACGTCGCCGTGGCGGTCGCCGGGCTCGGCGCGGCGGACGCGCACGACCTGGTGCCAGCAGTGCATGCCGGACAGCGGGTCGGGATGGACCGGGAACGCGAGGTTCTGGTGCACGCCGGCGTCGGTCCACCAGATCCGCGACGTGTCGGGGTCGTCGGACGCGAACGGCTGCACGCCGCGCCGGCGCTCGAGCTTCCAGCGCGTGCCCTCGTGCACGAGGGCGACCGTGGCCATGGCCTGGCGCTGCCCGACCTCCTGGTGCTGCGGGCGCCAGCGCCCCATGTGGTGCGAGCAGGCCACGACGCCGGGGCGGATGCCCTCGGTGACCCAGGCCCGCGCGACGAAGTGCCCGATCTCGGTCTCGACCCGGGCGAGGTCGCCGGTGCGGAGCCCGAGCCGGGCGGCGTCCTTGGTGTGCAGCCACAGCGGGTTGGTGTGCGCGAGCTCGTCGAGCCACTTGCTGTTGGCGCTGCGCGTGTGGATCTGCACCGGGAGCCGGAAGGTCGGGATCAGCGGCATCTGGTCGGGCTCGAGCCCGGACGGGTGCAGGTGGCTCTCGAGGTAGGTCGGGATCGCAGCGTCGCCCCAGCCCCAGTCGCGCAGGGTCCGCGACCAGAACTCGAGCCGCCCGCTCGGGGTCGGCCAGCCGCGCAGGAGCCGGCCGTCGACCTCGACGCCGACCGGGCGGCGGCCGTCGGCGTCGCCGTCGGGCGAGGGCTGCGGCACGACGTTGGGCGAGGCCGGCCTGGGCGCGCGCGTATAGACGCGGCCGTGGGCCCCGGTCGCGAGGTCCTCGCGCTCGTCGTCGCCGACCTCCTGCTCGAACAGCGGGCCGATGGCCCGGGCGACCTCGAAGGCCCCGTAGCGGCGCATCCACTGCAGCGGCGTCAGCCCCTCGGCCTCGGCCCGCGCGGGCAGGCCGGGCACCGAGTTCGCGAACATCCAGCCGTAGTACTCGTCGACCGTGAGCTTCTCCCCGGGCCGCTCGCGCGACTCGAAGAAGGCGCGGATGCCGCGCGACCCGTCGGGGTCGATGCGCCACGACAGCTCGATCCAGAACTCGTTCTCCTCCCAGACCTCGCCGGGGTTGACCGCGCGCGTGTCGGTCACGGTCTCGCCGCGGCGCTCGGCCGCGGCGCGCAGGACCGGCTGCCGGAACCCGATCCACTGCCCGTCCTGGGTCTCGTAGCTGGTGACGTCGTGGCGCTCGCTCGAGTGCCCCATCGGCAGGACGAGGTCGGCGAAGAACGCGGTCTCGTTCCAGGTCGGCGTCAGCGCGACGTGGAGGCCGAGGCGGGCCTCGTCGCACAGCATCTCGATCCACGAGAAGCCGTCGGGGTTGGTCCAGACCGGGTTGTAGACGCGGGTGAAGTAGGTGTCGAGCCGGCCGCGGCCCTCGCGCACGAGGTGCGGGAGCAGGATCGACATCTCGTGGTACGCGAGCGGGTACTCCTGCGGCCAGTTGAGGGCGTTCCAGCGCTCGGGGTGCGGCGGCACGTGGATCGGCCGGGCGACGAACTTGTTCCAGGCGTTGGGGTAGACCCCGCCCTCGACGGCGACCGAGCCGGTCAGGGCGTTGAGCAGGAACAGGCAGCGCGCGACCTGCCAGCCGCCGAGGTTGCCCGAGCTGGCCGAGCGCCAGTTGTGGGTCGACAGCCGCCGGCCCGCCGTCGCCACCAGCTCGGCGACCTCGGCGATGCGGGCGGCGGGGACGCGCGACTCCCTGGCCGCGTAGTCGAAGGTGTAGCGGTCGTAGGTCTCGAGGAAGACCCGCTCGAACTCCTCGACGGTCCGCGGGCGGTCGGGGTGCTCCTCGGCGAGGAACTCCTCCCAGTTCCACCACCGGCGCACGAACTCGCGGTCGTGGCGCCCGGTCGCGACGAGGTGGCGCGCGATCGCGAGCAGGATCGCGGCCTCGCTGCCCGGGTACGGCGCGAGCCAGTGGTCGGCGTGGGTCGCGGTGTTGCTGAGCCGGACGTCGAAGACGACGACCTTGGCCCCGCGCTGCCGCGCCTCGATGATCCGCTGGGCGTGGGGGTTGAAGTAGTGGCCCGACTCGAGGTGGGCCGAGATCAGCAGGATGACGTCGGCGTTGGCGTGGTCCGGGCTCGGCCGGTCGAAGCCCATCCAGAACGCGTAGCCGGCGCGCGCGCCCGACGAGCAGATGTTGGTGTGGGAGTTGTGGCCGTCGAGCCCCCAGGCCGCGAGCACGCGCTCGGTGAAGCCGTCCTCGCCGGGCCGGCCGACGTGGTAGACGACCTCGTCGTGGCGGGCCTCGTCGAAGGCCTTGCGGATCCGCGCGGCGACCTCGTCGAGGGCCTCGTCCCAGGAGACCTGCCGCCACTTGCCGGCGCCCCGCGGGCCGTCGCGGCGCAGCGGGTGCAGGATCCGCTCGGGGTCGCGGAGCTGGTTGAGGGTCGCCGGGCCCTTGGCGCAGTTGCGGCCGCGGCTGGCCGGGTGCTCGGGGTTGCCCTCGAGCTTGCGCACCTCGCCGGTCTGCTTGTCGACGTAGGCCAGCAGGCCGCAGGCCGACTCGCAGTTGAAGCAGGTCGTCGGCACGAGGGTCGCGCGCCGCTCGACGCGCCGGGGCCAGGCCCTGGAGTCGAGCTCGACCCAGTCGTCCCAGCGCTCCTTGGGCGGGAACGCGGCCAGCTCGCCGCGGCTCGCGCCGGGGTAGTGGTGCTCGCCCCGCGCCTCGACGGCCTTGCGCGCGGCGGACAGGATCGCGTTGCGGTTGTCGGCGGACATCGTGCTCAGCTCAGGGGGACGGCCTGGGCCGCCTGGACGTAGGCGTGCTCGTACAGGGCCAGGCCGACGAGGACGCAGGGGATCGCGGCGAGGCCGAGCCAAGGCGCGAGCAGGCCGACGGCCATCAGCGCGACGCCGGCCCGGAACGGCCGCGCGAGGCTGCGGTCTGCAGGCCGCGAGGCGGGCGTGCTCGGTCGGGTGCGCGACGAGGACCTCGCCGGCGACGAACAGCAGGTGGGCGAACGACGCGGCGGCCAGCGCGACGCATGTCGGCGGTGGCGTAGACGCCGCCGTGGGCCGGCCGACCACAGGCCGAGCACCGGCCGAAGCCGGCCAGCGCGGCTCGGGACGAGGAGCTGCGGCAGGAGCATCGCGCTCTGCCACAGGTCGCGGGCCGTACCGCGCGAACAGGAACGCCGTGTAGCTGGCGACGAGGCCCGCGAGCGGGACGCCGACCCAGGCCATGCCTGGGCCACGCCCGGGAGGCCGACGAGCTGCAGCAGGAGGTGCAGCACGAGGACGCCCGAGAAGGCCGCGGATCGCGAGGCCGCTTCGACGAGCCAGCCTCGCTACTGGCGGCGCGCAGAAGATCATCCAGAACAGCTCGGGCTTCGAGGTCCCAGATCAGCAGGCCGCCGGTCAGGCCGATGAGGAAGACGAGCGAGATCAGCGGCCTCGATCCACGTGAACAGCGGCAGGGCGCCGGCCGACAGGACGGCCAGGACGAGCACGGCCGGCATGAGGTAGGCGCCGGCGGCGATGCCCTTGGTCACCGTGTAGGCCGAGACCTTCCAGCCCCAGGGCGCGCGCGGTGCGGCACGTCCCAGGCCAGAGCGCCGCGGCCGCCGAGCCGCCGTCGGGGTGGCCGGCCGGCACGTTGCCGGGCAACCTGCGCCGCCTGGTCCACAGTACAGGCCGCCGTCGGGGCGGCGCGCGGCCAGCGGGTCGAGCGTCGCCTGGTGCGCGCCCTTGTAGAACAGCCGGGCCGCGCCCGCTTCGGCCGGCGGACCTGGACGCCGCGGTTGATGTCCTGGCATGCGGCTGGTCCGGGTCGTCGAGGCCGCCGACGCGGATGGCCTCGACCGGCAGACGACGACGCAGGCGGGCTCGAGCCCGACGAGGCGGTGCGCGCAGAAGTTGCACTTCTCGGCCGAGCGGTCGTCGGGGTTCAGGAAGATCGCGTCGTACGGGCAGGCCGCCATGCAGGCCTTGCAGCCGATGCAGATCGACTTGTCGAAGTCGACGATGCCGTCGCGGCGCTGGTGCATGGCCGCGGTCGGGCAGATGTAGACGCAGGGCGGCCGCTCGCACTGGTTGCAGCGCGTGACCTGGAAGCTGCGCCGGACCTCGGGGAAGGTGCCGACCTCGACCTGCTTGACGTAGGTCCGGTGGACCGAGAGCGGGACCTCGTTCTCGGACTTGCAGGCCGTGCTGCAGGCGTGGCAGCCGATGCAGGCCTCGTGGTCGACGACCTTGGCCCAGCGGGGATGCGGAGAGGAGCTCTGGGGCATGCGCGCGCTCGGATGGCCCCGGGATCTTAGGTGCGGACCGGGCGGAAGCCAGGGACGCCCGCCGTCCCTATCCTGGGCCGGCATGTCGCTCACCGGACGGCCCGCCCTCCTGCTGCTGGCCGCGCTCGCGGGCTGCCGCAGCGGCGGCCCGGTCGTCGCGCGGGTCCTGCCCGACCCGGTCCCGGTCTGCGCGGCCGACGGCCGCGCGTACTACCTCGTCGAGCTGCAGTCGCGCGCCCACGAGCCGCTGCTGGTCGCTGGGCACAGGCTCCCGCCCGAGGGCCTCTGCGTGCTCGCGCGCTCGCTCGGCCCCGGCGAGGACCGCGACCGGCTCGAGCTCCGCCGCCCGGACGGCAGCCTCGCGCACCGCCTCGAGCTCGCGGTCGCGACCTGCGCCGGCCCGCAGCTCGCGGACCTCGACTTCCCCCTGCCCGACCTCGGCGGCCACGAGGTCCGGATCACGGCCGGGTTCCACGCGCCCAACCACCGGCGGCCGGGGCGCCGCCTGGCCCTCGACCTCGTCCCGGTCCTGCCCGACGGGGCGAGCCCGCTCGGGGTCGAGGTCCGGGCGCCGTTCGCGTGCCGGGTCCTGGCCCTGACCGAGGAGGCGCCCGACCGCCCGTCGGTCGAGGCCAACGAGCTGTGGCTCCGCGACCGGCGCGGGCGCGTGTGGCGCTACGCCCACTTCGCGCGCGACTCGATCCCGGTCCGCCTCGACCAGGAGCTCGGGGCCGGCGCCCTGCTCGGCCGGCTCGGGCTCAGCGGCCCGACGAGCGGCCCCCACCTCCACGTCGAGCTGGTCTCGCCTTCGGAGGAGTCGACGGCGACGGGATCGCCGGCCAAGCTGGGCCCCTGATGGCACCCCAGCCCGAGGTCCGTCCGTTCCGGTCCGACGAGGCCCAGGCCCTGGCCGCCCTGCGCGCCGAGGCCCTCGAGGCCCACCCGCTGGCGTTCTGCTCGGCCGTCGGCGAGGACCGGCTCGAGGACCTCGCCTTCGTGCGCGAGGCGCTCGCCGACGTCGACAACCGCGTGACCTTCGGCGCCTTCGTCGACGGCGAGCCGGTCGGCATGGCCGGGCTGATGCGCGGGTCCCGGGCCAAGCTCCGGCACAAGGCCGGCATCTGGGGCATGTACGTGCGGCCCTCGGCGCGCGGGCTCGGCCTCGGGCGCCGGCTGCTGGACGCGGCGATCGACCGGGCCCGGACCTGGCCCGAGGCCGAGGTCGTGACCCTGAGCGTGACCGAGGCGGCCGCCGAGGCGCAGCGGCTGTACGAGCGGGCCGGCTTCGTGCTCTGGGGCCGGGAGCCCGCCTCGGTGCAGTGGCAAGGGCGGGTCGTCGACGAGCTCCACATGCGCCTGCCGCTGCGCGGGCCGGCGGAGGGCTGAGGGAGGGGCGCCCGCGCTTTGCGGCCGCCCGATCCCGTCCTACCCTGGATCCCCCGATGGACGTCCACCTGGCCAACCCCCGCGGCTTCTGCGCCGGCGTCGAGCGCGCGATCGAGATCGTCGAGCGCGCCCTCGAGCGCTACGGCGCGCCGATCTACGTGCGCCACGAGATCGTGCACAACGCCGTCGTCGTCGAGGACCTGCGGGCCAAGGGCGCGATCTTCGTCGACGACGTCGGCGCGGTGCCCGAGGGCGCCTGGCTCGTGTTCTCGGCCCACGGCGTGCCGCCGCAGGTCGTGCAGCAGGCCGAGGACCGCGGCTGCCGCGTCGTCGACGCGACCTGCCCGCTCGTGACCAAGGTCCACGTCGAGGCCCGCTGGCTGGCCGAGCAGGGCTACACGATCCTGCTGATCGGCCACCGCAGCCACGTCGAGGTCGACGGCGTCATCGGCGAGGCCCCCGACCACACGATCGTGCTCGAGAACGCCCGCGAGGCCGAGCTCGTCGAGGTGCCCGACCCGGACAAGGTCGCGGTCCTGACCCAGACGACGCTGTCGGTCGACGAGGCCCGCGTCGTCCAGGACGTTCTGCGCCGGCGCTACCCGGCCCTGCGCGTCCCGCGCAAGGACGACATCTGCTACGCGACCCAGAACCGCCAGGACGCCGTCAAGCGCCTGTCGGCCGACGTCGACCTCCTCCTCGTCATCGGCGACCCGACGAGCTCCAACTCCAACCGCCTGCGCGAGCTCGGCGAGACGCGCGGCATCGAGTCCCACCTCGTGCTCGGCCCCGAGGAGATCGACCCCGCCTGGCTCGAGGGCCGGCGCTCGATCGGCATCACGTCCGGCGCCTCGACCCCCGAGGTCAGCGTCCAGCGCGTCGTCGACTTCCTCCGCGCCCGCGGCGCCGCCAACCTCCTCGCCCTCGACGGCCCCCGCGAGGACATGGTGTTCTCGATGCCGCCCGGGCTCAGGTAGGCGGGCGGGCAGACCCAGGTCCCGTGATACCGGCGATCCGGGGCGCCCCGGGGTTGGCTCTTGGTTATACGCAGAATGAAGGTATTCTGCGTATAACCATGTTCGACCGACTCCCCGAGGATGCCCAGACCCTTTATGCGGAGCTGCTCGCCCTGCTCCTGACCCAGGAGGCCGAACGGGACTGGTCCCACCTGTCCGGATCGTTCACGAGCAAGATCATCAAGGGCAGGGAATACGTCTACTTCCAATACTCGGACCCTGGAGGGGTGAGGAGACAGTTCTCCGTCGGTCCACGTGACCGGTCACTCGACAGTCTGACAGCGCGCTATGCGGAACGAAGGCAGCTCCGGGAAGCAGACCTCGAACAGATCTCGAGGCTCGCGGGACTCCTCGGCGCCGCCGGCGCGGCCCTGGTCCCCCACGGTCCGGCCCGTGTGATCCGCGCGCTCGCGGACGCGGGGCTGTTCCGGGCCGGTGGTGTCCTCATCGGTTCGTACGGTTTCCTGGTGCTCGGCAACATGCTCGGCGTGAGGTGGCCCGGAGCGGCGTGGAGAACGCAGGACATCGATGTCGCGGGACACCTCCGGCTCGCGGTCCCCTACCAGGACACGGATGTGCCCCAGGCCCTGGACAGCCTCGAGATGGGGTTCGTCCCCGTGCCGCAACTCGACCCGAACCACCCGTCCACCTCGTTCCGGGTGAGGGGCAAGCAGCTTCGGGTCGACCTCTGCACCCCAGGGAACGAGAACGAAAAGGAGCCCGTCTTCATCCCTCGGTTCAACGCTTCGGCAGCGCCGATCCGCTACCTCTCCCTGATCATCGAGGGCGCACAGCCGGTGACCGCGATCGAGGGGCGGACCGCGACCCTGGTCGTCGTTCCCGCCCCCGCACGGTACGCGCTGCACAAGTTGATGGTCAGCAGGCGCCGCGCTGCGAGCGAACACACGAAGACGACCAAGGACCTGCATCAGGCAGCGCTGCTGTTGGAGGTCCTGGCCGAGGACAGGCCGCTCGACCTCGAGCAGGCGGCCAAGGCCTTTGCCGGACTCGGCCCTGCCGTTACGTCCAAGGTGGTCACCGGCCTCGATGCCGTGACCGAGCGCTGGCCCGAAACGACTCGTGCCGCCACGGTCATCCGCCCCGCGCTCGAGGGCTGATCCAGGGCCGTCGAGGGCCTTGCTCACGTGCAACTGGTCAGGCCGACCAGGCTGGAAGTCCCGCAGGACATCGGTCGATACGCGACGCTGGGCTGCAGCTCGCCGAACCGGTCGGCCCACTCCAGCGCGAAGTTCTCCGCGAACCCCTCCGCCCGACCTCGTGGAGGAAGAGGTGGTACTGGTGGTAGCGGCGGGCCTCGAGCACCCGCCGATCATCCTCCTCGGACGTGCGGCGAAGTACGACGGCCCTGGGCCCTGCCGATCCTGCGGTTCCTGCGGATGGGGTTCCTCATGGTCCGGTCGCCGATCGTCAGGTCGCTCCCGACCAGTCGATCACGAGCGCTGAGCAGTTGGGGCAGGTGCCTACACCGGTGGTCGCGATCGGCCTCCGGCAACTGTGGCAGGTGCCCGGCTCGCGCGTGACGTGGTAGAGCAGGGCCTTGGCCTCGCGGAGAGTGTAGTCGCCCTGCGACCTCAACACCCGGATGGCCGAGGGCGTGGCGCCATCCCGCCATAGCCTGGCTGCCAGGGTCCGCACCGGATCCTGGAGTTCGGCGAAGTCCGGTAGCTCGCTCCCGCATCTCGAGCATGTGAGACCTTCCTCGCGACCGATCCTCGCCCAGAAGTCCAGTTCCCGGATGACGTACTCCGCCACGGCCTGCTCGACTGACCCGAATCGTAGCGACCGCTCGAGATCGGATACCTGCCCCACCCTTCCGTCACGAGTCAGGTACCACCCGCCGCTGGTCCGCTTGTCCTCGCTGTATCGCACCCATTGGTCGACGAGCTCCGGTCGTACGTGGATCAGCGGCATGAGATCGGCCGCGTCGAAGCCCTCCCTCAGCTCGGCGTACCGAGCCTCCTCCATGGCGTCGCGGAGCGAGAGACCAGCACCTCGCGATGATGATTCCAGCGCGATGCCGAGGATCTTCAGGAACCTGGATTCGCGGTCGTTCATGCTTGCCGGTGAGTGCCTCGATACGGGTCCTTACGGCAATCCGTCGACTGCTTGCGTCACGGAAGAGGTTCACCAGGACCACCATCCTTCGGCAACGCTGGAGTGTAACCGGGCCGAGGTGGTCGGGAGGCCGCGTACAGCCGGTCCGGGTGGTCGTAGCCGGGCAGCATCACGTCCGCCTCGTACCGCATCCCGAGCTTCTCGACGACGCGGACGGATGCAGCGTTGGCGGGGTCGACCAGGGCGATGACGCGGGCGAGGCCCAGGGACGTGAACGCGTGGTCCAGGACGGCGCTGGCCGCCTCCGTCGCGTAGCCCTGCGCCCAACGCCTCCGCGCCAGGCGGAAGCCGAGCTCGACCTCGGGGTGGACCGCCCCCTCGGGTCGCCGTGCGAGCCCGCAGTACCCGATGACGTCCCCGGTCGTCCCCAGGCAGACGGCCCAGAGCCCGAAGCCGTGCCGGGCCTCGTGCTCGACGCGCTCCTCGAGCCATGCCCCGACCTCGCCGGGCGCCAAGCTCCCCATGCTGAACCACATGACCTCGGGATCGCACAGGACCTCGGCCATCGCCTCCTCGTCGCCGGCCATGAACGTCCGGAGGACGAGGCGCGGGGTCTCGAGGACGGGCTCGGCACTCACTGGATCGGGCCTCACGGATCGACCGGTCAGGTGGACTCCGAAGCTGTCGGTCGGATCGGGACGATGTCCTTCACGGACAGGACCTCGGTGTCCTCGGTCCACTCGCCCACGTAGGTATAGCACTCGAGCATCGACAACCGACCCTCACGGACGAAGAGCAAGCAACCGGCACCATGTGGGACGCCAGCGAGCTCGATGTCCGCACTGCCTCCTGTGATATTCCTCGGCGCGACGGTGGGCAGGTCGGGAGGCACATCGATGTCCACGAAGAAACCTGCGCCCGAGAGCTCGATCCCGCCGATCGTTGCGTTGCGCAACTGATCTCGGAGCACCTCGGATACGGGGTCCCGTCCTGCAACGAGCTGCGGCAGGAGCCGATCGATCAATACCTGGATGTGTCGCGGCCCCTCCCCCGGCGCAAAGCGCATTGGATAACTCATGCGGCACGTGGTGCTAGCTGGTGAAAGGTCCCCGCTGCCCGAGGAGTTCCGAGCCCGGAACCTTAGCTCACTGCCCGGCGGGTGGCTGCCACAGCTCGACCTTGTTGCCCTCCGGATCGATGACCCAGGCGAACTTGCCGAACTCGGAGTCGTCGCGCTTGTCGAGGAGGTTGCAGCCCTCTGCCTTCAGGGCCGCGACCACCGCGTCGAGGTCCGCGACCCGGTAGTTGACCATGAACGAGGCCTCGCTCGGCGCGTACTGGTCGCCCCCGTCCTGGCTGATGCACCACACGGTCGATCCGCCGGTCGGCTCGCCGTCCGGGCCCGCCCACGCGAACACGGCGCCACCCCACTCCTGGACGTCGATGCCGAGGTGACGCGCGTACCAGGCCCGGAGCGCCTCCGGGTCCCGCGCCTTGAAGAAGACTCCGCCGATGCCGGTGACTCGTTTCATGCTGACCTCGATTGTGCGGTGAGCGTGGTTCGGTGCGACCTGTCAGGCGAGTGCCCGTTCACGGGCGAACGCATCCATCATGCCGAATCGTCCGGCGATCCCGCGCTGTGGTCCGTGGGCTGCGGCGTGACCGTCAGCAGCTTGACGCCCTCGGGCACGATGAAGCGGTGCCAGGTGCCCTTGGGGACGACGAGGAGCTCGCCCTCCCGGAGCCGGTTGTGGACCTCGGCGCCGTCGACGAGGAGCACGAGGGTCGCGGCGCCTTCGACGACGAGGACCGGCTCGTCCCCGCTCCGGTGCCGCTCCCACTCGCTGTTCCCGGCGAAGTGGGCGATGTAGACGCCGCCCCCGTTGCACGGCGAGAGCTCGGCGAACGCACCCTCGCCGGTCTCGGCGTCTGTCTCCGGCGTCCGGTCGGCGAGGAAGCGGAGCGCGGCGAAGCGCTCACGCAGCGAGATGGGCCCTGCTCGGGTCATGTCACGTCCTCCACGGTCCAGCGGGCCGCTCGCGGTCACCGAACCGGACGCTCCATCAGGACGTGGAACTCGGTCTCCCCGACGACCTCGAAGCCGAGCCGACGATACAGCCGCTGGGCCTCGTTGACGCGCAGGACCCGCAGGCGGACCGGCAGATCCTGCCGGGCGGCGGCCTCGCAGAGGTCGTCGATGATCCGGGTCCCGATCCCCCGTCCCTGCACCTCCGGCAGGAGATAGATCCGGCACAGCTCCCAGGCATCCGGCAGCTCGCGCACCCACCGGCAGCCGACCGCCTCGCCCCCGACCTCGATGATCTCATGGGCCGCGAAGTCGCTCGTCTCCTCGAAGCGCCGCCGCTGGTCGGCCTCGTCCCAGCCACCCCAGGTCCGCTCCACGTGGGGCCGCATGGCCTCGCGCCGGAGCCGGAACAGGAATGCGCGATCCTCATCGGTCGCGGGTCGCAGGTGGATGCTCGCGGGATCGGACACGGTCATGAAGCCGGACTACGTGGCCTCGGGGGGCGCCGACGCCCGTGGATTGTTGTACCTGATCAGACCCAGTGCGATCCCGAGGGCCACGATCCCTGCCGCGAGGATCGAGCCGGGGGTCCCGCCGAGCCACTCGAAGTACTGGGTGTAGAAGTGGATGCCTCCGAAGGTCGCGACCACGTTGACGACCCAACGGCGGTTGCGCCGGGCGGCCCATACCCCGGCCGCGATCAGACCGACCGCCCAGGCGATGGAGAACGACCAGTCGGGGATCACGGCGACCCGCACGTAGGGATTGTCGCTGTCGCCTGCCTGCCACAGCCGATCCCCCCACAGGGAGCCGATCCAGAACCCCAGGTTTGTGATCAGGATGGACGTCCGGGCGAAGATGCTCGCGAGTCGTGCCCGGTTCGCGGGCACGACCAGCGAAACGCGATACGTGGCGAGGGCGAGGAGGCCGAAGACCACGATCGTGAGGAGCGGTTGCTCGACGCCCAGGAAGTACGCGGCGTGACGGTATGCGGTCATGCCACCCAACAGCGCGAGCAGCGCGAACGCGGAGAGGGCGACGAGGAGGCCGCTGTCCGCCAACAGCGCAACGCCCGCGAAGGCCACGGTGAGGATCGCGAACCCGACCGTGGACCCTTCCGTGAGCCAGACGACGCCGCCCCCGGTCGTCAGCGCACCGATCAGCAGGAGGATCACCCCCAGGGGCCGCCACCGCTGATCCCGGGCTTCGTGGAGGTAGATCCCGACGCCACCCGTTGCGACCCCCAGCCCGAGCGCGACCTCGGCCGACCTGAGGAGCGCCAGGGTCCCACCCGCCACGGCGACGATGCCGAACGCGATCAGGACGTTCAACGCCAGGGCGGCGGTCGTCTGCGCGGCAAGGCCCTCCAGCCGGGTGTACTCGTCGCGGGTGATCCGGCCTTCCTGCAGGAGCCGGTCGAGGTCGAGGGTGATCTTCATGGGATGCTCCACCACCGAGGTGGCGCCACTCTCGGGTGGCGCATTCCAGTCCCGTCCAGGAGCCCTACCGCCACCTTCGCTTCGCCCCCGCCCTGCCATACCTCGAGGTCGACGAGGGACCGGGCCCCCGGGTCCCTGATCCCGACTTCCGGCATCCGGATGCCGCTCCGGATGCTGCCATGTCTATCCATGATCGGACCACCGGACCTCCAGGTCCCGGATGGTGCCAGCCGGACCCGGCTCGGCATCGTCCCTGGTCCTGAACGTACCGAGCTTGCGGACCGCCCTGCATGGATCGATGTTCAGCCTCCCGGCCAGGAGCGCGACGAGCTCCTCATGACGCTCGCGATCCTCCGGGAGTGCCGGGTGTGTGCTCAGGCCCGTGAAACCGTTGCGGAAGGCATCCTGCCACCGCCTCCAGATCTCTTGGTCCTCGGTCGCCAACGCCAAGGTCTCCTCGTCGATCGGCATGAGCAGGAAGACCTCGTCCCCTTCCTCCTGCTCCTGGTTCCATTCCGATCGGTAACAGTGGGGCGCTCCATCCAGGTCCGCGACTCCAGCACGAGGCCCATCGTAGTAGTCGGTCACCGTGTGGACGAGATCCCACCTCTCCGACATGGCACGCGCTCCTCCGACCGGATGCCCCCGGCCTCAGTACGGCTGCGCCTTGGCCCGCACGCCGTGCTTGCCGAAGTACACCACCGGCAGGACCTTCCCCGGGATCCTCGCCGGCAATTGCTCGGCCATCCCCGGGTAGGCCGCTTCCAACAACCCGATCATGTCCTCCCTCGGCATCAGCGACGTAAACCTGTCGGGTGGCTCGGCAAGTCCTTCCTGCCTGGCCTTCTCCTCGAACATCGGGGCGAACACATCGTTGCCCCGCTCGACGATCAGGCCGACGTAATCCTCGTCGGGGTGGTCGGCCTCGATCTGGCGGTAGCGCTGGAGGATCTCGGGGGCATGGCGATCGAGCCTGTCCAGCGAGGCCTGGGACTCCTCGAACTCGTCGAAGCTGTCGGGGACACGCATGCCGGACCTCCTCTGGCCTTGGGAGACAGCGGGTGGGCCGGAATGTTGTCGGTCCGGGCGCCGCTGCGGTCAAGCACCCTCGGGATGCCGCTCCGTCACCCGCCCTGCCGCCCCCGCACCTCGTAGCGCAGCTCGACGATCCCTGTCCGGTAGGCCTCGACCTCGACGAGGTGGAGGGCGACGTCCCGGTCGAGCTCGCCGAAGAAGCGGATCCCGTCGCCGATCGCGACCGGGAGGATCGAGTAGACGACCTCGTCGGCGAGGCCGAGGCGGAGGAAGGCGCCGGCGACCTCGGCGCCGCCGGCGACCCAGATGTTGCGGTAGCTCGGCCGCAGGCGCCCGTCGACGAGCTCGGCCAGGTCGCCGGAGCAGAGCTCGACCGAGTCCCGGCTTCGTGGCAGGTCCCGCCGGGTCAGGACGAAGGTGGGCTTGTCGCCGTAGGCCCACCCCGCACCCTGGGCCTCGAACCGGAGCGCGGTCTCGTAGGTCCGCGAGCCCATGACGTAGCAGTCGATCGTCGCGAGGAAGGCCTCGACGACCTCCGGGGTCATGTCCTCGCCGGCCGCGAACTCGTCCGGGCACTCCATCCAGTCCACGCTCCCGTCCCTGCGGGCGATGAAGCCGTCGAGGCTCGCCGCCATGTGGATCGTCACGCGGGATTCGGGCTTGGCCATCGTGTCCATCCCTCGTCTCGGTGCTCCGTGCGACCCGGGAGTGGGATCAGCGCATGTCGCTGCCGGTCGGCCGTACTCGGCGGCCGATCGAGCATCAACCGTCCTCCGACGCGTACAGGTACCTCATGTCCGGCCTCTCCGTCGCAAAGAAGTGCACCCAGATGTACACATGGCTGAAGGCGGCGACGGCGAGCGCAGCCGACGAGTCCAGGAGGATCGCGATCGCCCAGAACAGCAGGAACGCATAGACGTACATCCCGTTGCTCGTGAACCGGAAGATGCCGCGGCGCACCAACGGCAAGTCCCTGAACCCGGGATCGAAGTGGTCCGCGCCCGCCGCCCGTGACATGCCGAAGTAGCGCCCGACGCTGTACATGGCGTAGACCCCAGGCACGAGGAGCAAGGCCCCCGCGATGCCGCGCGGGACCGCCGACAATCCGAGGCTGCCTCGGTCCACCCAGCCCAGGGCCAACAGGGAGACGAACCGCCCGCTGAACAGGACGAAGAAGATCACCACGTACCAGAGGAAGCCGATCGTCCTGCTCGTCCCGGCCGACGCCAGCTCGACGCGCCAGGCCAGCCACACGAAGATCTGATGCATGACGGGCAGGGCCGCGGCACACCAGAACGGAAGCGCGTGCGGCTCCCCGAGGGCTCGCCATGCCATCCAGAGCAGGCCGAGCAGGAGACCCAGCCCCAAGAAGTGCACACCCTGGCCGACCCAGATCCCGGGCGCCCTCGCGTCTGATGACATCTCGATGCTCCGTGCTGATTACCCGCGATGCTACCGCCTCGGCTCCGGGGTCGACCACGATTCGAGCCCGGGTCAGGAGCCCCGGATGTTCTGCTGCAGATCGATGAGGGGCTGCTGGCTGACCTCGAGGAAGCCTCCCTGTGGTCGATCCAGGTCGAAGACCAACGTGATCACCGCGCTGAGCACCGCGATCAGCACGATGGCCGTGACGGGACTGCGGCGCCGGGTCAGCCCGGTGCTGTAGCCCACCATCGCCAGGGTCAGCATCGAGCCGAACAGGAGCAGGAGGAGGATCGTCGCGGGCACTCTACCGTAGATGCTGGCGATGACCCGCTTCGAGTGCATGTCGATGACATCGTTCAGCGACTCGATGAAGAGCCCCACGACGTAGGATCCGGGCATCGCCCGAGCCGAATCCTCGGCGACCGACCAGAGTTCGGCCTGCACGTCGACCGATCTGGCGATCTTCCGGTGGTTGTCCTCCATGTCATCCGTGGCGATCCGCAGCGGCACGTACTCGCGCAGCAGGACCTGGACCCTCGCCGAGTCCTGCGCCGGAAGGTAGCCTGCCCGCAGGTACGTCGTGCCCAACGCGTTGGCCTCCTCCAGCACAAGTGCCCGGCGGCGATCGAATCGCTCGGACGCCATCCCCATCGTGATCGCGAGGAGGAATGCCATCAGGGCCAGGAGCGAGCCCACGATCATCGGGGTGGGACCCTCCTTCTCCTCGTGCGTGCGGTTCTGCCACCAGCACCCGAGGCGATAGCCGCACTCCAACGCGACCAGGGCGACGACCACGTATCCACCGAAGAACCCGACGATCGGGATCGAGTCGACCAATTGCTGGAACGCCATCCTGCTTCAACCTCGGGAACCCGACCCGGACAAGATACAACCCTCGAGGCCGGACCGGTCACCCGGACCTGGAGCGCCCCGGACCCGCCGTCGCCCCCGGTCTCCCCATCCCGGGTACCGGGCCGCTACTTCAGCCGCTCCAACCGGCCCTTGCGCCGGACGAGGTTCTTGTAGTCCCACTGGATGTCACGGGACTTGGTCAGCCAGCGCCGCAGCGCCTTGGTGTCGACCTGTCCGGCCTCGGTGTACCGCGCCTCCGCGGCCTTGAACTTGCCTTCCACGGCGAGCCCGTCCTCCTCGAAGGACTGACCGCTCCAGAACAGCAGGCGGATGCAACCCTTCAGCTTGCTGTAGCCGACGATCGGGTTGCCGTCGAGGAACCAGACCGGGTGGCCGTGCCAGACCTTGTTCTCGGCCTCCGGCAGGGCGCGGTCGATCTGGGCGGCGAGCAGTGCGCAGATCGCCCGGTCGCCGGGGGCCTGGGCCGCGTTGTAGGCTTGGGTGTCGGCGTGCATGGTTCAGAACAGGGGTTCGCCGGGCAGGGCGGCGGCCTGCCGGATCCAGTCCGCCACGAGCTCCTCGTCGAGCGGCTCGTCCTCGTGGACGTGGAGGTAGCGGACGTCCGCCTGCTTGGAGGCGACCGGCGGGACGGGCCGCAGCGACGCGCCCCGGAACAGCGTCACCTTGACGTAGCGGGCGAAGCAGTGGAACGACAGGAACCAGCCCCGGCCCTCGACGCCGTAGAACGGCGAGTTCCACCGCACGGCCTTGCGCACGCCGGGAACCGCGCGGGTGGCCAGCTCGTCGAGGCGGCGGCCGACGGCCTGCTTCCACCCCGGCATGGCCGCGATGTAGGCCTGGACGGGCGCGTCGCCGTCGGCCTTGGGGACCTGCGGGTTGCCGCCGGAGAGGAGCTTGGGCCTGGCGGCGCCACCTCGGCCGCTCTCGGTCCTGCGCTGTGGCTTCTGCGGCATCGCCTTCGCCTCAGAGGTCGTCCATGACGCGCTGGAGCTTGTCGCGCACCTGCGACGCCATGCTCGCGAGCCCCTCGTTCGCGACGACCCCCAGCGCGGAGATCGGGTCGATCGCCGAGACCTGCGCGGTACCTTCGTCCAGCTCCTGCACGATCACGTTGCAGGGCAGCAGGAGCCCGATGTTGGGCTCGGCCTGGAGCGCCTGATAGGCGAGCGGCGGGTTGCAGGCGCCGAGGATGACGTACTTGCGGAAGTCGACGTCGAGCTTCTTCTTCAGCGTCGCCTTGACGTCGATCTCCGTGAGCACCCCGAAGCCCTCCGCCTGCAGGGCCTCCCTGGCCCGCTCGACCGCCTCCTCGTACGGGACCCCCAGGACCTTGGACATGTCGTAGCTCATCGTTACCCCCTTTCCTCCAGTCGTGCATTCTCCGAGGGTCCTCAGGGGGAGGACACCGGCCAGTGGTGGAAAACGAAGACCACAAGGTCGATGCAGGCATCCTCGGAGCAACGGCGGCCTCACGGGAGCAAGCTCATGCCGTTCAGGCATTCAGGTAGAGGAGCCAGGCTCCGATGCCCCCCACGACCGCTCCCATCGCTGCTCCAATCGCGAGCCCGGTGGCCCCGAAGTACCAGAACCCGGTCACTCCGAGCACGACGGCGCCGAGACCAGCCCCAAAGGCAGCCCAGCGGAGCCAGCTGCGCACCTCTTCCCTGATCCCCGTCCCGATCTCACGGCCGAAGGAAGCAGGCTCCTGGCCCTCTTGTCTCGGGTCTTCGGGGTCACTCACGGGCACCCTCCTGTTCCCCGACTTGTTTGCAACCCGCGTTCCGCGCGCAGCGCTGTCAACCGTTCCGACTTGTCAGCCGGCAAGGTACCGCGAGAAGAGACCGGGATCGATGAGATCCCCGTCGGGTGTCTCGACATCGCAACTCGACCAGCCGCCTCCGCCGATCCCAACGATCGCCATTGCCTGATCGAGAGCAATCAACATGGACTCGAACTGCAGCACCTCCAAGATCGCCCCCGAAGGACCGAGGAGATAGAGCAGGTAGCTCGGAGGAGAACTCGGAACGATCGCGATCGCGGCCCACCTCGCGGCGAGACGCGCGGGAGGGTCGCCTGAAATGATCCCCAGGGGATGCGTGCCCTCTGGGATCTCAGCTACGCGGATGATGCGCTCAGAGCACATGTCCGCGTGAACCTCGGAATCCGTCTCGGCGGCCACTGCAGCACCATCATGATCGTCCGCGGCGAAGGTAGTAGAAGCGTGGACGGGCCTTCTGCACGAACCTGGGTGCGCCGCTCAGGTCGAACGGTTCCTCGTCGACGATCGTCCATCCTTCGTAGGCTGCCTCGATCTCCTCTCGCCGGATGCCTCGCGGCAGGGGACCCCTGTGCCCCGGTGAGAACGCGTACATCAAGAGCGCGGCGTCCTCGGAGGCCACCGCCGTGACCTCGCGGCCCACCGCCCGCACCTGATCGGGCTGGAGACCATGGACGGCGCCGAAGTCCAGGACCAGGTCGAAGCCCGAGCCGATGCCCGCGGTCCGGAGCGACAACATGCTCCCTTCGACGAACCCGACCTCAACTCCGGCTTCACTCGCGCGCTTGCGGGCCTTGCGTACGGCCTTCGGCACGATGTCGACCCCGGTCACCTCCCACCCCCGTTGGGCCAGGCGGACCGACCAGAATCCCGTCCCGCAGCCGAGATCGAGCGCGCGCCCGTAGGGTGGCTCCCGGCCGCGCTCGTCCCGGTCGAGGAGCGCGACGGCCTGTTCGCCGATGGGAAGCGAGGGCATCCGCTCCCATGGAGTCAAGCCGACCAGGTACTGGAGCTTGTAGACAAGGCTCATCCGATCTCCCAGCGTGCCCAGGCGGTTGACGTACCGGCCGATCGGGCAGGTCGCCTGACATGATCAGCAGGATATACGCATTCCCTGGGTCGTTGGCACCAGGATGAAGCGCCCGGAACCCACGGATCACCAAGTGGACGGAACCTCACTTCCACCGTGCGAGGGAGACTGTCGCCTGCGCCCGGGGCGAGCAGACAGGCCGCCTCATCGGGGATCACCGCCCGAACCCATGCCGGGAACCTCCCCTTCGTACCCTGCGGCGACCCGCTCGCGCGCACCTGCAAGCAGAGAACCGTATTCCGGGCTGAACATCGCAGGTGTTGTCCTGTCGATCTGAGCCGACACCTTCAAGAGCGCCAGATACTCAGCAGCGTGCTCGAACTGGAGCTTGTCCGTCTCGTCGAATCGAGCGAAGAACTCGAACAGAACCAACGCTTCGTCCTCGTTGAGACTGAGCAGATAGTTTGTCATGGTTGCTCTGGATCCATGTACGGCCGATGCCGATCCTAGAGATCCACTCCATGGGATCCAGCGCGTGACGGATCACCCGTGAAGGCCATCTGGATCTCCTTGTCGAGGATCGCTCTCTCTTCAGTCGGCGTCACGATCGTCCGTCCAACGGAAAGCCGATCAGCCGCGCGAGCGTAGCGAGCGTCGGCTGCATCGGCGGGTTGGACGGTCAAGCTACACCGGCCATACGAGTCTCGCGCCCTCAAGCCCCGGAAAGGTCCCCGTTCGGATGAGGAGATCGTCTCCATCACCAACGGCCTCCTTGTATCCGTTCGCCATCCAGACACTTTGACCGTCGAACGAGAATTCCACAACATGCGGCGTCTCGTCGATCGCGAAGACCCGGGCGGCGATCAGGCGCTGACCGGCGCACTTGCTCCACGGTTCCAATCCGCTGACCTCCCAATCGACCAGCGTGGAATCCTGCATGAACGTAAGCGCCCGGTAGACCCCACTCCCGCGTCCCGTCGGCGATCGGCCTCGGCCGGTTACGGGCTCAGATCGCTCCCTGCTCGGCGGCCCAGCCCCTGGGCGTGAGCCTGGCGATCTCGCTGCTCGGCGTCGTGCCGAGCCTTTCGAGCACGTCGCGCAGGTAGGCGAAGGGGTCCACGCCCAGCTCCCAGCAGCCGACGACCAGGGAGTACAGCGTCGCCGCACGCTCCCCTCCGGCCTCGCTGCCGGCGAAGAGCCAGTTCTTGCGGCCGACCGCCACCTGCCGCATGGCTCTCTCGGAGCGGTTGTTGTCGATCTCCAGCCGGCCGTCCTCGATGTAGCGACCCAATGCCGACCTGTGCCGCAGCATGTAGCCGATCGCCTTGCCGATCGGGCTCTGTGGCAGCACCTGGTCCTGTTCCGCTCCGAGCCAGTTGCATAGCTCCTCGAACAGCGGGTGGGACTCCGCCTGACGCAGTGCACGCCGCTCCTCGGCCGTCATGCCCTCGTCCTTCGCGTGCCGCTCGATCCCGTAAAGCTCCCGCAGGACCTGGACGGCGATGGCGCTGCGCTCTGGATCCACCTCCATCGCCTCGACGAAGCGTCGCCTGGCATGCGCCATGCAC
The DNA here is from genome assembly GCA_041398545.1 of Planctomycetota bacterium. GTDB lineage: Bacteria > Planctomycetota > UBA1135 > UBA1135 > JAWKUM01. The sequence goes on along the minus strand of JAWKUM010000016.1, from coordinate 3,189 downwards.
CCGACCTCGACGATCCGGCCGTCCTTGTAGAGACTGTCGTACCCGCCGTAGGCGTCCGCCTGCAGATGACCCTCGTAGCCTTCGAGCACACGGGCCGGACCGTCCCGCGACCTCCCAGCCGTGAAGTCGAACAGGCAGTCTCCCTGCTCAGCACCGAGGTAGACCCACAAAAAGCCCCGCTTGCTGCCCTTGGGGTGGGCCCGGTCGAGCACCGTGATCGGCGTGTCGTCCGTCCGCACGTAGCCCGACGCAAGAGCCTGTCGCCTCACCTCGGCGACGACCGGGGAAAGCTCCACGGCGACGTCCCGGACCCAGTCGCCCATCGTCGACTCCGCGATCTCGACGCCCTGGCGGCGGTAGATGCCCGCCTGACGGTACAGCGGCAGGTGGTCGCGGTACTTCGCGGTCACGACCTGGGCCAGCAGGCCCTCGGCGGCCATGCCCTTGCCGATCGGCCGCGACGGCAAGGCCGGGACCGTGATCCCGGCCTCCTCATGCATCCTGCAGACCAGCTTGGGCCGGACGATCTCGCGGATCACGAAACTCGCCGGCCGGTAGTCGAGCAGCTCGGTGATCTCCTCGCCGATCGCGACGCGCTCCTCCCCGCAGCAGGGGCACAGGCGCTCCTCGTCGCTCGGCTCGATGACCACCCGCTCCCGCGGCAGATCCCCGCGCAGCCTCGTGACACCGCGCCGGCGACGCTTCTTCCCTACCGCCTCGTACTCCTCGTCAGGAGCCTCGTCGACGTGCGGCGGCGGGACCGGCTCGGACTCCTCGCCGGGAAACGGCAGCTCCGGATGACCTTCGTAGCGCTCGCTCCGACGGCCGTACTGCGCGTGCAGCAGCAGGCTCAGGCGGTGGAGGGCATCGGCGAGCTTGCGCTCGAGGGCGGCCTTGTCCCGCTCGAGCGTGGCGCACCTGGTGGTAGTATCCGAGAGCTCGACCTTCAGTCGTTCGATCTCCCGCGCGAGGTCGGTGCCGCTCTCCTCTCCCATGCCGCAGCTTTGACGATCGATGTCGCCCCGGTGTTCGTTCGGGGGCGGACTTTTTCCGCCGGACGCGCATACCAACGCTTCCGCGTCGCCTTGTCGAGTTCGATCCCACCAAGGATCGCCGCCAGCTCGGCATGGTCGAGCCGGACCTTGACACCAGGACCCGAAGGCCAGGGGAAGCGACCCTTCTCCAGCCGCTTGTGCAGGAGCCAGTACCCGCTCCCCTCCCAATACAGGATCTTGATGCGGTTGCCGGAGCGGTTGCAGAAGACGAACAGGTGACCGCTCAGGGGATCCTCGGCAAGGACCTCGCGGGTCAGCGCTGAAAGCCCGTCGATCGCCTTGCGCATGTCGGCAGGCTCCCGGGCCAAATAGATCCGGACCGACGGCGGCAGGCTCAGCACGATCCCCTCACGGCCTCGAGCACGAGCCGCAGTTCATCGGCGGCGACGCCTGCCGGCACCAGGATCCGGATGTCCGCGATCCGGATCTCGATCGGGGAGGCCGGGGGCGGAGTGGCCTGGGCGAGCTCGACCTCGACGAAGGGGCTTCGGGTACCAGGAGCCTGGTGGCCGTCGTCCCGCAGCCTGAGCTCGCGGCGCCACCAATACAGGGTGTGCGGCGACAGGCCGTGCTCGAGCGCGAAGTCCTTGATGCTGAGATCGCTGCGCTCCTGTTGGGACAGGAGCCTGCGGATCTCCCGCTCGCGTGGGGTCCGGGTCCGATGCATGCCGGACAGGATCCGCGATCACCAGGCAAGATCGCAGATGGGGTCTACCGGGCGCTTACGGTGTACGGACCGTACAGACCGGGCAGGCAGTGGATCACGATCCAATCGATCGAACGCGCGGGACCAATCGGGCCCGGGTACACCCAGGGCAGCTTATTGGTCGGAGGGAGATAGAACTGCGCCTGCACGTACGCCAGGGCAGCGGTCACGGTACGAAACTCGTGCGGCGCGTTCTGCAGGAACCCCTTGATCAAGGGGCTTGGTTGCAGGTACGGATGTTCGGCCAGCCCGAGCAGATGCTCGTTAGACGGGACCGGGATCCAGGTTCCAACGGGGTTCTGGGTGGTCGCATAAGCGTCATCACCGTGCAGGGGATTGACCCACACATGGAAGATGAACTCTCGGCGCTGCCCAAGGCCTCCCTGGGCTCCGGCCTCGGAACCGCCTAGCAACAGGCAGGAGAAGAGAACCACGGCGAAGATTACGTGCCGAAAAAAGGTACACGACTCTTCTCTGCTTCGTGCGAGCATGGTCTGCCTCCTCGAACTCATCTCGTGGTATTCGGGAGGTCGGTCGTAAGGGGGTGTCGACGATCGACCAGGGTGCTGCGAGACGCGCAGACTAGAAATCCCCGTCGTTCCGTCAAGACCTTCTGCCCTTGCCATGGGCTGCTCGAAAACATGCCTGCCGTTCCACAGTTTCTTTGTCGCTCCTTCATAGTTTCGATCTGGCCTCAGGTCGCATCGACCTATTTCTGTGCTCCATCTTCGACATCGCCCGATCACTCCCTTCGGGTTGGAGGTCCCGGTCGATGCCTCCGATCGCGAAGTCGTGTTCCCCGAGGTCATGCCCGAACCGGATCGCTCCCTCCAACGACGGCCGGGACCCAGGGCATGGCGACGGGAAGGACTGCCGAAAGGACGACGCGGCCGGGGTCGAGAGTTCCGCATGGGACCTCCAAGGGCCGGGAATGGGCAGCAGGGAGGCGGCAAACCCCGTTCCATGCGACGACCTTCCTATGGGAGCGGGTCTCGGAGGTCGATCCTGTTTCTTCCCCGGAAGCCTCTGTTCCCAGACCGCGCCCCTCAGCCATGGGCAGACCGGGCTGAGGTCCCCCCATGACTGGAATCGCCGCTCAGGGCAGCCGGACGCAGAGCAGTGCCTGCCCACGGCGCAACCGCCCCCACCCTGGCCTTGTGTAGGATCTCAACACTCCGAATCGATAACCGCCGCACGGTTGGCCAGGTGCAAGAGGAAGCCCCCGAGCTCCTGCTCGTAGCTGACATTGCCTGGCACCTTGGATGCACCCCGTCGTGGTCGGGAAGCAGCCGCGTCACGGACCGGAAACGTGCTCGCAGGCTCCCCGATTCGTGTCCCATCTCCACGAGGTCATCCAGGTGGCTCTACGGGGTGAACAATCGTGAAGGGTCGGGGTTCCACGCCCCTCGGGCGCCTCGTGCATGAGTA
>JAWKUM010000015.1:0-88711 GCA_041398545.1 Planctomycetota bacterium | reverse complement strand
GGCCCGTCCCCCAGGGTGTAGAGCCGCTGCTCGCGGACGACCCGGCCCGCCGCGTCGAGGATGCGCAGGCCGCACTGGCCCTCGGGCAGGGCCGGCAGCAGCAGCACCCCGTGCTCGGGAGCCGGGCTGGGAATCCGCTCGACGTCGCCGCGGCCGAGCTCGAGCTCGTAGCGGAGCCCCTCGCCTTCGTAGCCCTCGATCCTCAGCTCGGTCCGGTGGGTCACGTGCCGCAGCCAGACGTCGTGGCGGTCCGGCCCCATGACCCCGCCCTCGATGCTGCTCGAGGCGTAGCGCCCGCCCTCGCCCTCGGCCAGGGCCCAGAGCGAATAGCTCCGATCCGGCAGGAGTCCGACCCGGTAGCGGCCCTCCGCGTCGCTGACGGCTTCGACGGCGTCGTTGCCCGGCAGGTCGGGTCGACCCGGGACGCGGTTGGAGAGGAGGCGGACCCGGGCGCCGGCCAGCGGGGCCCCGTCGAGGCCGCGGACGACGCCGGTCAGGTGCTGACGGTCGGTCCCACCCTCCGGCCCCCGGGCCGGGGCGGAGACCTGGAGCAGGGACAGGAGCGCGGCGGCGAGGGTCGGGAGCATCTGTCCTCCGGAGGGAGAGGGCTGCGGCGGAGCCAGGAGGGACGGCAACGAGGCCGTCGGTTCCCCCCTGGGCTCAGGGATGTTCGGGGAGGCGGCGGATCCGGGGCTCGGGGGTCGCGAAGCCGAGCCGGCCGAGGAGCTCGAGGGTGAACAGGGCCGTCAGCCCCCACAGGAGCCGGCCCTCGTACGGGAAGAACGGCATCGTCCGGGGGAACGGCGGGCCGCGCAGGTCGCGCCACTCCCAGCCGCCCGGCTCGGCCAGGAGCCGCAGGGGGATCGCGAAGGCCTCGGCGACCTCGGCCGCGTCGATGCGCAGGCTCCGCGGCGGCTCGATGCGCCCCACGTAGAGGTTGACGAAGTAGCCGGCGATCGAGCGCATCGGCGGCAGGGCCCCGAGGATCTCGACCGCGGACGGCTCGAGCCCGATCTCCTCGTGGCTCTCGCGCAGGGCCGTGCGGATCGGGTCCTCGTCGCCCTCCCTTGCCCCACCCGGGAAGGCCACCTCCCCGGCGTGCTGGGGGAGGTCGTCGCGGCGCCTCGTGAACAGCAGCCGGTCCTCCCCCTCCTCGGTGTACCAGGGGACCAGGACCGCCGCGTCGCGCAGCCCTGCCCGGCTGTCCCACTCGGGGACCGGCTCCTCGAGCACGGCGCGCAGGCGTTCGTCGGGGATCCGCATCGGCCGGATCCTAACCCTCCGCGCGGCTGGGCGCGCGGACCCCCGCGGGGCAGAATGACGCGCGATGCCGCGTCCCGTCGCGCTCCCCCTGCTGCTGCTCCCACTGCTGCTCGCCCCGGCGTGCAACAGCGACGACTACGGCTGGTTCTTCATCAGCCGGCCGTCCAAGGGCGGGCTCTACGCCGGCGTCGTCAAGAAGGACTCGTCCTCGCCGTCGACCCTCGGCGTCGTCGACAGCGGCGGCCAGACGGTCGGCTTCGAGGTCCGGGACGGCGATGGGGTCGTGCGCTGGTACGCGGCCCTCGCCGACGCCGTGCTCGTCGACGGCCCGGACGGGATGCTGCTGCGCCACGTGGCCCTGCCCGACGGCGAGCGCCGGCTGCCGCAGGCGGCCCGGCTGACCCTGGCCCCCGACCCGGCGACGCTGTTCCTGATCGACCTCGGCGCGGCCGGCCGGCTGCACGTCCACGCCCGCGGCAACCTCGTCGTCGAGGAGGGCCCCGCCGGCCTCGTCGTCCATGGCGCCGGCGCCACGTCGTTCCCGGCCGGCTCGCGGGTCGGCTCCCGCGGCCTCGGCTTCGAGGTCGTGGACCCGGCCGGCGGGCGCCACACGCTGAACCCGCCTCCGCCGCCGGCGCCCGAGGACTGCATGGTGTTCGTGCCGGGGCGCGAGGCGATCCAGCTCCTCGACCCCCAGGGCCGGGTCCAGGCCGAGCTGCCCGCGGCGGCCCTGGAGCTCAGGCCGGAGGGCGAGGGCCTGCTCCTGGCCGGGCGCTTCCCCCACGGCCTCCGGGGGGTCAGCGACCGCCCGTTCACGCTGCTCGTGCCGCGGGCCAACCGCTACCCGCTGCTGCTCCTCGAGCGTTGACGACCCGGGCCGCCGTCGAGGATGATGCTCGGCCGTTTTCCGGCCCCTGAGCCAGGTTCCCGACGGTTCCTGCCCACGCTCGGCCGAAGAGACCCGGCGAGACCCATGGCAGCCCGACCGATCAGAAACCTGGCCATCATCGCGCACGTCGACCACGGCAAGACGACGCTGGTCGACCGCATGCTCGAGCAGAGCGGGGCGTTCCGCGTCGGCCAGGCCGTGCCCGAGTGCTTCCTCGACAGCAACGACCTCGAGCGCGAGCGCGGCATCACGATCCTGGCCAAGAACACGGTCGTGCACTGGCACGGCACCAAGATCAACCTGATCGACACGCCGGGGCACGCCGACTTCGGCGGCGAGGTCGAGCGCGTGCTGTCGATGGCCGACGGCGTCGTGCTCCTCGTCGACGCCTTCGAGGGCCCGATGCCGCAGACGCGCTTCGTGCTGCGCAAGGCCTTCGAGAACCGCCTGCGCCCGATCGTCGTCGTCAACAAGGCCGACCGGCCCGACGCCCGCCCCCAGGCCGTGCTCAACGAGGTCTACGACCTGTTCATCGACCTCGACGGCACCGACGAGCAGCTCGAGTTCCCGGTCCTGTTCGCCTCCGGCCGCGAGGGCTGGGCCTGCCGCGAGGCCGGCGTCCGCGGCCAGGACCTCGGGCCGCTGTTCGAGACCATCGTCGACCACCTCCCGGCCCCCGAGGACGACCCCGACCGCCCGCTGCAGTTCCGGGTCTCGACCCTCGACTGGTCGGACTTCGTCGGCCGCATCGCGATCGGTCGCGTCCACCGCGGCCGGCTGCGCCGCCAGGACCGCGTGATGCACGTCAGCCGCGACGGCGCCCGCGCCGACGTCCTGGTCCGCGGCGTCTACCGCTTCGTCGGGCTGTCGCGCGAGGAGTGCGAGGAGGTCGAGGCCGGCGACCTGTGCGCGATCTACGGCATCGAGGACCTCGACATCGGCGACTCGCTGACGGACCTCGAGGTCGTCGAGCCGCTGACCCCGATCGCGATCGACGAGCCGACGCTGTCGATGCGCTTCCAGGTCAACGACTCGCCCTTCGCCGGCCGCGAGGGCAAGTTCGTGACCTCGCGCAACCTCAAGGACCGCCTCGACCGCGAGCGGCGCACCAACGTCGCGCTGCGGGTCGAGCCCGGCCCCACGCCCGACTCGTTCCTCGTCTCGGGCCGCGGCCTGATGCACCTCGGCATCCTCTGCGAGGAGATGCGGCGCGAGGGCTACGAGTTCGCCGTCGGCAAGCCCAAGGTCATCCTCCACGAGGACGAGGGCCGGCGGCTCGAGCCGATGGAGCTCCTCGTGGCCGAGGTCCCCGACGACGCGGTCGGCAAGGTCATCGAGTTCCTCGGCAAGCGCAAGGGCGAGCTCGTGACGATGCAGGACAAGGGCGAGTTCCAGCACCTCGAGTTCGAGATCCCGTCCCGCGGCCTCGTCGGCGCCCGCACCCGCATCCTCAACCTGACCCAGGGGCGGGCGATGCTGCACCACGCCTTCCTGCGCTACGGCCCGTGGCGCGGCGACATCTCGGGCCGCAACGTCGGTGTCCTGGTCTCGACCGCCCAGGGCCCCGCGACGGCCTACGCGATCGACTCCCTCCGCGACCGGGGCACGTTCTTCGTGCTGCCGCAGACGCTCGTCTACGAGGGCATGGTCGTCGGCGAGCACTGCAAGGAGAAGGACCTCCCGGTCAACCTCTGCCGCGAGAAGAAGCTGACCAACGTCCGCAGCTCGACCAAGGAGGCGTTCACCAAGATGCTGCCTCCCCGCCTCCTCTCGCTCGAGGAGGCCCTCGAGTACGTCGACGACGACGAGCTCGTCGAGATCACCCCCGACTCGATCCGCCTGCGCAAGGTCCACCTCAAGGAGAAGGACCGCAAGCGCGCCGCCGCCGCCGTCTGAGCGGCGCGGGCGCCGGCCCCCGTCAGCGGAACCGCTGCTGGTTCAGCTGCAGGTACTGCTGGATCGCCTGGACGTTGGCCTGGTTGCCGAGCAGGTTCTCGGCCCGGGCCCAGCTCACGTAGTCCTTGAGCGCCGGCGAGTCGATGCCCCCGGCCTTGATCGGCTGCAGGGACTCGCGCAGGTTCTCGACGGCCTCGCGCGGGCGGTTGAGCAGCAGGGCCCGGCGGCCGCGGTGCCACTTCCACTCGAGCCGCTCCGGCGCGAGGCGCTCCCCGTCCTTGAGCAGCCGCATGAAGTCGTCGTCGGCGAGCTCACCGAGGCCGGCCAGCAGGGCGTCGCTGCGCTGGCGGTGGTTGGTCGGGAACTCGGCGAAGAGCTTGTCCCAGGCCTCGATCGCCGCGGCCGGCTGGTGCATGGCGCAGCGGGCGACGGCGAGGTTGTGGTAGAGCATGATCCGCTCGTAGCCCTCGAGGATCCTGCAGCGCTCCGCCTTCTGGAGGTGCTCGATCGCGGCCTCGAGGATCTCGACCTGGCGGGCCCGCGGCATCGCCGAGCTGAGCTCCTTCATCGAGCCCCCGGCCAGCTCGATGTGGGCCCGCGCGAACTCGGGCTCGACCTCGAGCGCGGCCTCGAGGTGGCTCCGCCAGCGCTCCATGTTGCCCTGGCGCAGGTCCTGGACCGCAGCCTGGAGCCGGAGCATCAGGGAGCGCGGGTGGACCTGGACGTCGTTGGCGAACAGGACGACGTCGTTCTTCCACACCGAGGCACGCTCGGACGTGACGAGGCCGTTGACCAGGACCCAGACCGCGACGGCCCCGAGCATGACGGCCCGGCCGGTCGGCCGCGCGCGCAGGGCCTGCCACAGGGCGAGGGCGCCGAGGGGGACGGCGATGCTGGCCAGGAACACGAGCCGCTCGGCGAAGACCGTCCCGATCGCGAAGGGGACGTTGGACGTGGCGAACGTCATGCCGAGGAACGAGGCCATCGCGGCGAAGCCCAGCGGGGCCCGGCGGACGTAGCGCAGCCCGAGCACGAGGACGGCGGCGAGGACGAGGAAGGCGACGAGGAAGCCCGGGTCGAAGGGCTGGTCGACGAGCCCGAACACGTTGGCGCTGTAGTCGCAGCACAGCGACACCGGCAGCAGCGTCCGCCACAGGGACCAGGCCCAGATGCTGACGGCCGTCAGCCAGCGCTCGCCGGTCGACAGGTGGTACAGGGGGTTCGTGACGTAGGCGACCTGCCAGTCGCCCCCGAGGCCGTAGAACGCGCCGTGGCGGAGGTACCACCAGGCGGCGACCGGGAGGATGCCGACGGCCAGGGTCAGCATGGCCTGGCGGGCCAGGAGCGGGACCCAGGGGTCGGGGTGGTGGTCGAGGAAGCGCCGCGCGACGCCGAGGACCGGCAGGAACGGCAGCCAGGCCAGCGCGCTCTCCTTGCTGCAGAACGCGAGGAACAGCGCGCAGGCACAGCCGAACAGGCTCGCGACGAAGACCCCGGGCCGGCTCCTCGTCCCGACGAGGACGAGGTACAGGTTGCAGGCGGCGAGGCCGAACAGCATCGACATGAGCTCGGCCCGACCCACGATCATCGCGACGACCTCGCTGTGGATCGCGTGCACGGCGTACAGCGTCGCGCCGAGCAGGGCGGCGACGCGGCCGAGGCCGAGGCGGCGCACGAGCAGGTACATCAGCACGACGGTGCCGAGGTACAGCAGCAGGTTGGCGACGTGCTGCGGGCGGGCCTCGTGGAGGACCTGGTCCCCCGGCCCCTCGCGGTAGAACCGGTCGCGGAGCCAGGCGAACGACCAGACCGTCAGCGGGCGGTACAGCGGATTGCTGTCGAGCTCGTCCTTGCCCGTGCCGATCCAGTACTCGGTCGAGAAGTAGTGGCTCAGCGGCTGGAGGGTCGCGATCGCCGGGTTGTCCGAGCCGTCGTTCTTGACGGCCTTGGCCGCGGCCTGGTCGTCGAACGGGAACTCCGCGTCGAGGACGGGCCAGTACAGCAGCGTGGTCCCGAGGAGGACGAGGCCGAGGAGCAGCCAGGCGGGGGCGCGAGCCATGCGGAGAGCATCCGAGAGGCCGCCCCCCCGCCCAAGCCCAAACCGGTCCTCAGTTGGTGACCTCGAGCTCGAGCTTCTCGGGGAAGCTGTCGGTCGAGATCTGGACCTGGGTGCTCGAGCCGCCGTGCCCCCCGCCCGCGCGGGCGCTGACCTGGTAGCTCTGGGCCTTGACCGGGATCAGGCGCAGGACGCCGCGGCCCTGCTCGTCGACGACCGTGCGCTCGATCGTCTGCTCGTTCCACTCGTAGATCTCGGAGCAGAGCTTGGACAGGTGGGTGTAGCCGCCGCCGCCCATGTCGAGGTGCGCGCCCGCGGCGGGGCCGCCCTTGCCGTCGGTGACGACGATGTCGATCGCGGCGAAGGGGTCGAGCTTGACCTCCCACTCGAACAACGTGCCGGGCGAGTCCTCGGGCTTGAACCCCAGGGGCTCGGTCGAGACCCCGCGCTCGGGGTGCACGACCAGCGTGTCGTAGTTGCCCGGCGGCAGCAGGAAGGCGACCTCGCCGCGCGGGTCGAACTCGCGGACCATCGTCTTCGGCCCCTGGAAGATGACCGAGGCCTCCTCGCGCGTGTCCTTGAGCAGGAGGCGGGCGCTGGCCTCGCGCTCGCCCCGGGCCGCGTGGATCGTCGCGTGCACGCAGACGAGCTTGTCGAGCCGCAGCGCGCCGAGGTCCTTGCCGTCCTTGTCGACCGAGCCCTGCACCACGACGAGCTCGGCGGCCGGCAGCGGGACCTTGCCGTAGGCCGGCCCCAGGGCCTTCCACAGCTCGGGCGTCAGCACGGTCAGCAGGCGGTAGTTGGTCTCCGGCGGCAGGTAGCCGAACGAGAAGCTCCCGTCCTGGCCGGCGACGTGCAGCTCCGCGGGCACGTCGTACTGGCGCGAGCCGTGCTTGCCGGACTTCATCCGGCCCTCGCGCAGGAGCACGAACGGCAGCCCGGCGGCCGGCTTGTCCTCGCCGAGCATGAGCCTGCCCTGCAGCTTGCCGCCCGGCTCGAGCACGACGCGGTCGGCGTCGCCCTCCTCGCCGTCCTGCTGCGCGGTCTTGCCGCCGAACAGGTTCTTGAGGCCCTCGACGAGCTTCTTGGCGGCCTCCGGGTCGACCTGCTTCTCCCCGTCCTTGCCACCCTCCTTCTTCTCCTGCTCCTGCTTCGCCGGCCCGGTGCCGGGCACGGCCCGCTCCGCGGTGGCGAAGTCGAGCTCGAGGCTGTGCTCGAGGAAGCCGTCGGCCCGGACGATCAGGTCGTGCTTGCCGCCCGGCGAGGGCACCTGGCAGTCGACGAGGCCGTCGGCGTCGCTCCGACCGAACGGCGCCCAGGTCGAGATCTTGGTCCGCTCGAGGACCTTGCGCCACAGCCCCAGGTCGCCGGAGGACTTGTCCCAGGCGAGGTGCTCGAGGTGGACCTGGGCCCAGACCTCGGCGCCCGCGATCGGACCGTTCGGCCCCCTGACCTCGATGCGGAGCCTGCGGGGCTTGGGCAGCGCCCAGGTCGTCGGCATCAGCGGGAGGGTCGGCTTGGCCAGGGTCATGGCGGCCAGGACCTTGCCGGCGGCGTCGAGCCGCTCGAGGACGACGCGGTCGAAGGGGTGCGGCGGCAGGTGCAGCTCGGTCACGCCGTCGGTCTTGCCGAGGTCGAGGATCATCGACTGCGGGCCGAGGAGGGCGCGGTAGCTGCCCTCGGGCATCTTGGCCTCGGCCCAGGCCTCGAGGCCGCTGACCTTGCAGGTCACCGGCGCGACCGGCGCGGCGCCCTGCTCGAGCTTGAGGGTCTCGCCGGCGAAGACGCCCTCGACGACGTCGCTGACCCGGGTCTTGCCGTCCTCGTCGACCTGTTCGGCCCAGGCCATGTACGAGCGCCCGTGCAGCAGCTCGGCCCGGAAGCGGCCGTTGTCGGCGGCCTGGACCTCGACGCGGTCGGGCTGGCCGAGGACGACGACGTCGGGGATCGGGCGGTGAACGAGGACGACCCGGGCGCCGGCCCAGGCCTTGCCGTCGGGGGTCACGGCCCGGCCGATCAGCCGCTCACGCAGCGGCGGGCCCTGATCGGGGAGGTCGGCGCGGCCGGGGTCCTGGGGGGTCAGCAGCAGGAGCAGCAGGCAGGGGAGTCCGAGAGCGTGCATGGCCAGGTCCTGGTCGGGGATCGGAGCGAAGAGCATAGCGAGGGGCCCGGCCGTTGCAGGGCGGTCCGCGGGTCTGACATGCGTGCCGGCGGCCGGTGATCCCGAGGGGCCCGTCCCGACGCCCGATCCCTGGCGATGTTCCCGGATGGCCCGCTGAGGCCACGCCGGATCAGTTGCCGACCTCGAGCTCGAGCTTCTTGGGCGGTGCGTCGGTGGAGATCCGGAAGCTCGGGCGGGTGCCGCCACGGCTGTCGGCAGCACCGGCCCTGACGCCGTAGCTCTGGCCCTTGACCGGGATCAGCCGGAGGACGGCGTGACCTCCGTCGTCGGCGATCGTGCGCGTGATCGCCTGCCGGTTCCACCTGAAGATCTCGGTGCACAACCCGTTCACGTTGGAATAACCCCCGCTGCGGCTCTCGAGCCTCGCGCCGGCCGCGGGGTTGCCCGTGCCGTCCGTGACCACGGCTTCGATCGACAGGAAGGGCTCGAGCCGGACCGCCCACTCGAACACCCTGCCGGGCGGGTCCTTGGGCTCCAAGGTCAGCGGTTCGGTCGAGACCCCGCGCAGGGGGTGGACGACCAGGGTCTGGTAGCCGGAGGCCGGCACCAGGAACGCGACCTCCCCGCCCGATCGAGGTGCGCATCATCGGCGGCGGATCCCGGTGGCCGGGCCGAAGCTGCTCCTCCGCCCCTGAGCAGGAGACGGGCCCGGGCCTCACGCTCGGCCCGGGCCGCGTGGATCGTCGCCCGGACGCAGACAGGCCGGTCGAGCCGAAGCTGCGCCGAGGTCCTTGCCGGCCTTGTCGACCCGTCCCTGGCCCAGGACGAGCTCGGCGGAGGAAGCGGGACCTTGCCGTAGGTCAGGCCAGCACCTCCCACAGCTCCGGTGTCAGCACCGTCAGGAGGCCAGTGGTGGCTCTCGGCGGGCAGGAACCCGAGCGAGAAGCTCCCATCCGCCCCGGTCCTGTGCAGCTCGCCGGGATCCTCGTGGATGCGTTGCCCCGCCTCGACTTGTATATCTTCGTCATGAACTTGCGCCGCACCACGAACGGCAACCCCGCCACGGGGCTGCCGTCCGGGAGACAGGAAGGCTTGCCCGGAGCTCGCCGACCGGCTCCAGTCGGACAGGGTGGGACACCGACGGGTCGAGCTCAGAAGCTCTGCTCGGCGAAGCCATCGGCCCGGACGATCAGGGCGATGGTGTTCCCGGAGGCCAGGACCGAGCAGACGATCGCGCCGTCGGCATCGCTCCTGCCGAACGCGGCTCCCAGGTCGCGCGCCACGTGCGGCCGAGCGTCGGCGCCACAGCCAGGCGTCGTCGTCCACTCGGGACGATGTCTCGAGGTGGACGTTGCTCCACACCTCGGCGCCGGCGATCGGACCGTCGGGCCCACGGACCTCGAGGCGGAGTCGACGGGGCGCGGGCAGGTTCCGGTCAGGGCAGGTTGTCGCCGTTCCATCCTGGACAAGGCGCTTAGCGGCCAGGACCTTGCCGGTCGCGTCGAGTCGCTCGAGGACGGCGATCGAAGGGGTGCGGCGGGGAGCGAGGAACTCGGTCACGCCGTCGGTCTTGCCGAGGTCGAGGACCATCGACTGCGGGCCGAGGAGGAGCGGTAGCTGCCCTCAGGCAGCGGCCTGCTTGCCAGGCATCCGAGGCCCTCGAGCCTGCAGGTCATCGGAGCGGCCGGCGCCTCGCGCTGCAGGGCTTGAGGGTCTCGCCGGCGAAGACGCCGGCGACGACGTCGCTGACCCGGGTCTTGCCGTCCTCGCCGTTGTTCGGCCCAGGCCACATATGCGCGCGCCCGTGCAGCAGCTCGGCGCGGAAGCGACCGTTGTGCGGCGGCCTGGACCTCGACGCGGTCGGGCTCACCCAGCCTGATGAAGTCGGGGATCGGACGGTGGAAGAGGACGACCTTGGCGCCGGCCCAGGCCTTGCCGTCGGGGGTCACGGCCCGTCCGATCAGCCGCTCCCGCAGCGGCGGACCTCGATCCGGCAGGTCGGCGCGGCCGGGGTCCTGGGAGGTCGGCAGCAGGAACAGCAGGCAGGTGAGTCCGAAGGCAGACATGGCGCGGTCGTGGGCGGCTGCGGACCAGGGAGCATAGCGGCTGCCCGCGGACGCTCCGGTCAGGCGGCGCCCGGGCTCAATCCTTGGCGATGTTCCCGAGCGCCAGGCGGAGGGCGGCATCCGGCTCGGGGCGGGCCTGGATGCGGGCGATGAAGCGCGCGGCGCGGGCCAGCTCCCACTGCCCCGCGGCGGGGTCGGCTCGCGCCGAGCGGACGAGGCCTTCGAGCGCGGGCAGGGCGCGGCGCCACACCGCTCGGGCCTCGTCGGCCCGGCCGGCCTCGGCCAGGAGCTCGCCGCGGGCCAGGTCCCAGTACGGCAGGTCGGGCGCGCGTGCGCGGCCCTCGCGGCACAGGACGTCGCGGCGCGCCGGCGTCACCTCGGTCACGAGCTCGAGCAGGAGCAGGCGCGGCTCGATGGCCGCGGGCTGCAGGACGAGCATGCGCTCGAGGGCGTCGCGGGCCTCGGCGCGGCGGTCCTGCTGCAGCAGGACGAGGGCCAGGCCGAGGGCGTTCTCGGCGTCGTCGATGCCCGCGCGACCCCAGCGCGCGTCGAGGCCCTTGCGGTAGCAGGCCTCGGCCTCGGTGGACCGGCCCTGCATGCGCTCGAGGTCGCCGAGCTTGAGCCAGGGCTCGGCGTGGTCGGGCGCGAGCCGCGTCGCCTCCTCGAGGTGGACGCGGGCCTCGGCGAGGGCGCCTCGGGCGACGGCCTGGTCGGCGACGAAGAAGCGCAGGGCGACCGAGCGCGGCTGCTGCGCGAGGTCGTGCGGGAACAGCGTGGCCTCGTCCCTCCACTGCGGGTTGCGGAGCACGATCGATACGGCGGCGAGGACCAGCCAGCCGGCCAGCGGCCAGCGCAGCACGCGCAGCGACCGATCGACCTCGAAGCGGCTCGCGGCCAGCGGCACGAGGGCGACCGGCAGCAGGACCGTGGCGTAGTGCAGGCGCTCGGCGTAGGGCGTGCCGATCGGCAGCAGGAGGTTGGCCGTCGGCATGCCGAAGGCCAGGAAGGCCCCGATCCCGAGCCGCAGGTCGGGCCGCCGCGGCCCGAAGCGCAGGAACACGAGGAGGAACAGCGCGAGCAGGACCGCGCCGGCCAGCGCGCGCGGGTCGCTCGGCGTCGTGATCAGCGGGAACACCGAGGCCTGCCAGTCGCTGAGCAGCGGCCATGGCCAGGCGAGCTTCCACGCCGCGAAGCCCTGGATCGACAGGGCCGTCGCGAGGCGCGTCGTCGTCGGCTCCCGCGCGAGGGGGTTCTGCAGCCAGTCGATCTGCTGCAGGGGCAGGTCGCGCGCCTCGAGGCCGGCCAGCATCGACGCGCGCAGCGCGAGGAACACGAGCGACGGCACGCACAGGGTCGCGAGCAGCGGCAGCCAGCGGGTCCGCAGCGGGGCCAGCACGCCGCGCCAGGGCCGCAGCAGGCCCTCGCCGCCGACCACGGCGCCGAGCATCAGCGGGGCGACGACGAGCCATCCGAGGGCGCTCTCCTTGGCGCAGAACGCGACGAACAGCAGCAGGGCGGCGAGGGCCATGCGCGGCCCGGCCCTGGTCCACTGCGTCGACCGGCTGCGCAGGAGCAGCAGGGTCGCGAGCGCGCCCGGGACGAAGGCCAGGAGCTCGGCGCGGCCGACGATGCCGGCCACGACCTCGTGGTGGATCGGGTGCAGCCCGAACAGCAGCGCGCCGACGACGCCGGGCGTGCGCCGGGCGCCGGCCGCGCGCAGGAGCCGGTAGACGAGCAGGCAGGCCAGGGCGTGCAGCAGGAGGTTGGGCAGGTGCTGGGCGAAGGCCTCGTCGAGGCCGAGGCCGCGGACGAGGACCGCGTGGACCAGGGCGTAGTGCAGGATCGTGACCGGCCGGTACAGCGGGCTGCCGACCCCGGTCGCCTCCCAGTAGTTGGCCGCGAAGTAGTCGCCGAGCGGGCGCAGCTCGGCGACGAAGGGGTTGGGGCGGCCGTCGGGCAGGGTCGCGCGGGCGATCGGCGTGTCGTCGAGGACGAAGCCGTTGCCGAGCGCCGGGGCGTAGAGGCCCAGGACCAGCAAGACGATGCCGGCCAGCCAGAGTCGCGCGCGCCCACGATCCATGGCGCCGAACATGCCCGGCCGCGCGGCCGGCGCCAGCCCCGAGGACCCGGGCCTCGCTCAGTGACGCGCGCCGGTCCGGCCGTCGACGGCCCAGAGCGAGAGGCCGCCGGCGCCGAGGGTGCCGCCGACGAGCCAGTCGACGCGGGTGCCGAGGCCGGTGCCGAGCTCGAGCGCACCCTCGCGCGTGGGCAGCTCGGCGGCGTCGAGGCCGCGGCGCGCCGCGATCCGGGCCGTCCGATCCGAGGGCACGAGCCGCGTCGGGCGCAGGTCGATGAGGGCCGTCTCGAGCACGGCCTGGGCGTGGGCCCGCTGCCGCGCGTCGCCGCCGTCGAGCGCGAGAGCGAGGATCGTGCCGCGGCCGGCGAGCCCGGGGCAGCGCCGGGCCAGGGCCTCGACGGCCGTGACGACGTCGCGGTCGAAGCCCTCGCGGGCCGGCGGCTCCCCGTCGACGTGCAGGCCCTCGCGGTCGATGCGGTCGTTGCCGCGGTCGTAGAGCTGCAGCGACAGCAGCGCCCGCCCGTCGGCGTCGCGCGTCAGGGTCCCGCACAGCACGCCGTCGAAGTCGAGGCGGTGGCGGTGCGCGAGCTCGGCCAGCGCGGCCGGCGACCACAGGTCGGCGGCCTGCCAGCCGGTCACGGCCAGGAGCCGCCCGGCCTCGCCCGGCCCGTGCGCCTCGACTTCGGCCGGGAACCGCAGGCCCTCGACGACGCCGTTCAGGACCTCGGCCCCGAAGCCGCCGCGGTCCTCGACGCCGACGAACAGGATCCGCATCCGCGCCTTCCGGTGCCCGCGGGCCTTCTCGATCAGGCGCGTGATCGCCTCGGCGAGGCTGTCGGCCCACTCGCCGCCGGTCGGCGCGCCGGCCCGCGCGCCCCGCCCGGCGCCCCGGTCGCGCTACCGGTGCCGGGCTTGCTGCCCGAGCCGCCGCCGGCCCGCGCGAGCGGTGCTCGCCGCCGTCGCCGCCGCCGGGCACGGCGACGAGGGCGACGAGGAGGGCCACGGCGGCCGGGACCGGCAGGACGCGCAGCGGGTGCTTGCGCGCGTACGCGAGGCCGCGAGCCAGCGGGCCGGGCACGCGGGCGCGGACCGGCTGGCCGGTGAAGAAGCGCTCGAGGTCCTCGGCCAGCTCGCCGGCGCTCGCGTAGCGGCGCGCCGGCTCCTTGCGCAGGCACTTCCACACGATCGCGCCGAGCGGGCGCGGGACGTCGCGGTCGAGCTTCCACGGCAACGGCGGCTCCTCGCCGCGCACTGCCTGGGCGAGCCGCTCCGGGTCGTTGGCCGGGAACGGCAGGCGGCCGCACAGCAGGCGCACAGCAGCACGCCGAGGGACCACAGGTCCGAGGCCGGCGTCGGCGGCGCGCCGTCGAGGACGCGGGGCGCGAGGAAGCGGGGTCGATCGGGCGGGCGCCGCCCGCGCCCTCGGCGCTGGTCGAGCCGAGGTGGCCGAGGCCGAAGTCGAACAGCCGCAGCCGAGCCTTGTCGTCGAGGAGGACCCCGTGCGGGCCGAGGTCCCCGTGCACGAGGCCGGTCCGGCGCGTGCTCGAGGGCGCGCGCGCCCGGGAGCGCGAGGTCGGCGCTCATGTCGGTCCAGCTGCTGCCCCACAGCTCCTCGAAGGCCGCGTCGATGCGCCGCCCGGCGAGGAGCTCGCCGAGCCGCCGCGCCTCCTTGGGCCGGCGCGCGCCGGTCGTGTCGACGAGCTCGGTCAGGAGCGCGTCGAGGCAGCGCGACGGGCCGGCGTCGAGGACGCAGAACGGCAGGCCCCCGTGCTCGCCGACCTCGGCGACCCGGGCGATGCCGTGGTGGGCCGCGCGCCGCGTCGCCGAGGCCAGCTCGCGGAACCGCTCCTGGGCGGCCGTGCTGAGCCGCCAGCGCGGGCCGAGGGTGCGCAGCAGCAGCGGCCGCTCGGGGTCGTCGCCGGCCGCCTCGCACAGGAGGCCGACGCCGTCGCGGCGCCGCAGCCCGGCGACGCGGTGCTCGCCGATCGCCTCGGGCAGGTCGTCGCTGTGCTCCTCGGCATCGGCCATGCCGGTCCTCAGACGAAGGTCTCGGCCGCCGCGCGCTCGATCCGGGCGAGCTCGTCGGCGGCGAGGTAGCGCGTGAGCTCGGGCCTGAGGCCGTCGAGCAGGTCGGTCTCGCGGCCGAGCTGGACCGCGGCGACGAGCGCGTCCATGTCGCGGTGGCCGAGCTCGAGGGCGTGCATGATCGCGGCCAGCGCCTTGCGCTTGTGCCCGCCCTGCCACAGCGAGATGCCGAGGTCGGCCCAGCTCGCCGGGTCGGTGGCCTCGCCGTCCCTCTGCTCGCGGCCGATCGCCGCCAGCCAGGCCGCGGCGGCCTCGGCGTGGTCGCCCTGCCGCTCGAAGCGGCGCGCGACGGCCTTGATCGACTCGGGCGCCATCCACTGCAGGTAGACGCGGCTGTCGTGGGCGTCGCGGCGGAAGATGCGGCCCTCCTCGTCGCGGAACGCGCCGTGGCCGCTGTTCTCGTGGCAGGGGTCGCAGAAGCCGAAGTCGCCGCAGGCGAACCACTCCCCCATCCGCGGCATGCGGCGCAGGCCCGCGGGGTCGGTGACGTTGCCGAAGGCGTGCTTGCCGGACTCGAGGTGGTACTGGCAGTTGTGGACGTCGCCGTTGGGCGCGAAGTTGACCCACGAGCTCGTGCACTCGATCGTCCGGCGCGCCGAGCGGTCGAACGGCGAGCCCATGTGGTGGCCGCGGAACTCGTTGCGCTGGGTCAGGAGCCCGCGGGCCCGGGCGACCTCGAAGAAGCGCTGCTGCTGCTCGTCGAACTCGTCGTCGCGGAAGTGCGGGAACGCGTCGAGGTCGACCATCGAGAACACCGGGTCCACGACGATGCCCGAGTCGCGCAGCTTCTCGGCCCTGAGGACGAACTCCTCGGGCCGCATCCACTTGGGGTGGTACGTGTGGAACGCGGCCTCGAAGCGCTTGCCGGCCCGCTTCATGACCGCGGCGAGCTCGTCGACGTCGAAGGTCAGGTTGCTCGTCATCTCGAGCCGGTAGCCGTCGAGGCCGGCGCAGATCTCGAGGAAGCCCGGGTGGATCGACGGCTCGCCGCCGGTCAGGATCAGCGTGTGCGCAGGCCGCACCGGCAGGGCGTTGAGGGCCTCGACCCACTCCCGGCCGCTGAGCTCCCGGTAGCGCAGCCACGGCTTGCGCGGCCGGTCCGGGGTCATGACCTCCTTCTGGATGCAGTAGCTGCAATTGAAATTGCAGCGGGCGGTGAGGTACACGACCCAGACGTGGATCTCCGACGTCGGCAGGGCGAACTCCGCGGTCTCCATGCCCTTCTTATCGGAGCCTCGGCGACGCCCCTGAACGGCGGACGGACCGCCCAGGCCGGTCCCCTGTCGGGATTCCATGCAGGCCGGGATCGGGTCCGACCGTGGCCAGGTTACCCGATCGAAACGCCCCACCCGGCTCCGAAACGCCCCGGACCGCGATTTCTCGGCTCCACCGGGCGAGGCACGGCTTTTGTCATGTCCCCGCCCGATGCGCTCCCGGCTCCTCCCCTCCTGCCTGCTCGCCGGCTTGGCCCTCGCGGCCACGGCGCCGCTCTGGGGGACCCGGGGGTCACCAGCGGTCGTGTCGCTCCTGGACCCGGAAGCGGTGCCGGCATCTCCAGGGTCCGAGGAGATGCCTCCCGACGGCGAGCACGAGGAGCTGCGCGAGGCGGGAGCCTCGGCGCGGACCCTCGCCCCGATCCCCGCGCAGGAGATCACGCTGCGGATCCTCGACGAGGACGACGAGCCGATCCCGCGCGCCCGCGCCCGGCTCTGGTCGGGCTGGCCCGGCACCTCGACGCTGCTGGACAGCTTCGAGGGTGAGCCGGACGGCCGCCTCGTGATCCGGTTTCCCGAGGCTCCACCCGAGGCAGCAGCGTCGCAGCGGATCAGGATCGAGGCGTCCGGTCGCTCCCCCCAGACCTGGACCCGCGAGGCGTTCATTGCCGAGTGGCGCGATTCCGTGTGCGAGGAGGAGGAACCGCCCTGGTGCCCCTGGCTCCCGCGCGGCTCGTCGGTGGAGGGGGTCGTCGTCGGAGCCGATGGCGAGCCGCTCGAGGGGGTGGACGTCTGCCTGGACGACGAGTGCGAGGCCACGTCCGATCGGGACGGCCACTACGCGCTGGCGATCCCCGCGGGCTTCTCTCCCGCGGAACCCATGAACCTGAGCGCCTCCAAGGAGGGCGTCGGCAGGTCGCTCCTCGTCCTGCACGACCTGCCGATCACCGGCCGGCTGCCGACCCTGTGCATCCGCTCCCGCCACTCGATCAAGGGCAGGGTATCGGTCATTCCCAACATCGCTCTCACGGGCTGGACCGTGTCATGCAGGCTGGACGAGGCCTACGACGACGGCGTCGAGGACGGCACGGAGAAAGGTATCGGTCCCATCGACGACGGCGGCCACTTCGAGGTCCGGGGCCTCGAGGCCGGGACGTATTCCTGCTGGCTGGAGCCTCCCGACGGAGCCGGGCCTGATCGGCGTGCACGCGTGGAGGTTCCGGGCTTCGCCAGCACGAGGTCACCACTCGACATCCACCTGCAGGTCGTCCACGTGCACGTCGAGGTCACGCAACCCCTGAAGGGTCTCGAGATCAAGGTGTTCAGGAGGGACGACCTGAAGCACCCGGTTCTCACCAACAAGGAGTCGAACGGGGAGATCGACGAGGAGCTGCTCCTCCCCGTGGGCATGGGCCTGCGGCTCCGATCGACCTTGGGAGCTCTGACCGTCGCCGAGGCCCGGTGGACGGTGACGGCCGATCCGGGAGGGGACTCGTGGAGCACGAAGGTCGCCCCCGAGGAGAAGCTGGCCGTCGTCCGGGTGGTCTTCCATCGCGGAACCGGAGTGCGGCAGGTCCCGCCCCACTGGATCCCTGCCCTCAAGTTCTACGACCCGCGGAGCACCAGGTGGATCGAGGCAGTGCCCCTGGGCGACGACGATCCGATGTACTGGATGGCCCTCCCCGTCGGCGACCACCTGGTGATGCTGGAGACGGCGGCTCCGAGGAAGGTGGGGTGCTACACGCGATACCCGGCATGAAGTGGACCAAGGGCCGCTTCTCGCAGGAACAGCACGTCGACTGGGCGCCGACCTTCACCACCTGCAGGGCGGCGCTGCAGGGCAGGTAATACCGTATACGCCGCGCCGATCGGTGGGTCGGCCTTCCTGATCCAGGACACCGATGCCCAAAGACCGACTGGTTGGTCCGAGATCGAGATCACCACGTCAGGCTGTCCACCTCGTGCCCGCCATCGGCCGCGACCTGGTGTTGCGCTCCGAGAAGCAACCCTCCTGGAACGTCGCCCATGCGACGACCTCTGGTTCTGGTGGGGTATGCCCCCGGGGCAGCAACAGTTCCGGATCGAAGCGGAGGGCTATGCGCCGTTCTCGGCCTGGGTCGGGTCGAGAAGAGGCATCCAGGGCCTGCGAGGTCGAACTCGCGCATGCCGCGAGCATCGCTCCACCAGGCCGCGCGCTCCAGGTCGGCGCGGCAGGGCGCAGGGCCTTGCAGCTGACCGTAGGACAGGCCATAGAACGGGCCATCCGCGAGCTTCCAGAACCACGACTCCTGCCAGAAGGCCTGGGCCTCCCAGTCGGGCTGCCGTGCCAGCGCAGCAGCGCGATGTAGCTGCACTGCACGCCGGCCAGGAGCGCGAACAGGGCCGGCGACAGGCTGATCGCGAGGAAGGGCGCACGACAGACCCGAATGCCAGGGTGCACGACCGGGGCCAGTCTGAACAGGAGCCCGAGCAGGGCACGAGGGCCGCGGCCGAGTAGCGCTCGAGCCAGAAGATCCACAGGTAGCCGCCGAGGTACCGGAGCCCCACGACGACGCGGGCGAGGGCGTCGGTGTGCGCGAGGTCGGCGAGCCAGCCGTGGTGGCCGGACGAGGCCAGGGCCTGCTGGCCGGCCTCGACGCCGGCGCGGACGAGGCCGAAGACCGTGTCGTTGTGGGCCCACTTGTGGCCGAAGCGGCCGAGGCCGGCGAAGAGCTCGGGCCAGCGCGCCGGCTCGGGCAGGAACGGCACGTAGCAGGCCAGGAGCGCGAGTGCGGCCGGGAGCAGGATGCGCTTGTCGCGGCGCCACAGCCACGGCACGACGAGGACCGGCAGGAACTTGGCCGCGATCGCGACGCCGTACAGCGCGCCACCGAGGGCGACGCGCCCCTTGCTGAGCTCCTTGTCCCGGCCGAGGACCGCGAACGACGCGACGAGCAGCAGCAGGCCGAGGACGTCGTTGTGGCCCTCGACGACGAGCTCGACGAGGACGAGCGGGCACAGCGCGTGGATCAGCGCCAGGCCCGGGGGCCTGCCGATGCGGCTCAGCCAGTGCGGGATCAGGAGCAGGAGCAGCAGGTCGAGGAAGGCGAAGCCGTTGCGGAAGCCGACGAGGCCCGCGCCGGTCCGGGCCAGCAGCGCGAGGTAGAGCTGGCAGGCCGGCGGGTAGGCGGCCGGGACCTCCTTGTGGTTGATGCCCTCCCAGATCGGGTCGCCGTCGGCCTCGGCCGCGTAGTCGGCCGGCGGGGTCAGGAAGGGGTTGCGGCGGGCCGCGTCGGCGTGCCACTGCACGCGCCCCTCCCAGACGTAGCGGTAGAGGTCGTCGCTGAGCTGGGCCGGCTCGCCGAGCAGCAGGACCGCGCGCAGCACGAGGCCGGCGCCGACGACCCACGAGAGCGGGATGATCCTGCCCTTGCGCAGGAGTTGCCACGCGAGGAAGCACCACAGGAACGACGCCGCGACCATCAGGACGGCGTAGAGCTCGGGCCGCGCGGCCCGGTCGATGCCGAGGACGGCCCCCCCGACGCAGGCCAGGATGCCCAGCGCCGCCGGCGCGAACACCCGGAACGGCAGGCGCCGGTCGGCCTCGCTCATCCGCGCGGCGTCAGCGGCCCCCGCCGCCCTCGCCGCCGCCCTGGTCACCCCCGCCGCCGCCGCCGCCCTGGTCACCACCGCCGCCGCCGCCCTGGCCCGGCTCGCCGGGGTTGGGCTGGCGCCTGGCCTCGCCCTCCTTGGGCGGCGCCAGCGGCTTGGGCTTGACCTTGGGCTCGGCCGACAGCACGAAGGTCACCGGCGCGCCCTTGGGCGGCAGCCGGTCGGTGATCGGGAACCAGATCGAGTCGTCCCACGCGTGCGGGTGGCGGATCGTCACGAGCTGGTTGTCCGGCCGCACGTAGTAGTTGCTGATCAGGTTCTGGTCGTAGTCGGCCAGGAACACCGGGTCCTCGCCCTTGTAGAGCGGGGCCATGCGGCTGCCGAGGTAGATCCACTCGGCGTCCTGGATCGAGCCGCCGTGCACGAGGTCGTGGTAGAGGTCGTCGACGCGGTACTCGACCCGCTTCCCGTCCTCGTCCTTCCAGTGCACGCTCAGGTACAGCTTCTGCCCCTCGGGCGGCTTGCGGATGTGGGTGTCGACGCCCTTCTCGACCTCCTCCTCGGTCGGGAACGGGTCCTTGGGGATGGCCTCGGCGTTCTTGCCGGGCTTGAACCCGAGCGCGATCATCGCCGCGTGGATCAGCCGCGGCTTGGCCGCGGTCACGAACAGCCCCTCGTGCCGCTTGCCGCGCGGGCCGATCAGGATGTACTCGATGTAGTCGTCGCGGGTGTTGACCGTGGCCTCGACGCTGACGGTCTTGGCCGCGAAGTCGATCGTGACCCCGCCCTTGGCCAGGATCTCGACGAGCTCCTTCTTCTGCTTCTCGTCGAGCGGCGCCGGCTCCTGGGCCGCGGGCTTGGACGCCGGGGGCTCCCCCTGCTGCTGCGCCCGCGGGGCGGCAGTGGGGAGGAACACCAGGGCCGCGATCCCGGCCGACTTGACGAGCTGAGCGAACATCCACGTACCTCCTCGGGTCATCATCGGCCGCCGTCTACGGCCGGAGAAGCGATGCCGCGAAGAAAGCGCCGCTCCTCGTCGTCGAAGCCGCCGTCGGCCGCCCTGCGCGCCCGCTCCACGGCCGCCCGCGCCTCGTCCGCCCGTCCCTCCAGGTGCCGGCACGCGGCCTCGATGAGGGCGCGCCGCTTGCGGAGCTGCCGCCATGGGCCGGCGTCGGAGGGGCCGAGGAGACCGAGAACGAGGGTCTCGATCTCGCGCGAACGGAAGCCATGCAGGGTCAGTTCGCTCATGCCCTTGTCAAACGTGTCGAGGGCCTCGCGGTAGCGGCCGGCCCGGCCCAGGAGCTCGGCCTCGAGCAGGAGCAGGCCGGCGTCGGCCTCGTGGGGCCAGGGCGGCAGCCTGAGCCCGAGGCGGACCAGCGGGGCCAGGACCTCGAGGCCGCCGACGTAGCGGTTGGCCTCGAGGCAGATCCGCAGGAGCGTGCCCTTGGACAGGGCGGCCGGGTCGAGGTGCTTGCCGACCAGGGCCAGGAGGTCGGCGAAGCGCTGGGGCGACAGGGCCACGAGGCGCTCGACGATCGGGCCGAGCAGCGGCGACAGCACGGCGAGGCGCTTGGTCAGGAAGCGCCGGCCGCGCTCCTGGCGGACGGCGGCGAGCGGGTCGCGGAGCGCGCGGCCGAGCAGGAGCTCGAGCAGGAGGCGCTCCTGGCGCGGGTGCTCGGCGAACGGCAGCGTGCCGACGGCGGTCAGCAGCAGGCCCTCGGCCTCCTCGTCGCTGTGGTCGAGCCAGCGCTCGACGAGGGCGTCGATCGGCGCCAGCCGGTCGTGGGCGATCGCGGCCGCGAGCAGGACCTCGCGGGCCTCGAAGTCGCCCTCCTTGGCGTAGGCCTGCTCGGCCAGCTCGCCGAGCGGCAGGTCGGGGCGCAGACGGAGCCACTCGCCGACCTCGCGGCGCACGAAGGCCGGCGACCCGGCGAGCAGGCGCGCGCACTGCTCGGCGTCCTCGGCCGTCAGCGACGCGGCCAGGGGCTTGCGGCAGATGCGCAGGTCGCGCTCGCTGTGGGCGGCCGGGTCGGCGCGCATCGCGGCCAGGGCCGCGGGGACGCCGCGGCGCGCGGCCAGGACCTGGGCCTCGCCGGCCAGCCGCGTACCTTCGAGCTCGGCCAGCGCCGCCGCGGCGGCCGCGGGCGCGCGCGAATCGCGTCGACGAGGGCCGCGTCGAGGGCCGGGAATGTCGCGCGCGAGCACGAGCCGGCCGAGCTTGCGCGCGGCCTCGGCGTCGGGCTGGCTCAGGACGACGGCGAGCATGGCCGCGGCGGCCCGGCGGCCTGCTCGCGCTCGAAGGCCGCGACGACGCCGGTTGACCCTCGGGCCTCGCGGCCCAGCGCGAGCCGCGGCGCCGTGCATCCGGCGCTGCCGGCGGTCCTGATCCTCGAGGCGTCCGCACCAGAATCCCTCGGGCACCTGGGGCCGCGACGTGCAGCAGCTCGAGGCGTGTCGGTCCGGGCCGCGGCCGCGACCGGGACCAGGAGCTCGGACCCTGCCCGCGCCGGGCCAGGATCCGGAACGCGAGGTCGCCGAGGTCGCCGCCGAGCAAGCGGGCCGAGTGACCGGCGCGAGGTCGCCCGGCACGGCCGCGAGCTCGAGCATCCACGCGCGGCGGCGCTCGACGCCGTCGTCACCGCGGATGTGGCGCGCGGCCTCGGCGCGCAGGTCGAGGCCGGCCTCACGCAGGAAGCGCAGCAGGTCGGGCAGGGCCTCGTCGGGGCAGCGCGCGGCGAGCGCGAGGTGGCGCTCGCCGACCTCGGCCCCGCGCAGGAGCGGCAGGGCGCGCTGCCAGACCTCGGCGTCGTCGACCGCGGCCAGGGCCTCGAGCAGGCGGGTGCGCTCGGCGGCGGCGAGCTGCGGGGCCAGCCGCTCGGGGCCCTGCGTCCCCGGCTCGGCGAGGCCGGCGAGCACGATCGCCAGGTGGTCGGCGGGCCAGGCTTCGCGCGGCAGGGAGGCCATCGCGAGGCAGCGCAGCGAGGCGTCGCCTGCGCCTTCTTGCGAGGCAAGTTTCTCGAGCACCGGCGCCGAGGCGCCGAGCTCGGCGCCGGGCAGGGCCGGCAGGATATCGCGGGCGCGGTCGTCGTCGGCCAGCAGGGCCTCGAGCAACTGGGCGCCGTAGCGCTGCGGCGTGACGACGCACTGGGCGACGAGGACCTCGGCTGCCGGGCCGGGCCAGCCCGGCGAGCATGGCCGGTGTCGTCGATGCCCTGATCCGGACCAGGGCCAGCAGGGCCTCGCGCCGGAGCGCGGGGAACGGGTCGGTGAGCAGGGCGCGGAGCCGCGCGACCGGCACCTCGCCGGCCGGCAGGCGCGGGACGACCGACAGCGCGGCGCGCCGCACCGGCCAGCGCTCGTGCGCGAGCGCGGTCGCCAGCTCGCCGGCGTCGAGCTCGCCGCGCTGGCCGAGCACGCGCACGAGGGCCTCGGTCCGGCGCCAGTCGCCGGCCGCGGCCCAGGCCCGCAGCTGCGCTCCCGGGCTGTCCTCGCGGCGCACGAGGCGGCGCAGCGCGAGCTCGCGCACGGCGTCGTCGTCGGGGTCGGCGGCCTGGACGAGCAGGGCCTGGAGGTCGCCGGCGCCGGCCCCTTCCTGCGGCGCGGCGAAGAGGACCGCGCAGAGCGCGAGCCCGGCGGCCATCACGACCCGCCGAGGAGCTTCCAGACCTCGGGCAGGGCCTCGACGAGGTCGCCCGCGACGATGCCGGCCTGCGAGCCGCGCTCCATGACGGCGAGGTCCCCGGCCAGGCCGTGGGCGTGGACGCCGAGGACCGCGGCCTCGTACGGCGGCAGGCCCTGGGCCAGGAGCGCGGTGATGATGCCGGTCAGCACGTCGCCGGTGCCGCCGGTCGCCATGCCGGGGTTGCCGGTCCGGTTGACGAAGCGGCGCGGCGGCGGCGAGCCCTCGAAGCCCTCGGGCTCCTGCACGATCGTGCCCGCGCCCTTGAGCACGACGATCGCCTGGCTGCGCCGCGCGAGCTCGGCGGCGGCCTTGGGGCGGTCCTCCTGCACGGCGCCGGCGTCGGGCAGGCCGAGCAGGCGCGCGGCCTCGCCGGGGTGCGGGGTCAGGACGACCGGCACGGCGCAGGCGTCGAGGTAGTCGGGCTGGCCCTCGAGCGCGTTGAGCGCGTCGGCGTCGAGGACCGTCGGCAGCGTCGTGCGGCGCAGGTACGACAGCACGAGCTCGCCGGCCGTGCCCTGGCGCGACAGGCCGGGGCCGAGGCCGATCGCGTCGACGTTGTCGAGGACGCCGAGCAGGGTCGGCAGGGCCAGGATCGACGGAGCGCCCTGCTCCTCGGGCAGGGCCACCGACGTCGCCTCGGGGACGCCGGCCGGCAGCACCGGCAGCATCGTCTCGGGGCCGGCCAGGCGGCACAGGCCGACGCCGGAGCGGGTCGCCGCGCGGCCGGCCAGGATCAGCGCGCCCATCATCCCGTGGCTGCCGCCGACGAGGAGGCAGGTGCCGAAGCTGCCCTTGTGCGCGTCGGCCGGGCGGGCCGGCAGGTCCGGGAGCTCGGCGGGACGCTGGTAGGCCTTGGGTTTGCTGCGGTTCTCGGCCATGGACCGTCGAGGTTAGCGGTCGGGGTCCGGATCGGCGTCGAGGATCGGCCGCAGCCGGCCGACGACGAGGCCCTGGGTGTTCATGATCAGGCTGTCCCGGAACGGCGCGAGGACCGCCTCGGTTCCATCCAGCAGGCCCTGCTCGGCCAGGAGGCCGGGGACCAGGCACTCGTAGCCGCGCTTGTTGCCGTCGTCGATCTTGACCATCAGCCCGAGCGGGATCCCGGCGGCCGCGGCCCGCGCGCCGAGGGCGAAGCAGCCCTCGGCGCCGCCCTTGGCCAGGAACCGGCCCGGCCGGGCCTCGAGCAGGGCCGTGTCGAAGCGCCCGCGCCCGGCCAGATAGTGGGGAGCCGCGTTGACGGCCGCGACGATCGCGGCGGCGCCGTCGCGCCAGCGCGGGGCCAGGCGGTCGGGGTTGGCGAGGTCGCGGAAGGCGCGGGCCAGGGCGTCGAGCGGCATCGGATACATCGGCGCGCCGCAGCCGTCGATGACGGCCTCCTCGGCGCGGACCTCGACGCCGCAGACCTCGGCGATGGCCTCGCGGATCTCGACCTGGACCGGGTGGGCCGGGTCGAGGTAGCCCTCGAGCGGGGCGCCGAGCATCCGCGCGCGCAGCAGCATGCCGCTGTGCTTGCCGCTGCAGTTGTTGTGCACGCGGGCCGGGCGGCCGCCGCCGCAGTAGAGCCTCACCGTGGCCTCGTGGTCGAAGGGGTCGTGGGCGCCGCAGCCGAGCCAGGCCTCGTCGAGCCCGGCCTTGGTCAGGACCGAGTGCACGGCCGCGACGTGGCGCTCGTCGCCGCTGTGGCTGGCGACGAGGACGGCCTGCTCCTCGGGCGTCAGGCCGAGGCGCGCCGGCTCGCCGCTGGCGAACAGCGGCAGGAGCTGGAGCGGCTTGAGCGAGGACCGGGGCAGGGTTGGCAGGTCCCAGCGCCCGCGGCCGGCGATCGTGCCCTCGGGCCCGACCAGGACCCAGCTCCCGCGGTGGACCGACTCGACGCGCTCGCCGCGCAGGACCTGGCACAGGATGGGGTTGGGTTCGTCCACGGGCGGCGGCTCGGGGGTGCGGGGCGGCGGAGGGCGGGTCGCGGGGGTCTCCGGGGGCGCGACAGCATAGCCGGGGCCCGGCCCCGGACCTCCCTTTGCACCCGCCGGGACCCTGCACTAGAACCCCACCCATGGCCGACGACGTCGAGATGGAGCTGGTCCGGATCGAGATCCACGAGAAGCGGGACCGGCAGCTGATCCAGCTCAAGGAGAAGGGCGGGGAGCGGTCGTTCCAGATCGTCATCGGCTACGGCGAGGCGGCCGAGATCCACCGCAAGCTGACCCGGACCCCGGCCCCGCGGCCGATGACCCACGACCTCTGCGGCAGCCTCCTCACGGCCACCGGCGCGACGATCACCAAGGTCGTCGTCTCGGACCTCGTCGACAGCACGTACTACGCGCGCATCTGCCTCGACCTCGGCGACGGCCGCGAGGCCGAGCTCGACGCCCGCCCCTCCGACGCGATCGCCCTCTCGGTCCAGTTCCAGGCCCCGATCCACGTCGCGACCAAGGTCCTCGACAAGCTCGAGCCCGGCGTCTGAGCCCCCGGGCTTCCCCTCCCTCCCCCGATCGCCCAAGATCCCCCACGGCCCGGAGGGATGGCAGAGCGGCCGAATGCGCCGGTTTTGAAAACCGGTTCGGTGTGAAACCCGACGGGGGTTCGAATCCCTCTCCCTCCGCCACAACTCCTTGTTTAGCAAGGGCTACAGGGTGCTGGACGCGGATCGCTCTGATCCTGCACAGACTGGGTGTGCCCAAAAGTGTGCCCATCGCTTCTGGGCAGATGTGCCTGAGATGACCGGTGACAACATCTTGCTGCAGTGGGCAAGCAACGCGCTCCACGGTGATCCACGGAAACGATGAGTTTCGAACAGTTAGTCCAGAGGTTCAAACGCAGCATTTATCTCGATACGAATGCTCTCATCCGACTCAACAAGGAAAGGCAAGACCTCGAGAGGTCTCTCACAGCGAAAGTTCTTGCCAGGGACATCACTGTGGTGCCAGCAAACGAGATCCAAATCTACGAGCTCACAAGGCTAAAGAACCAGGATGAATGGCTGGGAGACCTCAAGATGCTCCACCTGTGGACTCGCGGGCAATTGATACCATCCATCAAGCATCTAATGCGCTCATATACGGAAGCAGCAGTTTCTTCTTCAGAAAAAGCATCGACAGCCTGCATTGGTTGGGATGTAGACATGGTCCTCGAGAACCTCAATGAGTTCCGCACCAAAATGGAGAACATGGAATCCTCGGACGAAGAATGGGCAAGGTCCATTCATGGCATCATGTCAAGTCACGCCGAGGAGCGACGCAAGGCTCCACCTAACATCCTCGCCTCAGCAATAGCACAGGCATCCTGGATAACCCGACATCACAGCGCGCGACCTGACAAGGTCAGGGAATTCATCGGACCATACTGCGATGGTGTCTCCCTGGACGATGAAGAGGCGGCCCGAATCGGGGAATCTGAATGGTATAGGTTCATCTGCGCAATGCGGCTCCTCCCCATTTGCCAGCGTTTCTCCAATGATGCTGCTCAGTTCAATGCCAAGAGATATGGCAACGACTTCCGTGATTGGATGCATATCTGCTATTCTAGAACAGCGAGATGCTTCCTCACGCTCGACAACCATCTTGTCAGCCGCATCAACGAAATGAATGTCGCACTAGAAATAGAGGGCGACTCGGGCACAATCCTGAATGACTGGGATGCGCTCGAGGCCTTCCTGAAAGACCCCGAACGCAAAGATTACACTCAACAGAATAAGAGCCCCAATCCCTAACTTGCTACCTTGTAAATCGGCACAGGCTCTCTAACCTTCAGATCTGACATTCGGTCAATTGCACCCTTGAGATCCATGACTTTCGCGTCCGTGTAGAGCTGAAGCGTTTGTACCCCTCCGGATAAGTTATCCGCCTTGGCTGTGGAAACCGGTGTAGATAGTCAGCCTCCTCGGATCACCAGATAGCCCTTGCGGGCCAGGGCCGCGACCGTCGCGGTCCTTTGCAAGGCATACCACCCGGAGCGACCCTGTCGAGTCCCCCTGCCCCGCTCACGGACCTCGGCGAGCAAGGTGTCCCTGAGCACCAGGAAGTCCCAGCGCGCCCTCTCCGCGATCCCGGGCCTGGCCTCGAAGACTCTGCGCCGGCTCGGCGCCCCCACGATGCGCCCCGCGGCAGGGCGTTCAGGAGGTGCTCGCCGCGTCCAGGTCGACCTGCCCCACGTGACTTCCCCGGTCGCGCAGGTCCCGCTGGACCTGCCCCAGGGCCTCGAGGCGGCCCATGTCGCACTCGACCGCTCCGTTGTAGCTCGGGGTCCGCGCCGGCGACGGCAGCCAGGCGATGCCTGCTCGCGCCAGGCGAGCCTGCGTCTCCCGCCTGTCACGAAGCCGGCGCCCAGGTCGCTCTTCAGGACCAGCGGCGCACCGTGCGCGGCGAAGAGCTCCGTGAGCACGGGCAGCACGGCCTCGGCCTGCTCGCCCCTGCTCCGGACGAGCTCGCTCGAGCGTCGCCCGGCTCGACAGGTCCCGCACGACCAGCACCAGTCTGCCACCGAGCTCGTGCCGCTCATGCAGGCACGTGAAGTCCATCGCCCAGACCGCACCCGGTCCCTCCACTCGAGCCGATGCAAGGCGTCCCTCGCCCGGCGACCCCGCTCGAGCAGCCACGTGGCCTTGACGATCCGGGCCTGCTCTCGCGACAGCCCGGTCAGGAGCCGCAGCATCTCGACGCCGATCCAGCCGTCCCAGCGCTGCAGGAGCGCCTGCGCCACCTCGACCTGCACCTGATCCGGGCGCTCGCTGGGTCGACCGCGGAGCGTGATCCGATCGAGTCTCAGCCGACGGCGCGCGGCCCAGCGCCTCAGCGTCCTCGGCGACAGCCACAGCCAGGCCGCGACGTCACGCAGCGTCAGCGCGTTACCGCATCGCCCAGCGCAGGAAGGCCAGCGCCAGCCGACGGAGCCTCCGCTCGAGCCCGGCCCGCTCGCCAGAGGCGAGCAGCCGCAGCTCGAGCCCCCGTACCCTCAGCGGCTCCCTCTGCCGCGCTTCGGCCCCCCCTTTTTCAGGCGGCGCGCCCGCCGCGGATCGAGCAGCTCGGGCATGACCAGGGCGATCGCCTCGCGTACCTCGGCCGCCCGCGCCTCGATCTCGAGGTCGCGCTTCTCCCTGAGCAGCCGCTCGTGCTCCTCGGGGTCGATGCTCTGCACCTTGGCCGGCCGTCCGGGCTTGCCCGGCGCGATCGCGTCCAAGGCACCCTGCAGGACCTCGGTCCGCAAGACCGCGAAGCGCGACGGGGAGATCCCGAGCTCCTTGCAAGCCTGATCCACACCGAGGTCGCCGGTGATCGTCGCGAGGATCAGCTCGACGCGGCGCTTCTGCTCGGCCGTGCCGTCGAGGGAGCCGAGATGGGCGAGGCCCTTGTTGGGCCGACCGGTCTTCATGGACCGCTCTCCTTTCCCTCCCGCGCCGGCAGCTTAGCGGCAGGGGCAGGCTTGCCCAGCACCTCGACGACGCGCTGGACGCGGAGCTTCTTCCGGGGACGTCGGACCTTGCCCTTGGGCGCCGACTTCTTGACGGCCTCCTTGACCCCGACCGCGCGCTGCACGCTTCGGTGCAGCGCCTGGTAGCGCTGCACCTCGCGGCGGAGCCTCTGGATCTCGTCCCGGGCCTGCTCCAGCTCCTTGTCGAGGCTCCGCTTGCGCCCGCGCTTCTGCGGCTCGAGGGCCTCGAGCATGGCCTGGAGCGCCCGCGTCTCGAGCTGGTAGTAGCGCACCTGGCTCGTGCCGATCGCATCCGCCGCCTGCTGCGTCGTGCGCAGCCCCGACAGGGCCTCGAGGATCAGCGCCAGGAGCCTTTTGGCCTCGTCGCTGCCAGAGAGCGCCCGGGGCGAGGCGGGCACGCTCACGGCGTGCCTCCCTCGCCATCGTCGTCCTCGCGCTCGCCGGAGACGTCCTCGACCGAGGCGTCGATGATGCGGCCGAGCAGGGCATCGAGCGGCGAGGTCCCCGGCGCCCGCTCACCCGCATCCAAGGTCGCCTCGAGGTCGGCCGGAGCCGCGTCGCGACTGAGCGGCATCGGCGGCTCGGGCAGGGGCTCCTCCCGCCGGCCGACGGCGCCGAGATCGACCTCCTCCCGCCGGCCGTCGCCCTGGACCAGCACGACCCGCTCGCCCTGGCCGTGCAGGCTCAGGCTCGTGTCGCCGACACGCCCGGTCAGGTAGAAGCTCTTGCGCGGCTCGCCGTCCCGCGCCAGCTCGAGCGCGTTGGCCGCGACCCTCGCCTCGAGCGTCCCCCTGACCTCGGCCGCGGCCTCGAAGTACCGGTCGGCCGGCACCTGTCCGCCGATCCCCTGGTGCGGGCGCTGGAAGTCGTAGTGGTCGATGAAGTGCCCGATCCTGGCCCGGGCATCCTCGATGCCGCGGAAGATCGCCGTCTCGAGCATCTCCCGCCACAGCGTCCCCCAGAAGCGCTCGATCTTGCCGAGCGTCTCGGGGTGCCGCGGACGGGCCACGATCTGCTTGATCCCCCGTCGCTCGCAAAGTCTGGTGAAGGCGCTCTTGCCCCGCCAGGTCACGTACTGCGTGCCGTTGTCGGTCAGCACCTCCTTGGGTGCCCCGTAGTCGGTGATCGCCCGCTCGAAGACCTCGCGGACCAGCGCTCCCGACGCCGTCGCGTGCAGCCCGAAGCCGACGATGAAGCGGCTCTGGTCGTCCATGAAGGCGACCAGGTGCACGCGGCGCCCCTCGCGCTTCAGGACGAAGCTGAAGAGGTCGGTCTGCCACAGCTCGTTGGGCCTCGACCGCTCGAAGGACCGCGGCTTGTCGGGATGTGGCCTCGTCTCCGAGATCTCGACGACGTAGCCCTCCTCCTCGAGCACCCGCCCGACGGCGCCGGGGCTGACCGCGAAGCCGGGACCACGCATCAGCACCTGCGCGATGCGGTCCTGGCCCCAGTCGGGATGCGCGCGCTTGAGCATCAGGATCGCCCGCTTCGTCGTGTCGGGCACCCGGCTGCCGCGACGGCCGCGGGGACGGCTCATCAGGCCGGCCGGACCCTCGGCCTGAAAGCGCTGCTTCCACAGGT
This sequence comes from Planctomycetota bacterium, assembly GCA_041398545.1. Taxonomy (GTDB): domain Bacteria; phylum Planctomycetota; class UBA1135; order UBA1135; genus JAWKUM01. Next base: position 58,762 of record JAWKUM010000015.1, on the reverse strand, counting down.
ACAGCGTGTGCGTGCTGAGCCCGACCATCGCCGCGAAGTCCTTGGCCGGCAGCGCCGAGCGCAGCCACGTGTCGAGGAGGATCAGCCGCTGCTCCGCGGTCATGTGCCGGCGGGGCAGGTCGCTCTCCGGCACCCGCCTCCGCCCGCGGCGACGGCGACGGGCGGACAGCTCGCGCAGCCTGGCCTCGGCCTCGGCCGGGTCGAGCGGCGCGCCGACCTGTCCGCGAGCCCCGCTCGCTCCCTCCTGGGCTCCGCCCAGGAGGGAGCTCCCGGTCCCCGCGGACAGGTCGCTGACCCTCGCGGCATCCCCGACCAGGCCCCCGTCCCCGGTACCCGTACGGTCCCTGCCGTACCCCCGCAGATCCCCGTCCTCGTAGCCACCCTCGTAGCCCGAGGGCTCATCGCTCGTACCCATCGCTTCCTCCGATCCCCGGCCCTGCCGGGGACTTGGAAGGAGGCGACTATCTCCACCCGTTTCAGCTCAGATCGCGGCCACCTTTTCGGGAAGGGGGACACCAGATTAAACACATTTCTCGACTTTCTTCGTTTATTGACACTCGAGTGATTCCTGCCCAGCTATTTTGCTTATTCCACTCCCAGAACTGTCGGACCGCTTGGTCTTGGCTTATGTTCTGGCCCAACAAGGTGAAAGTCGCCGGGTCAGACATGAGATCTGTTTCCTCATCCACTTGCTCGACCCTTAGCTTCCATTGCTTCATGTCTGGTTTCTGAGTTCCTCTCACTGAGTCTCCATCTGACTAGGGCCCTCACAGCCCATCAATCGTCGATTTTCTGCCATGCTAGGCGTAAATCACGGAACAATTTCCATGTCACTTTTGCTGTAACCTCGTTTGGCCCCACCGACTTCAGGTAATGTCTGATTTTCACGATGGTCCTCACTTGGCGTCGCGTCAGCTTGGCTCTGGCACTGAAGAGAGCCCTGATCACATCGTAGAGAGAGTCCCTCACTGGTTCCCGGATCAGTGATTCAAGAGCCTCTGCTAGCTCCTCTTCCAGCTGCACGACTTCGGGTTTTGTTCGTTTCAGCCGCTCTGCTCTGTGCTTGAACGTACCTGAGCACCAAGCCCTGGCTGATCGAGGTGGGCAGCCCTCGAGCAATGTGTTGATCAGGGCTTCAAACGTGTCAGCCATCGCTGTTTCATGCCACTCAGACCATCGCTCCCTCTCCCGCACCCTTGCTTCCCAGCCCTGGTACTCGAGGACCACTCCCCAGTTGATGGCGACCTCCTCCATACTTGCTGAGTCGCCTTCGGGGTCCTCATCCGCGGTCACCATGTTCGACCTCCCCTGACGGCCACATGTTCGCGGGTGCTGTCCTCCTCCTTCGACGGGAACGGCGCACAGGTCTTGGTCAGGGTCGCTCGGCTCCATGGACACACCCCGGGTCAGGAGGGTCAGGACTGCAGGCTCAGGGATGGACAGTCAGGACTACTGCCCGCGCTCGGCCCGTGGGTGCAGGTGACCCAGCCCCCTGGATTCGGTCCAGCTGACGTGAGAGTCTTCGGGCATCCTGCCCGGAGGCAGTCATGCGAAAGACCCGATTCAGCGAAGAGCAGATCATCGGCATCCTGAAGGAGGCCGAACACGGCGCGAAGGTGAAGGATCTTTGCCGCCGGCACGGGATCAGCGAGCAGAGCTTTTACCGGTGGCGGTCGAAGTACGGCGGCCTGGAGGTCAGCGAGGCCAGGCGGCTCAAGGAGCTCGAGGACGAGAATCGTCGGCTGAAGCAGATGGTTGCCGACCTCAGCCTGGACAACCAGGCGCTCAAGGCGGTCTTGGGAAAAAAGTGGTGAGCCCTTCGGCCCGTCGCCAGGTCGTGTCCTTCCTCGCCGGCGAGCTCCGGCTGAGCGAGCGTCGTGCCTGCAGCCTGGCCAGGCTGTCGAGGTCGGCGTATCGCTATGAGGCGAGACGCGACCGGGACGACGCGGTGCGGCAACGCCTCGGAGAGCTTGCCCAGGAGCGGCCGCGCTTCGGGTACCGGCGCCTTGGCATCCTGCTGCGTCGCGAGGGGCTCGAGATCAACCACAAGCGTGTCTACCGGATCTACCGGGAGGAGCGTCTCGCGGTGCGGAAGAAGCGCCGGAGGCACGTCGCCGAGCGGCCCAGGAAGCGGACGGTGGCGCCCTTTGCCCCGAACCAGCGCTGGTCGATGGACTTCGTCAGCGACACCCTGGCGGATGCCAGGAGCTTCCGCGCCTTGACGATCGTGGACGATCACAGCCGGCTTTGCCCGGCGATCGAGGTCGACGCGTCGCTGACGGGTCAGCGAGTCACCCGGGTCCTGGACCGGGCGATCGCGCTCCACGGCAAGCCGGAGGTGATCGTGGTCGACAATGGCCCCGAGTTCACCAGCAAGGCCCTGGATGCCTGGGCGTATCGGACCGGGATCACGCTGCACTTCATCCGACCGGGCAAGCCGGTCGAGAACGCGTACATCGAGAGCTTCAATGGTCGCCTGCGCGACGAGTGCCTGAACCAGCACTGGTTTGCCAGCGTCCAGGAAGCCCGCGAGCTGATCGAGGACTGGCGCAAGGACTACAACTCGATCCGTCCGCACACCGGGCTCGGCGGCCTGAGCCCCGAGCAGTTCCTCGCCCATCCCCCAGGGGGCCATGGCCCCCTGGGGGATGGGCGCCCTGGGGCCCCTCGCCGTACGTACGGGGCCAGCCTGTCAACCAAGAAGACCCCCGAGGACTCTCACAATCCGTGGACCTAAGAAGGGGGCTGGGTCAGGGGCTCACCAGGAGCACCTCTCACCGATGAGCGCGAACCTAGGAGGATCCGCGGAGTCGGCAAGCCCCCCTGGGAAGGGCTCCATGGGGTCGAGGCGGATCGTTACATCTGCTTCATCGGCAGATCGCAGAACGGCATCTCGACCAGACTCCGGGCCTTCACAGCCAACTCACTCATCGACCCTGGACCTCTCCAGCAGAGTTCTGACACCTGGTCACCACCTGGCTAATTCCGTTCCGTCGGGTTGTGCCCAAATGGTGCCAACAGCAGGACCCCGAGCAGTCATCAGGCGTCCGCTCCTGTCACCTGGTCATCCGCCTCAACCCATTCTGTGAGTGCTGGTTGGACACGTTTGGTCACCTGTTGTCCAATGGCGTCCAAGAGGGCTTGCAGGCTTTGAAAACCGGTTCGGTGTGAAACCCGACGGGGGTTCGAATCCCTCTCCCTCCGCCACAACGCCTCCTGCCGAAGGGCTTCAAGGCACCTTCCGCCGCATCATCACCCCCAGGATCAAGGGGCCCGCTGTAGTGCGCGTCAACAAGCCGATTGCCGCAGTGGCAACAGCCGCCGCCTTGGTTGGCATGGGGTTCTATCTGTTCCACTCCGAGCGGGGAAAGGCCGATGACGACGGCGGCAGCGACAAGGGACTGGACAGGGTCCTCGCTTCGCTGAGGACCCATGACGTCCTGACGAGTGACCTCTCGGCTTGCGCCGAGATCATCCGGATCCACCAACTGTCGGGTGGCCGCAGAAGTCGCGAGATCGTCGATCAGGCGAAGAAGGCCACGGCGACGCTCGACAAGCTCTATGACAACTCGAGCGTCGTCTTCGCCGAGTCCGTCAACCGAGCAAGGGAGCCCTTCCAGGGCCTGAAGGAATACTTCCAGTACGTGGGGCTGAGGGCCAAGGGGGCCAGAGATGAGATCGGTGGTCTCCTCGAACCGGGACGGGAATCGGATCCCGGGATCCCGGCGGCCCTCGAGGCCTTCTTGTCGGACATCGCCAAGAAGAAGCGCCAACTGAACGGCATGTGAGGCCTACCGGTTCCTGGCCTCCCTGGCAGGCGAATGGGATGCCAGGCAGGGCTTCAACGCCCGGGCAACCGCCTCGCCGACATCAGGCACCCGGTGTTCGCGTCGAGCTCGACGATCCAGTGGTTGGCGATCCGGTCGGTCGCGCTGACCCGCCATATCGGGGCGCCGCCGTGGAGGACCGGGGTCACGGTCAAGACGAGCCGGGGCTCGGGGCCCCGCTCCATGATCCCGACCGCGAGCTCTCGGGCCCGGTCGGCCGAGATCGGCCAGTGGGCGACCTCCTGGGGAGCGGGGAAGGGCAGGGGCTCACCGGTCCGATCCGGGGATCGGGACGTGGGACTGCAGGCCGTGAGCAACGAGAGGATCAGGATGAGGATTCGCACGACCCGGGTGACGGAGCGGAGCGGTGTGCGTTCCCGATCCGGATCAGGGGAATGGACGTGTTACGACCCGCGCCAGTGCTTCAGCCCCCACCCGGGACGGTGGCTTCCCGGAGGAGCTGCCGCTTCCCACGCCAGGCGCGTGTCCGGCCATCGGGCAGGTCCTCCACGTTCCAGTCCTTGTCCTTGAAGAACTGGGCATGACATTCCTTCCAGCCGTTGCGCGCGGTTTCCCTGCCGAGCCAGTCGAGGATCCTGTCCTGCTCGTCCCTCCGGTCGACGTAGTAGATCCTGATCCAGTTGCAGGAGGCCGCGGGCTCGACCTCGAACCGGCCGGGTAACCCGCCGTCGCCGATGGCATCGAACACCGCCTTCGCCTGCCTGGCGTCATCGGCAGAAGGCAACCGGATCGAGCCCAAGATCCAGTACGCCGCCACGAGGGCGAGGACGACCAGGGCCGCGAAGCCCTTCGCCGCGATCGCGACCAGCCTCATCGCAATCCTCCCGCCGCCGGCCCTTGTCCACGGCCTCCATCGTCGAATGGGGAAGGCCGGTCCTCGTGCATCGCCGCCTTGGACGATGCGACCGAGGACCTATTCCGGCAGGCCTATTCGAAGTCGGTGACGTCGTCGACGAGGTCGGGCTCGTCGATGAAGGGGTTCTGGTTGTGCTGGGCCTCGCCCACGCGGACGTTGCGGGCCCGCTCGGCGGCGTCGACGGGGTCCTCGCGGTGCCAGCGGCGGAGGTCGGCCTCCATGTCGTCGGGGATCGGCCACCAGTAGCGGACCGCCATGTAGAACATGGCCCGGGCGACGTTGCCCCGGTGGTCGCTCCGCGGCTCGAAGACGGTCTCGCCGGCCGCGTTGCGGTCGCGGAAGCTCCCGCTGGCGACGCCCTCGTTGGGGTCGGCGAGGCTGCCGTCGGGGGCGACGCGCAGCTCGCGGGCCGTGTCGGGCAGCTCCCCGAACGGCAGGTTGCCGCGCGAGCCGTTGATGCCCTGGCGGGCCGGGAACAGGTTGTGGAGGTCTGCGCCCATGACCGAGTCCCGCGGGAAGTGGGTGTTCTCGTCCCAGTTGGCCTTGGACGCCCAGGTGTGCTCGACCTGGACCCCGGCGTCGGGGTCGGGCGAGAGGTGGCCGGCCGCGCCGACGAGGCCGACGACCGTGCCGCTGTAGACGCAGACGATCGTGTCGTCGTCGCGGTTGTCGATGCGGTTGAAGAGCGTCGTCTTGGCCGCGTCGAAGGAGTCCTCGGTATTGGTCGCCTCCACGTTGGACAGGCGCTCGTGCAGGACCCAGGCCGGGTCGTCGTCCGCGGTCACCGCCCCGAGCCCCAGGGTCGCGATCGTCACGCCGGCGACGATCCACTCGGCGAGCCCGCCGTTGCCATTGCCGTTGGCCATCGTCATGCCTCCCGGGTCACTGGACCTTCATCGAGTCCTTGCGCTCGCGCGTCATGTTCTTGAGCTCCTTGACCGTGCCGAGGATGTCGTGCCAGAAGCTCGAGCCGAAGCCCAGCGCGACGCCGGTCAGGACGCAGCCGAAGACCGCGTAGAGGCAGCCCTGCACGGTCGACAGGGCCGGCGACCGGAGCCAGCGGTAGTTGTCGACGTGGAACCAGCCGAGGCTCTTGAAGGGGTCCTCGAGGTTGTTGAGGATCACGAACAGGTCGGCCTTGACGGCGACGGCGAGCAGGATCCCGACCGCGATGCTCCTGAGCGAGATCCCGAGCTCGCGGCCCGGGTCGTTGTCGACGGTCTCCTTGGTCCTCCTGAGCGCCGACGTGCGCAGCTTCATGAGGTTGGCCAGGCGCTCGGCCGCGACGCTGAGGATCGTCAGCAGCACCAGCAGGTTGATCAGGGCGTCCATCCGCGCTTCCTCCTTCATGCATGGGGATGGTCCGCTCCCCCCGAGCGGACGCCGGCCATGCTAGCGGTGGACGGATACCCCGATACCGCTCCGAGTAAGTCGGCGGAGCGTCATCCGGAGGCTGCCGGTAGGACCGTAGGTAACCGCGGATACCCGGCGAACAAACCCCAGCGATCCGCGGCTTTCTCGCCGGGACCTAGTCCTTGCGCGGCTCCTGCGGCTTGGGCGGCTTGGGCTCGTCGAAGGGGTTCTTGCCGCCGAAGAACTCGATCGGCGGCGGGCCCCGCCCCCTCAGCGCCGCTTGAACCTGACGGTCTTGCGGATGTCCTCGAGCTCACCCCGCTGCGGCTGGCGGGCCGCCATGTGGGCGACCTCCTCGATCCGGATCAGCAGCCCGTCCTCCAGGCCGAGGTGGACGCAGGTGTCCACCTGGCGGCCGTGGTCGGTCTCGGAGTACTCGATGCGGACCGCGGAGAGGGCGCCGAGGCGGGCGTGCCCGCGGTCGTGCTTGCCGTGGGGGTCCATCTGTCCGGAGCGCTGTTTGACCAGATCGTCGGCGTAGTCGTCGAGGGTCCGGCCCGGCCAGGCCGGGACGACGCTGATCAGGAGCCAGGCCTGGTTGGCGTAGTTCTCGATCTTGAGCACGTCGGGCAGGGGCTTCGGCTGCTCGACCCCCCACTCCTCCTTGGGCTTGCGCAGCCGCAGACCCAGCCGGTCGTTGGTGATCGTGCGGCCGTGGAACTTCCAGGTCTTGACGATCTGGTCGCGCAGGGCCCGGGCCAGGCTCTCGTTGTGGAGCAGGGCCTTCTGCCGGGCCTCCCGGTCCGCGGCGCTGCGCTGGATCGTCAGCGGGAGCCGCTGGTGCTCGCGCTTGAGCATGCAGCGGCTCGCCTCGTCGACGAAGATCCCGGGCCCGCCCACGAGCCCGTAGTGGTAGCGGATCGCCGGCTTGTCGTTGAACTTCCACGGCTGCTCGTCGTGCACGAGCTCGACCTTCACGAGGTGTCGGCTGGACGGGTCCCAGGTCTCGAGCGCGCGCTTCTTTCCGTCCACCGGCGGCCGTAGCCTGAGCTGGACGATGACGGGCGCGTCGGGTCGGGCGGGGCAGCGGAGCTTCTCGCCCCGGCTCGAGCCGCCCTCGCGCACCTCGAGCCCGCCGTCCTCCCACCGGAACTCCTCGACCTCGTCCTCCTCACGGTCGGGCCTCATCACGGCCATCGCGATCAGGTCGAGCTCTGCGTCCCACAGCGAGCGCTCGCCGACCTCCCTGATCCGACCCTGGTCGAGCACGGCCTCCTGCCCTTCCCGCTGCAGCAAGTAGACCGTCGCCCCGTCGAGGATCGCCTTCTCGAGCTTCGTCGACCGCAGGCCGATGACGTTGGGCGTGCCCTTCTCGTTGACCTGGTACTCACCCTCGAGGAGCACCTCCCGGTCCTCGAGCCGGCGCTCCTCGTCGAGGGGCGGGACGACCTGGGCCGGCAGGGTGGCGCCGACCAGGAACAGGGCCGACAGGATCGCCGGCCAGGAGCGGGAGGCTCTACGGAGCGGGTTGGCCATGGGTCGGGTTCCTCATGTGCCATCTTGGGCCACCGAGCCGTGCTGGCAACCGGGGGGCGGCGGGCACGACGCCGGGATCCGGCCCGTTCCTCCGCTAGGATCCCGCCATGCCCGAGCTGCCCGAGGTCGAGACCGTGCGCAGGGGGATCGAGGCGGCCGGGCTCGAGGGGCCGGTGCGCGAGGTCTGGCGCAGCGACGACCGGCTGCGCATCGGCAGGGCCTGGGCGCGGGAGCGCGAGGGGCTGGCCGCTCTGCGCGGGGCGCGGCCCGGCGGGATCGACCGCCGCGGCAAGTACCTGCTGTGGGACTTCGTCCAGCGCTCCGGTCGCCCGACCTGCCTCCTGCTCCACCTCGGCATGAGCGGGCGCTGCGCGGTCGTGTCGGGCGACGCGGCGCCGGCCCCCCACACCCACCTGCGCCTCGGCTTCGGCGACGGTCGCGAGCTGCGCTTCGTCGACCCGCGTCGCTTCGGCGGCCTGCGCGTCGCGCCGCGCGCGCGCCTCGAGCGGGACGAGCCGCTGGCCGCGCTCGGCCCCGAGCCCTTCGACCCGGCCTTCGACGGGGCGTGGCTCCACCAGCGCCTCGGCAGGAGCCGCCGCGCGCTGCGCGACGCCCTGCTCGACCAGGGCGTCGTCGCCGGGATCGGCAACATCTACGCCAACGAGGCCCTGTTCGTCGCGCGCCTGCACCCGCTCGAGCACGGCGCGCGGCTCGGGGCCGCGGCCTTCACCAGGCTCGCCGAGGCGCTGCGCGTGGTGCTCGACGAGGCCATCCACGAGGGCGGCACGTCGCTGCGCGACTACCGCGACGTGTCGGGCGGCAGCGGCCGGATGCAGGCCCGCCTCAGGGTCTACGGGCGCGCGGGCGAGCCCTGCCGCGACTGCGGCGCGCCCCTGCGCGCGTTCACGAGCCAGGGGCGGTCGGGCTGCTTCTGCCCGCGGCACCAGCGCCGCCGGCCCGAGCGGCCCGGCGACGCGGCCGGCGTCACGCGACGCCGAGGAGGCCGCGCAGCCGCGACAGGCCGCGGCGCGCGTGGGTCTTGACCGTGCCGAGCGGCAGGCTCGTGCCGGCCGCGATCTGGCTGTGGCTCTGACCCTCGAGCAGGGACAGTTCGAGCACGCGGCGCTGCTCGGGCCGGAGCTCGCGCATGGCCTCGCGGGCCCGGTCGAACTCGTCGTCGAGGGCGACGCGGTCCGGCTCCTCGGCCGCCGGGACCTCGTCGGGCAGGACCTGGGCGTCGAGCTCGAGCCGGCGTGAGCGGCGGCGGAGGCGGTCGATCAGCCGGCGGCGCGCGACCGTCAGGACGAAGCTCGCCTCGCCGCCGAGCGCGGGGTCGAAGCGGTCCGCGCTGCGCCAGACGTCGACGAAGACGTCCTGCACGGCGTCCTCGACGTCCTCGGCCTGGCGCAGGTAGCGCCGGGCCAGACGCGTGACCATGCCGCGGTACTGGAGCAGGCACTCGTTCATCGCGTTGCCTTCTCCTCGGGCGATTGCTTGCAGGATCGAGCTCATCGTCGGCCTCCGTGGGCGCGGCGGGTCGGGGGAGGGGTCGCCCCCTCCCCCCGGGTCTCGGGGTCAGCGGGGCAGCAGGACGCGGTCGATGACGTGGACGACGCCGTTGCTGGCGTCGAGGTCGCTGCCGATGACGGCGGCGTCCTGGACCCTGAGGCGGCCGTCGTCGATCGAGATCGCGACGCTCCCCCCCTGCAGGGTCTTGGCCTCGCCGGCGACGACGGCGTCGCGCGCGGTCACGCGGCCGGCGACGACGTGGTACTTGAGGATCGCGGCCAGCCTGGCCTTGTTCTCGGGCTTCAACAGGCTCGCGACCGTGCCCTCGGGCAGCCTGGCGAAGGCCTCGTCGGTCGGGGCGAAGACCGTGAACGGGCCCTTCTGGTCGAGGACCTCGGCGAGGCCGGCGGCCTTGGCGGCGGCCAGCAGCGTGCCGAACTTGCCGGCCTTCTGCGCGAGGCCGACGATGCTCGGCGCGTCGCTCGGCAGCATGACGGCGTCGATGACGTGGATGACGCCGTTCGAGGCCATGACGTCGGTCTTGACGACCTTGGCGCCGGCGACGCGGACGCCGTCGTCGCCGACCTCGACGGCGAGCGGCTTGCCGCTGAGGGCCGTCAGCCCGCGCTTGCCGACGACGTCCTTGGCCATGAGCCGACCGGGGACGACGTGGTAGGTCAGGATGCCGACGAGCTTGTCCTTGTTCTCCGGCTTCAGCAGCGCGGCCAGCGTGCCCTCGGGCAGGCTGGCGAAGGCCTCGTCGGTCGGCGCGAACACCGTGAACGGCCCCTTGCCCTGCAGGGCCTCGACGAGGCCGGCGTGCTGCAGGGCCTTGGCCAGGGTCTTGAAGCTGCCGGCGGCGACGGCGGTGCCGACGATGTCCTTGGCCTGGCCATGGGGGGCCTGGGCGGTCATCGAGCCGGCGAGGATCAGGGCGGTCAGGAGCGGTGCGGGATGCATGACTGGGTCTCCGTGTCAGGGGTGGGCCGGGCACCCTGCCCGGTCAGGGCTGAGCTTCGGATCCCGAGCAGCGTCGGATGCGGATCCGGGGTGACTTTCGAACACATTCACTCGAACGCCCCGTCGATCCATGATCGGCCTCCTTTGACTCCATGAAGATCCATATATATCTGTGATAAATGACTTTAGATCGTATTCAGCAGGGCCTCCCCGAGCCGCCGGGCGGCCAGCGCAAATGCCTTATGTCCAGTTTTATACATGGACATCTATCGGCCCGCAAGGCGCGGATCTTCAGACCAGAATCTGGACAGTCGTCCCGGATCGGCCTGGCCGGCCGGGGCTACCGCGGCGCGGGGTCCAGCGCGTCCTCGAGCTCCTCGATGGCCTCGTCGAGGAGGGCCAGGCGGTTGCGGGCGTGCAGCTCGCGGATCCTGGCCAGGGTCGCGCGGGCCTCGTCGGGGCGGCCCTCGGCCTGCTGGATCCGGCACTCGATCGGCAGCCAGCCGATCGAGCCCGGCCCGAGGCGCTCGGCCTCGGCCAGGGCCCGCCTGGCCGCGGCCACGTCGCCGCGCTCGAGCGCGAGGATCGCCGCGGCCCCGTGGAGCTCCGCGTTGTCACCGTCCTCCTCGAGCCCGTCCTGGACCCGCCTGTCGGCTTCGTCGAGTCGCCCGGCCCGGACCTCGGCCATGGCCCTGGCCGTGCTGAGCCCGGGTGAGTGCAGGCCGCGCTGCTCGAGCGCCGCATAGATCGCCAACGCCTCCTCGGGCGCGACCCGGCGCAGGAGGCCCGCGAGCACGAAGCTTGTCGGCCGGTACTTGGGGTCGTCGCGGAGCAGGGCGCGGAGCCCATCGCGTGCTTCGTCGCGCCGCCCGGCGACCCAGTCGAGCAGCGCGGCGAAGAAGCGGACCTGGGTGTCCTTCCGCGCGCGGGCACCGAGCCGCCCGAGCTGCTCCCGAGCCTCGTCGAAGCGGCCGGCGAGGATCGCTCTCGCCAGTCGGCGGCGGCCGCGGCCGAACATGCGGGGCAGCAGCAGGCCGACCATCATCACCCCGAGCGCGATGAGCGGCTTCCAGCCCCCCTCGATGGAGTCGATGCTGTTGAACAGCTCGACCGCGGCGGCGACGAACAGCAGGAGGCCGATGATGCCGGTCGTCGTCATCCGGAACGGCGGGCGGTCCTTGCTCCGGCGCCGGACGTCGGCGATCGCGAGCCCGTAGAGCAGCAGGCTCGCGAGGAACGGCAGGGCCATGAGCAGGATGGCGGCCCCGTCGTGGCCGCCCTCGACCCCGAGCCAGGCGCCCGCGACCAGGGCGGCCGAGAACGCGACGACGCAGAGCCAGAACACCATGCAGTGGCGCCGAGCCTCGGCCGGGTCGTGCGGCAGCGCTCCACGCTCCTCCGCCGGGGCCTCGCGCCACAGCCGGTCCTCGCGGACCTCGAGGCCGGGGTGGGCCATGACCGCGTGGAACCACCGGCGCATGGCCGGTGAGCGGAACAGGCGGTGGACCGCGTGGATCTTGCCGAGCGCGCGGGCCGTCGGGCCGAAGCCGACCGCGCGGGCCCCGCGCAGGTCGCAGCGGGGCTCCTCCCAGTGGCCGAGCCAGCGGATCGACTGCCCGAAGAGCGCGCCGGCGAGCACGACCGTCGCCACGAAGCCGAGCCAGGCCCCGAGCACGAAGGCGATCAGACCCGCCGCGATGAGGAGGGTGAACTGCTTGCCGATCGTGTGCTGGCGCACGTGGCCGAGCTCGTGGGCCAGGATCGCGTCGGCCTCGGCCGGGTCGAGGCGGTCGAAGATGCCGTCGGCCAGGAGCATCGTCGGGCCGTAGAAGCCGCCGACGAAGGCGAACGTGGCCTGCCTCCCCCCCGTCGGCATCAGCAGGACCCGCGGCGTCGGCACGCCGACCCGTCGCGCCAGCCTCGTGACGCGCGCGAGCACGTCGGGATCGGTCATCGGCTCGAGCTCGATCCCATGCCGGTACGAACCGGCGACCGGCCGCAGGCTCGTCGCCCCCCAGCCGAGCAGCGCCAGGGACAGGAAGCCCGCCTTCCAGGGATCGATCGGCAGGTTCTCCCACAGGCGGTAGAACTCCTCGTCGGACAACCCCCTGCTGAGGACTGGGACGAGGTTCACGCACAGGACGTGGAGGGTCAGCGGCAGGCTCTGCAGGAAGGCCAGCAGCAGGCTCCGTCCGTAGTAGCGCAGGCGCGACGCGCCGGCCTCGACCGCCTGGCGGCGGCCGGCGACCAGGTCGATGGCGAAGCACAGGAGCAGCATCGCCAGCGCATGGGTGGGAGTCGTCACGCGGGGGGATCATGGGCGCGGTCCGGAGCGTGGCCCGGGATCCCCGGTCCGGCCGCGGGCACCGCGCCCGGCGCCCGATAGGATCCCCGGCGCGCATGGAGCAGGGCACGACGGACACGAGGCGGCCGGGGCGGAGCGGTGGGCGCTGCCTGCCGTCCTGGCGGTCGCGCTGCTGCTGCGCCTGCCCGGCCTCGGCGAGAGCCTGTGGCTCGACGAGACGTTCTGCTCGCACCTCAGGATCGGCACGCCGCTCGACCTCGCGCGGACGATGCTGTCCGACTACCACCCGCCGTTCTACTTCGTGCTGATGCACGCCTGGATCAGGGTCTTCGGCGACTCGGAGCTGTCGCTGCGCGCCGTCCCCCTGCTCAGCGGTCTGCTGTCCATCTACGTGACCGCGCGGCTCGGGGAGCGCCTGCTCGGCCGGCGCGAGGGCCTCGTGGCCGCGGCGCTCCTGGCCCTGTCCCCGACCCACGTCTGGTACTCGCAGGAGGCCCGCCCGTACATGACGACGATGCTGTGCGTCCTGTGCGCGGCCTGGGCCTGCGCGGCCCTCGACGAGCGCGACCTCGACGCGCGCACGCGCCGCCGCCGCACCTGGGCGTATGGGCTCGCCCTCGGCGCGGCGCTGTTCTCGCACTGGTACGTCGTCGCCTTCCTCGCGGCCTTCACGCTGTGGCCCTGGCTCTGCGGCCACGCGGCGCGCCGGCGGGTCACGGCCGTCAACGTCGGCCTCGGCCTCGCCCTGGTGCTGTTCCTCGTCGCCAAGAGCCGGCTCGGCGAGGTCAAGACCGGCAGCGCCTACCTCGGCGCGTTCGGGCCCGCCGAGGCCTGGCGGCTGCTGACCGGCTGGCTCCTGACCGGCGACTCGTTCACGCCGCGCGGCGTCGAGGCCCCGGTCGGCCGGGTGCTCGCCGTCCTCGTCGCCGTCCTCGTCGCGGCGCTGCTCGTCCTCGGCGGCCGGAGGCTCGTCGTCGAGCGCCGCGCCGACCGCCGCCGCCCGGCCCTGCTGCTGGGCCTGCTCGCGCTGCCCGCCCTGCTGCTGGCGCTGACCCTCGCCGGGTTCGACCGCAGCTACATCGAGCGCAGCGCCCTGCCGGCCCAGCCGTTCCTGGTCCTCGTGCTCGCGGCCGGGGCCTTCGCGCCCAGGGCGATCACCCTGCGCGCGGCCCTGCCGGCCGCGCTCCTCGTCGCGCTCGGCCTGGCCCAGGGGGCCTTCCACGTCCACGAGGGTCGGTGGACGGTCTACAAGCCCAACCCCGACTGGCGCGCGCTGGCGGCCTGGCTCCGCCCGCGCCTCGACGGCCTCGCCAGCCCGGTGCCGATGGTCTCGAGCTTCCCGTCGCCGTACGCGCTCAGCTACTACGAGCCGCGCGTGCAGCTGGCCAAGACCTTCGTGCCGGCCGACGACAAGCTCGAGCGGGCCGTGGCCGGGGTCGAGGGCCTGCTCGGAAGCAGCGGGCCCGGCGGCTGGCTGGCCGGCTGGCTGCGCGACGGCTACGCCGAGCACCTGCGCCGGACCGAGGCCCTGCGGCGCTCGCTCCGCGCCGAGGTCCGCGACCTCGAGCCCGGCGCCCCCCTGGCCGTGCTCGGGACCGAGCCGCCGCCGCGGCGCTGCTTCGTGCTGTGCTGGCCCGGCGACGACCTGGGCGTGGGCCCGGTCCCGACCCTCCTCGCCGACCGCCGGGTCCACGTCGTCGACCGGGCCAGGTTCCGGATGCTCGAGATCCTCGACTGCGAGGTCGTCGTCTCCGGCCGCTGAGTGGCCGGCGCGAGGGCCCGGGACGCGCCTTGCGTTCCCAGGGTCCGCCCCCTTGAATGGGCGCCCCTTGCGCGGAGAGATGGCAGAGTGGCCGAATGCGCCGGCTTGCTAAGCCGGTGAGGGGCTCTGGTCCCTCCGGGGGTTCGAATCCCCCTCTCTCCGCCATTCTCTCTCCTCCCGGAGGTCGCACGGTGAAGCGCAACGGCATCCTGGCCGTCCTGCTGCTCGTCCTCGTCGCCGCCTGCCGGAACCCGACCCTCGAGGTCGACACCGACCCACCGGGCACCGTCATCCACGTCGACGGCCGGCCCACCGGTCGCTCGCCGCTGACGACCGAGCCGCGCTACTACGGCACGGTCCTCGTCGAGGCCGAGCTCGCGACCGACCTCGAGCACCTCGACCGCAGCCCATCGCCGGTCCAGCGCAAGGTCCCGATGGACCCGCCGGTCACGCGCTGGGTGTTCCCCCTCGACCTCGTCGGCGAGGCCGTCGTGCGCGTCTTCGGCGACCTCGACGAGCGGGTCGAGCTCAGGCTCGAGCCGCCGGCCGAGCGCGAGGTCCGGGTCCCCGAGGCCATCGACGAGTGCGAGCGCGCCTCGCGCTGGCGGTGAGCGTGGAGCGCGACCGGCCAGCGACGGGCGCACTGCCGGGGGCCGGCGAGCTCGTCGTCGTCTGGGGCTTCGGGCGCTTCGGCGGCGGCCGCGGCGCGGCCCGCTGGCTGCAGGCCCGCGGCTGCCGGCTGCGCGTCGTCGACCGCTGCCCCGCGGCCGAGCTGCCGCTCGGCGACCTCGCCGGCGTCGAGGTCGCGCCCGAGGAGGCCCGCAGCTTCGCGGGCGCGGACCTCGTCGTCGTCAACCCGGCGATCCCGCCGTCCCACCCGCTGCTGGCCGAGCTCCAGGCCGGGGGCGTCCCGCTGACCCAGGAGCTCGACCTGTTCCTGGCCGCCTACCCCGGCCGGGTCCACGCCGTCAGCGGGACCAACGGCAAGAGCACGACCGCGACCCTGCTGGCCCTCGGCTACCGGGCCCTCGGGCACGACGTTCTGCTCGGCGGCAACATCGGCCGCAGCCTGCTCGACGACGAGGCGGCGTGGCGCGCCGACCAGTGGGCCGTCGTCGAGGTCTCGTCGTTCCAGGCGGCCCGGCTCCGCGCGCAGGTGGACCGGCTGACGATGACGCCCGTGACGGCCGACCACGAGAGCTGGCACGGCTCGCTCGCGGCCTACCGGCGCGACAAGCTGCGCCTGCTCGCCGCCCTCGTCCCGGGCGGCACGGTGCACGGCAGCGCGCGCTGCGCGGTCCTCCGCCAGGCCCTGGAGGAGCGCCCGGGGCTCGGGGCCCGGCTCGTCGGCGCCGGCGGGCTCCGCCTGGACGCGACCGGCACGATCCTCCTCGGCGAGCGCGCCCTGCTCCCGGCCGGGGAGCCGCCGCTGCCCGGGCAGGGCCTGCGCGAGGACCTGGCCCTGGCGCTGCAGAGCCTCGAGCCCGAAGAGGACGAGCTCGCGGTGCTGTGCGCGGCCTTCCGCGGCTTCCGCGGCCTGCCGCACCGCCTCCGCGAGATCGGGCGCTGGCGCGGGATCCGCTTCGTCGACAACGGCGTCTCGACCCTGTCCGAGACGACCCGCTCGGCCCTCGAGGCCCTGCGCCCGGGCCTCGACCGCGGGGGGCGCATCCACCTCGTCGCCGGGGGCCGCGAGAAGGGCGAGCCCACCGACCGGGCCGCCGAGGCCCTGGCCGGCGGCGCCGACACGATCCACCTGTTCGGCGAGGTCGCCACGCCGCTGCTCCAGGCCCTGCTCCGGGCCCGCGGTCCGACCGCGATCACGCGGTCGCAGCGGCTCCTCGACGCCCTCGACGCCGCGATGTCGGGCGCGCGCGCGGGCGACCTGCTGCTGTTCTCGCCGGCCTTCGCGTCGCACGACCAGTACCACAACTTCGAGGAGCGGGCCGGCGAGGCCCTGGAGTGGTGGGCGTCCCGCACGCGGGGGCTTGGAAACCGGCCGCGCGGGCCCCACGAACAGGGTCTGCACGGGGGCGGCATGGGAGCCTCCGCCGGAGCCCAGTAGAATCCGCCCGTCCCCCCGGGGGGGACCGCGACCCGATGCGCTGCCAGATCTGCCAGAAGAACCCCGCGACGATCCACGTGCTCGACCTCGTCGGGACCGAGTGGGTCGGGCGCTGGACCTGCGAGGACTGCGCCCGCGGCGAGGGCGCCGACGGCGGGCAGGACCCGCTCAAGGTCATCAAGTTCTTCGGCCAGATCCTCGGCGGCCAGGCCGCCACGGCCCCGCTCGGCAAGGGCACGGCCAGCGGCGACGCCTGCCCCGGCTGCGGCATGACCTACGAGCAGTTCCAGCAGACCAAGCGGCTGGGCTGCCCGCGCTGCTACGAGACCTTCCAGGTCGACCTCGAGCAGATCTTCATGCGCGTGCAGGAGAACGTCCTGCACCGCGGCAAGGTCCCCGGCCGGCCCAAGACCGCGCCGCCGACCCCGCTCGAGCTCCGGCGCCTGCACGAGCAGCTCGGCCGGGCCGTCGAGGAGGAGCGCTTCGAGGAGGCCGCGCGCCTGCGCGACAAGATCCAGGAGCTGTCCCGGGGGGACGAGGGCTAGGGCCCCGGGCGCCATGGCCGACGACACGATCCAGCTCGACGAGTGGCTCTCGGGCCGAGGCCCCGAGAGCGACGTCGTCTACTGCACGCGGGTGCGGCTGGCGCGCAACGTCGAGGGCTTCACGTTCTCGCCGCGGCAGGACGCCGCCGAGGCCGACACCCTGGTCCAGACCGTGCACAAGGCCCTGGCCCCGATCGCGCGCGACCACGGCCTGCGCTGGCTCGACCTGCGCGAGGTCCCCGGCCTCGAGCGCCAGGTCCTCGTCGAGCGCCACCTGATCAGCCGCGAGCTCGAGGCCTCCGACCGCCCGCGGGCCGTGCTCGTCGCCGAGGACGGCCGCGAGTGCCTCATGGTCAACGAGGAGGACCACCTGCGGCTGCAGGTGTTCCGCTCGGGCCTCGACGCCCAGAGCGCCTGCGCCGCCGCCGAGGGCTTCGACGACGAGGTCGCCGAGGTCCTGCCGTACGCGTTCTCGAGCCGCCTCGGCTTCCTGACGTCCTGCCCGACCAACACCGGGACCGGGCTCAGGATCTCGGTCATGGTCCACCTCCCCGCCCTCGTGCTGACCAAGGAGATCGACAAGGCCACGATGGCGATCCAGGAGATGAACATGACCGTGCGCGGCTTCTTCGGCGAGGGCAGCCACGCCGTCGGGGACCTGTTCCAGGTCTCCAACCAGCGCACGCTCGGCGAGAGCGAGGAGCAGATCCTCCAGGCCCTGGACCGGGCCGTCTCGGCCCTCGTGCGCTGGGAGCGCAAGCAGCGCGAGGAGTTCCGGGACCGGCCGCTCTACGTCGAGGACCAGGCCAACCGGGCCTTGGGGGTCCTGACCCACGCCCGCATCCTCAGCAGCGAGGAGACGATCAACCTGATCTCCAAGCTGCGCCTCGGCCGCCTCCTCGACTTCGTGCCCGAGCCCTCGCTCGAGGACCTCAACCGCATCTTCCTGCTGACCCAGCCGGGCCACCTGCAGCGCAAGGTCGGGCGCGAGCTCCTGCCCGGCGAGCGCGACCGCCTGCGCTCGGAGTGGGTCCGCCGGATCCTCCGCGGCGAGGCCGGCGGCGACGCCGACTGACCGGGGGCCCCGGGGCCGGCGCCGGGAGCGGGCGTTCGCGACGGCCTCGCCGGATCAAGGTCAATTGCGGACCGCGAGGGGCCGATCTATAGGGGCGCGCTCGTCCCCGGCAGGGGGCCTGTCCCGAGGCCTGGAAAACCGTGGACGAGCCGCCATGGCGTGGGAGCATGGGGAGCCCGACCCGGGGCCCTGCCGGCTCCGAGCGTCGAGACGACACCTTGGAGGGCACATGTTCGACCGCTTCACCGACCGGGCCAAGAAGGTCATGAGCCTTGCCCGGCAGGAGGCCCAGAAGTTCAACCACGAGTACATCGGGACGGAGCACATCCTCCTGGGCCTGGTCCAGGAGGGGAACGGCGTCGCCGCCAACGTGCTCCAGAAGATGAACGTGGACCTGGAGAAGATCCGCCAGGAGGTCGAGAAGATCGTCAAGAGCGGGCCTTCGATGGCGACGATGAGCAACCTGCCGTTCACGCCGCGCGCCAAGAAGGTCCTCGAGCTGGCGATGGAGGAGGCCAGCCAGCTCGGGCACAACTACATCGGGACGGAGCACCTCCTGCTCGGCCTGATCAAGGAGAACGAGGGCATCGCCGCCCAGGTCCTGCTCAACCTCCGCGTCAAGCTGGAGGAGGTCCGCCAGCAGGTCCTCGAGTTCCTCGGCGCCGACACCGGCGGCGAGGAGGAGATCGAGACCGGCGACCTCGGCACCGGCGCCTCGACGAGCAAGTCCAAGACCCCGGCGCTCGACACCTTCGGGCGTGACCTGACCGAGCTCGCCAAGGAGGGCAAGCTCGACCCGGTCATCGGGCGCAAGCTCGAGATCGAGCGCGTGATCCAGATCCTCTGCCGCCGGACCAAGAACAACCCGGTCCTCCTCGGCGAGGCCGGCGTCGGCAAGACGGCGATCGTCGAGGGCCTGGCCCAGGACATCATCAAGGGCAACGTCCCCGAGATCCTGCGCGGCAAGCGCCTCGTCGTCCTCGACCTCGCGATGATGGTCGCCGGCACCAAGAGCACGCGGCCAGTTCGAGGAGCGCATCAAGGCCGTCATGACCGAGGTCCGCCGGGCCAAGGACGTGATCCTGTTCATCGACGAGCTGCACACGCTCGTCGGGGCCGGCGGGGCCGAGGGCGCGATCGACGCCAGCAACGTCCTCAAGCCGGCGCTCAGCCGCGGCGAGATCCAGTGCATCGGCGCGACGACGCTCGACGAGTACCGCAAGTACATCGAGAAGGACGGGGCGCTCGAGCGGCGCTTCCAGACCGTCCTCGTCGAGCCGCCCAACCGCGACCAGGCCATCCAGATCCTGCGCGGCCTGCGCGACAAGTACGAGGCCCACCACCGCATCCGCTACACGGACGACGCCCTCGAGGCCGCCGTCGAGCTGTCGATGCGCTACATCCAGGGCCGCTTCCTGCCGGACAAGGCGATCGACGTCATCGACGAGGCCGGCGCGCGCATGCGCATCAAGTCGATGATCCAGCCGCCCGACCTCAAGGAGCTCGAGGAGCGGATCGGCAACCTCGACAAGGAGAAGGAGGAGGCGGTCGCCAACCAGGACTTCGAGAAGGCGGCCGACCTGCGCGACAAGGCCTACCAGCTGCGCAAGAAGAAGGAGCAGTCCCAGAAGGAGTGGCGCGAGCGCGAGGCCAACCGGGAGACCGGCGGCGTCGTCGACAAGGACGTCATCTCCGAGACCGTGTCCAAGATGACCGGCATCCCGCTCAACCGGCTCGACGAGGCCGAGACGACGCGGCTGCTCGGCATGGAGGAGCACCTCAACAAGGTCGTCATCAACCAGAAGCCCGCGGTCACGGCCATCGCCAAGGCGGTGCGCCGCTCGCGGTCGGGCCTCAAGGACCCGAAGCGCCCGATGGGCAGCTTCATCTTCCTCGGCCCGTCGGGCGTCGGGAAGACGCACCTCAGCAAGGCCCTGGCCGAGTTCATGTTCGGCGACGAGGACGCGATCATCCAGATCGACATGTCCGAGTACATGGAGAAGCACAACGCGTCCCGCCTCGTCGGCGCGCCCCCGGGCTACGTCGGCTACGAGGAGGGCGGTCACCTGACCGAGAAGGTCAGGCGGCGGCCATACTCGGTCGTGCTCCTCGACGAGATCGAGAAGGCCCACCCCGACATCTTCAACATGCTCCTGCAGGTCATGGAGGAGGGGCGGCTGACCGACTCGTTCGGGCGGAACATCGACTTCCGCAACACGATCCTGATCATGACCTCCAACATCGGGGCCAACCTGATCAAGAACAGCGCCGGCCTGGGCTTCCAGAAGAAGGACGCCGCGCCCGACTACTCCAAGATGAAGGAGGTGGTCATGGCCGAGGTCGAGCGCCACTTCCGGCCGGAGTTCCTCAACCGCGTCGACGAGATCGTCGTGTTCAACCAGCTCCGCCGCGAGGACCTCGACGACATCATCGGGATCGAGCTGGCCAAGGTCCGCAAGCGCCTGCGCGAGCGCGACCTGACCTTCGAGCTCAGCAAGGAGGCGACCGCCTTCCTGCTCGACAAGGGCTACCACCCCGACTACGGCGCGAGGCCGCTGCGCCGGGCCATCGAGCACGAGCTCGAGGACCCGCTGGCGGAGGAGGTCCTGCGCAAGAACTTCGGCGAGGGCGCCCACCTCTACATCGGCTTCGACGCCGAGGAGAAGCGGCTGACCTTCGAGTCGCGCGAGCGCCCGCCGGAGTACGAGTTCGCGACCAAGGCGCCGCCCGCCGAGGAGGAGGCCGAGGAGGAGGAGCCGGCCGAGGCCTCGTCCGAGAGCGGCGACTGAGCGCGCCCTGATCGGGACGCGCGCGGGCGGAGCCCGGGGTGGGGACACCCCGGGCTCCGTCGCCGTACGGGGCGCCCCGCGAAACCGCGCGCCGCGCCGGCGATCCCGGGGGCATGGACCCCGAGCGGGAGCGCCACCAGGCCCTGTGCCAGGCGATCGCGACGAGCTACGGGCTCGACCCCGGCGACCCGGCCGGCGAGGGCCCCAGCGCCCGCGCACGGCGGCGCCTCGCCGACCCGGGCCTCGGGCGCGAGGCCGAGGCCCTGTGCACGGACGCCGAGCGGCGCGGCCTCGGCCTGTTGTGGCGGGAGCACCCGGCCTGGCCGCGGGGCCTCGACGCCCCCCCCGACCCGCCGTGGGTCCTGTGGTGCCAGGGGGACGAGGCGGTCCTCGACCGCGACGGGCTGACCGTCGTCGGGACGCGGCACCCGAGCGCCTACGGCCTGCACGCCTGCGACCGCTTCGTCGAGGCCGCCTGCGCGGCCGGGCTGGCGGTGTGGAGCGGGCTGGCGCGCGGCATCGACGGTCGGGCCCACGAGGCCGCGCTGGACTGCGGGGGCACGGCCGTGGCGGTCCTCGGCAGCGGGCTCGACCACGTCTACCCGGAGGAGCACGTGGGCCTCGCGCGCCGGGTCGTCGCCGGGGGCGGCCTGCTGCTCAGCGAGCTGCCGCCGGCGTTCCGGCCGGTCCAGTACGCCTTCCCCCGGCGCAACCGCCTGCTCGCGGCCTGCACCCTCGGCACCCTCGTCGTCGAGGCCGGGCTCCGCTCGGGCACGACGATCACGGCCGAGCTCGCGACCGGGCTCGGGCGCAGCGTCTGGGCCGTACCCGGCCCCTGGTCCTCGCCTACGAGCGCAGGCTGCCACGCCCTGATCCGCGACGGGGCCCTGCTCGCCGAGGGGCCCGACGGCCTGCTGGCCGAGCTCGGCCTGGCCGGGGCGCGGACCCCGGCGGCGACCCTGGGCAGGGGGTCGGACGAGGCCCGGATCCTCGCGGCGCTCGACGAGCGCCCCCAGCGCGCCGACGCCCTGGCGACGCGGGTCGGGCTCGGCCTCGACGCGACCCTGGTCCTGCTCGACGGGCTCGAGGGCCGGGGCCGGATCGAGCGGCGCGCCGGCGGCCTGTGGACGCCGAGGGCCGGGGCCGGCCGCGAGCGGCGGGAGTGACTCGCGGGAACCCTCGTCGTGGCCCGTGCCTCTGCGGTCCCGTCACCCGATGGAGGAGCCGAGCATGAGCGAGCCCCTGATCCTGGTCTGTCCGAGCTGCGGCAACCGCAGCCGCCTGCCGCGCGAGCGCCTCGGCGACGGCCCGCTCTGCGGCACCTGCAACGAGCCCCTGCTCGGGCCCGACCCGATCGAGCTCGACGGGCCGCGCTTCCTGCCGTACGTGTCGGGCTCCGGGCTGCCGGTCGTCGTCGACTTCTGGGCGCCGTGGTGCCGGCCCTGCCTCGCGATGGCCCCCGAGTTCGCCAAGGCCGCCGCGGAGCTCCAGGGCGAGGCCGTCCTGGCCAAGCTCGACGTCGAGCAGCACCAGGGCATCGCCGAGGCGCTGACGATCTCGGGCATCCCGACGATCGCGATCTTCGAGGGCGGCCGCGAGGTCGCGCGCACGAGCGGGGCGATGCCGTCGCACCAGCTCGTCAAGTGGATCCGTCAGAGCCTGCGGGTCACGACGTAGTTCCAGGAGTTGCCGGCGCCGAAGCTCAGGAGCAGGGCGACCTGGCCGCGCTCGAGGGCCGGCGTGACGATCGCCCGGCTCTCGACCTTGACCTCGCCCTTGCCGTCGCGCTTGGTCAGCGTGTCGTAGCGGCTCGGCTGGCGCAGGGCCTCGTACAGCGACAGGCCGACCGACGCGGCCGACGTGTTGGCGTACTTGTGCAGCGTCACGTACATGCGCTCGTACGGGATCCCCATCTCCTCGGCCAGCTCCTGGTTGAGCGAGAGGTTGGCGCTGTGCGGGACGAAGAGGTCGACCTTGGTCGCGAGCCAGGCGGCGATCTCCTGGCGCCGCTCGCGGTCGCCGACGTCCTCGAGGCTCTCGACCGCGTCGAGGCCGAGCGCGGCCGGCGCGTCCCCGAGCAGGCCCGAGGAGCGCAGGACCTCGAGGTAGCCCTGGCGCGGCACGATGCGCTTGACGAAGCGGTAGACCTTGCGCCCGTCCATCTGGAAGAACGGCGCGCGGCCGTTGGCGAGGTCGGGCTGGAACCCGCTGCCGTAGAGCTGACGGCGCAGCTCGGCGCCCTCGCCGGTGAAGTCGCGCCCGATGAACGAGAACGGGTCGTTGGCGACGTTGAGCACGCCCGGCTGGCGGATCGCGTCGGCCATGACCGGGTCGGTGCGCATGAACTGCCCGAGGACCTCGAAGGCCGGGTACTCGAAGCCGCCGCGCCCCTCGTCGCCGGTCAGCACGCAGGCGGCCGCGGCGTCCCCGAGCAGGATCGCGTCGCGGTCGCTCCAGTCGACCATGCGGGTCGCGACGTCGGCCCCGACGCAGAGCACCGTCCGGAACTGGCCGGCCGCGATCAGCCCGCGGGCCAGGCCGATGGCGCCGACGAAGCTCGAGCAGCCCTGCTGCAGGTCGAGGGCGCCGGCCTTGCGCATCCTCAGGTCGCCCCGGTCGTCGGTCCCGAACCTGGCCTGGATGCGCGCGGCGCCCGCGGGGTAGACGAACTGCGACGTGTTGGTCGCGAGCAGCAGCAGGTCGACCTCCTCGGGGGCGACGGCCGCGAGGCGGAGGGCCTCCTCGGCCGCGAGGTAGCCGAGGTCGGCGGCGTGGTGCTCCCGGGGCGCGACGTGGCGCTCGAGGATGCCGGTGTGCTCGCGAATCCACGCGGCGCTCGTGTGCAGCCAGGGCATGCCGCGCTCGAGCTCCTCGTTGGTCAGCACGGGCTCGGGCACGTGGATGCCCAGCCCGATGATGCGCACGCGAGGTCCCATGTCGGTCAAGCTCTCCATCGGGGGGCGGCGGGCCAGGCGGCCGGTGCGTCCGCGCCCCGCTTCATCCTTCGGCAGGCGGATCGATCGCCATGTATTCGACCACGGACATCAGCGCGAAGGCGGCCGCGATCCACAGGGTCAGGTACAGGGTCTTGCGGGCCGCGAGGGGCAGCAGGGCCCGCGGGGACGGCTCGACCCTCGAGTAGAAGGCCACGCAGCCCAGGTAGCCGGTCACGACGAGCAGCAGCGCCCTCGGGATCACGCTCCCGCCTCCTCGATGGTCGAGGCCCCCACGATACCGGCCGCCTCCAGGGCGCGCCGTTCGGAGCGGCTGTACACGTCGGTCACGACGGCGAGGTTCAGGAGGCCCGCGACCGACAGCAGCGTGACGCCGAGGTCCATCGTCGGGACGTCGGCGGCGACGGCCACCGGCCCGAGCAGGGGCGTCGTCACGGCGCAGAGGCCGCCGAGGCCGCTCTGCGCGGCCCACCACCAGTAGAGCTGGGCGCGGTCGCAGCCGGCGAAGCCGCTGAACCAGAGGCCGAGCAGCCAGCAGGCGGCGAGCGCGCCGCCGACCACCGCGGCGGTCGGGCGCAGGCCCAGCCGCCAGTGGCCGAGGCCGGGCACGAGCCACGCGGCGAGGGCGTCGAGGGCGGGCCGGCCGGCCAACGTCCGGCCGCGCTCGGCGGCGAGGTTGTCGCGGGCCACGAGCCAGCAGGCGTCGGCCGCGACGAAGAAATTGAGGGCGCCGGCCATGCCGGTCAGCATCAGGCCGAGCTGCTCGTACTCGAGCGGGAGCCGGAGCAGGCGGCTGTGCTCGGGGGTCAGCGGCGGCTGCGTGGCCCAGAGCACGGCGGTCTCGACGAGGTTGCCGACCTCGGGCCAGAGGTGCAGCGGCACGAACGACAGGACCGAGCCCAGCAGCGACGAGGAGCCGGCGAAGGGGTGGGCCGAGAACGCGAAGATCCGCGGCGAGGCCAGGAGGGCGCCGACGACGAACAGGGCCGTGACGACGGCGAAGCCGCGCAGGGCGCCGCGCCGGTCACCGGCGTAGGCGTGGCCGGCGCCCGGGACCAGGATGCCGGCGAACAGGGCGCGGTAGGGTCGCTTCGGGGTCACGGAACGGGCTCGGGGCGGCGTGGGGCCGGATCAGCCGGACGACGATAGCAGAGCGGCGAGGCCCGGCCCAGGAACACGGCCCCCGCGGCCCCCTGGAGCCGGGGCACCCTCCCGGCCGGGGTCAGCCCGCGGCGGGGCCGGCGGCGCCCAGGAGGTCGGGCGGGAGCTTGCGCGGGCGCCCGGCCGCGTCGACAAGGCCGAGCCGGGTCTCGGCCTCGGCGATGCGGTAGCCGGCCTCCTCGCCCTCCCGCTCAACGAGGTCGAGCTCGTAGCCGAAGGTCAGCGACGCGCCGCCGACCTCGAGGACCCTCGTCGTGATCCTGATCCTGTCGTCGTAGCGCGCCGGCCGGCGGTAGCGGACCGACACCGACACGACGGTCAGGACGAGGCCCTCGCGCTCCATGCTGGCGTAGCTCCGTCCGGCCGCGCGCAGCCACTCGGTCCGCGCCTCCTCGATCCAGGGGATGTACGAGCCGTGGTGCGCGACGCCCATCTGGTCGGTCTCGGCGTAGCGGACGCGCAGGTGGTGCTCGACGACCCGGTCGGCGCTCATCGGCCCGCCTCCACGTCGAGGTCGGCGGCGGGGAACCACGGCGCGCCGCGCCGCGCGTGCAGCCGCTCCGAGGCGATGCGGTCGGCGAGCTCGGAGGGCGGCAGGCCCTCCCGCTCGGCGCGCTCGAACAGCGTCAGCAGCTCGTCGCCGATGCGGTCGATGGCGGCGTCCTGGTCGCGGTCGCCGGTCAGGTGGAAGTTGGCGCCGAGGATCAGCGCGCCGCTGTTGACGACGTAGTCGGGCGCGAGCAGGACCCCGCGGTCGTGGACCATGCGCGCGACCTCGGGGCGGGCGAGCAGGTTGTTGGCGCTGCCGGCGATGGCCGCGCAGCGCAGCCGGCCGACCGTGAGGTCGTGCAGCAGGCCGCCGAGGGCGCAGGGGGCCCACAGCTCGCAGTCCGTCTCGAGCGCCGCCTCGTGCGGCACCGGCTCGACGCCCCACAGGTCGACGGCCTGCCCGAGCCGGTCGGCGTCGACCTCGGCCGCGAGCACGCGCGCGCCGGCCTCGTGCAGCATGCCGGCGAGGTTCATGCCGACCTCGCCCAGGCCCTGGATCAGCACGCGCAGGCCCTCGAGGCCCTGGGCGTCGGGCTCGGTCGGGAACCGCGCGTCGCGCGGCCCGAGATGGCGGCACACGGCGCGGATCCCCGAGAACAGGCCCCGGGCCGTGGCGCGGCCGAGGTCGCCCGGCCCGGTCGCGTCGGGCCGCGTCACGAAGCGCGTCGTCGCCCCGATCCACGCCAGCTCGCGCGGGCCCGTGCCGATGTCGGGCCCCGTGTAGTAGCGGCCGCCGAGGTTCTCGACGAAGCGGCCGAGCCGCTGATACCCCTTCTCGGCGTCTAGCTCGGGGTGGTCGAGCAGGACGGTCTTGCCGCCGCCGCCGGGCACGCCGGCCATGACGCACTTGTACGTCATCGCGCGGGACAGGAGCAGCGCGTCGCGCAGGGCCTCGGCGCCGTTGCGGTAGCGGTGCCGGCGCACGCCGCCGAAGGCCGGGCCCGCCGAGGTGTCGTGGAGGGCGACGATGGCGTAGAAGCCGATGGCGGGGTCCTGGAGGATCTCGATCTGCTCGTGCTCGGCGCCGTCCAGCGCTTCGAGGAAGGCCAGGCTCATCCAGGGGGTCGCGGCTCGGGGTGGGCGGAAAGGGTGGTCCCGGCCCGCAAGGTCGGCGGCCGGGGCACGTCCATCGGGGCGCCTTGTGTCCGCCAAGCCTAGCCTGTAGGAACCCGCCATGGCCTCCAGAGCGTCGATTTCCCTCCTCCTCGCGGTCGTGGCCTGCGGCTCGGCTCCCGAGGCCGGCCACCCGGACCCGGGGATCGAGCAGCGCTTCCTCGAGGACCAGCAGGCCCGGCGCGATGCGGCCAAGCGCGACGAGGACTTCCAGACGCTGCTGCTGAACCTCGACCAGGGCGTCGCCGAGTACGTCACCGACCTGGCCAACGCCGAGAACGAGCAGGCCTGGCGCCGCGCCGAGGCCATGCGCAAGTGGATCGAGGCCGTCGTCGCCAAGCAGCGCCGGAACCTCGTCCCGTTGCTGCAGGACGAGGAGGCGCGGCTCCGCGGCATCGCGGGGGCGTCGCTCGGCTTCGACAAGGGCACGACGTCGACGCCGCAGACGGTCTCGGCCCTGGTCATGGCGCTCGAGACCGAGAAGGTGCCGGCCGTGCAGAGCAACCTCTGCCTCGGGCTCGGCCTCCTCGGCTCGGCGAGCACGCCGCTCGATCGCCTGATCGCGCTGGCGGTCGACTCGACGACGCCGCTGCAGGTGCGCCAGAGCGCGGCGTGGGCGCTGCTCGAGCTGCAGGAGGCCGGCGCGCCGGCGGCGCAGGTCGGGGCGACCTGGAGCCGCGTGCTCGAGGGCGACATCTACGTCAAGGACGCGCGCCTCGTGCTCAACGCGCTGCGCGGCATCGGCCTCCTGCGCGAGCCCCGCTGGCTCGAGGTCGTGCTGCCCTACCTCGAGCACCCGCAGCCGCTGGTCCGCCAGGCGGCGCTCGTCGCCGTCGGTCGCCTCGGCGACCGTGCCGGCGCCCGCTACGTGCTCCACCTCCTCGGCCCGCAGGAGCGCAACCCCAACGTCCGGTTGTTCGCCCGCAAGGCCCTGCAGGCCCTTGCCGGTCACGACGTCGACCACCAGTATGACTGGCAGGCCTGGGCGCGGGAGTTCCGCCTCTCCGGCAGCCCGGAGACCGGCTTCTCGCCCCTCCGCGACCAGGACAAGGACGAGGAACCGGGCAAGTGAAGCGCAGCCGACCCCTGGGCATCGCCGGCCTCGTGGCCGCGATCGCGATCGGGGGCTGCGGGCGGGACGAGGAGCCGGGCAAGGGCGGGCAGGGCCCGTCCGCCCGCGCGCCGACCCAGGCCGAGCGCGAACGGCTCCACCTCGACGTCCTCGCGGGCGATCGGCCGGATCGGCTGGACCGGGCCGTGCTCGACCTCGTGCTGGGCGACGAGGAGACCGGCAAGACCCAGGTCACGGCCAGCCTGGCGCGGACCGGGCGGGCGCGGCTCGTGCTGCGCGAGGCCGACGAGTTCGCGCGAACGGCCTTCCTCGGACCCGACGGCGTGCACGTCGGTCCTGCCGACGGTCCCTGGGTCCCGCTCGACGGCAAGGCCGCCGAGCGCCTGTGCGAGGTCGCCGACCTCTGCGCGGCGATCCTGGCCTGGGACCTGAGGGCCACGAACGACGCGGCGACCGGTGGCCGGAAGACGGCCTGGAGCGGGCGGCCGCTGCGACGCGACCTGACCGCCGACGGCAGGCTCGAGGCGCTGGTGCTCGGCGAGCGGCGATATCGGGTCGAGGGCAGGGTCGAGACCGCCTTCGGCGAGCTGCCCGCGCGGCTCGTCGCCGAGGGTGGAGCCGGTCTCGGCAGGCTGAGCATCGAGCGCGGCCTGCTCGACGCGAGGTTCCGCGCCGGCCTGCTCGAGCCCGAGCGGGCGGGCGCCAACGGCAAGGCGGTCGAGGTCGCCGCCGAGCGACGCGACGGCAAGCCGTCGCTGGCCGAGTATCCGGCCTTCTACGAGGTCGACCTCGGCGAGCCGGCCGACCTCGACGAGGCCGTGCGCATCCTGACCCAGGAGGTCCCGGGGCGCTTCCACGCCGCGGGGCTCGAGCCGACCGGCCTGCCGGTCTTCGTCGAGGGGTCGGGCCTCCGCCTGGGCGTGCGGCGCGCCGACGGCAAGGTGCCGGAGGCCCCCGACGGCTATGGCCTCGCGCGCCGGGACGGCCGGGTCTCCGCCTACGCCTTCGTCGAGGCCCGCTGGGACGAGGCCGCCAAGCGGCTCCACGCCGTCCTCGATCCCTACCTCCGGCGCATGGGCCTCGAGGCCCGGGGGGCCCTGTGGATCAGCCCCTACCTGGAGCTCGGCTCGATCAGCGAGGCCCCCGCCCCCGAGACGCGGCTCGTGCTGCGGGGGGAGATCCGGGTCCGCTGAGGCCCCGGGACACCTGCCGGTCGCGTTGGCGGGGCCGGCACGACCGGGCTGTCCCGGTCAGGGGACAGGGGACCCGTCCCGGCCGACGAGGCGCGGCCCCCGGCGGGACGCCCGGGGGGCTCTACGGATCGCAAGTCCCGGCCCACAATGGTCCTCGTGCCTTCGCCTCCCGGGCGGGCCCGCCCTCGAGATCCGGCCCTCCACTTGCAGCCTCGTCCCCGATGAAGCCTCTCGTCCTGCTGTCCCTGATCCCCCTCCTGGCCGCCGGGCTCCCTGCCCAGCGCGTGGCCCCTTCGGTCCGCAGCGCCCCTCAGGTCCGCAGCGCGCCCCAGGTCAGGAGCGCTCCCCGAGCCGCACCCCAGGTCCGCAGCGCCCCTCAGGTCCGCTCCGCGCCCCAGGTCCGCTCCGCACCCCGCTCGGCCCCCCAGGTCCGCTCCGCCCCCCAGGTCCGCAGCGCCCCGCGCTCGGTGTCCCGCTCGGCGCCGAGCGTCGGCAGCGGCGTGACCCGCAGCGCGCCTCGATCGGTCAGCCGCTCGGCCCCGAGCGTCGGGCGCGGCGTCACGCTGAGGGCACCGTCCTCGAGCGGCAGCTCGACCGGCTTCAGCAGCCGGACGTCGACGCCGCGCAGCGCGGGCATGAGCTTCCGTCAGCCGTCGAACGGGGCCCCGAACTCCTCCAGCACGACGGTCGGGGGCCGGACGCCCGGGATCTCGACCTGGCGCCTCGGGGGCAGCAGCAGGAGCGCGCCGACCTCGTCCAGGTCGCCGAGCCTGCGCAGCCCGGGCAGCTCGGTGATCCCCTTCCGCGGCTCGTCGTCGGTCAGCCGCGAGTGGCGCCGCCCGAGCCTCGAGCCCGGCAGGATCACCGGCCGCTACAGCAGCCCGGGCATCGGGCGCACGACCTCGCCGGTCGACCGGGCCTTCTCGGGCAACGCCGCCAAGAGCCGGTACGACACCGGCCTCGGTCGCTCGGCGGGGAGGACCGGGAGCGGGGGCTTCGACTCGTCGATCGGCCGGGGCACAGGGCGCGGCGACGCCGCCTTCGGACGCTCGAACCTGCCGACCAGCGAGGCCACCCTCGGCCGCTACGCCGAGGACCGGCCGCGCGGCGGGCTCCGGCCCGCGGGTGACGGCTTCAACAGCTCCGGCAAGCGCCTCGGCACCGGCAACGACGAGCGCGTGCTCGACGGGACCGGCCGCGGCATGCCCGGCCTCGACCTCGCGCCGACGCTGGCGCCCTCGGTGTCCCTGCGCCCGGGGACCGGCACGTCGACCGGCTCCGGCTACTGGTACGACGGCGGGGGCTACCGCTCCGGCGGCTGGGGCTACGACCGCTACTGCGGCTCCCCCTGCTCGTCCTGGTACTGGTGCAGGTACCCGTACTACAGCTACTGCTACCGGCCCTGGTGGTCCTGGAGCTCCTGGTGGTGGGACTCGTGCAGCAGCTGGTACTGGTGCGACTGGTGGCCCCGCTCGTGCTACAGCTACGGCTACTGGGGTGGCTACGGCTACTACTGGCCCTACGTCGGCAGCAGCGTCACGGTCTACGTGACCGGCGGCTCCGACGTCGTCCAGGCCGTCGAGGACGGCGGCGCCTACGCCGAGCCGGTCGACGAGGGGCCGACCAAGGCCGACAGCTACGCGGCCTCGAGCCCCGAGGCCCTGGCCCGGCACTACTCGAGCCTCGGCGATCTCTACCTGCGCACCCGGCGCTACACCCGCGCCGTCGACAGCTACGAGCGCGCGGTGCGCCTCGTCGAGACGGACGGCTCCCTGCGCCTCGTGCTCGCCGACGCCTTGTTCCAGGTCGGCCGCATCGACGAGGCCGCCTACCAGGTCCGCAAGGGCTTCGGCCTCGACCCCTCGCTGCGCCAGGTCCGCATCGACAAGCGCGAGTTCTACGACTGGCCCGAGGACTTCGACGAGGCCCTCAAGAAGCTCGAGCGGCAGGTCGCCGACAACCCCTACGACACCAACGCGCGGCTCGTGCTGGCCTACAACTACCGCATGACGCTGCGCATGGACGAGGCCCGCCGCGAGCTCGCGGTGCTGGCCGACCAGCTCCCGGGCGACGGCACGGTGGCCCTCCTGCTGCGGGGCATCACGGAGCTCTCCGAGGCGGCCGGCGCGGGCGCGCCGAAGGCGCCGGCGCCGGAGGGAGCCCCCGGCGCGCCGGCCGGCAAGGGCGCGGAGACGGGCGGCCAGTCCGGCAGGTGAGCCGGACGCGCCCGGCCGCTCAGGCCCGGTCCTGCCAGGTCGAGAGCAGGACCTGGTGGGCGGAGCGGAGGGCCTCGACGAGCTCCTGGTCCTCGCTGAAGCGGTAGGTGTGCAGGAGGTTGCCGAGGACCCGGCTCAGCATCTGGAAGTCGCTGACCGGGTCGAGGTAGCTCTCCTTGAACCCGTAGCCCATGGCCTGCAGGCGCTCGACGCAGTCCTTGCGCGTCAGCGTGCGGCCGCCGTGGAAGGGGTCGAGGAGGATCGAGCGGGCCCCGCGCAGGCGCAGGATGAAGTGCCCGGGCAGGCCGACCCCCTCGAGCGGCAGGCCGACGCGGCGCCCGACGAGGAGGTAGACCGCGCTCAGCGTGATCGGGATCCCGCGCCGCCGCTCGACGACCTGGTCGAGGAAGCAGTTGGCCGGGTCGTAGTAGTTGCGGCTGTCGCCCTTGAAGCCCAGCTCCCAGAAGAACAGCTCGCTGAGGACCGTCGCGGCCTTGCGCGTCCCGGCGTGCTCGAGCCGCGGGGCGAGCGAGCCGGCCCAGGACGCGAAGCGCTCGACGACGCGGTCGACGTCGAGCAGGGGCCGCGGCAGGCGGGCCAGCAGCAGCAGGCCCTCCTCGAGGTCGAAGTCGCGCCGCTCGACGAAGGCCTGGAACTCGCGCTTCCACACGCGGCGGTGGATGCGCTGCAGCAGACGCTGCACGCGGCGGCGCGCGACCGGGTCCTCGCACTCGGCGATCGCGACGAGCGCCGGCAGCGACGCGGCGTCCCAGCTCAGCAGCCGCTCCTCGCAGACCTTGTGCACCCTCGGGTTGGGGTCCTGCAGCAGGACGGCCGCGGCGCGCACGACCTCGTCCGCGGGTACGGTGCTGGAAGCCAGTGAGGGGTTCATCGGCGTCGTCGGAGGAGGCGGTCATCCTACGTGGCCACCCCCCCGCCGCAAGGACGAACGAGCACCGCACGGCGCGGGCGGCGCGGGGCGCGCGCAAGCGTTGATGCCAAGGGCCGCACGCCGCGTGAGGGCCCGCGGAAAACCTTCGCGCGCGCGGCGCGACGCGCCGTCCCGAGCGCCCGGCCGTACATGCAACGGCCCCGGCGGAGTCCGCCGGGGCCGTCGATCCAGGCCCCGCGGGGCCCGGTCCCTGTCTGGCTCGATCAGTAGTCGAGCTGATACACGAAGTTGTGCACGTTGGTCGAGGACGTCGCGAAGGTGCGGTTGCTCGACACGACCATCGAGTTGCTGGCCGGGTGCAGCCGGATCCTGTAGGCGCAGCGCTCGGAGAGGTTGACCGCCGTGCCGGTGATCTCGGTGCCCGTGCCGTTGTTGCTGAAGTACTGCTTGATCGTCAGCACGCCGCGGCCGTCGTTGCGCACGAACATGGTCTGGGCCTTGGTCGTGCCGTAGAGGCGCGGGACCATGAGGGTCGTCTGCGTGGCGTCGATCTTGTCGGCCGTGAACTTGCCGGGGACCAGCAGCGGTCGCATCGACGTGACGTTGGTGAACTGGGTCTGGACGCTGGTGCTCGGCGCGATGACGAGGGCCTGGGCGTGCCACGACGGGAACGTGGCGGCGATGGCCGAGAGTGCCGTGCCGGAGACGTTGTTCGGGCTGAGCGGGATCGACTGGTCGCCGACGCCCAGGCCGTTGAGGACCAGTGGCGCGCCGTTCAGGCCGGGGCTGAACGCGAACAGCGGATCGGTGATGTCGACCCACAGCGGGGTCGGCCCGAAGACGGTGATGGGGCCGGTGAACATCGACTGCGACCAGAGGATCACGGCCGGCGCGCTGGCGAAGCCGGTCCCCGCCTCGAGGTGCCACGAGGGGTTGTCGAAGCGGCCAGGGGTCTGGTTGGAGTCGTTGTTGTTGAAGTCCGGGTCGAGGGCGGCGTAGCCGCGGTTGGGGTTGGGGCAGGAGCTCGTGCCGCCGGTCGGCGTGTTGTTGAACACGATGTTGTCCGACTGGGCGCTGAGGACGGGGATCGTGCTGGCGAACTCCACGCGGTAGGCGCGCTGGTTGGTCAGGGGCACGCCCTGCGGCTGCGAGGTCCAGCCCATCTCCTCGTCGATCTGGTACTTGGTCTGGGTCGAGTCGAACTCCTGCCGCGGGATCTCCTGGTGGTAGTTCCGGCCGGAGTAGAGGATGCACTGCAGACCGGCACCGCCGGGCGTGCCGGCGTCGTTCGACATGGCGACCGACTGGCCCTCGGTCGGCGTCGCCGTCCACTTGGCGCCGGGGTTGTCCTTGAGGTACCAGGTGAAGTGCAGCATCTCGTCGGTGGCCGGGACCAGGATCGGCGGCGACGCGGTCGTGTTGAGGTTGTACGTGACCAGGTAGGCCGCGACGCCCGAGCCGGTCGTCGGGAGCGAGACGTTGCTGATGATCACCGTGTTGCCGTTGACGTAGTCGGGCAGGCCCTCGGCGTCGAGCTTCGTCCACATGAGGTCGATCGGATCGAGGGTCGAGATCTCCCAGTCCTGCAGGTGGATCAGGATCTTGCTCAGGTCGGGGATCCCACGGATCTGACCCGGCGTCAGGCCCTGGCTGACGTGGCCCGGATTGCCCTGGTTGGCCCCTCGGGTGACGTACTCGATCGTGTAGTCGTACTGATAGAACTGGTTCTGCGGCAACGTCGTCTGCGCGGCCAGCGGCAGGCCGAGCGCAGCAACGGCGGCGAATGCGAGGACGGACTTCATCGGACCTCCAGCCTGGCCCGGTCAACCGGCCGGATCGCTTGTTCCGGCACGGGATGGCGAGACACAGGGAAGCGGTGGACGGACAGGGAGTGAGAAGGACAGGGGGGCGTGGATGGACCCAGGCGGGTCGCGGCGCTCCCTGGAACGCTCCAGTATTGCGAACTCCGCGACCGGGAAAACCCCCTCGGCCCGCGCACCCGGCGAGGCCGGGGGGATTGACAGATCGGGGACCGTGGAACCCCCGAGGGCCGGGACCTGACCTTCCCCGACCGGCCGGCTAACGCCCTTCGGGACCGAGCTCCATGGTCGGGGTGCGGATCCCCGTGGCAGGCAGCCACCGGCCGCGAGGCTCGGTCTCGCCGGGCCAGATCCGGTACTGGTACGTCAA
Organism: Planctomycetota bacterium; assembly: GCA_041398545.1. GTDB lineage: Bacteria > Planctomycetota > UBA1135 > UBA1135 > JAWKUM01. The sequence goes on along the minus strand of JAWKUM010000015.1, from coordinate 24,819 downwards.
CGACGTGAACGAGCCGTCGTCGTGGAGCCAGAACTTCACGTTGGTCCGGCGTTCGAGGTAGCGCTGGACGACGAGCGTGGGTCGCCCACCGAGGTGGGCGGGCAGGCAGGGGCCGATACCATCGGGATCCGGGACGTCTGCCTCGAGGGGGTTGCGGGACGCCTGCCAGGTCTCGGGACGGAGCTTCTCGAGCAGGGCCATGGCCTCGTCGGAGCGGGGATCAGCCGGGCCCATCGGGATCTCGGCCGGTCGCTCGCCACCATCGCCTTGCCCGGTCTCCCCGGGAACGCCGTCGACCGCGGCGGGATCCCGGTCACTCAAGGACCAGGCGAGGGCCGCGACGGCCAGCAGCAGGAGGATCGTGCCGAGGACTCGCATCGGAGGTCACCGCTCAACGAAGCGGGCCCCGGGGGGACTCCCCGGGGCCGCGCTCCGTCGACCGGGATCGTGGTGCCGAGAACAGGACTCGAACCTGCACGGACAATAATGTCCACCAGCCCCTCAAGCTGGCGCGTCTGCCAATTCCGCCATCTCGGCGAGCCCGGGAGGCCCACGGCGCCGTGGGACGGCACCGATCGGACCCGGAAGGGCGGGGAAGGGTAGCCGCGTCCCCGGGTCCAGGCAAGGCGCGACGGCCCGGGGCCGTGGGCGTCCCCGACCAGGGACTCCGGCCCCCCCCTGCCCGCCGTTCAGAACCCGAGGTACGCCCGCAGCTGGACGGCGAGGTCCTTGGTCGAGGTCTGCAGCACGAGGGCGAAGCGCTGGAGCGGGGCCAGGAGGCCCTCGATCTCGCGGAAGTCCGCGCCGGCCGCGGACCCCTGGCGCATGCGCTCGGCCTCCCACATCCGCCCGAGCTCCTCCTCGATCAGCTTGTCGAGCTCCTTGCGGTCGTCGGCGGACAGGAGGTGCACGGCCGAGGCCCGCGACGCGAAGCGCTCGCGGAACAGCTTCTGCTCGACGACCGGGCGGGTGCGGAAGGCCCAGCCGGCCTCGGGCTGGCCCGCCTGGGTCACGCGGGCCTTGAAGTCGCGGGCGCGGGCCAGGATGTCGCGGATCCCGGCCGTCCGCAGCCACAGGAACCCGGAGAACGTCTCGGGCAGCGCCTCGAGCTCGCGGCGGAGCAGGCGGTCGTTCTTGAGCGAGCTGGTGCCCGGCTTGAGCAGGCGGGTCTGCACGATCTTGCTCGCGAACTCGCCGTGGTTGCTGATCAGGAACAGGTTGTCGATCGTGTCGGCGCCGTTGAGCAGGGCGATGTGGCCGGTGGCCGGGAAGTTGGGGTTGCTGAGCTCGAGGATGAACTCCTTCTCCGGGGCGATGGCCGGGTCGATCGGGTTGCGCCAGGGCTTGGTGAAGCCGAAGTCCTTGTAGCTCTTGAGCAGCTCCTGGACCTTGTTGCGGACCAGCGCCTCCTGGCCCTTCGTGATCCGGAACAGGAACGCGAACACAGGCTGCGGGCCCGGCAGGTTGACGACGTGCTCCTTGGGCAGCGGCAGGTAGCGCGGGTCGTGGTCGATCAGGACCATCGCGAACCACGGCTCGAAGGCCGGCGCGATCTGGGCCAGGTACTCCTCGGCCCCGCCGGTGACGCCCTGGCTGCGGAACCCGTCGTCGAGCAGGCCGCGCGTGTCGGGGTCGAGCGAGCGGTAGAGCTGGCGGAGCAGGATCGTCGGCGACACCCTGAAGGCGCCGAACCCGGCCACCCGGTCGGGGATGTTGCTGAGGATCCGCTCGAGCCACTCCCGCTTGCCGCGGGCCTCCTCGAGGAACAGCTCCTGGTCGCGGGTCAGCTCGTTCTTGTTCATCGTCGCCCGGAGCAGGGCGGTGACGTTGCGCATCGTCGTCCCGCCGTCCTGGCCGGGGAGGCCCTCGTACGGCGGCCCGAACAGCACCGAGCCCCACAGGCGCTTCATCGCGGGGATGTTGACGAAGGCCTTGAACAGGCGGCCCTCCATCGAGATCGCGTCGTCGGGGCCCGGCCACTGGGCCAGGCTCGGGTCGAGCCGCTTCTGCGTCTCGAGGTCGACATAGACGTCGGCGGCGTTGACGTGGTCGAGCCCCTGGCCGGAGGCGTGCTCGCGCAGCGGCCGGACGACGAGGTCCTGGTAGTCGGCCGTCGACAGCAGGCCCTCCTCGCCCTGCCGGGCCTCGCCCTTGACGAGCCGCACCGACTCCTGGATGAGGTCCTTGTCGTTGCCGATCATCGCCAGGTCGAGGACGCGGACGAGCCAGAACGGCCGCGGGTCCCGGCCCTGGAGCTTGAGCAGGCCGTCCTCCTTGGTGATGCGGAGGCCCTGGACCCGGTCGCGGAACAGGTCGTAGTCGAGCGCCGAGATCGCGGCCGCGAGCTTCCAGCCGACCTGGGCGTAGGCGCAGAAGCGCGGCACGCGGCCGCCCTGGTCGAGGCGGCCGGCGACGAGCAGGTCCTTGCCGAGCAGGTCGTGGGCGATGTCGACCGAGAGGAGCGGGATGCCGGCGAGCTGGTCCTGGACGCGCTCGACCTGGTCGAGCAGGTCCCGGTTGGCCGGGTTGTCGACCCTCTTCTTCCACAGCTCGGTCTGGCTCAGCCGCTCGAAGGCGCGGGTCTGCTCGAGCTCGCCCCAGAACAGGGGTCGCGGGAAGCGCTCGAAGTCCTCCGACGGGTTGCGCTTGCCGAGGTAGAAGTCGATGCGCCGCGGCACCGCCTTGCGGATGTCGCCGATCGAGCCCTCGAAGGGGTTGTAGAGGAAGACGACGAAGGCCAGGGCCGGGAGGCCGACGACCAGGGCCAGGACGATCAGGAGGATCTTGACGGGCTTCTTGAGGCGCATGCTGCCGGCTCGGTGATCGGGAGGGCGGATCCTGGGGACTAGGCACCGGGGCCGCAAGTCCGGGCCTGCCTCGCCGTGGTCCGGGGCCCTCTGGGACGCGCCGGGGCCGCGTTCCTTGCCCGCCCCGGCCCGGCTATGCTCGCCCCAGGCCCACGAGCAGCACCGCCGCCGAGCCGTCGCCCCTTGCACATCTCGTCCCGACTCTCGTCCGTGTCCGAATCCACGACCCTGGCGATCACCGCCCGGGCGGCCGAGATGCGGGCCCAGGGCCGGCCGGTCCTGTCGCTGTCGGCCGGCGAGCCGGACTTCGGGACCCCCGAGGCCGTCGCCCGGGCCGGGATCGCCGCGATCGAGGCCGGCCTGACCGGCTATACGGCGGCCGCGGGCCTGCCCGAGCTCAGGCGGGCGATCGCGGCCCACCTCGGCCGCGAGTACGGGCTCGCGTACGAGCCGGCCGAGGTCTGCGTCACGGCCAGCGTCAAGCCGGCCCTGAGCCTCGCGCTGACGGCCCTGCTCGAGCCCGGGGACAAGGTCGTGATCCAGGCGCCCTACTGGGTCTCGTACCCCGACATCGTCCGCCTCGCCGGCGGTGAGCCGGCCGTCCTCGAGACCGGGGTCGACGGGGGCTTCCTCCCGACCGAGGACGCCCTCGCCGAGGCCATGGCCGCCGAGGGCGTGCGGGGGATCCTGCTCAACACGCCGTCCAACCCGACCGGCGCGGTCTGGGACGAGCGGCTGCTGACGACGCTCGTCGGCCTCTGCCGCGAGCGCGACCAGTGGATCCTCTCGGACGAGATCTACTCCCGGGTCGTCTACGAGGGCTGGGCGCACCGCTCGCCGGCGGCGATCCCGGGCGGCCACGAGCTGACGATCCACGTCGACGGCCTGTCCAAGGCCTACGCGATGACCGGCTGGCGGATCGGCTGGATCGCCGGCCCGCGCGAGCCGGTCGCCGCCATCGCCGCGATCCAGAGCCACGTGCTCGGCAACGCGCCGACCGTCAGCCAGTACGCGGCCCTCGAGGCCCTGTCCGAGCGCGGCTCGGCCTACCCGCAGCAGATGCTCGAGGCCTTCGCCGAGCGACGCGCCTGGCTCATCGAGGCCGTCGGCGCCCTCCCCGGCTTCCGCCTGAGCGAGCCGCGGGGCGCGTTCTACCTGTTCCCGGACGTGTCGGAGGTCTGCGCGCGCCGCGGCACCGACGACGTCGCCCTCGCCCGGACCCTGCTCGAGGAGGTCGAGGTCGCGGTCGTGCCCGGGACGGCCTTCGGCTCCCCGGGACACCTGCGCCTGTCGTTCGCGGCCTCGCTCGGCGTCCTCCAGGCGGCGATCGGCCGCATCGCAGACTGGTTGGCCCGATGACGCGACGGCCCGGCAGCGTGACCCTGGCCGACCTCGGCCCCGAGCCCTGCGACCTGTTCCTGTCGATCAACCGCCTCGAGCAGGGCACGACGTCCAAGGGCAAGCCGTACCTCGCGCTCGAGCTCGGCGACGCCGGCGGCGGGATCGAGGCGCGGGTCTGGCACGACACGCCGGGCTTCGAGGAGGTCGCCGGCCTCGAGGCCGGCGCGGTCGTCAAGGTCCGCGGCCGGCGCGGCGAGTACAAGGGCACGCCGCAGCTCGTCGTGGACCGGATCCGCCCGCTCGGCGAGGACGACGAGCCCGGCTACGACCCGGCCCGCGTGCACGGCCCCTTCCTCGAGGCCGTCGCCGACCTCGCCTGCGCGTCGCTCGTCATCGACATCGAGACGGCCCCGCTCGTCGACGTCCGCGGCCTGCCGCAGAAGCTCGTCGAGGAGGTCACCCGCGTCGCGACCGACCGGGACTGGGACATCGACAAGGTCCTCGGCCTCAACCCGCTGTTCTCGCGGGTCGTGTCGATCGCGCTGGGCGACGCCGACGGCGCGGGCGGCACGGTCCTGCTCGCCCCGCCCGACGACGAGGTCGCGGAGGTCGCCGGCGCCGCCCCGGGGTGGATGCGCGTCCTCGACGAGCGGACGATGCTGGGCTCGTTCTGGGCCCTGGCGGCCCGCGCCACCCTCGTCGTGACCTACAACGGCCGCGGCTTCGACCTGCCGTTCCTGCGCACGCGCTCGGCCATCCTCGGGGTCCCCGTCGTGACCGACCTCGTCTCGCAGCCGCCGTACCAGCACCGCCCCCACCTCGACCTCTACCAGGTCCTGATCGGGCAGGGCCGCGGCGCCGCCCCGATGAACCTCGACGCGGCCTGCTTCGCCTTCGGCATCGAGAGTCCCAAGGACGCGATGGACGGCTCGATGGTCGGGCGCGCGTACCGCGACCGCCGCTACGAGGACATCGCCCGCTACAACCTGGCCGACATCGAGGCCACGAGGGCCCTGTACGCCCGGCTGGCCGACACGGTCCTGCCCTGGCTCGGGGGCCGATGAGCACGCGCAGGTTCTTCGTCGTCCGCGACGCCGTCCACGGCGACATCCACCTGACGCGGGAGGAGGGCCGCCTGCTCGACACGCGGGAGATGCAGCGCCTCCGCGGCGTCGCCCAGCTCGGCCTCGCCCACCTCGTGTTCCCCGGCGCCCGTCACAGCCGGTTCGAGCACTCGATCGGGACGCTGCACATGACGTCGCGGCTCGTGGCCGCGATCAACCGCAACGCCGAGCTCTGGGGCTACACCTGCCGCCGCGTGTCACCGGAGGAGGAGCGGCTCATGCGCGCCGCCGCCCTCGTCCACGACGTCACGCACATCCCCTTCGGGCACAACGTCGAGGACCAGTGCGGGCTGCTCCCGCGCCACGACCGGCCCGAGCGCTTCCGGGCCATGCTGGCGCGCGACGGCGAGCTCGGGGCCGAGCTCGAGGCCCAGGGGCTGCTCGAGCCGGTGCTCGACGTGCTCGGGGCCGGCGGCCCGGTCCCGGCGCCGTTCCTCGCGCAGGTCATCAGCGACACGATCTGCAGCGACCTCATGGACTACCTGCTGCGGGACGCGCACTACACCGGCCTCGACCTGCGCTACGACGCCCGCATCGCCGACTGGTTCAAGGTCGACTCCGAGTCGGGCGCATGTTCGTCGACTGCGAGAAGGAGGGCCTCGTCCGCGAGGACATCGTGTCCGAGATCCTGCGCATGCTGCAGGCGCGCTACTGGTTCTCGGAGCGGGTCTACTACCACCACGCCAAGATCGCGGCCGGGGCGATGGTCTCCCGCGCCGTGGAGAACGCCCTGCTCGGCGGCTGGATCGCCCCGAGGACCTGTGCGACCAGACCGACGAGAGCCTCCTCCTGCTGCTCGAGCGCGAGGCGGCGGCCCGGACGACGCGGCCGCCCGGGACGCCTGGCGCATGCTCGACGGCCTCCGCCGTCGCCGCCTGCTCAAGCGCGTCGCCGTGCTGCCGTACGAGGACAACCGGGCGCTGCAGGACGAGCTCGTGGAGCGGTTCTTCTCCCCGGCGCGCGCCGGTCACCGGCGCGAGCTCGAGGCCGGCCTGGAGCGGGACCTGGAGGCCCGGTTCGGGCGCCGGGAGTGCGTCCAGCTGTACTGCCCGAGCCGCCGCATGCAGCTCAAGGAGGTCGGCACGCTCGTGCGCATGCCCGGGGCGGACGACCTCGCACCTCTGTCGACGTTCCGCGACCGCATCCCGCGGATCGCCGACCTCGAGGACTCGTACCTCAGGCTGTGGCGCGTCTACGTCCTGACGACCGCGTCCGCGCCCGAGGAGCGCCGCCTGCTGCAGGAGCGGGTGCGCGAGGCCCTGCCCGGCGCGGTCGACGCCTACCGGATCCGCTGAGCGGGGCCGCGGCCCCGGGCCTCGCCGCCGCGGTCAGCGCGTGCGGTAGGTCTTGAGCCGGTCGACCTCGCGGCCGGAGCCGGCCTCGACCACGACCCCCTGGATCTCGATCAGGCCGAGGCCTGAGCGGGACACCTTGAGGTCGAGGCGCCAGGCCTCGTCGCTGCCCTCCTGCGCGATCGTCCTGCTGTCGCCGTTCATCCGGGCGAGGACGTCGTACGACTTGCAGATCAGCTCGTCGATGGCCTCGTCGAGGCACGCCGCCGCCGGGTGCACGACCTCGCGGTCGTAGCCCGTCGACAGGACGCCCGCCTCGAGCCCCTGCTGGATGCCGAGGACGGCGCAGCAGAGGAGCACGACCGCGGCGATCCCCTGCACGACGTGCGCGCGCAGGCGGACCGGCTCTCCGGGGAGCAGGTCGAGCTTCCGACGAAGAGGGCGCCCGCTGAACAGGAGCTTGGAGCTGGTGGTTCTGCTGCCCAATCGCCTCTCCTTGTGGATCGGATCCCTCCCCGGCGAAGGATGAGAATCCGGTGTCCGTATCGGCCGGATCGGGGCCGGGACAGGGGAGACGGGGCGGCGGTCGGACGGGTCCCGCGGCATCACCGCGACGGCATCGGCGTCATGCGGCGGGCGTCCCGGTCGTTTTTCCGCGCGTCCCGCTCAAGGACCGAGCGTCAGGCTCCGCGTCGCGTCGACGAGCACCTCGCGCTCGGCGATCGGGCCGTCGAGGTCCGACAGGGCGAGCCGGACCCGCACCGGGCTCTCGAACTCCAGCACGTAGCCGTCGCGGGGGTCGACGATGCGGGGGTCGCCCCGCTCGATCCCGTCGCGGACGAGGCGGATGCGCAGGGCGCGCAGCCCGAGGGGGGTCTCCTCGGGCGGGCCGAAGTCCAGCCGGAGGCCGACGCGCTGCTCGGGGACGAAGCGCCGGGCCGGCTCCCCCCCCATCGATCGGGCCAGGGCCGGCAGCGCCGGACCGCTGTCCCGCTCGAGCAGGGCCAGGCCCCAGTTGCCGGTCTCCCGCTCCCGCGACCGGACCACGGCCTCGACGGCGACGGGCTCGGGCGCGACGAAGACCGGATCCTCGGCGGACCCGGGCTTCTCGTTGCCGAGAGGGACCGGGGCCTCGAGCCGGTAGCGCGGATGGACCAGGCCGAAGCACAGCGGCCGGTCCCGCGGCAGGCCCCGGAGCGTGATCGTGCCGTCGGGTGCCGGGACGAGCTCGGTCGTGCGGCCGATCCACGCGAACGGGAAGTCCTCGGGCACGGACGTGCGCCCGCCGCAGGGAAGCACCTGACCGCGCACGAAGCGCTGCTCGGCGGCCGGGAGCTGGACCAGCACGCGGCGCTCGACGCCGGGGTCGAGCTGGAACCGCACTCCCGCGGCTCGCCCGAGGACGGCACGACCGAGACGAGGCCGACCTTGCTGGCCCGGCCCGGGGCCGCGAGGAACAGCGGCTGGTCGCCTCCGGCGACGAGGCCCTCGAGGTCGAAGCGGCCGTCCTCGCCGGTCCGACCCTCCTGCTCGCCGAGCCGGACCTCGGCGCCGGCGACCGCCTCGCCGTGGTCGTCGAAGACGACCCCGCGCACGCCACCGGGGTGGCTCCAGTCGACCGCGAGGACCCCCTCGCGGTCCTTGCCCAGCCGCACGAGCCGCCATGTCATCCGACCGTCCTCGGCCACGACGCGGCACAGGTGCGCGCCCGCCGCGAGCCCGATCAGGGTCGTCGGGCCCGACACCTTGCGTCGCTCGCCGGCGTGCGGGCCGGCGACGAAGGCGAGCTCGACCGGGGCCGGGTGGCCGAAGGCCGTCGAGCGGACGGCGAGGGTCGTCGGTCCGTCGCCGAGCGCCCGCGGCAGCCGCTCCAGGACCTCGCAGCTCAGGGTCAGGTCGAGGGGGTCGCTGCGGTCGAGCTCGTCCTGGACGAACAGTCCGGGGCCCCGGCCGCTCCCGTTGGGCGCGGCCTCCTGGGTCCCGGGCGTCCGGGCGAGCGGCCGGTCCGGCCCGGAGTTGAGCAGGAGCACGAGCCCTCCCGCCCCGGCGAGGACGAGGGCGAGCGCGATCAGGAGCCTGGGGGATTTCGGGGTCGGGGACATCGGGCGAAGGGATAGGCCCCGGGTACCGTCCGAGCCAGGGAGCGGTCCGGGGGCCCACTCGCCTTCAGGGTCGCTCGCGGGGCACCTAGGATGCTCGCCGGGGGTCTGGACGGACCGCGCTGCAGTCGGGTCCGGAGGACCGGGGCCTCGAACAAGTCTATCCCGCTCGGACAGGTCTCCAGTGCAGCGCTTCGCCAGCCATGTCATCGGGCTCGCCACGCGGCGTGGGCTCGGGGTCCCGCTCCAGGTCGCGGCCCTGGCCCTGGCCGGGCGCAGCCTCGTGCCCGGCGAGCAGGGGCGGCTGTTCGTCGGCCTGGCGCTGGCGGCCTGGACCCTGCTCCTCGGGGGCGCGGGCCTCCTGCCGATGCTGCTGCGGCGCTTCGACGAGGCCGCGCTGCGGGCCTGCGCCGCCGAGGGCCGCTACAGGGCCCTGGTCGCGGCGGTCCTGTTCGCGGCCCTCGGCTCGGCGCTGCTCGGGCCCGACCCGGCCCTGCTCGGCGTCGCCGCCCTCCACCTCCTGCTGCCGCTGCAGCTCGCCGCGGCCGCCGGACTCCGCCACGGCCGGACCGGTGCCCTGGCCCGCGCCGAGCTCCAGGCCCGGATCCTCGGCGTCGTCCTCGCCGCCGCAGCCTGGCTCGCAGGGCTCGAGACCGCCGGCCCCTGGTGGGTCCTGCTGCTGCTCCCGAGCCTGCTCCCCGGCCTGCTGCTCGCGCTCGCGCAGCCGGCCGCGATCCGGCGCGCGCTGCTGCCCTGGGGGCCGACGCGCCGGCCGCGGGCCGCCCCGACGCGGATCGCCGCCGGCGAGCTGCTGCGCGCGACGTACTTCCAGGGCGGCCTGCCGATCGTGCACGCGGTCGCCGGCGCGGCGCCGGGGTTCGGCGCGGCGTTCACGCTGCACCGCGTCGGCGTGCTGCTGCCGTCGGCCCTGGCCACGACCGTGCAGGGTCCGCTGTCCCGCGGCGCGCCCGAAGCGGCGCGCGACACGCTGCGCCGCCTGCTGCCGTCGTGGCTCGGCCTCGGCGCCGCCGGCGCGGTCATCGCCTGGGTCGCCGCGCGACCGGTCCTCGAACTGCTGTTCCCGACCCTCCCCGCGCTCGACGAGGCCGTCGCCAGCCTGCGCGTCCTGGCGCTGGCCGTGCCGGCCCTGTTCGGCGCCGGCCTGTGCCTGCCGTACCTGCTGGCCCGCGACGGCGAGCGCGCGGCCCTGGCGATCTCGACCGCGGCCCTCGCGACCTGGCTGGTCCTGCTCCTGGCCCTGGCGCCCACGGTCGGCCCCCGCGCCGGCGCCATCGCCCTGAGCGCGACCGAGTGGCTCGTGTTCGTGCTCGCCCTGGCCGCCGTGCGCCGCGGCGCGCCGGTCCCGGCGCCCAGGGGTGCCGCGTGAGGCTGGCCCTCGACTACCGGCCGGCCCTGTTCGGGACCGGAGGCATCGCGCGCGCGGTCCGCGAGCTCGCCCGCGCTCTGGCGCGGCGCGGCGACCTCGAGCTGCACCTCTTCGGCCACGCCCTGCGCGGCGTCGACGCGCGGGAGGGCGGGGGCATGACCGCCGTGCGCGGCGAGGACGCCGGCGACGCCCGCGTGACCCTGCACCGCAGCCGCCTGCCCGGGCGCTCGCTGCCGTGGCTGTCCCACCTCGGCCTCGACGCCTCGCGGCTCAGCGGCTCCTGCCCGCTGTTCCACTGGACCGACTATGTCTACCCGCCGGTGCGCCGCGGCGTCCGCGTCGTGCAGACCGTGCACGACCTCGCCTTCGTCGACGACCCCGAGGCCCACGGGGTCGAGGGCGGGGCCCGGCTTCTGACGCGCTTCGAGACTGCCCTGGCCCGGGCCGACCTCGTGCTGTGCCCGAGCGAGGCGACCGCGCGCGCCCTGCGCCGGCTCGGCCGTCCGCTACCCCCGGTGCGCGTCGTGCCGTTCGGGGCCGACCACGTCGACGCGCGCGCGGCCGACCGCGCGGCCGGTCGCCGCGAGGCGGCGCGCCTGCTCGGGACCGACGAACCGTACCTCGTCTGCCTCGCGACGATCGAGCCGCGCAAGAACCACGCGAGCCTGCTGGCCGCGTGGCGCAGCCTCGGCGACGAGCGCCCGCCGCTGCTCGTCGTCGGCGCGCCCGGCTGGGACACGGCGCTCGTGCAGCGCGAGCTGCGCCGACCGCAGCCGCGGCTGGCCTGGACCGGCGTCCTGCCCGACCGCGACCTCACCGACCTCGTCGCCGGCGCGCGGGCCCTGGTCTATCCGTCGCGCCTCGAGGGCTTCGGCTTCCCGCCGATGGAGGCGCTCCAGCTCGGCGTGCCGGTCCTCGCCGGTGACTGCGAGGCGCTGCGCGAGCACCTCGGCGCCGCGGCGCTCTACGCCGACGGCAGGGACCCCGAGGTCCTGGCGCCGGCGCTGGCCCGGATCCACGCCGACGAGGGGCTCGGCCGCGCCCTGGTCGCGGCGTGGCAGGCGCGCCGGGGCCGCTATCGCTGGGACCTGGCGGCGGCCGCGCACGCCGAGGCCTACGCGGCCTGCCTCGGCGCGACCGCGCGCGAGGTCGGCGGAGGGGCGCGGTGACCGGCGGCGACGAGCGCGCACGGCCGTTGCGGATCGGCCTCGACGGCTCGTGCCTCGGGGCGGAGCGGTGGACCGGCGTCGAGCGCAGCTTCTGGCTGACGCTGCAGGCCTTCGCCGCGCGGCACCCCGAGCACGCGCTCGTGCTGTTCGCGCCGCGCCTCGGGCCGACGCCGCCGCCGGACCTCGAGTGGGTCCCGATCCCGACCGCGCGGACCTTCCTGTGGCGCGAGGCCAGGCTGCCCGAGGCCCTCGCCGCGCGCGGCATCGACGTGCTGCTGTCCCCGACGACCGCCCTCCCGCCCCGGGCGCCCTGCCCCTGCCTCGCGACCGTGCACGAGCTCGCGTTCCGCCACGCAGGCGCCGAGGAGCCGGGCCTCGCCGCGCTGCGCCAGCGCCGCGCGGTGCTCCGCCTCGACGACCGCGCCCGGCTCGTGCTCGTGCCGTCGCGCTGGACCGCGCGCGACCTGTGCGCGGCCGAGCCCGCGCTCGCCGCCCGCGTGCGCGTCGTGCCGCAGCCGCTCGACCCCGCCCTGCTCGCCGCGCAGACCCCCGGCCCCGGGCGCGGCCTCGTGTTCGTCGGCGCGGCCCGCCGGCGCAAGAACCTCGCCCGCCTCCGCGCGGCCTGGGCCTCGCTGCCGGCGGACCTGCGCGCGCGCGAGCCCCTCACGCTCGTCGGCGCCGAGGTCGCGCCGGCGAGGGGCGAGCGCCTGCTGCCGCCGCTGCCCGACGACGCGCTGCGCGCCGAGCTCGCCGCCTGCCGCGCGGTCGTCCTGCCGTCCCTGTCCGAGGGCTTCGGCCTGCCGCTGTTCGAGGGCCTGGCCCTCGGCCGCGCGTTCCTCGCGAGCCGCGGGTCGGTCCACGACGAGCTGCTGCGCGGCGAGGTCCGACGGGCCGGTCGCTTCGTCGACCCCTACGACGTCGCCTCGATCGCCGTGGGGCTCGGGGACCTGTGCGAGGACGACGCCTGCGTCGAGGCCGCGCTGGTCCATGGTCCGGGCGCCGTCGCGACGCTGCACCCGCGGGCCACGGCCGAGGCCTGGGCCACGCTCTTCGCCAAGGTCACCGGCGAGGTCACCGCGGAGGACCGCGGGGGGCAGGGATGAGGCCGCTCCGCGTCGGCGTCCAGGCCTGGCTCTGTGACGGGACCCCGTCGGGCGCGCGCACGCGCCTGCTCGGCCTGCTCGAGGGGCTGCGCGCCGTCGACGCCGACCTCGAGCTGCGGCTCCTGTGCGGACCGGTCCCCGACCCCGCGCTCGTCGCGCTGTGCCGCGGGGAGCGCCGCTTCGCCCTCGTCCCGACCGCGATCCCGGCCGGGGGCACCCTCGCGCGCGCCCGGCGCGAGGCTCGCCTGCTGCCGGCCCTCGTCGACGAGCACGGCCTCGACCTCCACGACCACGCCGCGCTGCCGCTGCCGCGCCTCGCGATCCCGGTCTGCCTGACGCTGCACGACCTCCGCGACCTCGGCGGCTTCGGCCGGGGCTTCCGCAGCCGCCTCGTCCACCAGGAGCTCGAGCGGGCCGTGGCCCGCGCCGCGCGCGTCGTCGTGCCGAGCCCCCAGGTCCGGGCCGAGCTCCATGCCCGCTGGCCGCGGGCGCGCGTGGACGTCGTCCCGGCCGGCCTGCCGGCGCCCGCCGCGCCGCCGGCGCGGGCGCGGCGCTGCTTCGTCGTCGTCGGTCGACCCGAGCCTCGCAAGCGGCTCGACCTCGCCCTCGAGGCATGGTCGCGCGCGCGCGCGCTCCGTATCGACCTGCCGCCGCTGGTCATCGCCGCGCCGGTCGACGCCGAGGCCGCGCTGCGCCGCACGTTCGCCGAGGCGCGGCGGCGCAGCGCCGCGCCCGGCCGGGCCGACGGTGCGGGCGCGCACCTCGACGACGTCGAGCTGCGCCTCGGCCTCGACGACCGGGGACGCGACGCGCTGCTGGCCGACGCCGTCGCGCTGCTGTTCCCCTCGGCGCTCGAGGGCTTCGGCATGCCGGCGCTCGAGGCCCTGCGCCTCGGCGTCCCGGTCCTGGCGCCCGAGGGCTCGGCCCAGGCCTGGGTCGCCGGCGCCGGCGGCCGGCCGCTGCCGGCAGATCGCCCCGAGGCCTGGGCCCGGGCGCTCGTGCGCCACGAGGACCTGGCCGCGCTCGAGCCCGCGGCCCTGGCCCGGGCCCGCGAGCTCGACGCCGTCCACGCGGCCAGGGCCTGGCTCGGGAGCTGGGAGCGGGCGCTGGGGCAGGAGGCCGGGCGGTGACGGTCGTCCGCACGCGCGTCCTCTACTCGGGCCGCGTCCAGGGCGTCGGCTTCCGCTGGCGCAGCCTCGAGGCCCTTCGCGACCTCGCGCTGCGCGGCTTCGTCCGCAACCTCCACGACGGCCGCGTCGAGCTCCTGCTGCAGGACGAGGACGGGCGCGTGGACGAGGCCCTCGGGAGGATCGAGCGCGAGCTCGGCGGCCTGATCCGGGGGACCGAGCGCAGGGACGAGGACCCGGGCGAGGACCCGGGGCCGTTCCGGATCGAACGCTGACCCGGCGCGGCCGGCGGGCTCAGCGGGCGGCGCTCTCCTCGCGCCGCGCCGTGTCCTGCAGCCAGACCGAGTAGCTCATCATCGCCAGGCCGACGGCGAAGGTGACGATGCCCGGGAACGACAGGCCATCGGCGTCCTTGGCCAGGGACAGCTGGTCGGCGACGACGAAGCAGACGCCGACGAGCATGCAGACGAGGCCCGGGAAGACGTAGCGCCGCGACTGCTTGTGCGGGTCGTTGCGCTCCTCGAGCCGCTGCGCGTGGCGCGCCTCCATGCGCTCGCGGGCCTGCTCGGTGGCCCGCGCCTGGAGCTCGAGCTGGTTGCGGACGAGGTCCCCGGCGGGGTCCTTGGCCCGCTCGGCGCCCCCGAGGCCCTCGAGCCGGAGGATGCGCTCGATCGCGTCAGGGTCCTGGATGTGCTCGGCCAGCTTCTTCTTGAGCTCGACCTCGAGCTTGAGCTTGCGGATCCGGGCCTCGTGGGCGCAGGCCGTCCGCACCGTCAGGTACAGGAACAGCAGCGAGGCGAGGACGATCAGGACGATGAACTCCGACTCCATGGCCGCTCCTCCGGCAGGACCTCAGGTGTCCTGCCCGGCTCCGAGACCCTCGCGCCGGCGCTGGTCCCGATCGAACACGTACCAGGCCAGCAGGGCCCATCCACAGCCGAACAGCAGGCCACCGGCGACCTGGAACTCCTCGGACTCGCGCCCGGCCGCGAACGACAGCAGGAACAGGATCACGCCGATGATGAAGGCCATCATCCCGAGTCCGAAGAGCCAGCCCGAGTCGCGCTCCTTGCGCGCCTTCTTCTCGAGCTGGCTGCGGGCCCTGAGCGCCTCCTGCTGGAGGGCCAGGCCCTCCTCGCTGAGCTCGAAGTCCCGCTCCAGCAGCCGCTGGACCTCGCCCGGGTCCTGGATCCGGTCGAGCAGGCGCAGCTTCAGGTCGGCCTTGACCCGCGCCATCTTGGCGTCGCGGTCGGCCTCGATCGCCTTGATCACCAAGGTGTAGACGAGGTAGCCGATGATCAGGACGGTGATCGTGTTCATGGTCCAGGTCCGGAGAGGCCCCGCCCTACGAGGGCGCCGGCCGTGGATTCCGGGATTGGCCGGATTCAGGCGACCGCATGATACGCCAGCCAGAACAGGCCGATGGCCGCGGCCAGCGCCACGAGGATCATGACCAGCTGATAGGCCCAGCTCCGCTGGGACAGGTCATCGCCGAGGGAGCGGCCGCGCCCGCCGGCGAGCGGGGGCCTGGGGGCCATCGGCTGCGGCGGCCGCTGGGGCTTGGGCGCGGCCGGGGCCTTGGCCGACTGCGGCCGGAGACCAGGCGCGGGCCGAGGCGCCGGTGCCACCGGCCCTCGGGCCGCGGGGCCGGCGGTGGGCTTCGCCGCCGCCGGGGCCTCGGGCTCCTCGCCGCCCAGGTCGTCCAGGTCGATCTCCTCGACCCCTTCGACGGCCCCCGACCGAGCCGGACCCGAGGGGCCGGCCCCGACGGGAGCCGCGGCCTGCTCGGCCGGCGGGGAGCGCAGCTCGGGCTCGATCCGGACCTTGAGCAGGGTCGAGCCGATCAGGATCTCGTCCCCGTCGTCGAGCCGGGCCTGGCGGACCCGCTCCCCGTGGAGCTTGGTCCCGTTCGACGAGCCGAGGTCCTCGAGATAGACCCCGCCGGGCGTCACCGAGACCCTGGCGTGCTTGCGGGAGGCCTGGGGGTCGTCGATCCGGAGGTCGCAGTCCTCCTGCCGGCCGAGCAGGACCCGCTCGATGACCTCGCACTCCTCGCCGACCCTGCTGCCGCTCAGCAGGATCAGCCGCACCCGTACGCCCTGGCTCGCCATCGGAGACAGACTATCCTGCTCCAGGTCCCGGGCCATCCCCGACGCAGCGCTCGATGCCAGAGCCTCACGCCGACAACCGAGGAGCCGAGCCGCTGCGCGTCGAAGGGCTGTCGGTCACGTGGCGCTCGGGCCTGCTCGGCCGCCGCCTCGTGCGCGCCGTCCGCGGGCTGTCGCTGACCGTCGAGGCCGGGTCGGTCGTCGGCATCGCCGGCCCCAACGGCTCGGGCAAGTCGAGCCTGTTCCGCGCCCTGCTCGGCCTCGCCCCGATCACCGCCGGCTCCGCGACCGTGCTCGGCCGCCCCGCCGGCGACCGCGCCGCCGTCGCCCGTACCGGCCACCTCGCCGAGGGTCGCCTCCCCCTGGGCCGGCTCCGCGCCCGCGAGCTGCTGACGCTGAGCGGGACCCTGCGCGGCTGGCCCCTGGCGCGGGCGCGCGCCCGGGCCGACGCCCTGCTCGACCGGGTCGGCCTCGCCGCCGTCGCCGGGCGGGCGCACGGCGACTTCTCGACCGGCATGGCCCGCCGCCTCGCCCTGGCCCAGGCCCTGTACCACGAGCCCGAGCTGTTGCTGCTCGACGAGCCGACGGCGGGCATGGACCCCCTCGGCGTCGACCTCATGCGCGAGCTGGTCAAGGAGCGCGCGGCGGCCGGCGCGACCTGCCTCGTCGCGACGCACGTGCTCGAGGACTTCGGCGCCGAGCTCGACCGGCTCGTCGTGCTGTACGACGGGGAGGTCCTGGCCGACGGCAGCCCCGACGACGTGCTCGGCCGCGAGGACGCGACGAGCTGGACCGTCGCCGGGCTCGACGACGAAGCCCGGCGCGCGGTCGAGGCCGAGATCGCCGCCCGCGGCGGGAAGCTCCTCGCCAGCGGGCGGCCGCGCCGCAGCCTCGGTGCCTGGCTGCGCGAGAGGATCGGGCCGTGAGGGGGGCGGTCGCGGCCGGCTTCCGCACGACCCTGGCCGCGTACGCGGACCCCACGGCGCTGGTCCTGTTCGCGGCGGCCTGGCTCCCGGCCTTCGCGATCCTGCTCGTGCCCGGCTCGGCCGAGCCGGTCGAGGCCTTCGGCGAGCGCGTCGCGTGGCTGGCCCCGCTGCTCCTGGCCCCGGCCATGGTCACGGCGTTCCGGCTGCGCGGTGCCTGGCCTGCCCTCGGACCCGAGGACCCCGGGCTGGTCTGGCTGCACGGCCTCGCGGTGCCGGCCTGGCAGCCGCGGCTCGGCGCCTTCCTGGCGAGCCTCGCCGGCCTGGCCATGCTCTCCGTCCTCGGGGCGGCCTTGCTGCTGGCCTGGCTCGCCGCGGCGCCGGGTCGTCCGCCGCTGCACGAGGCCGAGCGCCTCCAGGCCATGGCCCCGCGCGACGCGCCCGGCGCGCCGGTCGAGACGCTGCTGGCGAGGCCCGGGGACCGCGAGGAGTTCGAGCTGCCGGCGACGACCGGGGCCGGCGAGCTCAGCCTCAGGCCCCGCTGGCTGCTCGGCGAGCGCCAGCCGACCTCGCTCCTGCTCGGACTCGGCCGCCGCGGAGGCGGGGAGCCCCTCGTGCTCGGCTCGGTCGTCGTCCCCGACGTCGGCCGCGAGGTCCGGCTGCCGCTGCCCGCGGCCGCGGCCGAGGGCGGCCGCCTGCGCGTCGTGCGGGAGAGCCAGCCAGGCAGCCGGCTGTCCCTCGTCCTCGGCGAGCTGTGGCGGCTCGGCCCCGAGCTCGGGACCCCGACCGTGGCCCTCCGCGTCCTGGTCGCGTCCCTCCCGGCCGCGCTCGTGCTCCTCGCCGCGGCCTGGCTCGCGAGCCTGGCCCTGGGACCGGCCCTCGCCCGCCTCGCGGTCCTGGTCCTGACCCCGACCGTGCTGCTCCTGCTGCCGGCCCCGCTGGCCGGCATCGCCGAGGCGCGGGTCGAGGCCGGGGGCTCGGTCACCCCGTGGCTCGCGCCCATGGCGCTCGCGCTGGCCGCCGCCGTGGTCCTGCCGCGGCCCCTCCGCCTCGAGGACGAGCCGTGAGCCGCAAGCTGCTCGTGGTCCCCGGCGTCGCCTGCCTCGCGCTGGCCGCGACCCTGTGGGAAGCCCCGCGCCCGCTCCCCGCCAGGCTGCGCCTCCCGTCGCTGCTCGGTCCGCTGCGGGTGCTGCCGGTGCCGTTCGCCTGGGCCGAGGTCGGCGAGGCGATGCGTGACCAGTCGGCCGAGCGGCTCCTGCGCGCGGCCCGGCGGCTGCAGGCCCTGCTGCCCGAGCACCGCGCGTTGTGGGTGCTGCTGGCCTGGCAGCAGGCCTATGCCCTGTCGCTGGCCGCGCCCGACCCCGGCCGGGCGGCCGACCGGATCGTCGAGGCCCTCGGCCTCGTCGAGGAGGGCCTCGGCGTCAGCCCCGCGCGCCAGGAGCTGTTGCTCCTGGCCGGTTTCATGCTCCAGGACCGCGCCCGCGACCACCGGCTGGCCACGGCCCTGGCCGAACGGCTCGGCGAGGACCCGATCCGGACCGCGGCCCGGTACTACGACGAAGCCGCTCGCCTCGGGCACCTGGCCAGGGGGGACGAGGACCTGATCCTCGTCCTCGGCGTCCGGCTCGTCGGTCTCGGAGAGAGACGCTTCGCGGCCCGGGTCTTCGCCCACGCGGCCGACCGCCGGCCCGACCTCGCCGAGCCCCTGCGGGCGCTGGCGGCCGAGCTGGAGCGGGACCGGCCCCGTTTCGCGGGTGACCTCCTGGAGTTCCTGCTCCGGACCGAGCCCTTCGCCCGGGAGCCCGACCTGTGGCGCCGGTGAGGGTCCCTGTCCGATAAGGGGCGCGTGGCGCCGTGCCGGCCGGCCGTGCAGGATGGCGGGTCGTCACGTCGCGAGGCCCCCGGGAGAACGCCATCGAGGCCCTGCTCGACCTCTTCCAGAACGCACCGTACGCCTGGATACCGGTGCTGATGATCCTCTGCGGGGCCGGCCTGCCCCTGCCCGAGGAGATCATCCTGGTCCTGACCGGGTACCTCGCCTACGCGAACCCGGACAGGCACCACGCCGGGCTCCTGTACGCGGTCTGCGTGGCGGCCATCGTCATCGGCGACCTCGTGCCGTTCCTGGCCGGCCGGATCTTCGGGCCCCGGCTGCTGCGCATCCGGATCGTCCGGACATGGATGAGCACCGAGCGGCTGGCGCGCTTCGACGCGTTCTTCCTCAAGCACGGCCGCCTGACCGTGCTCGTGGCGCGCTTCCTGACCGGGGTGCGCATGCCGGCCTTCTTCACGGCCGGCACGATGCGCATGGGGCTGATCAAGTTCATGGTCATGGACGGCCTCGGCGCGATGGTCGGCGTGGCCGTGTTCATGTGGATCGGCCTCAAGTCCGGCGCGCACATCGACACGGCCATCGCCTGGGTCAAGCACACCGAGCGCACGTTCCTGGCCCTCATGGTGCTCGGCGGGCTCGTGCTCGCCTGGTGGTGGTGGGCCCACCGCCGCAAGCGGCGCCTGCTCGGCGCGGAGGTCCGCGAGACCTTCGTCGGCCCGACCGGGACCGACCCCGACCATGAACGCGGCGGGGCGCAATCGCCGATGACCGCCCTCGGGCCGCCGGCCCCGAGGGACCGCATCGGTCCCCCGCCCGGGGGCGCGCAGACGCTCCCCCTCCCCCCGCCCGCGGCCGCGGCCGCGGAGGTCGCGAGCGCCGGGGACGAGGACGGGGACGAGCCGCCGCAGGACCCGTCCGAGGCCGCGGGCGGCCACGAGGCCGGCCCCCCCGCGGACGACCCCGGCTGGCTGGAGCCCAAGGGTCGTGGGGCCGCCCGACCGACCGATTCCTGAACCGCCCCGACCCGCGCGAGCGGGCCGCTCCCGGGCGCCCGAGGGGGGCCGCTCTTCGCTTGTCCGCCCCTGGGGGCCCGGCTAGTCTCTCCGGCCCGTTTTTCGCGGCCCGCCTCGCTCGCGGGCCCCTTTTCGCGGATGCGCGAGGCATCCCGGCGGACCCCGAGACAGGAATCCACTCATGACCTTCGCTGCCATCCTGGCCATCGGCCTGGCGGTCGCCGCCCTGGTCTACGCCAAGCTGACCTTCGCCAAGATCATGGCCAAGGACGAGGGCACGGACGAGATGAAGCGCATCGCCGGCCAGATCCAGACCGGCGCCAAGGCCTTCCTCGTGACCGAGTACCGGATGCTGGCGGTGTTCGTCGCGTTCGTGTTCCTGGTCATCGGGCTGACCGGCTCGGGCGAGGGCGCGAACCACAACGGCCTCGGCTGGCAGACCGCCGTCGCGTTCCTGCTCGGCGCCTCGGCCTCGGCCCTGGCCGGCTGGTTCGGGATGCACACGGCGACCCGCTCGGCCGTGCGGACGACGCAGGCCGCCCGCTCGTCGCTCGGCGAGGCGCTCGACATCTCGTTCGCCTCCGGGACGATCATGGGCTTCTGCGTCGTCGGCCTCGGCGTGGCCGGCATCGCGATCCTGTCGCTGATCTACGGCATCGACAACCTCGACGAGGTGCTCGGGTTCTCGTTCGGCGCCTCGTCGATCGCGCTGTTCGCCCGCGTCGGCGGCGGCATCTACACCAAGGCCGCCGACGTCGGCGCCGACCTCGTCGGCAAGGTCGAGGCCGGCATCCCCGAGGACGACCCCCGCAACCCGGCGGTCATCGCCGACAACGTCGGCGACAACGTCAGCGACGTCGCCGGCATGGGCGCCGACCTGTTCGAGTCCTTCGTCGGCTCGATCCTCGCGACGATGATCCTCGGGTTCAGCCTGGCCTCCGGCGAAGCCCGCACGGACCTCGTCGTCTTCCCGCTGATCCTGGCCGGGCCTCGGCATCGCGGCCTCATTGGATCGGCACCTTCCGGGCCAAGACCGAGGACGAGGGCAAGCTCCACCACGCCCTGTTCTCGGGCCTCCTGACGGCCTCGGTCATCGTCGTCGTCGGCATGGCCGCCGCGACGCTGATCTGGGCGCCGGCCTACGGCCAGTACGGCAAGTGGGGCATCTTCTTCGCGCTCGTCATCGGCCTGTTCCTCGGCGTGATCATCGGCAAGGTCACCGAGTACTACACGTCGGAGCAGATGAAGCCGGCGCAGGAGATCGCCAACCAGAGCCAGACGGGCTCGGCGACCAACATCATCGCCGGCCTCGGCACGGGCATGGCGTCGGTGTGGCTGCCGACCGTGCTCCTCGCCCTCGGCATCTTCGGCTGCTACGAGCTCGGCGGGATCTACGGCATCTCGCTGGCCGCGGTCGGCATGCTTTCGACCCTCGGCATCTCGCTCGGCATCGACGCCTTCGGGCCGGTCGCCGACAACGCCGGTGGCCTGGCCGAGATGGCCCGGCTCGACCCGAGCGTCCGCAAGCGCACCGACTCGCTCGACGCGACCGGCAACACGACGGCCGCGATCGGCAAGGGCTTCGCGATCGGCTCGGCCGCGCTGACGGCGCTGGCCCTGTTCAACGCGTTCACGACCAAGGCCCAGCTCAGCCAGGCCGGCTTCATGATGCGGCTCGACGACCCGTACGTCGTCATCGGCCTGCTCCTCGGCGCGATGCTGCCGTTCTTCTTCTCGGCCCTCGCGATGCGCGCCGTCGGCAAGGCCGCCTACGCGATGATCGAGGAGGTCCGCCGGCAGTTCCGCGAGATCCCCGGCCTCAAGGAGGGCACCGGCGACGCCGTGCCCGACTCCGGCCGCTGCGTCGAGATCGCGACCAAGGGCGCCCTGGCCCAGATGATCGCCCCCGGCGTCCTGGCCGTCGCCGCGCCGGTCGTCGTCGGCTTCCTGCTCGGGGCCGAGGCCCTCGGCGGCATGCTGGCCGGCGCCCTCGTCTCCGGCGTCATGATGGCCCTGTTCATGGCCAACGCCGGCGGCGCCTGGGACAACGCCAAGAAGTTCATCGAGGGCGGCGCGTTCGGCGGCAAGGGCTCCGACGCGCACAAGGCCGCCGTCGTCGGCGACACGGTCGGCGACCCGTTCAAGGACACGGCCGGCCCGTCGATCAACATCCTGATCAAGCTCATGACGATCGTCGCGGTCGTCTTCCTGCCGTTCTTCCTCAGGTAGCGCGGCCCAGGCGGCGCTCCGGTCCGGCTCGCCGGGCGCGGGGCCGGACGAGGCCGGGCGGGGGGCAGGTCCCCTTCCCGGCTTTTTTTCGTAGGATCCAACCAGCGCAACCGGACGCACCGCAGCGCCGAGACACGCCCACCCCAAGTCATGGAGCACGAAGAGCTGGTCCGCAGGGCCATCGGGATCGCCGTCGAGAAGAAGGCCCGGGACATCGAGGTCCTCGACGTATCGGAGCGGCTGCAGATCGCGGAGCACTTCCTCCTGGTCAGCGTCGACAACCGCCGGCAGGCGCAGGCCCTGTGCGCCGCGCTCGACGCGGAGTTCAAGAAGGCCGGCGTGCCCAAGTCGCGCATCGAGGGCCAGGCCGAGGGCTGGTGGATCCTCTTGGACTTCGATTCGCTCGTGGTCCATATCTTCCAGTCCGAGGCGCGCGAGTACTACGGGCTCGATAAGCTATGGGCCGACGCCCGGAACGAGACCGGGCGCTTCCTCGAGATGCCCGCTCCCCCCGGACGCGGCGTCGCGGGCGGAGGGATCTGAGCGGAGGGCGGCCCTCCGAGGAGCCGACGGACATGTCCGAGCCGCAGTGGCTGAGCTGGGACCAGGACCCGCTCGAGCGGGCCGAGCGGGAGGACAAGATCGTCCTGCTGTTCCTGGGGCCGGCCTGGTGCCGCTACACGCGCGAGATGCGGGAGACGACGTTCCGCAACCCCAAGGTCCAGGCGGCCCTCGAGCGTGACTTCGTGCCGGTCCTCGTCGACGCCGACCGGCGGCCGGACCTCGACAGCCGCTACAACATGGGCGGCTGGCCGAGCATCGCGTTCCTGTCGCCCTCGGGCGAGCTGATCGCGGGCGAGAACTTCCTCGGCCCCCAGGAGCTCCTCGGGCTGTTCCAGAAGGTCCGCGACTACTGGCGCAAGAACCGCGAGGACATCGAGGGCGGCCGGAGCCCGATGTACTGGAAGCCCCGGCGCCAGGTCGAGCCGCACGGCAAGCGCCTGAGCCAGGAGCTCGTCGACGACGTCGTCGCGTCGATGCTCGACAAGTTCGACCACCGGCACGGCGGCTGGGGCGAGACGCAGAAGTTCGCGCACTGCGAGAGCCTCGACTTCGCCCTCGTGCAGTACGCCAAGACCGGCGACGCGCGGCTCGCCGAGGTCGTCCGGCTGACCCTGACCCGGATGATGGAGGGCGGGATCCACGACACCGTCGACGGCGGGTTCTTCCGCTTCTCGACGACCCCGGACTGGCGCATCCCCCACTTCGAGAAGGTCCTCGACTCCAACGCCCTGCGCCTCGCCTGCTACCTCGAGGCCTACCAGGTCTTCGGCGACGAGGGCTACCGCGCCACGGCCGAGGGCATCGTGCGCTGGATGACCGAGGTCATGGGCGACGCGGCGACCGGCGGCTTCTACGGCAGCCAGGGCGACGACCCGTCGTACTACCGCCTCGACAAGGAGCGGCGCCGCAGCGCGACGCCGCCGCGCCAGGACCGCACGATCTACACCAACTGGAACGCGATCGCCGTCGTGTCCCTGCTCAAGGCCTCGGTCGTGCTCGAGCAGCCCGAGCTCCAGCGCGTCGCGATGAAGGCCCTCGGGTTCCTGCTGCGCTCGCTCTACTCCGCGCGCGAGGGCGCCTACCACTACTGGGACGGGACCTACCACCTGCCGGGCCTCCTGTCCGACCAGGCCTACATGATCCGAGCCCTCGTCGCGGCCTCGCAGGCCACCGGCGACGCCGACCTGCTGCTGCCGGCCGAGCGCCTGGCCGACCGCCTGCTCGAGACCCACCGGGCGCCGGGCGGGGGCTTCTTCGACCTGCCCGAGTCGGTCCGCAGCCGGGGCGCCCTGCGCAAGCGCAACCGCTCGATCCTCGAGAACGCGGTCCTCGCCGAGGCCCTGACGCGCCTCGCGTACCTGAGCCACCAGGAGAAGTACCGCAGCGTCGCGCTCGAGACCCTCGTCGCGTTCACCAACGACTACCGCGAGTACGGGCACTTCGTCGCCGGCTACGCGCGCGCCGTCGACCTGTTCCTGTACGAGCCCCTCGTCGTGACGATCGTCGGCGACCGGGACTCGGGCCTGGCCCAGGCCCTGCGGCGCGCGGCGATGCGGACCTACGTCCCGAGCCGCATGGTCCAGACCCTCGACCCGGCCCACGACCCGGTCCTGCTGGGCCGTTCAGGCCTGGAGCCCAGCGCGCGGCCCCGGGCCTGGCTGAGCCTGGCCGGGGAGCCGAGGGGGGTCTTCGAGGACCCCGACGAGCTCGCCCTCCGCATGGAGGAGGTCGAGCGGGACCGCCGGAAGCCCCGCTGAGGCCCCACAGGCGGCCCGACGGTGGACTCGGCGGGCTGCGGGGCTAGAGTCTTCCGGTCCCAAACCCGCCCGGAACCCCGAGATGACGACCAAGGACCTCAGCCCCAGGGCCCTCGAAGCCCTCGAGCGGGCCAAGGAGCTCGCCCACGAGGAGGGCTCGCCCTGCTGCTCGACCGGGCACCTGATCTTCGGGCTGACCGCCGACCACCTGAGCCTCGGCAACCGGATCTTCGACGACGTGAACATCTACCCCGAGATGTTCCGCGACCACCTCAAGAAGCTCCCGCCCGAGACCGACGCCGGCGACGACGAGGGCCTGCACCCCCTGACCGTGCTCGCGCTCAAGCGCGGGCGGGACGCCCGCAAGAAGCTCGGCGACTCCAAGGTCGTGACGACCGACCACGTCATGCTCGGCCTGCTGTCGATCCAGGAGGGCAGCGCCTACGAGTGCCTGCGCGAGTTCTCGGTCGAGCCCGACGAGATCGCCAAGGAGCTGATCGAGGCCCTGGGCTTCGAGATCGAGGCCAGGCCGACCTGGTAGGGGGCCGATGCGGCGGCTCCTGCGCGAGCACGCGGTCCCGATCGCGTTGGCCGTGGTCCTGCTGGCCCTGCTCGGTCCCCAGCTCCTGTGCATGCGCTACGTGGCCGACGACGTTCCGGCCGTGGCCACGTACACGACCGTCGACGGCACGGGCGCGCTCCACCCGCGCTGGTCCCGGGTCGCCGCCGACTTCGCCGGGCCCTGGGCCGGCAACCCGCACATCGCCTTCTACCGGCCGGCCGTCTCGCTGAGCCTGGCGCTCGACTTCTGGCTGTTCGGGGCCAGCCCCGCCGGCCACGCCCTGCTCAACCTCGCCCTCCACCTGCTGTCGACGTTCCTGGTCTGGGCCCTGGCCCGGAGGCTGCTGCCCGACCCGCGCTCCGCGCCGCTCGCCGCGGCCC
>JAWKUM010000014.1:0-88935 GCA_041398545.1 Planctomycetota bacterium | reverse complement strand
GCGGATGGGTGAGGAGACCCTGACGGGTTGCCTGAAGGCTCTCTGTTGCTGGTCGTCGTTCGGAGGTCCGGGTGTGGGACCTCTCGACCTCCTGTGACCGAGCGATGGACGGGACGTCGGATCGGACAGGGGGGTCCGAAGCGTGTTCAAAAGCGGAGTGACCCCCCTGTGTGATCCGACGTCCTCTCCCGTCCCCCCTCGGTCGCGGTAGCAGTCACCGAGAGGTCAACCTCAGCCGCTCACCGAAACGGATCCGACCAGCGCTCGTCCTTCAGGAACTTGTCGTCGGTGAGGGTGCGGAGGAAGGCGATCAGGGCCTGCTTCTCGCCGGACTCGAAGTTGAAGGCGCCGGGCTGGATCTCCTTCTTGGAGGGGGTCGTGGCGCTGGAGACGATCGTCGCCATGGTCGAGGGGGTGGTCGGCCCGCTGCGCCGGCCGGCCTGGCCGCCCCAGCTGCCCTGGCCGTTGCCCTGGAGGCGCTTGTCGAGGTTGGGGTGCGGCTGGATGCGCCGGCTGTAGTGGTCGAGGACGCGGGCGAGGGTCGGGAAGCGGCCGTCGTGCATGTACGGGCCGGTCACGGCGACGTTGCGCAGGGACGGGGCCTTGAAGCGGCCGGTGTCGTTGGCGAAGCCGGTCGTCGCCGACAGGCCCGGGTCGTCGCGGGCGTCGCCGTCGTCGATGCCGTTGTTGAGCGGCTCGACGGCCTGGAACAGGACGGGCTGCAGGCCGCGGGTCTTGCGCGGGGTCGTGGCCGTGGGCTGGTCGCCGCACATCGACGGCTGGATCGGCTCCGGGCTCAGCATGTGGCAGCTCGCGCAGCTGTTGCGCGTGTTGCCGTCGTGCAGGCCGAGGAAGATCCGCTTGCCGAGGTTCTCGGCGCGCGAGAAGTTGGGGAAGTCGGGGACGACCGAGCCGGTCCGGGCGTAGCCCTCGTCGAAGCGCGACCGGAACGAGACCATCGAGCGCAGGAACTGGGCCAGGGCCTTGCCGATGCGCTCCTTGGAGACCTCGGGGTCGCCGAAGGCCTTGCGGAACAGCTCGCGGTAGCCCGGGTCGCCGGCGACGCGGTCGACGAGGGTCGCGAGGTCCATGCCCATCTCGACCTCGTCCTGGATCGGCATCAGGACCATCTCCTCGAGGGTGGCCCCGCGCTCGTCCCAGAAGAAGCGCCCGCTCTGGTAGTAGGCGAGGTTGGCGAGGCTCATCGAGTTGCGCCGGGTCGGCTTGCGCTCGAAGCCGCGGCTGTGCCGCTGGCCGTCGGCGAAGCCCTTGGCCTGCTTGTGGCAGCTCGCGCAGCTGGTGCGCTCGTTGCGCGACAGGCGCACGTCGTAGAACAGCACGCGCCCGAGGCTGGCGCCCCAGTCGGTGACCTGGTTGTCGGTCGGCGTGTTCCTTGCCAGCCGGTCCCGGTCGATCGCCACCGGGACCTCCGGGTCGGCGTAGTTCATCGGTGCCGACGGCAGGTCCCACATGTGGGCCCGCTCCTGGGCCTGGACCGAGGACAGCAGCAGCAGGGCGGGGGCGGCCCGGAGCAGGAGACGAGGAAACGGGGAAGCCTGGATCATCGAGACCCTCCGAGGTCTGGTGAGGTCAGGGGCCCGGGGCGCAGTCGGGATGCTAACCCATCGGTGGGAACGCAAGGTCGGGTCCGGGAAGAAGTCATGAATCGCCGCTTCGCCGGCGAACCGCCGCGCCCAGGGGTGGCCCCGTCCATCCGCGGGCCGGTAGAATCTTCCGCTTTCCTGCGGGCCGGAGGGGGTCCCAGCCACCCTGCGCGCCCCGCCCGGATCGCCCCGGCACCCCTCCTCCCGAGCGTGACGCCCAGTCCCGAAGCCGCCGCCGTGACCGACCCGAGCCAGTCCCGCCCCCTGATCGTCCAGGGCGACGGCAGCGTGCTCCTCGAGGTCGCCGTGCCCGGTGCCGAGGAGGCCAGGGACTTCCTGGCCCTGTTCTGTGAGCTCGAGAAGGCCCCCGAGCACGTCCACTTCTACCGGATCACGCGGATCTCGGTCTGGAACGCCGCGGCCGCCGGCCTCGAGGTCGACGCCCTCGCCGACCGGCTCGAGGCCCTGTCCCGGTTCCCGGTCCCGGCCAACCTGCTGCTCGAGATCCGGGACTGGTACCGCCGCTACGGCCTGCTCCGCCTCGTCCGCCGGGACGACCGGCTCCTGCTCGAGTCCGAGGACTCCGGACTCCTCGGGGAGCTGGCCTCGTCGCGCTCGGTCTCCCCGATGCTCCGCGACGGCCCCGAGGGCAGCTTCGTCGTCGAGGAGGGTGACCGCGGCAACCTCAAGCAGGCCCTGATCGGCCTCGGCTATCCGGTCGAGGACCTGGCCGGCTACCGCGAGGGCTCGGCGCTGCCGGGCTTCGACCTCGCCGAGGCCCTGCCCGGCGGCCGACCCTTCGAGCTGCGCGGCTACCAGCGCGAGGCGGCCAGGGTGTTCTGGGCCGGCGGGTCGGTCCGCGGCGGCTCGGGCGTCATCGTCCTGCCCTGCGGCGCCGGCAAGACCATCGTCGCCCTCGGGGTCATGGACCTGCTCAAGACCCAGACCCTGATCCTGACGACCAACACGGTCGCCGTCCGCCAGTGGAAGCGCGAGCTCCTCGAGAAGACCACGCTCGAGGAGGACGAGATCGGCGAGTACACCGGCGACGAGAAGCGGATCGCCCCGGTCACGATCGCGACCTACCAGATCCTGACCTACCGCAAGGAGAAGGGCGGCGACTTCGAGCACTTCGACCTGTTCACCGAGCGCGACTGGGGCCTCGTCGTCTACGACGAGGTCCACCTGCTGCCGGCCCCGGTGTTCCGGGCCACGGCCGAGCTGCAGGCCAGGCGCCGGCTCGGCCTGACGGCGACGCTCGTGCGCGAGGACGGCAAGGAGGCCGAGGTCTTCTCGCTGATCGGGCCCAAGCGCTACGAGGTCCCGTGGAAGGAGCTCGAGTCCTCGGGCTTCATCGCCACGGCGCGCTGCCTCGAGCTGCGGGTCCCGATGGACGACCGGCTGCGCCGCGCGTACCTCGACGTCGAGCCCCGCCAGGCCTACCGGCTGGCCTCGACGAACCCGGCCAAGCTCGACGTCCTGGCCGAGCTGTTCGCCCGCCACGACGACGACCTCGTGCTCGTCATCGGCCAGTACCTCGACCAGCTCGACGAGCTGGCCGCCCGCTTCGCGCTGCCCCTGATCACCGGCAAGACCCCGACCGCCGAGCGGGAGCGGCTGTACGCCGATTTCCGGGCGGGTCGGATCCGCAGGCTGGCCGTGTCCAAGGTCGGCAACTTCGCGATCGACCTCCCGGACGCGAACGTCGCGATCCAGGTCTCGGGCTCGTTCGGCTCCCGCCAGGAGGAGGCCCAGCGCCTCGGCCGGATCCTGCGCCCGAAGAAGGACGGGAGGGAGGCCCTGTTCTATGCTCTCGTGACTGCCGGGTCCCAGGACCAGGACTACGCCGCCAAGCGGCAGCGCTTCCTGGCCGAGCAGGGATACGGCTACGAGATCCGCGAGTGGGAGCCCGCGGATCGAGGCGGCGGTCAAGGGGAGGCGACGGCTTGAAGGCGTATCGACTCGAGGAGCTCCTGCTCGGCCTCGACGGGGCCGAGCTCTCGCGCCTGCTCGCGCGGTGGGACGGCGAGGCGCCGGCCAACGGCGCGGGCGCCGGCCGCAACGGCAAGAACGGGGCGGGGACCAACGGCAACGGCACCCACGCCCCGGTCGACGCCCGCGAGCTCCTGCTCGCGCGGATGAGCGACCCCGAGCGGATCCGCGCGCGGGGGTCGAGCATGAGCCCCTCGGAGCGCAGCCTGATCGCGCGGCTCCTCGCCCGGCGCGACCGGGCCCTGTCGTGGACGCGGCTCGTCGACGCCCTCGAGGACGAGGGCCTCGGCACGACCACCGAGATCGAGCACCTCGTCGAGGGGCTGGCCGAGGAGGGCTTCGTGTTCCGCGTCCAGGACCGGGCCGTCGAGCGCTTCGACGAGCCGGCCCTGGCCCTGGCCGACGAGCACGCCGACGTGCTCGGCCAGATGGAGCTGTTCGCCGGGCCCGAGGCCGAGGTCCGGCGCCGGCTCGAGAGCCTGCCGCCGATCGGCCCCTACACCCTCAAGCAGCTGCTCGAGGAGCGGCAGCGCGAGCAGAAGGGGCGCAAGGGCGGCGCGAAGGGGCGGAGGAACGGGGCCGAGGGCCAGGACGAGGCCCGCCAGGCCCAGCACGTCCGCCAGGCCTACAAGCTGTTCCTGATGCCGGGCGCCGTGCTCAAGCGGCTCGAGCGCCTGCCCCCGGACGTCCGCGAGGTCGTCGACCTCGCGATCAGCCGGTTCGGCGGGGTCCTGACCCGGTCGCTGTGCCAGGGGACCCTCGGCGAGGACCAGGTCTTCGAGCAGGACGGCCTCGACGAGCTCCTGCGCGAGAACCTCGTCGGCTCGGTCGGCCGCCTCGACCTCCGGCCCTGGGGCATCCAGCTCGACGAGGAGGCCGTGCTGGTGTTCCAGGAGGTCGTCCTCGTCGCCCTGCGCTCGCGCAACCAGGCGACGCCGGTGAGGCCGCCGCGCGAGCGCGTCGCCGGCGTCGACCTCGCGACCAACGTCATGCGCTTCCTGCGCTACGTCGACGAGAACGGCGTCCGCTACACCGTCAAGGGCGAGATCTTCCGCGCGACCTACAAGCGCATCCTGTCCCAGCTCCTGACCGGCGACGGCAGCGAGGACGCCGAGACCGCGTTCCGCTTCCTCTACCGGTTCTGCCGCAGCCGCAAGCTCATCGAGCGCACCGGCGAGCGGACCTTCCGCGTCGCCGAGCCCGGCCGCCGCTTCGAGGAGAGGGACCTGACGGAGAAGCTGCAGGAGCTGCTCGTCTTCGCCGTCGAGGACGCCGACTGCGGCGGCGACGCGTTCCACCAGGTGCGCCTGCGCCGGATCCTGCTGCGGCTCCTGCGGCGGCTCGAGCCCGGCGTGTGGCACGACGCGATGTACGTCCCGTTCCTGGCCCGCAACACGTACCTGACCCAGCTCGAGGAGCTCGGTGTCCGGGAGTACTACGACGGCCGCCGGGCCCAGGGCCGGCCGGTCGCGACCGACAACCTGCGGCAGATCAGCTGGCACCTGTTCCACTGGGTGCGCCAGCGGCTGCACCTGCTCGGCATCGTCGACCTCGGCTACGACGAGGGGCACGTCACCGCGCTGCGCCTCAGCGAGCTCGGCGCGCAGCTCCTGTCGGGCACGGCGACGCGCCCGTCGTCGCAGTCGATGCTCCTGGTCAACCCGGACTTCGAGATCCTGCTGTTCCCGGAGGCCGACGCCCCGGACCTCGTGCACAAGCTCGACCGCTTCGCCCGGCGGACCGGCTCCGACCGCCTGTTCCGCTTCGAGCTGGGCGAGGAGACCGTGCGCTCGGCCCTGCACGAGGGCATGGACCTCGGCGAGATCCTCGCGCTGCTCGAGGAGCGCAGCCGGGTCCCGCTGCCGCAGAACGTGCTGTTCAGCCTGCAGGACTGGGCCGACCGGGCCGGGGTCGTGTTCGTCGACGCCGAGGGCTGCCTCGGAGCCCGGCGGACGGAGACGATCGAGCGCCTCGTCGGCCACCGCCGCGTGCAGGAGCTGACCGTCGCCGACGAGGAGCGGGACGGCGTCCCGCGGCTCGCCGACGGCGTCCGCTTCGAGGACTTCAAGGCCCTGCTGCGCGACCTCGGCTTCCACCTCGAGCGCCGGCCCGACGCCCTCGATGGGTGAGCCCTTGGACCGGCTCAAGGCGATCCCGCGGCTGATCTGGATCTCGCCCGGCCGCGGCTGCGGGGACGCGCTGCAGCGGCCAGCTCGCGGCCTGCCTCGACGCCGGCCTGACGGCCTCCAGCTGCGCTGAGCCGGATGTCGTTCGCGCTGGACCTGGTGGAACTTCCTCGTCCGGACGCGCAAGCACCCGCGCGCGGAGGAGCTGTGCACGTCGTCAACGACCGCGTCGACCTGGCCTGGCCATGGACCTGGCCGGCGTCCAGGTCGGCAAGCGCTCGATGCCCTGGACGGAGGTCCGCGCCCCGCTTCCGGCCCGAGCGCCTGCTCGGCGTCGGTCCACGACGAGGCCGAGCTCGAGCGCGCCGTCGCGGCCGGGGCCGACTACGTCCTGGCCTCGCCGGTGCACCCGGTGCGCAAGGCGGGCCGCCCCTCCGGCGCCCCGCTCGGCCTGCTCGGCCTCGAGGCCCTGGTCCGCGCGGCGCCGATCCCGGTCCTCGCCCTCGGCGGCGTGACGCCCGCCCGGCTGCCCGAGATCCTCGCGACCGGGGTCCACGGCGTGGCCGCGATGTCCGGCATCGGGGACGCGGCCGACCCCGGCGCGGCCGTCGCCGCGTACCTCGAGGCCCTGACATGAGCGACCGGGACGGTCCGGACGACGAGGCCGGCGCCGACGAGGGCCGGCGCAGCTTCGGCATGCGCATGACCCGCGCGCGCCTGATCCGGTGGGGGGTCTACCTCGCGCTCCTGCTGCTGCTGTGGCTGACGGTGCTGAACCGGTTCAAGCTCGTCGAGGTCGGCCCGTCGGCCGAGGCCATGGCGCCCGCGCTCAACCCCTCCAGCAGCTACCTCGTCGACCGGAGGCAGCCCGAGGAGCTGCAGCGCGACATCATCGTGCTGTGGGCCCACCGACCTGGATGACCCCGAGCAGCGGCCCTCGCCGTGCTACAGCCGCGTCCGTGGCCTGCCCGGCGACCGGCTCGAGCGCAAGAACGGCGAGTGGACTTCGTCGACGCCGCCGGCAGCGCTACCCCTGCTGCGGGGGTCGTGGTCCCGAGCGCCGAGGAGTGGCAGCGCTGATCCCCCCGGGCACTATTTCGCTCAACGACAACCCTCGAGCCGGCCGGCTTCGACTTCCCGGTTGCTGGGGCCGATCCCGAGGGCGAGGATCCAGGCCCGGATCCTGTTCTCGTTCTTCTGACCGGTGGAGGCGGCGTGGACCCCGAGCACGTCGACATCGCCGCGCTGCGGGCCCTGCTCGGCGGCGACGGCCTGGCCGGCCCGGGCGACGACGCCGCCGTCGTCGAGCTCGGCGGCGACTGGGCGCTGACGACCGACCCGGTCGTCGAGGGGGTCCACTTCGAGGCCGGCACGGCGCCGGCCCGCGTCGCCAACAAGCTCCTGCAGCGCAACCTCTCGGACCTGGCCGCGATGGGGGCCGAGCCGGCCTTCGTGCTGTGCTCGTTCTGCTTCGGACCGGGCTGGGACCGGGACCGGCGGCAGGCCCTGTACGAGGCGCTCGAGCGCGGCTGCGCCGAGGCCGGCGTCCGCTGGGTCGGGGGCGACCTCGCCGGCGGAGCCGCGACGACCTGCCTGACGATCACGGCGCTGGGGCGGGTCGGGCGCGGTGGCGCGGTACGTCGCTCGGGCCTCGTCGCCGGGGACCGGCTCTGCGTCACCGGGCCCCTCGGCGGCAGCCTCCGCTCCGGGCGTCACCTCGACTTCAGGGCGCGGGTCGCCGAGGGTCGATGGCTGGCCGAGCGCTTCCGGCCGCACGCGATGATCGACGTCAGCGACGGCCTCGCCCTCGACCTCGCGCGCATGCTCGAGGCCAGCGGCGGCCTCGGCGCGACCCTCGACGCGGCCGCGATCCCGGTCCACCCCGACGCCGGGCCGGACCCGCTCGCGGCCGCCCTCGGCGACGGCGAGGACTTCGAGCTGCTGTTCGGCGTCGCGCCGGCGGACCTCGAAGCCCTGGCCGCGGACCCCCTGCTCGGGCCGGCCGGTCGACGGCCGATCGGCACGGTCGACGCCGAGCCCGGGCTCAGGCTCCGCCACCCCGACGGCCGGGTCGTCCCGCTCGACCCCGGAGGCTTCGAGCATGCGCTCCCCTGAGGTCCTGGCCCGGTTCACGAGCCGGTCCCCGGCGGCGACCCGGGCGCTCGGGGCGGCGCTCGGGGCTCGCCTGGGCCCGTCGCAGGGCCTGGCCCTGAGCGGCGAGCTCGGCGCCGGCAAGACGGTCCTCGTCCGCGGCCTCGCCGAGGGGCTCGGCGTCGACGAGCCCGGCGAGGTCCGCTCCCCGACCTGGCTGCTGATGGTCGAGCACCCCGGCCCGATCCCCCTTCTGCACCTGGACGCCTACTTCGCCGACCGCGGCCGCGACTTCCTCGCCGACGGGGGCCAGGCCTACCTGCAGGAGGGCGGCGTGCTGGCCGTGGAGTGGGCCGACCGCCTCGAGCTGCCGCTGCCCGAGGACTTCCTCGAGGTCGAGCTCGCCCACCTGGACGAGGAGGAGCGCCAGGTCGTGGTCCGGGGTCGGCCGGATCCCTGGGCGGCCCGGCTGGCCGGCCTGGGGCAGGGAATCCCGGACTTGGAGGTCATGCCCCTGTCCGATCGATGAAAAACCGATCATGATCGTGAACGCCGGACCGCCAGGCGCGTTGCCGGCTCCGTCCGATCCCTCCGGATGGCCCCTTCGGACGGCAGGCGCAGCGAGGACCCGACGTGCGTGAGCCCGCACAAGCCGACCCCGAGCGCCCCGAGCCCTTCGAGGCACGGGACGAGGTCACCGAGGACCTGCTGCTGGCCTTCCAGCTCGGCGAGCGGGCCGCCTTCGACGCGATCGTCCTCCGCTTCCAGGCCCCCCTGGTCCGGTTCTTCTACCGGCTGTGCTGGGACCGCGACCGAGCCGAGGACTTCACGCAGGACGTGTTCCTCAAGGTCCTGCGCGCGGCCAAGAGCTACAGGCCCCAGGGCAAGCTCTCGACCTTCCTGTTCCGCATCGCGACCAACCGCTGGATCGACTACTACCGCTCGCTCCAGCCCCGGCCGCGCCTGCGCTCCCTCGACCAGACCCACGAGGAGGAGGACCGCCCGCTGGCCGACTCGGTGCCGTCCGGCCTGCCCGGCCCGCCGGACCTCGTCGAGGAGGACCAGGAGAAGGCCCGGCTGCGGCGCGCGATCCACCGCCTGACCCTCCCGCACCGCCTCGTGTTCGAGCTGGCGGTCTACCAGAACCTCCCGTACGCCGAGATCTCGGCCCTGCTCGACATCCCCGAGGGCACCGTCAAGTCACGCATGCACAACGCGACCAAGGCCGTGCGCAAGCTGCTCGAGGAGGAGGAGGAGCAGCAGGAGGCCCGTGCGCAACGCGCCGGCTTTCGGCGACGGGGCCGGCGACACGCCTGAGCCCGGCCCCCAGGAGCAGCCCCCGCGATGAGCTCCACGCCCGACCAGCCCGACCGCCCCGATCGCGACCCCGCTCCGTCCGGGTCCGACCCGGAGCCGCAGGACCCGCTCGTGCTGCCCAAGGACCTCGAGCTGGACCCCGAGCTGTCGAGCGAGTTCGCCGAGTTCCTCGCGACCTGCCGCCGGCTCGAGAGCCCGGCGCCGGACGACCGGCTGGCCGCGGCGCTCAGGGCCAGGATCCTGCTGCGGCGGCGCTACTTCGACCCGCCCGAGCCCCGTGGCCTGGGCGAGCACTTCGAGTTCCACCGCATCGGCGTCCTGCGCCTGCTGCGGCAGTCGCGGCTGGCCCGCTGGGTCCTGGCCCTCGCCCTGCTCTCGCTGATCGTCTGGCAGGTGGCCCCCCTGGTCGTCGGCGGCGGGGAGGAGCCCGCCGACATGGCCGGCGCGTACCGGCCGGACCCCGACGCGGCGTCGTTCGCGACGCTGCCCGGCCCCGAGCCCAAGCCGCCATGCAGGCCTGGGTCCGCGCCGAGAACGACCTCAACCGCCTCGGGCCCTGTTCGAGGAGCGCAAGCGCCAGGCCCTCGACGCCCGGCTGCGCAACCTCGGCGGGGGTGACCGGCGGACCCTGGCCAGGATCGAGCTCCTGTCCGACGCCGTGGCCGGGGACCTCGAGGACTGGCGGACGTGCTACCGAGGCTCGGGCACTTCGACTGCGTCGAGGGCTCTCTCCTCGCTCGGCATCCACTTCGCCAGCGTACGGGTCGACGCCGGGCCTCGGCAAGCACGCCGCGACCCTGCGCGCGTCGATCCTGCGCCTCGAGGACATGCTGCCGAGCCTCAGCGGGGCCGAGCTCGCGACCGCCCTCGCACGGCCTACCTGGAGGCCGTCCTCGTCGACGGCCGGGAGGACCGCATGGCCCGGCTCGCGTCGGGCTGTCGCTTCGTGTCGAGCAGATCTACCTGTTCGGCAACGAGGAGCGCCAGAAGGAGTCAGATCCGGGCCTGGAACGAGTGGAAGCAGCGCCAGGCGCGGCCCACGACGCCAGGACCCCGTTCGACGAGCCCGAGCCCAAGCTGTCCTCGGCCGGCTTCCGCCACTCGATGGCCCACCAGGCGACCCCGCTGAGCGCGCTGCCGACGCCGGCCTGCCCCTGCGGGTCGCGCCAGCCCTCGGCGTGCCGGCCGTCGAGGCCTCGGTCGTGCGCCAGGCCTTCGCCGGACCTGGCCCAGCGCGGCAAGGTCGACGGCGCCCGGGGGCGGCCGCGCTGCTACGCGGCCATGCTGTTCTCATCACGCGGACCTGCTCGGCGAGGAGCGGGAGGAGATCTACGCGAGCCTGCGCAGCTACCGCCTGCGCGAGCATCCTCGACCGGGACTTCCGCGCGGTGCACTTCCTGGCCTGGGGGTTGTTCCCCGGTCCGGCGAGGAGCTGGGCCCGCGTCAGCCAGCCTGCGACACTTCGCGGCCAACGAGCGACCCGGGCGCGATCGGCCGCGCCGCCCTGCTGCTGACCCAGCTCCTGTACCAAGCCGAGCCTCGAGGCCGGGACTGAGGCGCCGCGGGCGCGGCAAATGGGCCTTCACTGGCCGCCTGGGCGACCTATGACCGGTCCGGACCGATCCAACCAGGCAGGGACCCTTGCTCGCGACGGCTTACCTCACCCTCCTCGTCCTGGCCGGCTCGTACCCGCAGGACCCCGCGGCAGGCGCCGGGGCCCCGCCCCCGGCGAAGGACCAGGGCGGCCAGGACGGCAAGGACGAGGCCGTCAAGCAGGAGGCCGCCCGCGCGGCCGAGGTCGTGATCCCGACCGACCGCCGCAGCGGCCGCGCGCTCGAGCTGAGCCTCGAGGACTGCCTCGCGCTGGGCACGGCCAACAACCTCGAGCTGCGGCTCCAGCGGCTGCAGGAGAAGATCGCGCGGCACGACTTCGAGATCGTCGACTCGACCTACGACCTGACCTGGTTCCTCGACGGCTCCGCGACGAAGGGCGAGACGCCCAAGCGCAGCGACTTCCAGCCCAACGTCACGTCGGAGACGTACGCGATCAGCACCGGCTTCCGGCAGCAGCTCCTGACCGGCGCGACCCTCGAGCTCGCCTTCAGCCCGACCTACTTCGAGCAGGAGGTCCAGAGCGCGTTCCAGTTCCCGACCACCGGCTTCCGCGGCGACTTCGCCGTGACGCTGCGCCAGCCGCTGCTCAAGTCGGCCTGGGCCGACTACGCGCAGGCCGAGCTCGACATCGCGCGCGAGGGCATCCAGGTCCAGCGCTACCAGACGGACTTCGAGGAGATCTCGACGCTCAACGACATCATCGTCGCCTACCTCGACCTCGTGTTCGCGCGCGAGGACTGGCGCGTCAAGTACACGACCTACCAGCTCAGCAAGGACCAGCTGGCCCAGACCCTCAAGAAGATCGAGCTGGGCGAGCTCGCGCCGCGCGACAAGGTCGCCGACGAGGCCGACCTCAGCCAGCGCGAGGAGGAGCTGATCGTCGCCGAGACCGCGATCCTCGACACCGAGGACGTGCTCAAGCGGCTCATCCTGCCGTTCCAGTCGACGCGGGACTGGGAGATCGTCGTCCGGCCCTCGCTCGCGATCCAGGACCGGGACCCCAAGTACCCGGTGCCCGACTGGAAGGAGTCGATCCTCGTCGCCAAGAGCCGGCGCCCCGACCTCCGGGCCGAGGAGCGGCGGGTGCAGCAGGCGCGCCTCGTTCTGCTGCGCTCCGACCGCGACCTCCTGCCCCGGCTCGACCTGACCGGCACCTACGTCACCGACGCCCAGCAGCGGAACTTCAACAGCTGGCAGAAGGACGTGTTCAACAGCCAGTACCCCGACATGTCGCTGGGGCTCCAGTTCGAGCTGCCCCTCGGCAACCGGGAGGCCCGCAACCGCTACGAGCGGACCAAGCTCGAGCTCGAGCAGGCCGAGCGCCGCTACCGGATCCTCGAGGTCCAGGTCGAGCAGCAGGTGCGGCAGGTCACGCGCAACCTCATCCAGCTCGAGAAGGCGATCCTGACCGCGCGGCAGAGCGTGCGGCTGGCCGAGTCCAACCTCGAGACCGAGCGCATCCGCCTGCGGCTCGGCAACACGACCCAGTTCGAGGTCCAGCGCCGCAACTCCGAGCTCAGCGACGCCCGGTCGCGCCTCCTGCGCGCCCGCCTCGACTACCGCCGGTCGTGGTTCAACCTTCAGGCCGTCCTCGGCCTCCTCGACGACGGCAGCGCCCTGCCGGCCGACGCGCCCCTGCTCGAGGGCGGCACCGGCCCCGGCCTGCCCGGGGACGAGGGGGAGTCCCGCGGCCGCTAGGCCGTGACGGGGGGTCCGCCGCCGGTCTATCCAGGATCTCCGCGATGTCGCAGACGAGACCAAGCCCCAAGCCCCTGTCGCTGCTCGCCCTGGCCCTGCTGGGCGCGTGCTGGGGCGAGGCGCCGCCGCCGCCGCAGGTCAAGCCGAGCCTGCGGGACCCGCTGAAGGCCGGCCCGCTCAAGGCCGCCGCCCTGTTCGAGCAGGCCCCGGCCCCGGTCCCGCCCGGCGTGTGGGGCAAGAGCCCGCGCGAGGCCCTCGACAGCGTCGTGGCCAAGCTCAGCGGCAACGGGACCAAGCGGTCGTGGGACTTCGCCAAGGAGATGCTGCAGCGGGTCCGGACCCCGGAGGTCGTCGAGGCCCTGACCGACTTCCTCCAGCGGCGGCTGCTGACGGCCCAGGACCAGCCGGTGGCCCGCAACGCGATCCAGGTCATGAGCGCGGCCGGGGACCCCGTGCACGCCGAGGTGCTGCTCGAGGCCACGCGCCACGCCAACCGGACGGTCCGCGAGGAGGCCTGCCGGGCGCTGATGAGGTCGGGGACCGAGGCCACGGCCGACGAGCTGGCCAAGGGCTTCGACGCCGTCGACGTCCGCGAGCAGGCGCTCCGGCTCAGGGTCCTGATGAAGCAGTGGCCGGCGGCCAAGGCCGTCCCGTTCCTGCGCGACCTGATCACCGGCCGGCGGTCCCCGGGCAACACGCCGGTCCTGCGCCAGCAGGTCCGGCTCGGCTTCGAGGAGGGCGGGGTCGACCCCGCGATCATCCGCGGGACCCTGGAGGGCAACCTCGGCCACTACGAGGGCGCCGCGCTGCTGTCGGTCGCCAGCCTGCTGCACGCGGCCGGCTCCGACGAGGGCCGGACGGTGCTGCTCCAGGAGCTCGCCAGGGCCAAGGACCAGGAGACCCTCGTCTACGTCATCGGCGGCCTGTCCGGCCGGGCCCCCGAGGAGTCGCTGTCGGCCGTCGACGATCGCCTGGCCGCGCTCGAGGTCGACGACCCGCACCTGCAGGCGGCGCTGGCGCACCTGCTCGGGGCGATCGGCGGCGAGAACGAGGTCGCGCGCCTCGCGACGATGACGCGCGAGTCCCACCCGGCCGTGCGCATCGCCGCGTGGACGGCCCTCCGCGGGCACCCGGTCCTGCTGGACCCGATGCTGGAGGCCCTGGCCACGGCGTCGGGCAGCCGGCTCCGCGACGCCCTGCAGGAGGCCCACGCGTACCGCACGCCGGCCGCCGTGCCGGTCCTCGCCCGCCGGCTGGCCGAGGCCCAGGGGCCCGACAAGCGCCTGTTCATCCAGGGGCTGGGCTTCCTCCGGGTCGACGAGGCCGTCGCCCCCCTGTGCGAGGTCATCGCCGGCGACCCGGTCTGGCTCGGGGACGGG
This sequence comes from Planctomycetota bacterium, assembly GCA_041398545.1. Classification (GTDB taxonomy): domain Bacteria; phylum Planctomycetota; class UBA1135; order UBA1135; genus JAWKUM01. Next base: position 75,114 of record JAWKUM010000014.1, on the reverse strand, counting down.
ATGGGGCTCGAGACCTGCTCCTACGCGGCGGAGCTGATCGCCAACATCCCCGGCGCCGAGGGCGGCCTGTGGGACCTGCTCGGGCGCCTCGGCGAGGACCGGATCCGCCGCTCCCTGGTCCTCGAGGCCCTGGCCAAGCTGGCCATGCTGTCGGCCGACGAGGACGGCCTGGCCCGCGAGGAAGCGGATCCCTGACCGCTTCGAGGCCATGGTGTTCGCCCTGGCGCCCACCCGAGGGAGCGCCTCCAGGTGCTCGGCTACCTCATGCTCCCCGGCTCGACGTGCCCTTCGCCATCCGGCTGGCCCGCATCCGGCGGGACGAGCCCGAGGCCGACCGGGAGCTGCTCGACGAGGTCAACCGCCTCCTGTTCGAGCTGTTCTGAGCCCCGGGCCGGCCCCCGGGCCCGCGCGCGGGCCCGGGATGCGGGATTCCGGTCAACCGAGGCCCCGCGATCGGCCGATCGAGGACCAGGAGACCGGTCCCCCGACCCGAGCGCGCATGGGATTCATCAACCTCACCGAGAAGACGATCAACGCCAAGCTGGTCTACTACGGCGTCGGCATCGGCGGGAAGACCACGAGCCTCAAGGCGGTGCACGGGATCATGTGCCCGCAGAACGAGGTCAAGCTCGTCTCGATCAACACCGAGCAGGACTCGACGCTGCTGTTCGACTTCCTGCCGATCGACCTCGGCAAGATCGAGGGCTTCAAGATCCGCGTGCGCGGGTTCACGGTGCCCGGGCAGGCGCAGTACGTCGTCATGCGCAAGTACGTGCTGTCGGGCGCCGACGCCGTGGTGCTGGTCATCGACACGCAGGACGGCCGCATCGAGGAGAACCTGCAGGCCATCGAGGACCTCAAGAAGAACCTCAAGGCCAACGGCCTCGACTGGGAGAAGATCCCGCTCGTCATCCAGTACAACAAGCGCGACCTGCCCAACGCGCTGCCCGAGGACAAGCTCGACGAGCTGTTCCGGTTCCGCCAGGCCCCGACCTTCCTGACCGTGGCCACCGACGCCGTCGGCGTCTTCGACGCCTTCACCGAGGCGGTCGGCCTGATGGTCACCGAGAAGGTCAGCCACTACGGCCTCGGCAAGGGCCGGGTCGAGCCCACGGACGTCGCCGTCGCGGCCCGCGACAAGCTCCGCGGGTTCCTGACCGGCGAGACGACCCTGGACCCGGAGTTCCAGAGCCCGTCCTCGCACAACCTCGTCGACGTCACGGTCGGCCAGCAGGCCATCGACGATCTGCGCAGCCAGCGGGCCGAGCCGGAGGCCGCCGAGGACCAGGGCGAGGCGACCGAGGACATGCCCCGCCCGCGGCTCCGCCTGCGCGGCGGCAAGCCGAAGGCCGGCGAGCCCGCGGCCGAGGCCGTGGAGCCGGAGGAGCTGCCGGTCGAGCCGGAGGCCGCGGCGCCCGAGGCCATGGCCCAGGAGCCCGAGGCCGAGGCGCCGGAGCCCGAGGCCGCGGAGCCGGCGCCGGAGCCGGAGACCGCGGCGCAGGAGCCCGTGGCCGAGGCCCCGGTCGACCCGGCCGAGCTCGAGCCGATCGACGAGGACCTGCCCTGGGCCGACGAGGACGACGAGGAGGCCGAGGACGACGAGGAGCGGGACGAGGCCGAGGAGGCCGGAGAGCCGGCGGCCGCGGCCGACGACGCGCCCTGCGACGAGCCGTGGCGCGACGAGCCGGCCATGGTGTTCCAGGCCAACCCGTACTCGGACCCCAAGGCGGCCATCCACCCGGCGCTGTTCCGGTTCCCCGAGGCCGGCAAGGCCATGCACACCCTCGGCGACCTGCTCGACGTCGCCGTCAGCGGCCAGCTCAGCGAGGAGGCCAGCCAGCTCCTCGAGCAGGCCATCGCCTCGAACATGGAGCTGGCCAACCTCTACGCCCAGCTCGCCGACTACAAGGCCTTCCTCGAGAAGAAGAACCGCGAGCTCGTCGAGACCAACCAGCTGATCTGCCACGACCTCGGCAAGCCGCTGACGGTGTTCAAGACCGTGCTCGGCCTCCTGTCCAAGCAGGTCCTGGGCCAGCTCAACCCCAAGCAGCTGGACGCCGTCGACAACGCCCGCGAGTCGGTCTCCTACATGGAGGAGCTGATCGGGGACCTCCTCGAGGCCTCGCGCGTCGACTGGGACCCGGAGGAGTTCCGGTTCGAGGAGATGGACCTGACGGTGCTCGTCGGCTCGATGATGCGCCGGCTCAAGTACCACCTCGAGGACCGCGGCGTGCGCATCCGCGTCGAGCCGCTGCCGATCGTCCAGGGCGATCGCAAGGCCCTGACCAAGGTCTTCATGAACCTGATCGGCAACGCGATCAACTACTCGGACCGGGACAAGGAGACGCGCCGGATCACGGTGTCGTCACGCGAGGACGAGGAGCACTGGGTCGTCGAGATCGCCGACAACGGCATCGGCATCCCCAAGGAGAACCTCCCGACGATCTTCGACAAGTTCAAGCGCGGCGACAACGCCAGCGGGATCGTCGGCACCGGCCTCGGCCTGTACCTCGTCAAGCAGTACGTCATGGGCCACGGCGGCCACGTCGAGGTCCACTCGACCCCGGGCGAGGGCACGACCTTCGCGCTGCACTTCCCCAAGCTGCCCGTCGCCGTCGAGCACGTCCCCGGGGCCTGAGCCCCGGCGGGCTCAGGGCAGGATCAGGTTGACCCTGGTCGGCGTGGCGCCGGGGAACAGCTGCGCCTCCTTCTGGCTCTTCTGGGCCTGGAGGATCTTCTGGAACGGGTTGTCGACGATCGCGCTCGTGGCCTGCAGCGTGTACTTGCCCGACGGCAGCGGCCGGCTGCTCTTGAAGTAGCCCTTCTCGTCGGTGAAGACCTTGTCGAAGACGTACTGCGTCGGCGGCTGGTCGCCGGTCGGCTGCATCGAGATCATGACCTCGGCGTGGGGGACCGGCGTGCCGGCCTTGGTCACGTAGCCGTCGACGAAGCAGCCCTTCTTGATGACGATCTTGCCGACGTCGGTGAGCTGGCCCTCCTCGACGCGCAGGTCCTTGACGTAGCCACGCGAGTAGTCGGGGTGCTCGACGCGGACCTGGTAGACCGACGGGTTGAGCCGCGCGATGCGGAAGCGCCCGTCCTTGTCGGTGGGCACCTTGAAGTCGGCGTTGGACTGCACCATGAACGACTCGAAGATGCCGCCCGGGCCGGTCAGCGGGTTGTCCTGGTAGCTGTTGTCGAGCGTCTTGACCGTGACGCCCGCGACCGGCTGACCGGCCTCGTCGGTGACGACCCCGGTCAACGTCCCGCCGACGTTCATGACGACCCTGACCTCGACGAGGTCGACCGGGCTCTCGGGCACCGTGAAGCGGTCGCTGTAGGTCCGCGCGAAGGCAGGGGACTCGACCATCGCGGCCCATTCGCCGTGCTCGACGGCGGTCAGGACGTGGGTGCCGTTGGCGCTGCGCACGTCGACCGGCGGCGTGCCCTGGCCGTAGGACGTCCCGGCGTCGGCGTCGTCGAAGGCCCGGCGGAGCTGCAGCCGGTAGCTCGTGACCGGCTTGTCCTGCTTGTCGACGACCGTGACCCGGATGCCGGCCTGCTTCTCGAGGACGAGGTTGACCTGCTCGTCGCCGGCCTTGACCGGCGTGCGGGTGTTCTTGGCGTAGCCGTCCCGGGTCGCCTCGACCGTGTACTGACCCTCGGCGACGTCGCGGAGCTCGTACGCCCCGTCGCTGTCGGTGAACACCTCGGTCGGGGCGGGGGTGTCGGTCGAGAACGGGACCGCGACGACCTTGGCCCGGGCCAGCGGCTGCTGCATCGCGTCGAATACGAAGCCGCGGATCGGGAAGCCGCGCTCGAGCTGGATGTCGATGGTCCGCGCGAAGTCGCTCTCCTCGAGGACGATGTCCTGGACCGAGCCCCGGGCGTAGCCCTCGGCCGTGGCCGTGAAGGCCAGCGGCAGGCCGAGGGGCAGGATGCTGTCGAACTGGAAGAAGCCGGCCTGGTTGGCCTCGACGCTGCGGGACTGGCCCTGGCCGGGCATCGCGAACGCGGTCGGCGAGGTCGACGGGATCGTGACCTCGACCTTGGCCCCGCCGATCGGGGCGCCGGTGTCCTTGGCGACGACGCGGCCGGAGATCGCGCGGCCCGGGTCGAGGGTCAGGATGCCCATGTCGAGCCACTTGCCCTTCTCGACGAAGACCTTGCGGGTCAGGTCGACGTGGTTGGCCCCGCGGATGTGGAGCTGGAAGCCGGCGTTGCCGGCGTCGGGCTCGGCGCCGAGCCGGAAGCGCCCGCTAGCGTCGGTCCGGCACTGGGCAACGAGGTCGGCCTCGAGCTCCTTGCCGCCGCTGCGCGCGATCGTCGCCAGCCGGCTCAGGAGCGTGGCCATGTCCATGTCCTTGAGCAGGAGCACGTCGGCGTCGGCGATCGGCCCGCCGCGGGACGAGACGACCGTGCCGTGCACGCCCTGGGGCAGGTCCTTGAGGTCGGGCTTGATGTCCTGGATGACGATCCGCTGCCGCGGCTCGGTCGTGGTCTTGCCCGGGTCCCGCTCCCCGGTCCGGGAGCCGACGTCGGCGACCGCCTCGTCGGGGTTCCGCTGGCCGCCCTTCTCGGGGTTCTCGAACACCGGCTGGGGGCCGGTCCCGCCCTCGACGAGCTTGGGGACGAAGAACGCACCGGCGGCCAGGACCAGCAGGGCGACGGGGAGCAGGAGGGGCTTGGACTGCATGAACGGGACTCCGGGAGCGGGGAACGCACGGCTCGGACGGGCGAGCGGCGGCTTTCTTCCGGTCGAGGCAGGATCCCAGGCCCGGGATCTCGTGCCATCCGGAGTCTACCCCGAGGCCCGCCCCGCCCCGGGAGCCCCCTGGCAGCGGACCCCCGAGACCCGGCCCGATCGGAGCCCGGGCAGGGCCTCGGCCCTCCTGTCACCGACCGCTGGCTCGCGGGGCCTCAGGTTCCGAGCGCTCGAGCCGGAGGATGAGGCGGGCCATGCTTCCCGACGAGGGGCAGTCGAACCCGAGCTCACCCGATAGGCCCCGATCCGGGATCCGCACCTTCATGGTCCATCGGCCCGGGCTCAGGCCCGGGAGCTTCAGGCCGGCCTCGAGCAGGGTGCAGTACAGCCCCCACTCTTCCTTTCCGGAGGCGAGGTCGATCTTCGGCTCGAAGGGGCTGGTCAGCGGGTGCCCGGGACGGGCGCCGGCTCGAGCGATCTCGGCCCGGTGCGAGCCGGTGTCAGGCTCCGGCCCTCGGCGTCGGCGAGCTGGAGCTCGATCCCGGGCAGGGGACGCGACCGTGAAGTCGTGGGCGCCGGCGCCATCGACGCGAAGCTCGTAGTCCCGCCACGGCGTCGGCCAGGGACGGTTGCGGCGGAGGTAGAGCCCGTAGGTGCCGGCCTGCAGGCAGGCCTTCGGCCAGCCCTCGGACAGAAGGTGAGGCCGAGGGGGCTGGATGATCACCCCTGAGCGGCAAGGGATCGTCGATCCACAGCTCGCCGTCGTGGACCTCAATGCCCGTCGGCGAGCCGGAAGCGGAGCTCGACGTCGTGGCCTTCGGGCACGACCAGCAGCCGCCGCTGCGGCCCCGGCGCGAGGCCGCCGAGCTCGTGGTCGGTCGGGCTGGCGAACGGAGCCGCGGCCTCGACCCGCAGCCGGACCGAACGCGAGGGGGCCAGCTCCAGGTGGGCGACGCCGTTGGTGTCGACCCGGGTCCGGAGCTCACGCTCCTCGTCCAGGAGGCGGACCGCGGCGTCGGTCACCCGCTGCCCCGCGGCCGACTGCAGGACGAGCTCGAGCTCCGCGGGTCGCGGGATGACGAGCTCGGGCGCGGTGTTCCAGCCCCTCCGGACCTTGAACCCGCCCGTGCTCGCGTCGAGGCCCGGACCGGTCTCCGGGTCGGAGGGCGGGACCCTCGCCTTCACCCAGAACCCGTCCGGACCCGCGTGGTCGATCGCGAACTCGTAGCCCCCGGTCGGGTCCGTCGACGTCCGCAGGGAGGGCGTGGACGACGGGACGGAGGCGTCGAACAGCAGGACCTCGACGCCGGGTCGGACGATGCCCCGGTCGTCGAGGACCCGACCCCGGATGCGGAACGGGCCGTCGCCGGGCTCGGCGTCGGTGACCTCCTGCCGGTTGTCGGCGGAGGCCTGGGCGCCGACCTCGGCGGCCGGCTCCGGGCCGGCGACGGCGGCGCCTTCCTGCTCCGTGCTCCCGGGCCCGGGCTCGGGCGTGCCGCCGAGGACCGACCAGGCCCAGACCCCGAGCCCGGCCAGGACGACGAGGGGCAGGGTCCGGGTCCAACTGGGTCGCATGTCTGCGGAGATCTGCTGAGGGCCGCGGGCTCGACAGGCCCCTGGGGTTCTTATAACAAGGTTCCCCCGAACCGGTCCCTGCCTGAGGGACCGGGCCCGGAGCGGGCCGCCGCCCGGCGACGGTCCAGCCCCTGCGAACCTCCCCGGAGGACCCGATGAACGACCTCGAGATCGCCAGGACCAAGGAGCTGGAGCACATCCGCGACGTCGCCGGCCGCTACGGCATCCGCGACGACGAGCTGATGCTGTTCGGGGACTCCAAGGCCAAGGTCCGCCTGTCCCTCCTCGACCGCCTCGAGGGCGAGCCCCAGGGCCGCTACGTCGTCGTCACGGCGATCACGCCGACCCCGCTGGGGGAGGGCAAGACGGTCAACACCGTCGGCCTGTCCCTCGGCCTCAACAAGATCGGGCGCAAGGCCGTGTGCACGATCCGCCAGCCCTCGATGGGGCCGGTGTTCGGCATCAAGGGCGGGGCCGCCGGAGGCGGCTGGTCCCAGGTCGTGCCGATCGAGGACTTCAACCTGCACCTGACCGGGGACTTCCACGCGATCGCCGCGGCCCACAACCTCTGCGCCGCGTTCGCCGACACGAGCCTCCTGCTCGACAACCCCCTCGACCTCAGCGCCGAGCGCCTGACGTTCCGCCGGGTCGTCGACATGAACGACCGCGCCCTGCGCGAGATCGAGATCGGCCTCGGTGGGCCTCTCAACGGCGTGCCGCGGCTGACCGGGTTCGACATCACGTCGGCCTCCGAGCTCATGGCCATCCTCGGGCTCTGCGAGGGCTACCGGGACCTGCGCGAGCGGCTCGAGCGCGTCGTCGTCGGCACCGACTCCGAGGGCGTCCCGGTCACGGCCAAGGACCTCCGCTGCGCCGGGGCCATGGCCGCGATCCTCAAGGACACGGTCATGCCGACGGTCATGCAGACCCTCGAGGGGACGCTGTCCTTCGTCCACACCGGCCCCTTCGCCAACATCGCGCACGGCAACTCGTCGGTCATCGCCGACCGCATGGCCCTCAAGGTCGCCGACTTCGTCGTGACCGAGGCCGGCTTCGGCGCCGACATGGGCTGCGAGAAGTTCTTCGACATCAAGTGCCGGTCGTCGGGCCTGCGCCCCGACTGCGCCGTCCTGGTCTGCACGGTCCGGGGCATCAAGTTCAACTCCGGCCGCTACAAGATCGTCCCGGGCAAGCCGCTGCCGCCCGAGATGGCCGCCGAGAACATCGACGACCTCGTCGCCGGCTCGGAGAACCTGGCCGCCCAGATCGACAACGTGCGCCGGTTCGGCGTGCCGGTCGTCGTCGCGATCAACCGGTTCCCGACCGACCACCCCGGCGAGATCGAGTACCTGCTCGAGCGGGCCCGGGAGCTCGGCGCCCGGGACGCGGTCGTGTCGGAGTGCCACGCCAAGGGTGGGGAGGGGGCCAAGGACCTGGCCGAGGCCGTGGCCGCGGCGGCCGACTCGGGCGAGAGCGACTTCCGCCTGCTGTACCCCGACGAGGCCAGCCTGACCGAGAAGATCGAGACGCTGGCCCACAAGATCTACGGCGCCGCCCGGGTCGAGTACTCGTCTAAGGCCCGCCGCCGGCTCGAGGAGTTCGAGCGCCAGGGCTGGGGCCGCCTGCCGATCTGCATGGCCAAGACCCAGTACTCGCTGAGCCACGACCCCAAGCTCAAGGGCCGCCCCCGGGACTTCGAGTTCCCGATCGAGGACGTCCGCGTCGCCGCCGGCGCGGGCTTCGTCTACCCGCTGGCCGGCAAGATCATGACGATGCCCGGCCTCGGCCGGCAGCCGGGTGGGATCGGCATCCACCTCGACGACGACGGCGTGATCCACGGCCTGTTCTGAGCCGACCCCGCGCCCCGAATCAACCGCGGGGCCGGGCGCAGGGAGGGGCCCGGTCCGGTCGACTTGGACCGGCCTCGGCCTCGTCCTAACCTAGCCGGCCGACCGGCGCGCCCAGGAGGGGCGGCGCCAGCCGACCCAGGAGACCCCAGATGTTCTTCGACTTCCGCTACATCCTCTTCGTCATGATCCCGGCCCTGGTCCTGGCCGGCCTGGCCCAGATGTGGCTCAAGGGGGCCTTCGCCAAGTGGTCCCAGCGCCCGGCCCGCTCGGGGATGTCGGGGCGCGAGGCGGCCCGGGCCATCCTCGACGCCGCCGGCCTCCACGACGTCCGGATCGAGGGCGTGCCGGGGATGCTGTCGGACCACTACGACCCCAACAAGAAGGCCGTCTTCCTCAGCCAGGACATCATGGACGGCAGGACCCCGGCCGCGATCGGCGTCGCGGCCCACGAGGTCGGCCACGCCCTCCAGGACGCCCAGGGCTACGCCCCGATGCGGGCCCGGGCCGCGATCGTGCCGCTGGCCAACATCGGCTCCCAGCTGGCCTTCCCGATGATCATCCTGGGCCTGATCCTCAACGTCATCGGCCTGGCCTGGGTCGGCGTCGTCGCGTTCGGCCTCGCGGTGCTGTTCCACCTCGTGACCCTGCCGGTCGAGTTCGACGCCTCGCGCCGGGCGATCAAGATCGTCGACCAGAGCGGCATCGCCCACGCCGAGGACATGCCCGGCGTCCGCTCCTGCCTCCACGCGGCCGGCTTCACCTACGTCGCCGCGACGGCGGGCGCGATCCTGAACCTGCTCTACTACGTGATGCTGGTGTCGAGCGCGTCCCGCGACTGACGCGCCCTACATCGGCACGTTGGTCGAGGCGTCCTCCTCCTCGGCGTCGATGTAGACCGAGACCGAGGACAGCAGGTTCTTGATGCGCTCTCGACGACGCTGATCTTGATCACGTTGTCGATGACGATCGCCTCGCGCTGGGTCGAGGTAGAAGATCATCCGCCCCGAGCGCAGCAGGGCGTACTCCAGGAGGTCGTAGATCTCCTTGTGCATGCGCAGGGCCGTCGTCGGCGTGCGGTTGATGTCGCCGAGGTTGCCGTGGTGGTGGAGGATCTCGTTGCGGTTGACCTCGTAGTAGTTGAACCGCGTGTTGACGAACACGAGCAGGAACATGAAGCAGAAGAACACGCTGTTGATCCCGTAGAACTGCGTGCTCATGCGGATGTCCAGCCGGCCCCACCAGTCCTTGAGCGGCCCGAAGACGCCCCAGTTCTGGTTGGCCCAGAGGCCGACGAAGAGGAGGGCGACGACCGCGACGACGAGCGTGATCGACTTGATGCGCGAGAAGTCGAACGAGAACACGAGGAGGTTCGCGGCGAAGACCAGGAACCAGATCAGGCCGATGGTCGCGCTGCCGGTGTAGTTCTCGCCCGACGAGCCGATGAGCTGGACGAACCAGCCCACCAGGGAGACCACGAGGGTCGGGTAGAGGAACACGACCTTGGGCCAGGGGCGGATCAGGACCTTCTCCTCGTCCCGCTTCTTGCGCTGGTGCGCGGGCGTCGTGCTGCTCATGGGCGTCTGCTTCCCTCCGGGCTCTGCGTGCCGGGATTGTCAGGACCCCCGGGAGGGGAGTCAAAGGAAGCTACGCCCCCATCGGGGCTTTATTGGGTCCGGTCGTCGTGGCGGGACGCGAGGACCTGCAGGACGACCTCGCGGTCGAGGTCCCCCTCGTTCTCGGCCAGCTTCTCGAGCAACGTCCGGGCCTCGTCGCCCGGGAGCTCACCCAGGACGTGGATCGCGCACAGCCGGTTGTCGTGGTCGCTGTTGCGCCGGCGCGGGCCGACCCGGTCGATCCACCGCCGCAGGAACGGCAGGGCCCCCTCGGGGTCGACGACCGCCAGGGTCGAGAAGAACTCGCGCCGCTCGGAGAAGCCCATCGAGCGCTGCCTGGCCTCGAACCACTGCATGAGCTGGGGCCCGCAGGCCGAGGCCTCCGGGTTGCGCAGCCGCCGCAGCCCCTGGATCCGGATCCACTCCTGGGCGTCGTGCAGCAGGGCCGTGGGCTCGTCCAGGCCCGGCCCCGCGCGCTCCCGCAGCTCGACCAGCCGGCTCGCGCGCTCCTTGATCCACGCCACGTCCGAGGCCGCGAGGCGGGCGAGGGTCTCGTCCGGCAGGGCCCCCTCGCACTCGAGCAGGTAGGACAGGGCCCGCTGCTCGAGGCGCACGTCGCCCGAGTCGAGGAGGGCGAGGAGCGGGGCCGGATCGCGGGTCACGAGGACACGGAGGAGGTCGTGCAGGGTGCGGCTGCCGTGCTCCTCCTCCTGCGCGAGGAGGAACGGGGCGATCGACGGGCCGAGGCGCACGAGGAACTCGACGAGGGACGGGTCCGAGCTCGACGACAGGGCCCGCAGGAAGCGCCCGAGCCGGTCCGGCGTGCGGAAGGCGTCGAGGCAGCGGTGGACGGACCGCCGGCCGGTCGCGCCCAGGGCGCGGCAGGCCAGGGCCCGGTCGAGGAGGGGGACCAGCGTCCCGTAGCGGCGCTTGCCCACGAGGTGCTCGAAGAGGCGGGCCAGGACCTCGACGACCTTGCCCTTCCAGGCCTCGTCGCGGGGGTCCTTGTCGAGGTCCTCGAGCAGCGTCAGGCCGAACTCCAGGTCGAGGCGCCGGGTGCGCTCGATCTCGAGCTCGACCTCCCAGGGGTCCTGCCCGTGGGCGCTCCCGCGCCCGACCGACGAGAACTCGTGCGGCTCGGGCCCGAGGCGGCGCGGTCGGCAGAAGCGGAAGCTCAGGTGGTGGAGGCAGGCGTCGCGCAGGCGGGGGTAGAGCGCCAGGTCGGCGTCCCACTGCAGCCGGCGGCGGAAGTGGGTCTCGAGCAGGACGGCGAAGCGGTCGAGCTCGTCCTGCTCGGGCAGGCCGCGGACGAGCAGCGTCGTCATGCCCGCGTCGAGGAGCAGGCGCGAGATCTCGAGCGCCTCCTGGGACGGCGGCAGGGCGGTCCCGTCGACCCGCGGCCCGTCCGGCGTGAACTCGAACTGCAGGAAGGAGCGGCCCTGCATCGCCAGGCCCAGCACCTCCCGGAAGTTGTGGCGCCGCTTGCGGATGACCGCCGCGGTCGACCGGCCCCGGCCCTGCAGCAGGGCGTGCAGCCCGTGCAGCACGATCGTCGGGATCGTCAGGTCGGGGGCCGGCTCCCGGTCCTCGAGCAGGGCGCCGTCGAGCAGTCCGAGTTCCTGGTCCATCCCGGGATCTATCGACCCTTCGGGCCGAATGCTTGGACTCCCGGACCTCCGCCCGGTGGGGTCCTTGGCATCGGCCCCCTGGCGCCCTGGAAAGGCCGGCAGGAGGGGTTTAGGTTTCCGAGCCCGACATGTCACCCGTCCCGCGATCCCCGCGCCCGCCCCGCCCGTCCCCGGGCCGGTCCCTGCTCCTGGCCGCCCTGGCCCTGGCCGCCGGCCTCGGCCCGGTCCGGGCCCAGGCCGCGGATCCGAAGGGCGAGGAGCGGGCCCTCATCGTCCCGATCGAGGGCGAGATCGGCTTCCGCACGGTCGCGCTGCTCAAGCGCGCCTTCCGCCGCGCCTCGTCGATCGGCGCCTCCCGCGTGTTCCTCGAGATCGACACGCCGGGCGGCCGGATCGACAGCACCGAGGAGATCGTCACGATCCTCGACCTGCTCCGCGAGGAGGAGGTCCAGTCGGTGGCCTGGATCCGCAAGGACGGCCTCAGCGCCGGCGCCCTGATCGCCCTGGCCTGCAACCGGATCATGATGGCCGACGGCTCCCGGATCGGCGCCGCCACGCCGATCGGCGTCATGGAGACGCCGTCCGGGCCGGTCGTCAGCCCGGTCGAGGAGAAGTTCGTGTCCGCGTTCCGGGCCGAGGTCCGCGCGCTGGCAGAGAAGAACCACGGCAAGCAGGTCTCGATCCTGGCCGAGGCCATGGTCGACGGGCGCTTCAAGGTCTGGTCGGTGCGCTACAAGGGCGAGGACGGGGTGACCCGGCGCGAGCTGCTCAAGGGCGAGGACTTCGAGGACCTCAAGGCCCGCCAGGTCCAGGTCCTCGAGGCGCGGCTGCTCAACGACGGCGACCAGCCGCTGACGCTGACGGCCGGCGAGGCCATCGAGCTCGGGCTGGCCGTCGGCCGGGCCAACGGCCGGGACGAGCTCCTGCGGGAGTACGGCCTCGAGCCGCGGTCCGTGGCCGTGCTCGGCTGGAGCTGGAGCGAGGAGCTGGCCGGGTTCCTGTACTCGATCCGGTTCTTCCTGCTCGTCGGCGCCCTGCTGATGATCGCGATCTCGTTCCAGATCCCCGGCACGGGCCTGCCCGAGATCCTGGCCCTGCTCCTGTTCGGCCTGTTCTTCGCCGGGAGCTGGCTCGTCGGCCTGGCCGAGCTGACCGAGATCCTGCTGTTCGGCCTCGGCGTCATCCTGCTCCTCGTCGAGATCTTCATCATCCCGGGCACGCTCATCGCGGGCGTGGCCGGCGCGATCGCGATCTTCGTCGGCCTGTTCCTGTCCCTGCAGTCCTTCGGTGGCATGGGCGGGGGCGTGTTCGAGCAGGAGATGTTCACGACGAACCTGTGGCGGTTCATCGGGAGCATCGTCGTCGTCGTGCTGGCCAGCTTCGCGCTGAGCCGGCTGCTGCCCAAGCTCCCCTGGGTCAACCGCCTGCTGCTCGAGGCCAACCGGCCCGGGGACGCGCCGGTCACGGCCGCCGCGGCGGGCGGGGAGCCCTTCGCCTTCCTCGTCGGCCGCGACGGGGAGGCGCTGACTGACCTCAGGCCGGCCGGCAAGGTCGCCGTCGACGGCGAGCCCTACGACGTCGTCACCGAGGGCCGCTTCGTCGAGCGGGGCCAGCGGGTCCGCGTCCTCCTCGTCCGCGCCAACCGCATCGTCGTCGAGCGCAGCGACGCCCCGGAGGCCGGCGAGATCGCGGTGCCCTGGCTCGTCCTGCTGATGTGCGTCGGGATGCTCCTGATCGTGGCCGAGGTGTTCATCCCGAGCATGGGGGTCCTGTCGATCCTGTCGGCGGTGACGATCGTCACGACCGTGTTCCTGTCGTTCCAGCACGGGACCGGGGTCGGGCTCGGCTTCCTCGTCTCGGCCCTCGTCACGGTCCCCGTCGTCCTCGTCATGGCGTTCAGGCTGCTGCCCCGGACCCCGTTCGGCCGCCGGCTGATCCTGCAGGGCCCGAGCTACGGGCTCGACGAGGACAAGCTCCACGCGCCCGGGCTCGAGGACTGCATCGGCCGGTCCGGCCGGGCCGAGAACGACCTCCACCCCGTCGGCACGATCTCGATCGACGGCAAGCGCTACGACGCCAAGAGCCGCGGCGAGCTCATCGAGGCCGGGGCCCGGGTCCGGGTCCTCGCGATCGAGCTGTCGCAGCTCGTCGTCACGACCGACACCCGGCCGCCCGCCGAACCGCACCCCTGAACCCACAGGAGACAAGCATGCCCGCCCTCACGTTCCTGCTCCAGTCGTCCCGGAGCGGCGGCGACGACAGCAACTGGGTCCTGATCGTCGGGATCTTCCTCGGGATCCTGATCCTGCTGCTGCTGTTCATCTTCGTGGCCAGGTTCCTCAACCTGTGGCTGCAGGCCTACATGTCGAAGGCGTCGATCTCGATCTTCGACATCATCGGGATGAGCCTGCGGAAGGTGAACCCGCAGGTCATCGTGCGCGCCAAGATCAGCGCCGTGCAGGCCAAGGTGCCGATCGAGACCCGCAACCTCGAGTCGCACTACCTCGCCGGCGGCAACGTCATCAACGTCGTCCGGGCCCTGATCGCCGCCGACCGCGCCGGCCTCGACCTCGACTTCCAGCGGGGCTCGGCCATCGACCTCGCCGGCCGTGACCTCCTCGACGCCGTCCGGACCAGCGTCAACCCCAAGGTCATCAACTGCTCGAAGGTCACGGCCATGGCCAAGGACGGCATCCAGGTCCTGGCCGAGGCCAAGGTGACCGTCCGGACCAACATCCAGCGCCTCGTCGGCGGCGCCACCGAGGAGACGATCATCGCCCGCGTCGGCGAGGGCATCGTCTCGACGATCGGCTCGTCGGAGACGCACAAGGACGTCCTCGAGAACCCGGACAAGATCTCCAAGACCGTGCTCGCCAAGGGCCTCGACTCCGGCACCGCCTTCGAGATCCTGTCGATCGACATCGCCGACGTCGACATCGGCAAGAACATCGGCGCCGTGCTCCAGGCCGACCAGGCCGAGGCCGACAAGCGCATCGCCCAGGCCAAGGCCGAGGAGCGGCGCGCCATGGCCGTGGCCCGCGAGCAGGAGATGACCGCGGAGGTCACCGAGAACCAGGCCAAGGTCGTCCTGGCCCAGGCCGAGGTGCCCCTGGCCATGGCCGAGGCCCTGCGCGCCGGCCGGCTCGGCGTCATGGACTACCTGCGGTTCGAGAACCTCGAGTCCGACACCAAGATGCGCCGCGGCCTCGCCGAGGGCGGCGAGCCCGAGGGCAACCCGAAGGTCGGGGAGTAGGCGTGCGGGAGCTGCTCGACTTCCTGCTCAGCCCCTTCGGCTTCCTGATCCTGATCGGGATCCTCGGCCAGTTCTTCGGGTCCGAGAAGCGCCAGAAGCGCGCCCAGGAGGAGGCGCGCCGCCGACGGCAGCAGCGCCGGGAGCAGGAGCCGACCCAGGCCGGCGGCGAGGTCCAGCGGACCGACGCCGAGGACATCGCGCGCCGGATCCGCGAGATGATGGGGCTCGAGAAGCCCGCGCCGGCCGCCGGAGCCGGCGCCCGCGCCGCCGGCCGCGCGGACGGCACCCTCCCGGTGCCGAGCCCCGAGCCGCGCGTGCGGGCGCGGCAGCCTGAGCGCGGGCACGAGCAGGAGCTGCAGTGGCAGGTCGAGGGGGTGAAGGGCCCGGTCCCGCAGCGCGCGTCGATCCTCCCGGTCACCGCGCCGGGCATGGCGCTCCCCGGACGCCCGCGGCGCCGGCGACGCATCGTGCCGGTGCGGTCGGCGCTTCTGCGGAACCCGACGCTCGGCGTCGCCGCGCTGCTCGCGCTCGGCCCTCCGCGCAGCCTGGCTCCTTACGAGCAGGATCCTCTGTCCTGTTTCCACCTTCGCAAGGGCTGAACGCGGCGGCGCCGCAAACGCGCGCCCGCCGGGCCGCCGCCCACGGACGGGGTATACTCCTCCGTTCGCGCACCCAGCGCAGCTCCACCCGGGGTACCCGCATGCTTCCACCCACCCAGCGCATCCTTCCGGTCATCGGCCTGCTGCTCCTCCCTGCCTGCTCGGGGAAGTCCGGCGGCTCGCAGACCCCTCCGATCGGCCTGATCCAGGACATCCGCTTCGAGACGCGGCTCGAGATCCCGGCCGACGTCCAGGACCCCGGCCTCCGGTCGATGGTCCTCGGCGACTTCACCGGCGACGGTAACCTCGACGTCGTCGCGACGGCGATCGGGTCGCGGGACCAGAACCTCGTCATGCTGGTCGGCCAGTCGGCGAAGGGGGCCTTCTCGTCCCAGCTGCTGTTCACCAAGCCCTTCGCCGAGCCGCCCGGCGAGATCGCCTCGGGCGACTTCGACGGCGACGGCGACCTCGACCTGGCCGTGCTGTTCAACCTCGCCGGCAAGGTCCGGATCCTGCGCAACTCGGGCGCAGGCGTGTTCACGGTCGACACGACCGAGCTCCCGGCCGGCGTCAACGGCACGGGCGTCCACGCCGCCGACCTCGACGGGGACGGCCGCACCGACCTCGTCTTCGGCCGAGGCATGGGGCGCGTCCTCTCGGTCCGGCTCGCCGGGCCCAAGTCCGACTTCCAGACCGAGGTGCAGCTCGACGGCGGCCTCGGGGCCAACCTCGGCCCGATGGCGCTGCGCGACCTCGACCTCGACGGCAACCGCGACATCGCCGTCGTCGACATGGACCAGGACCGGCTGCTCGTCTTCGCCGGGCTCGGCAAGGGGGCCTTCGGGCCGACGCCGACGGTCCTGACGACCGGCCACGGCCCGGTCGACGTCACCGTCGCCGACATGGACAAGGACGGCAACCTCGACCTCCTCGTGGCCGACTACTTCGCCAACGAGCTGTCGTGGTTCCAGGGCCTCGGCAAGGCCGGCTTCGCCAAGCGGCAGGTCACCGCGGTCGACACGAACCCGTTCCAGGTCGCGACCGGCGACATCGACAAGGACGGCAACCTCGACGTCGTCCTCGGCTACTGGCCGGGCTACTTCATCGGCATCCGCCGCGGCGACGGCAAGGGCGGCCTCTCGGCCGAGCGCCAGTTCGTGACCACCGGCCAGCCGTCCAAGGTCGAGCTCCTCGACCTCGACGCGGACGGTCAGCTCGACGTCCTGACCGCGGCCACGCACGCCAGGGCGCTGTCGTGGTTCCGGGGCATCGAGGACGCCCAGGGCAAGAGCCTCGGCCCGCGCAGCCCCGAGCGCTTCGCGGCCGTCCTCGGCCTGCCGGTCCCGACCGACCCGGTGCTGTTCCGGTTCACGACGGCGGCCGACTTCGACGGCGACGGCCACGCCGACGCCATGGTCTCCGACCCGGCCCGGAACGTCTGCACGGTGTTCCGCGGCGACGGCGACGGGCGGCTCCTGCCGGGCGGCGGCGCCGGGGCCAACCTCGAGTACGCGGTCGGGACCCTCCCGGCCAGCATCAGCGAGGGCGACTTCGACCGGGACGGCAAGGTCGACGTCGTCGTCGGCGTCAAGGGCGGGCTCCGCTTCCTGCTCAACCGCAGCGCGCCCGGCGCGCTGGCCTTCGACCCGCAGCCGCCCCTGGCCCAGCCGCCCCTGGCCGTCGCCAGCGGCGGGATCGAGGTCGTCGCGGCCGACATCGACGGCGACGGCGTCAAGGACCTCGTCATCGCCGACTACGGCGGCAACAAGGTCTCCTTCCTCAAGGGCTCGGGCAACGGCTTCTCGTTCTCCAAGGCCCACGCCGACCTGCCGGTCGGCGGCGGCCCCCTGAGCCTCGTCGTCGACGACTTCGACGGGGACGGCCTGCTCGACCTGGCCGTGTCCCGCTACAACCAGGCCACGGTCTCGGTGTTCAAGGGCAAGGGCGACGGCTCGTTCACGCTGCTGGCCGACCTCGTCTCCGGCGCCCGGCCCAACTACCTGCGCTCGGCCGACTTCAACGGCGACGGCCTCAAGGACCTCGTCGTCAGCAACCTCGACGCCAACACCCTGGGGCTCTACCTCAACTCGCACAGCGGCTTCTCGCTGCCCCGCGAGCTCCGGGTCGGGACGGCGCCCACGGCCCTGATGGCCGGGGACCTCAACGGCGACCTCCGGGCCGACATCCTGGTGTCCAACGCCGAGAGCGCAGACTTCTACTTCCTGCTCGGCAACGGGACCGGTAGCTTCGTCGCGACCAAGCAGTTCGCCGGCACCTACCAGGGCATCTCGGCCGACCTCGGCGACGTCGACGGGGACGGCCGCCAGGACCTGGTGGTGGCGAGCGGCAGCGTCCTGATCCACGGCCTGACGGTCTACCGCAACCTGTCGACCAAGTCGGCGGGCGGCCAGTAGCCCGCGGGCCGGGGCGGACGCCCCAGCGACAGGAGCGACCGACGACCATGACGGGCAAGGACAGGGACGTCCTCGGGGTCATCCTCGCGGCCGGCAAGGGCACGCGCATGCTCCCGTTCTCCGAGCGCTACCCCAAGCCGATCCTGCCGATCGGCGGCAAGCCGCTCCTGGTCCACCAGATCGACGCGATGCGCGACCTCGGCATCCGCGACGTCGTCATCGTCATCGGGCACCTCGGCTACGAGATCGTGCGCACGCTCGGCGACGGCGCCGAGCACGGGGTCCGGCTGCGCTACGTCGAGCAGGAGGAGACCCTCGGCATCGCCCACGCCCTCGGCAAGCTCGAGCGCTGGATCGACCGCCCGTTCTTCCTCTTCCTCGGCGACATCTTCTTCGAGACCGACGACCTCGGGCAGATGCTCGACCGGCTCGGGGGCGGCGGCCGGGACGACACGGCGGCCGTGCTGGCCGTCAAGCGCGAGCCCGACCTCGCGGCGATCATGCGCAACTTCGTCGTCCACGTCGAGGACGGCCGGGTCACGCGCGTCGTCGAGAAGCCCCGGCACCCGCGCACCGACCTCAAGGGCTGCGGCCTGTACCTGTTCGACACGGCCATCTTCGACGCCGTGCGGCGCACGCCGCGCACGGCCCTGCGCGACGAGTACGAGATCACCGACGCGATCCAGATCTTCATCGACGACGGCTGGCGGGTCGAGGCGGCCGAGGTCGTCAAGGAGGACCTCAACCTGTCGTTCCCGACGGACCTCCTCGCCCTCAACCTCCACTACCTCGAGACCCGCGGCCTCGAGAACATCCTCGGCCGCGACGTCGACCTCTGCGCCGGCGCCACTGTGCACCGCTCGGTCGTCATGGACGGGGCCCGCATCCTCCACCCGATCCGCGTCGAGAACGCGCTGATCTTCCCGGGCACGGTCGTCGACCGCCGCGGCCCGGTCGAGAAGGTCATCCTGACCCCGGGCCACGAGGTCCACTGCGGGTCGCTGTTCCAGCAGGGCTGAGCACCCCGCCGGCCCCGGCCGGCTCCCAGGCCAGCCGGCCCGCGACGACGGTCGCGAGCACGAGCGTCCCGAGCAGCGCCTCGTCGGGGACCGTGACGAGGTCCCGGTCGACGATCGTCAGGTCGGCGACCCAGCCGCCGCGGACGCGGCCGCGGACGTCCTCCTCGAAGGCCGCGAAGGCCGGGCCGAGCACGAAGGCGCGCAGGGCGCCGAGCCGGGGCATGCGCTGGTCCGGGCGCAGCGGCGCGCCGCGGGGGTCGCGGGGCGGCACGGTCGTGACCGCGGCGAACAGGCCCTCGAACGGCGAGGCCGGCTCGACCGGGAAGTCGGAGCCGAAGGCCAGCGGGGCGCCGGCGTCGGCCAGCGTCCGGAACGCGTAGGCGCCGGCGATCCGCGCCGGGCCGAGGCGGGCCGGGGCCCAGGGCATGTCGCTGGTCAGGTGGGTGGGCTGCATGCTCGCCACGACGCCGGTCGCGGGGAAGGCCTCGAGGTCCTCCGGGGCCAGGACCTGGACGTGCTCGATCCGCGGCCGGGCCTTGGCCAGGCCGGCGCCGTAGACCTCGCGGTAGGCCTCGAGCACGATCCGGTTGGCGCGGTCGCCGATCGCGTGCACGCAGGGCTGGTAGCCCTTGGCGCGGGCCTCGCGGATGCGCGCGAGGAGCTCCTCCGGAGGCGTCACGAGCAGCCCGCTCGTGCCCGGCTCGTCGGCGTAGGGGGCGAGGAGGGCCGCGCCGCGGGAGCCGAGGGCGCCGTCGGCGTAGAGCTTGACGGCGCGGAAGCGCAGCAGGGCCTCGGGCGGGCTCTCGTCGAGGTCGGGCAGGCCGCCGGCCGGGGGCGTCAGCATGCCGTACACGCCGAGCGTCCACGCGCCCGCGTCCCGCAGCGCCTCGAGCCGGCGGCGGACGATCGGGCCGATGCCGGCGTCGTGCACGCGGGTCAGCCCGAGGGACAGCAGGTGCTCCTGGGCCGCGAGCAGGCGCGCGTCGACGCGCTCGAGCCCGGTCGGGGGGACGAGCCGCGCGACGAGGGAGGTCGCGTAGTCGACGAGGACGCCGGTCGGCTCGCCGGCCCCGTCGCGGAGGATGCGGCCGCCGTCGGGGTCGGGGGTCCGCGCGTCGATGCCGGCCAGGGCCAGGGCCTTGGCGTTGGCCAGGACCGCGTGCCCGTCGACGCGGGTCAGCAGGACCGGGTGGTCGGGCACGGCGAGCGAGAGCTCGTGGTGGTCGGGCATGGCCTTGTCGGGCCAGCGGTTCTGGTCCCAGCCGCGGCCGAGGATCCATGAGCCCTTCGGCCGCGACGCCGCGGTGGCGGCGACGCGGGCCACGAGGTCGTGGAGGTCCCTGAGGTCGCCGAGGGCCAGCTCCTCGAGCGAGGCGCCGAGGCCGAGCAGGTGGCCGTGGGCGTCGACGAGGCCCGGGAACGCGTGCGCGCCCGGGTACTCCCTGATCCTGGTCGCGGCCCCGCGGAAGCGGAGGACGCCGACCCGGTCGGTCACGGCCAGGATCCGGTCGCCCTGGATCGCGATCGCGTTGCCGCCCCGCTCGGGCTCGACGAGGTCGTGGACCCGCTCGACGAGCAGGATCAGGTCGGCCGTCGGCACCTGCCCGGGCTCCATCTTGCGCAGCACGTCGTCGTCGACGCTGCCCTCGTAGAGCGAGTCGCAGGCCAGGGCGCCGGCCAGCAGGACCGCGAGCAGGACCAGCAGGGACGGGACCGTGCGGGACGTGGCGGGGCGCGTCATGGCCACATCGTTCGGGAGGGGACCGGTCCGGGCAAGGGGGCGCCCACGCGGCTCAGCGCTGGTGGACCGGCAGGTACTGCAGCGGCATCGACAGCACGAGGACGGACATCGCCGTCGCGTAGGCCTCGGAGTACTGCTCGGAGGACCACAGGTCGGTGGCCGGGTCGCGGACGCGGGCCAGGTCGGCGACGAGGTGGGTGAACCAGCGGCGGTAGGGGCCGATGTCGCGGTCGAAGAACAGGGCCTGGGCGAGGTAGAGGCGCTCGTACCACGGGAAGCGCGGGCTCGGCCCCCGGCGCAGGCGGCCGGCCGCGTCGAGGCCGTGGTCGACGAGCCAGGCCTTGCCCTTGGTCAGGACCGGGTCGTCCCAGTCGCCGGCCGCCTCGAGCGTCGCGACCGCGGCCGCGGTCAGGGCGACCGACGAGTCGGCCGAGCCGAGCTTGTAGCGGAAGCTCCCGTCGGGCTTCTGCGACCGCTCGACGTAGCGCACGGCGCGGGCGATGACCGCGGCGTCGACCTCGATGCCGGCGTCCTTGGCCGCCCGCAGGGCCTGGACCATGCAGATGGTCATCGAGCCCTCGTGGTCGGTCGGGGACGGGTCGTACGACCAGCCGCCGGTCTCCTGCTCCTGGCTGTGCTCGATCAGCTTGACGGCCCGGGTCAGGGCGTCCTTGACCTCGTCGCGGGTGACGAGGGCCCGGTCGGGGTCGTTGCTGAGCATCCCGAGGGCCTGCGACAGGGCCAGGGCCGCGTAGCCGTGCCCGTGCATGTTGCTGTAGCGGTCCTGGTCGAAGAACAGGTAGCCGTCGCGCGGGCCGCCGCTCTGGTCCTGCTTGTCGATGAGGTAGCGGATCCCGCGCTCGACGGCGAGGCCGTGTGCGGTCCGACCGGGGACCTCGCCGGCCGACAGGAGGGCCAGGACCGACAGGGCCGTGACCGCGACCGGGGCCGGGTTGGCGGCGTCGCGCAGGCGGAACGAGCCGTCGCGGGGGTCCTGGAGCTTCACGAGGGCGAGCACACCGGCGCGGGCCATGCGCTCGGCCTCGGCCAGCAGCTCCTTGTCCTGCGCCTTGGGGTCGAGGCCCTGGGCGCCGCCGGGGACCCGGCTCTGCACGGCGCGCTGGCGCGGGGGCTCGGGCTCGCCGCGGGTGCCCTGGTCCTGGTCGACGGCGTCGGTGGCCGCGACGAGCAGCAGGACGGAGAGCAGGACCTGCATCGGGGCCGCCTCCGGCTCAGCGGTCCCGCTTGCGGTCGGCGTTGCGCAGGAACTCCTCGTAGAAGCTGCGGTACTTGTCGGGGACCTTGGGGCCCCCGCCCTTCTGGAACAGGCGCTGCAGGTACGGCGGGAGCTTGCCCCAGCTGCTCTCGGCCCGCTCGCGGTCGACCTTCTCGGTGCCGTCGTCGCGCTTGTCGCGCGGCCCGACGTTGCGGCCCTTGAGCGGGTCCTGGTCGGGGTTCTCGGGGTTGTCCTTGCCGCGCTGGTCCTGGCCCTGGTCGACGTGGTCCGGGGACTGGCCGTCGCGGTCGTCGGGCTTGCCCTGCTGCTGCTGGTCCTGCTGCTGGTCGCGGTTCTGCGGCTTGCCCTGGCCGCCCTGGCTGTTGCTGTTGGAGGCCTGCTGCAGGAGCTGCTCGATCGACTCGACGACCGCCTTGCTGCTCTGGAGGCTCGACTCGAGCATCTTGCGGCCTCGCTGGTCCCGGCCTGGCCGGCGCCCCCGGCCTGGCCCTCGGCGCCGCCGGTCTGGCCCGCGCCGCCCGCCGGGCCCGCGGCGCCCGCCTGGCCCGCGGCGCCGCCGGCGCCGCCCGAGCGGGACGCCTGGTTGAGCAGGCGGTCGATCTCCTCGAGCTCCTTGCGGATCTTCTCGACGATCTTCTTGGCCTCGTCCTGGCCGCCCTGCGCCCGGAGGCACGGGGCCAGGACGAAGCAGGCCAGCAGGACCGGGGTCGTGAACCTCATCGCTTGCGCTCCTTCGAGGGCTCGTCGCCGCCCTCGCCGTCGGACTTGCCCTCGCCGTCGCCGCCGTCACCGTGACCCTCGGGCTTGGGGCCGTCGAGGGACAGGCCCCGCTGCTCGACGAACTGCCGGAACAGGTCCGAGACCTTGGCGTGCCAGTGGGCGAGGCGCTCGAGCCGGCTCTTGCCGACGTCGGGGAAGTCCCCGCCCAGCGCCTTCTCGAGCTCGAGCATCTGCTGGATCCGGGCCTGGGCCTCGAGCTCCAGCCTGCGCAGCAGCATCAGCTCGGCCCGGTCGGGGATGAGCCGCTTCTTGCGGTCGCCCTCGTTGGTGTTCTCGCCCTGCTGCTGCTGGTCCTGCTGCTGGCCCTGCTCCTGCTGGCGCTCCTGCTGCTTCTGCCTGAGCTGGTCGCGGAGGGCGCCGAGGAGCCATTTCATCTGCTCGAGGACCTCGGCCTGCAGGTCGAGGACGGCGTCGTCGATCTCGGGCGTGCGCTCGCCGAGCCGGCCGGCCAGGTCCTCGAGGTCGCCGGTCAGCTGCTCGAGCACGAAGGTGAAGACCAGGGTCTGCTCCTTCTCGAGGTTGTCGGCCAGGAAGCGGGTCTTCTCGGCCAGCTCGCCCTCGCGCCGGCCGAGCTGGCGGAGCTGGCTGCGCAGGCCGCGGGGGAGCTTGCCGTCCGCCGGCTGCTGGGACTTGAGCGACAGGGTCTGCTGCTGGATCTCGGTCTGCTTGGCGATGAGCTGCTCGACCTCGTCGCTGATCTTGAACAGCAGCTCCTCCTGCCGTAGGCGGAGGTACTGGTCGCGCTCCTTCTCGAGCTCCTGTCGGGCCTTGTCGAGCTCCTCGCGCGTGCGCTGCTGGGCCTGGTCGGCCTCCTCGGGGTCGCCGCGCTGCATCTGCTCCTGGGCCTGCTGGGCCTGCTTCGCCGCCTCGTCGAGGTGCTGCATGGCGTCGCGCTGCTTCTTGGCGTCGATCCGCCGCGCGAGCTCCTGGATGTCGCGCACGAGCTCCTCCTGGCGCTTGGCGAGCTCGTCCATGCGCTGCTGGCCGGAGGCGTCGGGCTTGCGGTTGCGGGCGAGCTCCTGCGCGCTCTCCTGGAGCTTGCGAGCCGCGTCCTGCTGCTCACGCGCGGCCTGACCGAGCGAGCCCTTGGACAGCTGCTCCTGGGCGCGGTCCATGGCCTCGCGGGCCTCGTCGAGCCGGGGGCTGGCGCCCTGCTGCTGCTCCTG
This sequence comes from Planctomycetota bacterium, assembly GCA_041398545.1. GTDB lineage: Bacteria > Planctomycetota > UBA1135 > UBA1135 > JAWKUM01. The sequence continues at coordinate 51,534 of JAWKUM010000014.1, read as the reverse complement.
CCCGATGTCGCCGGCCTGGCGGGCCTTCTGCATGCCCCGGGCCAGCTCCTCGGCCCGCTTCTGGAGCTCCTTCTGGCGCTCCTGGGCCCGGGCGGCCGACTCACCGCTGCGCTCGCGGAGCTTGGACAGCTCCTGGTCGAGGGCCTTGCGGGCCTCGGCCAGCTGCTCCCGACCCTGCTGCCGCTGCTCGCCCGAGGCCTGGGGTTGGCCCTGCTTGCCCTGCTCGAGCTGCTGGCGGGTCCCGCCGAAGGCCTGCTCGGCCTTCTCGAGGGCCTCGGCCGCCTTGCCGGCCTCCGGCCGCTCCTGGCCGAGCCGGGCCAGGTCCTCGGCCATGGCCCCGCTCTGCTGCTCGAGCTCGCGGGCCCGGGCCAGGGCGTCCCGGTCGCGGCGCTGCTGCCGCTCCAGGGCCTGGTGCAGCTTGGTGATGCCCTCCTGGGTGTCGAGCTCGGCCTGGCCGGGCCGCGGCTCGTCGGACGCGGCCGCGCGGTCGAGGTCCTCGGCCGCCTTGCGGAAGCGCTGGGCGGCGTCGCCGAGCTGCCGCGCCGTGTCCTTGTCGAGGGCCCGCTCCTGGTTGGCCCGGCGTGCGGCCGCCGCGTCATCCTCGGGCGGGGTGGTGGCCTCGGCCCGCTCGTCGACCGCCTTGCCGACCGCCTCGCTCTGCTCGGCCAGGTCGCGCGACTCCTTCCCGAGCCGGCCCAGGTCCTGCTTGGCGTCCTCGCCGAGCCGCTTGGCCATGTCCCCGGCCTTGCGGCCGAGGTCGGCGTCCAGCTTGGCCGGACGGTCGGGGCCGGGGCCGGCCTCGGCCAGCTCCTTGGCGAGGGCCGAGAGCTCCTCCGGGGTCGGACCGGCGTCGTCCTTGGCGACCTCGGTCCCGGCCTCGGTCCGGGACCTGGCGGCCCGCTCCGCCGCGCGGGCGGCGTCCTCGACGCTTCGCGAGGCCTTGGCCGCGGCCTCGGGCCGGGCCTTGCCGTCCTCGACCTCCTTGGCCAGGTCGGCGAGGTCCTTGCGGGCGGCCTCGGCGGCCTTGGCCGCCATCAGGGCCTCGAGGCCCGCGCGGGCCTTGGCCAGCAGCTCGCCGATCCGCTGTCCGGTCGTCGCGGCCGCGTCGGGCTTGCCCTCGGCCTCACGCTGCAGGCGTTGGTCGAGGCCCTCGGCCTGCTGCTCGAGGTCCGCGATCCGGTCCCGGGCCCGCTCGAGGGCGTCCTGGGTCGCGCTCGAGCGCTGGGCGTTCTCGGCGGCCTCGCGGCGCTGGTCCCGCGCGAGCTCCTCGAGCCCCCGGGTCAGGGCGCGCTCGGCCTCGGTGCGGGCCCGCTCGCGCTCCTCGGCCAGCTTGTCCTCGAGCTGCCGCTGCCGCGCGCGCAGGGCGTCGAGCTCGCGCAGCCGCTCCTCGAGCGACGCGGCGTCCTTCTCGAGGTCCTCGATCGAGCGCCGGTCGAGCAGGCGCGCGAGGAGCTCCTCGACGAGGTTGAGGGCCTTGGTCTGGGCCGCGATCGCCCGGCTCTTCTGCTGCTGGGACAGGGCCGCCCAGGCCTCGGTCAGGGTCTCGTCGAGCTTGCTGTCGCCGAGGAAGGACAGGCCCTCCTTGAGCAGCCGGACGTAGTCCTTGCGCCCCTCCCGCTCGTAGCGGGTCAGGAGCTCCTTCATCATCTTCTCGAGCCGATCGGCCCGCTGGAGCAGCGCCTGCTGCTCCTTGGCCAGGTCGGTGTCCTGGAAGGGCGCCGGGGCGGACAGGGCCCGCGAGGGGGCCGACAGCACCAGCAGGAACGGGAGCAGCGCCCCCGCGATCGCCTTGCCCGCGTTGACCGTGACCGCCATCGTCACCTCCGCTTGGTCTCGTCGAGGATGCGCTGCTGGATCTCCCGGAGCTGCCGCGTCGTGCGGATGACGTCCTGGAAGTCGTTCCATTCCTCCAGCATCTCGAGCAGCCTCGACAACCCCTCGATCAGCTTGTCCTGCGAGCGCGCGACCAGGTCGAGCGCCGCGCCCATGGCCTTGGTGTCACCGGCCGCACCCGCCTCGTGGAGGGCCTCCATGGCCAGCTCGGCCTCGCCGTCGTGGAGGGCGTGGGCCAGCTCGAACATGTCGCAGAGGCGACCGAGGACCTCCATACGGCCGATCCGCCCGTCGCGGCGAGCCTGGGCCAGGGATTCATGCCATGCCAGGTCCCCGGGCGGGGCCTCGGGCCGGGCCTCGTACCAGGCCTTCCAGGACTCGAGGACCTCCCGGACGGGGGGCGAGTCGTCGAGCCCGTTGAACAGGTGGGCCTCGAAGGAGTCCACGAGGGAGCTCCGGATCCGCCGCAGGAGGGCCTGGACCCGCCGCTGGCCGGCGTCGAGCGAGGACAGCATCGGCCGGCGGCTGCCGGGCGCGTCCCCGCCCTCGGCCAGGCCGGCGATGATGGCCCCGCACTGCTCGCGCTGCCGGTGCTGGATCTTGGCCGCGCTCTCGACGAGGTCGCGGGTCGAGCGGAGCTCCGACTGCAGGCGCCGCGACAGCTCCTCGGCGTCGACGAGGCCGAGCGCGATGCGCCGCGGGTGGCTGTCCTGGTGCTCGGGCTGGCGGTTGTCGCGCACGACGAGCTCGAGCTGGAGCTGCTCGCCCTCGCGCGGCTTGCGGTCCTGCTCGGGGAACAGGCCGGTCGGGACGAGGAAGCGGAGCACGCCCTGCGACCGCACGGGCTCCCCGGCCTCGTCGGCGGCGAACAGGACCTGGACGAGCGGCTCGTCCTTCTCGCTGAGCCGGACCAGGAGCTCGATCCGCTCCAGGCCGAAGTCGTCGCTGGCCAGCAAGCGCAGCGGGATGGTGGCCCCGGGCAGCACGGCCCCGAGCGCGGGCCCCGGCGCGAGCACGCGGAGCTGCGGCCGGTGGTCCGGGATCGGGACGACGCTGTGCACGCCCTTGGACAGGTCGCGCAGGCCGTTGCGGGCGAGGAGCTCGATGCGGTAGCGGTCGGCCGCCTCCGGCATGCCGAAGCTCGCGCGGTAGTGCGGCCCGCGCTGCCCGTCGCCGATCACGTCGCCGCCGCCGATGTCCCCGTCGCCGCCGTCGGACACGAGCTCGAGGGGGACGCGCTGGCCGGTCTCCTGGAACACGAGGGCCCCCTCCTCCAGCGGCACGGAGGTGTGCATGTGGACCTCGACGAGGCTCCCGGGCAGGGCCTCGATCAACCCGCCCTCGCGCTCGATCGGCTCGAGCCGCGTGTAGGCCGGGGGCTGGACGCGGTGCGAGAGGTGGGTCACGGCCGGCGGGGGGAGGACCTCGACGATGACCGTCCGCGTGCCGGGGTCGTCACCCCCGAAGGCGCGGAGCTCGAGGTCGGAGATCGTCCGCCGCAGCACGAAGCGGAACCGCTCGGGGCCGCGCTGCGACATCAGGACCCGCTGGAACAGGTCGTCGCGGTCCCGGGCCCTGATCTCGAGCTCGACCGCCTCGGGGACCTGGCCGCGGACGTCGACCTGGACCGGGAGCTCGGCCCCGCGGGCGATGCGGACCCGCAGCGGGCCGCCGGGGCCCTCGTCCTCGACCTGGGTGAGGGTGGTCCCGGCCTCGGGGATCGAGATCGTCAGGAAGGTCGCGCGCGGGTAGGGCAGGTCGGCGCCGAACAGCCGCGCGGCCCAGATCGGGAAGCTCTCGGACCCGGCCAGCCCGGCACCGGCGAAGCCGAGCGTCAGCACGGCGGCGATGCCCCAGACCCGCACGGTCCGCCGCGGGCGCAGCAGGTCGCCGAAGCGGACGTCGCGCAGGCGCTCGAGGGCCTGGATGCACAGCACCCGGACCATGCCCGGGGACTCGTGCGACGGCATCGTCCGGGCGAGCTGCACGGCCGAGACGATCTCCTGGTGCCCGTCGGGATCGTTGCGCTCGATCAGCAGCGCCATGTCGTCGAGCTCGAGCGGGCGCCCGACCGGTACAGGACCCGGCGGCGGATCCCGTTGCCGGGAACACCGCGAGGGCGGCGAGGAGGACCAGGCGGACCGCGACCGGCAGGTCGAGGGCGCGGTCGAGGACGAAGTGGACGAGCAGGAGGCCGGCGCAGGCGGCCAGGAGCCAGCCCAGGCCGTGGACGAGAAAGCGACGGCGGACCGGGCTCGGAGCCGCTCGAGCGCGGCGAGGATCTCGGCCGTCTCCTGCGGCGGGGTGCGGTGGTGCTCGCTGTCCATCAAGGCTGCCCCGCTCCGCTCAGCGCTGGAAGATCGGGAGGTAGTTGAACGGGATCGACAGGATCAGCGTGCCGACCGCCGTCGAGAAGTTGGGCCCGGGGCCGGTGCTGTTGGGCCACGACCCGTCCCGCTCCTGCAGGTCGAGCAGGCACCGCTCGATCTCCCGCTTGTAGAAGTCCCAGTTGTTGCCGCCGGCGTAGTGGAAGGCCTGCACGGCGTAGTAGTTGCCGTAGTAGAAGAAGTAGTGCCCCTTCCACGTGCTGTTGAAGTCGCGCAGCTCCTCCTTCATGTACTCGAGGCCCTTGTCGAGGAGGCGGTCCTTGTAGATGCCGGCCCCGTACAGGGTCGTGACCCCCGCGGCGGTCAGGGAGAAGCTGGCCCGCGCGTTGGCGCGCCGCTGGTAGAGGAACACGCCGTTGTCCATGCCGTGGCCGTAGCCGCCCCAGCCGCGGCGGCGCCCGCCGTAGCCGCGGCGGTCGTTCTCGGACTCTCGCACGTACTGGACCGCGTCCTGGATGACGTTCTTCTGCACGTGGATGCCCGAGTTGCGGGCCGCGCGCAGCGCCATGACCTGGCACACGGTGATCGACATGTCCGACTCCTGCGCGAACGGCTTGTAGCGCCAGCCGCCCTCGCGGTTCTGGCACTGGCAGATCAGGTCCACCGAGCGCTGCAGGACGCGCCGGACCTCGGCCGAGCGGGTCATGCCGTAGACCTCCGCCAGCGCCAGCGTGGCGAAGGCGTGGGAGTACATCTTGGTCCCGTTGTCGCTCAGGTAGCCGTTCTCCTGCGACGCCGAGACGAGGTAGTCGACGGCCTTCGAGACCTTCTCGCCGTACTTGCCGCGGCCGGGCAGGTGGCCCTGGGCCAGGAAGGCCATCAGGGCCAATGCCGTGATGCCGACGTGGGCCGAGTCCTGCTTGGTCACCGAGTAGTCGGCGTTGACCTTGAAGCCGACGTGGGCCAGCCAGGCCCCGTCCGGCTCCTGGTGGCGGGCCAGGTACTGCAGACCCCGGTCGGCGGCCTCGAGGACCTCCTTGGACAGGTCGTCCTTGGCCGCCCCGAAGCGGCCCCGGTCGGTGCCCTGGGGGTCGTCCTGGGCCTGCGCCGCGGCCGGGAGCAGGGTCGCGAGGAGGCAGATCAGCGATCGCATACGGATCCTCATCGGTTCAGCGGCCCATTGTATCGACGTAGACCCAGGTCTGGCCGTCGCGTCGCTGCAACAGCAGCTGTCCGTTCCAGACCCCGAGCTCGACCTCGGCGGGGAAGGCGCCCGACCTGTAACCCGGGTCGGGCACGACCTCTCCGTCGTCCAGCGAGAGCAGCAGGAGCTCGAGCTGGGAGCTCCGCCCGAAGTCCCGGCCGCGGGCGAGGACGACGAAGCCGTCGCCGAGGATCGGCACCTGGGGCAGCAGGCTCCGGTCGAGCTCCTCGCGCGGCCAGGCCAGGTCGGTGATCCAGGACGAGCGGTCCGGACGTGGGTCGAGCAGCAGGGCCCGCGTCTTGGCGCCGGTGCCCCGGGCCAGGAACAGGACCGGGCCGTCGGGGACCCGCGTCGGCACGGCCGGCCGGCCGGGCAGCCAGGCCTGCTTGCCGATGACGACGTCGCGGACCCGGTCGCCCGACTCGCGGTCGAGGAGGACGGCGTGCGCGGCCACGTCCGCGCGGCCGAGGCCCTTGACCAGCATGACCTGCGAGTCGAACACGACGAAGCGGTCGCGGACCGTCGCGCCCGGCTCGCGGTGGACCCACAGGCGCTTGCCCGTGGCGTCGTACGCGAACAGGCCCGGCGGCCGGCCCTGGTCGTCCCGGGTCAGGAAGTACAGCCCCGTCGGCGTCGGGAGGAGGGAGGCCGTCGAGCGGATGCTGAGCTGCGGCAGGCGGCCGCCGTCGAAGTCGTAGTGCACGGCCTCGCTGCCGTCGAGCCCGTCGCGGACCACGAGCCGCTCGCCCATGCCCTCGGTGTTGTCGACGAGGTAGAAGAACTGGCCGTGGCGGAACTCGTAGTCGCTGTACGGGCGCACGCCGGGGAGGCGGACCTTGAACATCTGCGTCCCGGTCAGCGGCTCGATGCCGACGAGGTCGACGACCATCCCGTCGCCGCTGCCCCGGCACACGCAGAGCCCGTACAGGCCGGTCGCCAGCGGCCCGCAGGCCGAGATCCACGGGGGCCGCTCGTCGCCCGCCGCGCCGTCGGGCACGCGGAACGACCAGCGCAGCCGGCCGTGGTCGGCGACGTCGATGCCGCGCACGAGGCCGCCCTCGGGCAGGACCAGGACGGAGCCGTGCAGGCTCATCGTCAGCGGGAACGGCTCGGCGACGAAGGGCCGCAGGAACAGCGGCCGGGTGAAGTCGTAGCCCGGGCCGTCGGCCGTGGCCTGGCGCTTGTACGCGTAGAGCTTGCCGACGCTGCTCCAGACGAGGAGCGGCAGGTCGCCCTCCTGCGTGAACCCCGCGACCCGGACCGGGGTCATCGGCTTGAGGGTCCCGTCGAGGGTCTCGTTGTCGGTCAGGCGCAGGCCGCGGCGGGGCGGGACCTTGACGTGCTCCTCGAGCTCCATCGGGATCGTGCCCGGGATGCGGCCGGCGCCGCGGGCCTCGAAGGCCGCAGCCAGCAGCGCGTTGCCCGCGCCGCGCGCGGCCTGGGCCATCGAGCCGTAGAGCTCGGCGGGGAGGGTGCCGAGCCGCGTCCTGGCCATCGACCATGCCTGCAGCGCCGTCTCCAGCTCGCCGCGGGAGGCCGCGGAGCGGACGAGGTGGACCAGCGCGTGGAGCGCGGTCTCGCTGTTGGGGTAGCGGTCGAGGACGACCTTGAGCCGGGCCGGGCTGCCCGAGGCCTCGTCGAACAGCCGCCGCGCCTCCTTCTCGAACCGGGCGTAGACCTCGCGGCCGTGCCGCTCGAGCAGCGCCTGGCAGTGCCGCATGGCCCAGGTCCGGGCCGGCTCGCCGTCGATCCTCGAGTCGCCGTGCCGGATCAGGACCTCGCGCAGGAGGTCGAGGCGGTCGCCGGCGTGCTCGCGGTCGTCGGGCAGGTCGTCGAGGCGCTCGAGCAGCACGAAGAGGGCGATCTCGACGCGGCCCAGGCCGGGGAAGAAGCGCCGGTCCTCGCCGAAGTCGCGCTCGAGCGACGCGAGGATCCGCCCGCGCAGCTCGTGGCGGTCGGGGTAGCGGTCGAGCATGTCGATCAGCAGCTCGCGGAGCCGCTCCCGGGTCGGGCCGCCGAGCGTGCGGCCGAGCGCCCAGGCCTGCTCGAAATGGGCCAGGGCGCGGTCGCGGTCGAGCGCCAGCGACATCTGACCGAGCCGGCGCTCGGCATCGAACCAGCCACGCGCGCGCCGGGCGAGCGTGCTGCTCGCCCTCGGCCCGGCACAGCTCGAGCGCGGCCCGGAAGCCGTCGATGGCCTCGTCGAGCATGGCGGCCTCGCTCCGCAGGTCGGCGGCCAGGAGCTCGGCCAGGGCGATGCGTGCCTCGGCAGGATCTTGGGGTCGGCGGACCCGGCGGCGGGCTCGGCCCGGAGCGTCTCGATGCGAGAAGAACGCGTCGAGCCGCATCGTCTCCCAGCTGCTGCAGGACAGGGACAGCAGCACGCCGCCGGAAGTCACGAGGTTGCCGATCGGCGAAGGTCTCGCCCGGGCCGCGCAGCCGCGTGACCTCGCCGCCTCGAGGTGAAGATCCCGACGGCGTCGAGGTCGAAGGGCACGATGATCCGGTCCTTGGCCAGGATGCCGCGCGGGATCCCGGCCCGGTCAAGGCGCGGCGGCCGGTCATGCGCGACGGGGGGACGACGACCTCGTGCACGGCGCACGCCCGCCGCCCGCCGCGCGCGCAGCGGGATGTTGGTCACGGCGTGGCCTGGAACCAGACCTTGCCGGCCTGGACCCCGAGCATCCAGTAGAGGTCGATCGTGTCGGCGGGGAGGTTCTGCGACCGGAGGTAGGGTCGGCCTTCCACAAGGCTCGCCGTCCGAGGCCTCCATCGCGAGGGCGTAGCGCGGTCGAGGGCGCTGACGACGAGGACGCCGTCGTGGACTCGGGGCGGGTTGTTGGCCCAGTAGACCTCATCGCTCCTCGGCAGTCATCCCGCGTCGGCTCCTGCGAATCGTCTGGTGCGGCCGCAGCCAGCGGATGGCCCCGTCGTCGCAGCAGGATGATTGGCCCCGAGGTTGGTCGTGCCGTAGAAGGCGGCCGTCGGCGTAGGCCCAGCGGGGAGGCCGAGAACTCCCACTGGGCGTTGCCGAACATGTTGACCTCGATCTGCGAGCTCCAGCACGAAGGTCTTCCACAGCGGCTTGCCGGTGTGGAGTCGAACGCCGAGACGTAGTAGGAGATCCCGCCGACGAGCTGGTGCGTCGGCTTTTGCAGACCGGTCGCCGATGATCGTGGGGGGACCGCAGGTGTCGAGCGGGACGTCGGCCAGCTCGGCCGGGAGGGGCATTCCGTCCTCCCAGTGCGACCAGAGCCGCCGGCCGGTCTCCGGCTCGAACGCGAACAGCCTGCGCACCGGCAGGCGCGACATGATCGGGATGCCGCGGAACTGCTGGTTCTCGGCGCCCTCGTCGAGGATCACGGGGACCTGGAGCGGGGCCACGAGGACGTCCCGGCCGAGGGCGCAGGTCAGGATGTGGCGATAGCTCGTCGCCATCTCGAACTCGCGGACCTCCGGGTGCTCGCGGATCGGGCTCTCGAAGTGCCAGCCCTGGCCGGTCAGGAGGTTGATGCCCTCGACGACGGTGCCGGTGTCGACGTAGACGCGGCGGCCGTCGGCGATCGCGTGGACGTTGTTGCGGATGGAGCCGATGCCGCTGAGCTCGGTCCCCCAGGCCCGCCGGTACGGGTCGAGGGGGACGCTCGCCAGGCGGTTGCCCTCGAGCCCGCCGCCGTAGGCCGGCCACCAGTCGGGCGAGGCCCCGTAGCCTCGGCCCTTGAGCGTGGCCTCGAGCCAGTCCTCCAGGCGGCGGCCGTCGGGCCCCGTCAGGCCGGCGAGCTCCTCGGGGTCGAGCGGGAGGTCGAGCAGGCGCCGGCACAGCAGCTTGCGGAAGCGGACGCGCCCGTCCGGGTCGAGGCCGTCGTACAGCGAGAAGGCCTCGAGGGCCGAGAGGTAGTTCCCCGCCTCGAGGAAGCCGTCCCCGGCCGCGAGGCGGGCGAGGTCGCCGGAGGCGGTCGCCGGGTAGCGGGCCGCGAGCGAGGCGAGGCGGTCGGGGCGGCGCTCGTACAGGGCCGAGCGGACGGGTCCGACGAGCTCACCGCGGACCAGGGCCTCGAAGGCCGCCTTGCCCTCGGCGTCGAGGCCCCGGAGCCGCTCCCTGGCGGTCTCCCGCAGGCCGACGAAGCTGCCGTCGGGCAGCTCGTGCACGATCGACGGGGCCGCGCGCAGGATCTCGACCAGGGCCTCGAGCGCCGCGGCGTGCTTGCCCTCGGCGAGGAGCTTGTCGGCGGCCAGGAGGCGGTACGAGAGGCCCGCGTCGCGCAGCACGCTGAAGCGCCCGCGGTTGGTCCCGCGGATCGGGTCGGGCAGCTGGGCCGAGGGGTCTTCCTGCGGGGCGCTCTTGGCCGGCTCCTGGCCCGCGGGGAGCTCCCTCGACTCCTGGCGGGCCCGGAGCTCGCCGGCGGCGAGCAGGCCGGCGGCGGCCAGCGTCAGCGCGGTCAGACGAGGTTCCATCGCTTCCTCAGGATCCACTCGACCGACAGCAGCAGGACGAGGACCACGACCGTCCAGGCGCTGTCCCAGACCTGGCGCTGCTCACGCTCGACGATCTTCTGGCCGCCGCCGCGGTCCTCGAAGGCGGCGAGGAGGCCGTCGGCCTGGTGGAGCGGGGCGTAGCGGCCGCCCGAGACCTCGGCGATCTCGCGCAGGCCGGCCTCGTTCATGCTCGGGTGGGCCAGCTCGCGCTCGGGCACGACGACGATGACGTCCTCGCGGGCCAGCGGCCGGTCGCCGGGCAGGCCGTCGCGGAAGTAGAGCAGCGAGAACACGCCGGGCTCCTCGAAGCGGAGCCGGGCCTCGAACTCGCCGGCGTGGTCCCCGCGCTTGGGCAGGGTCACGGCGACGAGCTCGCCGCCGGGCCGGCGCAGGTGGATCCGCGCGTCCTCGGCCAGGACCGGGTTGTAGTCCTGGTCGAGCAGCGACAGGCGGACCAGCGCCTCGTCCCCGAGCTCGAGCCGGTCGCGCTCGACGGTCAGCACGACGCGGTCGTCGAGGCGCTTGAGCTTGCTCTCGGCCAGCGAGCGCACGACCCGGCGCCAGTAGGGGTCGAAGTACTTCTCGCCGTAGAGCTTGCGCCAGCGCCAGGTCTCGTCGAAGCCGAAGAACGCGACCTTGCCGAGCGGGAACGGCGAGATCGCGGCGAGGACGCGGCGTCCGTACTTGTTCTCGTCGTCGGGGTGCCGGAGCAGGACCGTCGCCCCGGCCTTGGCGCGGAGGACGGGGTAGTACCAGTTCATGCCCTCGAGGCCGCGCTCCCACAGCAGGCGGTTCTCGAGGGTGTCGTCGCGGTGGCGGACGATCGGGTGGGGGGCCGCGGGGTTCTCGAGCACGGGCCGGAACGAGCGGCTGTGGTCGGGCGGCAGGCTGCCGTCCCCGAAGGGGTCGAGGACGACCGGCAGCAGGTCCTCGAGCGGGCTCTCGCGGTAGCGCTCGGCGAAGCCACCGGCGATGATGCGAGCCGCGCCGCGTGCGACGTTTCACGAAGGACGAGCTGGTGCCGGCGGCCTCGGAGGTCGTTGCGCCAGGCTGCGGCCGCGACGGACGTCGCCGAGGACGACGTCGTGTGGGCTCAGCTCAGCCTTCCGCGACGGTCGCAGCGCCGACTGAGCCTCGGAGAACCGAGCTGGTGGCGTGCCGTGAGACAGCGTCAGGCATTAGGCTGCTGGATCTTGCGTTGACCACGCGATCGAAGGCGTTCTTGGGGAGTAGCGATGCCGCGCGGTGTTCGTCGATGCGGACCGGATGCCATCGTGATCAGCGCCACCGCCGCGTCATCAGCTCAGGTGCGGTTCATCGATCTGGTTCAGCGGACCCTCTTCGCTCGCGCCGGACCTCGGTCGGGATCGTCTGACTCGAGGAGGCGTGCGACGACGACTGGCCACTGCCGGCGTGCTGGGCGCGCAGCTCGTCAGGTCAGCGGAGCGCGAACAAATCGAGGCCGTCGTCGACCTTGCCACGGGCAAGGCCAGGCTCGGCGTCTACGCACCCAGCGTGCCTGTTTGACCTCGAGCTCGTACTGCTCCTCGTTCGCGGTTCGCCGGGCGGAAGATTGCGGTCAGGTCGGGTTCGCCGAGGTCGGTCGCCAGCGCGGTGCGCCGTGGTCGGGATCTGCTCAGCTGGCGCGCCATCGCGAGGCGGGCCCTCGTTGCCGGCGTGGCGGCGGCGATCGCAGCGCCTCGGCCGCGAGCTCCGGCGCCACCGGCTGGCGTTCTGCGGTGCAGGAGGTGAAGATATCCCGATGCCGTGTCAGCCTGCCCTTGGCCTGCGGGTCAGCAGAGCTGCAGCCGATCGCTCGACCCGTTATGAGAACCATCGCGCGCAGGTCGAGAGTCGCTGCCGTGACTGCGTCGAGGTGTATGGCTGGCCCGACGCCGCCGGACGCCTCCGCCCTGCCGAAGGCGGGCGAGCTCGCTCGTGATGCCATTGGCGAGGATCTCGGCGCCGAAGGCTGAGGCCGCTGCCGGTCGTCGTGGTCCATCGTGCGAGCTCTTCCGCGGTCCATCGGGCGGAAGGTCGTCGACGAAGGACGTGGCCTCGGTCCGCTGCCCAGGATGGTCGTCCAGCGCCGTGCGGAACAAGCCACAGGGCGGCGACAGGCTGCGGATCGGACGCCAGCCGGACGCTGTCGCTGCGTCGGAAGTCTGGTCCCGCTCTGCGCCAGTGATCCTGGACCAGGCCGCCGATCGGAAGGCCAGCGGACGAGGCTGGCCGAACAGCCACGCGGCGGCGCGTGGGCCGGTGGCTCGGTGCTGTGGGCGTCCTCGGCCGTCTGGGCCAGCAACGGGAGGGCGAGGGCGAGGGCGCCGATCATCGCCGCCTCCTCGCGACCAGCGAGGCCAGGACGCTCTCGCCGAGGCCGACGGCGAGGACCAGGATCAGCAGGAAGCGGCCGAGCTCCCCGGTCGAGGCCTGGACGACCTCGGGCTTCTCGATGTCGGGCTCCGAGCGGATCTCGATGTCGGGCAGGTCGACCTGCAGCGCGCCCGGCTCGAAGTAGGCGAGGACGCCCTCACGGGGGTTCGGGTTGACCGCGAACAGGAACTCCTGCTGCGGCCGCGTCCGGTCCTCGTACGACACCTCGAGCCGGTAGAGGCCGGCCTCGTAGGTCGGGTCGAAGCGGGCGACGTCGGGCTGCCCGGTGGCCGGGAGCCCGAGGGGGCTGCGGCCGAGGTTGCGCGGGCGGGTGACGTACAGGGTCGCGGGCCGGTGCTCGAGGTGCTGCACGAGCGGCTGGCCGACGAGGAGGTTGCGGGCCGCGAGGTCGCGCCGGGCGAGGTCGTGGGCCAGGGAGTGGAGCAGGGGCAGCGCGACGAACAGCTCGTCGAGCTCGTTCCACGCGTCGGGCCTGGTCGACGGCCACGAGGTCAGCAGGGCCGCGCGGCCGCGGCCGTACTCACGGACGGCGAGGAGGGGGACGTCCGCGTCGGCGCCGCGCAGGCCGAGCACGATCCTGGTCGTCTCGGGGCGCAGCTCGGCGTCGGTCGCCCACCACCGGTACACCGGCATGGCCTCGAGCGCGGTGCCGAGGTCGGGGTCGAGGACGAAGTCGCGCAGGATCGGGCTCTCGGGGTCCTGGATCAGCGGCGTCGCGTACCGGTCCGGGACCGTCCCCGCGCGCGGCGGCTCCGAGCCCCGGATCTCGAGCAGGCGCAGCGGCAGCGGCCCGGCGTCGCCCGAGGCGCCGAACAGGCGCAGGTTGTAGAGGTCGGGCACCGAGCTCGCCCCGGGGGCGACGAGGAGCCCGCCGCCCCGCTCGACGAAGGCCGCGATCCGCTTCGCCGGCTCCTCGCGCGGCCCGGCGACGTCGATCAGGCACAGGACGTCGAGGTCCTGGAGCAGGGTCGGGTCGTCCTGGAACCGCAGCTCGTCGATGTGGCGGACCTCGAAGGTCAGGAGCTCCTCCTGGCCCGGGCGGACCTCGGCCTCGTCGCGGTCATCGAGCGGGCCGAGCAGCTCCCGGAACAGGAACGAGGGCTGCATGATCTCGTCGTCCTGCTGCACGAGGTCGCCGCCCTCGACGCACAGGACGCGGATGCGCTTGCGCACGTCGACGATGACGCGGCGGACGTCGTCGATCGGCAGCCCGTCCTCGCTGAGCCCGACCTCGACGACGTGCTGGCCCTCGGTCAGGAAGCGCAGGTCCCACGTGGCGAAGGCGCTGTCGCCCGGCGGGATCACGAGCGGGCGGGTGACCGGGTCGCTCCCGTCGATCGTCATCGTCGCCAGCAGCTCGCGCCCGGCTGGGCCGCGGTGGTGGATCTCGGCCTGCAGGCTGCCCTTGCCGCGGACGACGATGTTGGCCGGCTCGACCCTGAGCGCGCGGACGAAGCTGTTGCTGACCGGGCCGGCCGGCGCGAGCGGGAAGAACAGGACCTTGACGCCCCGGTCGTGGAGGTCGCCGAGGCGGTCGACGAGGCGGGGGTCGATGCCGGACCCGTCGGCGGCGGGGGTCGCCGGCGTCGGGGTCCCCGCGGCCGGCCTGGCCCCGGCGTCGGAGGCCTCGAGGAAGGAGCGCTGGAAGTCGGACAGGACGTAGACCCGCCCGGGCTCCTCGTGCTCGCCGATCAGGGTGACGACCTCCTCGATCGCCGGCAGCAGGCGGGCGCGGCCGTCCCCCGGCCCCTGCAGCTCGGACAGGGCCCGGCGGGCGCCGCCGGTCTGGATCTCGCCCCGGACCGGGGTCGTGACCCGCTCGTCGACGAAGACGACGCTGACGCGGTCCTGGCCCGACCGGAGGTTGCCGACCAGGCCCTCCGCGAGCTCCTTCATCCGGTCGAACGGCCGGCGGATCCCCTCCTCGCCGTAGCCCATGCTGTACGAGCGGTCCAGGACGAGGACGTGGTGCTGGCCGCTCTGGCCGATCGGGAGCTCGGAGCCCGAGCCGAGCCGGGGGCGGGCCACGGCGAGGGCCAGCAGGACCGGGATCAGGCACCGCAGCGTCAGCAGGAGGATGCTCTCGAGGCGGAGCCGGCGGCGGTTGCGCCGGTAGGCCTTGAGCAGGAAGTCCATCGCCGCCCAGGGGACGGTCTGGAAGCGCCGTCGGTTCAGCAGGTGGATCGCCAGCGGGACCGTGAACAGGGCGGTCAGACCGAGCAGTGCGGGTGTCAGGAAACTCAAACCAGCTCCTCGACGGCGCGCCGCGACGAAGGGTCACCGGACGGTCCGGCATTCGCGCGGAGGTCCGCGACGGATGAGCTCCCCCGAAGCTTCCGCGGGAGGGGGGCGCCTCCGGCAGGGAACCGCCCGCCCGCGCAGAGGATACGACAGGTCGCGCGGGGCTTCCACGCGGCCCGGGACGGGGACGGCAGCGCCCGGTCGCGGACCGGGGCCGCCCCGGTCAACGCCTGCCGCCCTTCAGCATGTGCGCCCGCTTGGCGAGGTAGCCCGTCAGGACGACCTCCAGGGACTGGTCCGTGACGACGTCGATGTAGTCGATCTTCTGGGCCTGGCAGCCCTTGCGGACTTTGTCCTTGAACTCCTTGACCTCGCGGAGGTACGCGTCGCGCAGGGACTTGGGGTCGACGAGGAGCTCGGGCATCTGCTCCATCCCGTCGAACAGCGTCATGCGCTCGAACGGGAATTCCACCTCGTCCCGGTCCATGACGTGGAACAGCAGGATGTCGTGGCCGGAGTGCCGGAGGTGGGTCAGCCCCTTGAGGATGTTGTCCGGGTCGTCGAACAGGTCCGAGATGATCAGGATCAGGCCCTTGCGGCCCCCCCGGTCGGCGACATGGTGGAGGATGTCGCCGATCCGCGTCTTGCGGGTCGCCTTGGCCTCCTGGAGGTTGTGGAGGATCGTGTTGAGCTGGGCCCGGCTCGTGCTCGGCGGCAGGGTGACCCGCGACTCCTCGTCGAACAGCGTCAGCCCGACGGAGTCGTGCTGGTTGTGGATGAGGTAGGCCAGGGCGGCCGCCATCGTGGCGGCGTAGTCGAACTTGGTCCGGGCCGAGCCGTAGGTCATCGACTCGGACTGGTCGAGGAAGAGCATCGCCCGGAGGTTGGTCTCCTCCTCGAATTCCTTGATGTAGATCCGGTCCGACTTGGCCCAGACCTTCCAGTCGACGAAGCGGATGTCGTCCCCCTGCACGTACTCCCGGTGCTGGGCGAACTCGACCGAGTAGCCCTTGTAGGGGGAGTCGTGCATCCCCGAGACGTAGCCCTCGACGACCAGCCGGGCCCGGAGCTCGAGCCGGCGGATCGTGTCCAGGACGTGGGGATCGAGGTACTTGCGCTTGTCCGTGACGCTCGTGTCGGCCATCGGAGCCCTCCCTGGCGGCTCAGTTCAGGACGCCGGGGAGCTTGCCGTCGCTCAGGGCCTGGCTGGCATTGGGGTCGATGTTCTCGAGCAGGCGATCGACGATCATGTCGGTCGTGACGCCCTCGGCCTCGGCGCTGAAGTTGGTGATGATGCGGTGCCTCAGGACCGGGTGCGCGACCGCGCGGATGTCCTCCGCGGCGACGTGGAACCGGCCCTCGAGGATCGCGCGGGCCTTGGCGGCGATGACCAGGTTCTGGCTCGCGCGCGGGCCGGCGCCCCAGCTCAGCATCTCTTTGATGAAGCCCGGGGCCTCGGGGTTGTCGAGGCGGGTCGAGCGCACGATGCGCAGGACGTAGTCGATCAGCTGGTCGGCGATCGGCACGCGGCGCACGATGTCCTGGAGCTCGAGGATCTCCTCCCCGGAGAGGACGGGCTTGAGCTCGACCTCGCGCGACTCGGTCGTCCGGCGGAGGATCTCCCGCTCCTCGTCCACCTTGGGGTAGCCGACCTTGATCATGAACATGAAGCGGTCGAGCTGGGCCTCGGGCAGGGGGTAGGTGCCCTCCTGCTCGATCGGGTTCTGGGTCGCCAGCACGAAGAACGGCTGGTCCAGGGGTAGCGCTGGCCGCCGAGGGTGACCTGGCGCTCCTGCATGGCCTCCAGGAGGGCCGCCTGGGTCTTGGGCGGTGTCGGTTGATCTCGTCGGCCAGGATGACGTTGGCGAAGATCGGCCCCTTGAGGAACCTGAACTCGCGGCTGCCGGTGGCCTTGTTCTCCTGGATGACCTCGGTGCCGGTGATGTCCGCCGGCATGAGGTCCGGGGTGAACTGGATCCGGTTGAAGCTCAGGTTCAGGATCTTGGCCAGGGAGCTGATCATCAGCGTCTTGGCCAGCCCGGGGACCCCGACCAGCAGGGCGTGGCCCCGGGAGAACAGGGCGATGAACAGCTCGTCGACGACCTCGTCCTGGCCGACGATGACCTGGGAGATCTCCTGCTTCAGGGTGTCGTAGGCCTCCTTCAGCTTGTGGACCATCTGGAGGTCGGCGTCCTGGAGGGGGGAGGGGTTCTGGCTCGACATGCTCGGATCCTGTCCTCGGGTCCTGGGCTCGGGGGTTCGGCCCCTTTTTACGGCCGTGCCCCGGATCGTGCGAGGGGATGTCGGGCTCCCCGGGCCGGGCTCCCGGGGGAGGCCCGAGCCCCCGTCCCGCCGGCCTCTCGGCCCGGAAATGGGGACGGGCCGGGGCGTCGGACGACACCCCGGCCCGTCGAGGGCCGAGCGGGCGGACGGCGGCCTTCCCCGGCCCACCGCCCGAGCCCACCCGACGGAGTGCTCAGTTGAAGGTGAACTCGGTCACGTTGCCCCGGTCCGTGTAGCGGTACTCACGGAAGGTCGTCCCGCTCTGGTAGCGGATCGCGAACGAGGCCGGGAGACCGGACGTCGAGTACTTCGGCGTGTGGACCGTGTTGAGGTTGCTCATCGTGACGCCCAGGGCGTTGGCGCCCGGGTCGATGCCGAGGGTCTGCTCCTCGAACATCACGCCGACGAACTTGGGGTCCCAGGGGATGTCGAGGTATTGCCTGGTGGTGCCCTGGTACGGCGGGATGTAGTGGGTCGTCGACTTGGAGCCGCTGGAGGTCAGGCCCGAGCCGGGGACGGTCATGAAGATCTTGGCCGGGTCGATGTAGAGCCAGCAGTCGCCGGGCAGCTTGACGCCGGCGGGCAGGGTCCCGGCGGACAGCAGGGCGATCGAGACGCCGCCGCTGACGCCGTTGTAGCCGTAGCCGTACATCCGCAGCACGTTGGTGGTCGTGTAGTAGTAGTTGTACCAGTAGCCGTAGTAGGGCAGGACAGAGCTCGTGTTGGTCCCGTAGCAGCCGCGCCCCGACTGCTTCACCCGCCCGCTCGTCGTGTTGTAGAAGTAGTCGAAGTAGACGTACTTGTACGAGCTGGTCTTGGTGTCGTAGAGGTCGTGGTCGAAGATCTCGATCTCGTAGCACAGCGACTTGTTGCCGGCGAACGCGAGCGTCTTGCCCGAGTCGAACGGGAACTTGAACAGGAACGGCTGGGCCGGGACGTTGGGGATCCTGGGGATGCTCTTGAAGCTCACGGCCTTCTTGGCGAGGACCGTGGTCTTGTCCGAGCCGTGGTTGCTCGCCAGGGTCGAGACGATGCTGGACGCGGTGGTCGCGGCCGTGGAGCAGCGGATCTCGATCGTCGCGTTGATGGCCGGGCTGGGGTCGTCGTACCAGTTGCTGCCGGTGTTGAAGCCCTCGCGGCGCATGGCGATGCCGCTGAGCTTGCCCTTGGCCGAGGCCGGCAGGTCGTGGACCATCTGGTAGCTCTGGTAGCGGCCGGTGGCCACGCTCGAGTTGCGGAAGGGGTAGCTCGTCGCCGAGTAGGCATCGACGGCGGCCCGGCTGGCGGGGCTGACGTAGGTCGTCTGGGCGGTGAGGCCACCGGCCAGGGTCGCCGCGAAGACGACCTGGAGCATGCGCTTGTTCATGAGGGGGGTCCTCGAGAGAAGGGAACGGAGGGGTGTGGCCTGTGACATGGCCGGGACACCCATGGGACAAAGGTAACCGATATGTCACGAAGAGCAAAGCCAGCCCTTCCGGTGGTCTCCCCCTCGGGGTTTGTCCGCCCTAAGGCCCTCCACGGTAATGGGTAGCGGCCATTCAGGGGCGCTGACCCGAGCTCGAGCGGGCCATGTGGAGGCCCCCCCCTCGAACGAGAGCGGGCCCGGGAGACCAGGTCCCCCGGGCCCGCTCGGGCGTGCCGGGCCGCCTCGAGGGCGTCCCGGCCATCCCACGGCGTGGCTCAGTTGAACGTGAACTCGGTCACGTTGCCCCGGTCCGTGTAGCGGTACTCGTAGAAGTTGGTCCCGCTCTGGTAGCGGATCGCGAACGAGGCCGGGAGGCCGGACGTCGAGTAGTTGGGCATGTAGGCCGTGTTGAGGTTGCTCAGCGTGACGCCCAGGGCGTTGGCGCCCGGGTCGATGCCGACCGACTGCTCGTAGAGCATCCCGCCGACGAACTTCGGGTCCCAGGGGATGTCGAGGTACTGGCGCGTCGAGTTGTTGGCGATGTACGGCGGGATGTAGTGCGTCGTCGACTTGGTGCCGTTGTAGAGCAGGCCCGAGCCGGGCACCGTCATGAAGATCTTGGCCGGGTCGATGTAGAGCCAGCAGTCGCCGGGCAGCTTGACGCCGGCGGGCAGGGTCCCGGCGGACAGCAGGGCGAGCGAGACGCCGCCACTGACGCCGTAGTAGCCGTAGCCGTACATCCGCAGCACGTTGGTCGTCGTGTAGTAGGAGTGTACCAGTAGCCGTAGTACGGGAAGATCGAGCTCGTGTTGGTCCCGTAGCAGCCACGGCCGGTCTGGAGGACGCGCCCGCTCGTCGTGTTGTAGAAGTAGTCGAAGTAGACGTACTTGTACGAGCTGGTCTTGGTGTCGTAGAGGTCGTGGTCGAAGATCTCGATCTCGTAGCACAGCGACTTGTTGCCGGCGAACGCGAGCGTCTTGCCCGAGTCGAACGGGAACTTGAACAGGAACGGCTGGGCCGGGACGCTCGGGATCCGCGGGATGCTCTTGAAGCTCACGGCCTTCTTGGCGAGGACCGTGGTCTTGTCCGAGCCGTGGTTGCTCGCCAGGGTCGAGACGATGTTGGCCGCGGTGTTGGCGGCCGTGGAGCAGCGGATCTCGATCGTCGCGTTGATGGCCGGCGTCGGGTCGTCGTACCAGTTGCTGCCGGTGCTGAAGCCCTCGCGGCGCATCGCGATGCCGCTGAGCTTGCCCTTGGCCGAGGCCGGCAGGTCGTGGACCATCTGGTAGCTCTGGTAGCGGCCGGTGGCCACGCTCGAGTTGCGGAAGGGGTAGGAGGTCGACGAGTAGGCGTCGAGAGCGGCCCGGCTGGCCGGACTGACGTAGGTCGTCTGGGCGGAGAGGGTGCCGACGACGAGGAGCCCGCACAGGGCGGGGAGCGATCGCTTGGACATGAGGTGGTCCTCGGGGGGAAGGTAGAGGGGGAAGGAGCCAGGCAAGAGACCTGGCTGTTACCCGGAAGAGACGAAAGTATAACCGTCCCCTCCCCTTTCCCTACCAGCACCCCTCGGACCCCGGCCACGGGAATGCTGCCCTGGGGCGGCCGGGCTCCTGGCCATGGGGAGGGTGGGCTGAAAAAGACGGAGGCGCCCCGGTTTCCCAAGGGCGCCTCCTTCTTCCGTTCGTCGGTTCTTCCCCAAGAACCGTTCCCGGGGCCTCCTCTCGGTCGCCCCGGGCTTGAGTGCTTTCTAAGGCCTGCGGCCGGCTTGGAAACCACCTCCAGGGGCTTTCCGGCCGGTTGGACGAAACCGTGACGCTTGTCACGCGGGGGCCCCGGGGACCCCGCCGCCTCGCCGGGAGCCTCGGGCTCAATCGAAGGTGAAGCGGGCCACCGTCCCGGCGTTCGCGTAGGCGGCCTCGTAGAACCCGGTCCCGCTCCGGTAGCGGATCGCGAACGCGCCGCCGAGCCCGCTCGGCGAGAAGCTCGGGAGCCCGACGGTGACGAGGTTGCTGAGGGTCAGCCCCAGCGCATTGGCGCCGGGGTCCACGCCGAGCATCTGGACCTCGAACGTGAGCCCGACCCAGCTCGGGTTCCACGGGGACGTGACGACCTGCTGGACGCTGTTGTTGGCGATGTAGGGCGGGACGTAGTGGGTCGTCGACCTGGTCCCGTTGTAGTAGATGCCGGAGCCGGGCACCGAGAGGAACTGCAGGGCGGGGTCGATGTAGAGCCAGCAGTCCCCGGGCAGCTTGACCCCGACCGGGAGCCGCCCGGCAGAGAGCAGCGCGACCGAGGCGCCGCCGCTCACGCCGTTGTAGGCCGCGCCGTACAGCTGCAGCGCCTTGGCCGTGGTGTCGTAGTAGCTCGTGAAGTAGCCCTGGTAGGGGAGGATCGACGCGGTATTGCTGCCGTAGCAACCGCGCCCCGACTGCGCCACCCGGCCGCTGGTCGTGCTGACGAAGTAGTCGAAGTACAGGTATTTGTACGAGCTCGTCGTCGGGTCGTAGAGGTCATGGTCGAAGACCTCGACCTCGCAGCAAAGGGACCGGTTGCCGACGAAGGCGAGGGCCTTGCCCGAGTCGAACGGGAACTTGTAGAGGAACGGCTGGGTCGGGACGCCGGGGATCCTCGGCAGGGTGGCGAAGGTGACCACCTTCTTGGCGAGCACGGTCGTCAGGTCGCTGCCGTGGTTGCCCACCAGGCTGGACGTGATCGTCGTGGACGTGACGGCCGCGGTCGACACGCGGACCTCCAGCGTCGCCTTCACCGGCGGGGACGGGGCGTCCAGCCATTGGCTGCCCGTGGCGAAGCCCTCGCGGCGGAGGGCGAGGCCGCTGAGCTTGCCCTTGGCGGCCGGCGGGAGGTCGTGGACCAGCTCGTAGCTCTGGTAGCGGCCGGTGGTGACGTTCGAGAGCCTGAACGGGTAGGTCGTGTAGGTGTAGGCGTCGATCGTCGTCCAGGCCGCCGGGCTCACGTGGGAGGTCTGGGCGCCGAGCAGGCCGGTCGTCACCAGCAGGGCGACGGAGGTCACCAGGGGAGCGTGCATCGGGACTCCTGGGCCGGGGTGGGAGGAGCGGAGGTCATGGGCGGACCTCGGCTGCATTCTGACCTCCCGGCCCCGGCGGGGAGGTGGGGGATCCTCGACCGGGCGAGGCTCCCCTGATCCGGTGGGGTCGCAGCGGGGTCGACGGTGCCCACCCCCGGCCCGGTCCTCCCTGGCGGCTGCCGTACGTGACGCGACCCGCCGGAGCAGGGGCTCCGGCGGGTCGCGCCATGTCAGGCGGCCGCGGCTCAGTTGAACGTGAACTGGGTCGGGTTGGCGTAGTCGATCGAGCGGTAGTCGTAGAACGTCGTCCCGCTCTGGTAGCGGTAGCCGTACGACGCGCCCAGGCCAGCCGTCGAGTAGTTGGTCACCTCGACGATGTTGTTGTTGGACAGGGTGATGCCCATCGAGTTGGCGCCGGGGTCGACGCCGAGGGTCTGGGCCTCGAACCTCGCGCCCGCGAACTTCGGGTCCCAGGGGATGTCGAGGTACGGCCGGGTCGAGTTGTTGAGGATGTACGGCGGGATGTAGTGGGTCGTCGACTTGGTCCCGTTGTAGAGCAGGCCGGAGCCCGGGACGACCATGAAGACCTTGGCCGGGTCGATGTAGAGCCAGCAGTCACCGGGCAGCTTGATCGGCGCCGGGAGCGAGCCGGCCGCGAGCAACGCCACCGAGAGGCCGCCGCTGACGCCGTTGTAGGCGTAGCCGTACATCCGGAGCACGTTGGTCGACGAGTAGTAGTAGTTATGCCAGTAGCTGTAGTAGGGGAGGACGGAGCTCGTGTTCGTCCCGTAGCACGCGCGCCCGGTCTGCAGGCTGCGGCCGCTCGTCGAGTTGTAGTCGTAGTCGAAGTAGATGTAGCTGTACGTGTTGGTCGACGAGTTGTAGAGGTCGTGGTCGAAGGTCTCGATCTCGTACGCCAGCGACTTGTTGCCGGCGAAGGCCAGCGTCGCGCCCGAGTCGAACGGGAACTTGAACAGGAACGGCTGGGCCGGGACGCTGGGGATCCGCGGGATGCTCTTGAAGCTGACCTTCTTGCGCTTGAGCACGGTCGTCTTGTCGCTGCCGTGGTTGTTCGCGAGCGGCGTCGTCATCGTGGCCGAGGTCGTCACGGCGGTGGAGACGCGGATCTCCATGTCGGCGTTGACGGCCGGCGTCGGGTCGTCGTAATACGAGGAGCCGGTGTAGAAGCCCTCGCGGCGCATCGCGATGCCGCTGAGCTTGCCCTTGGCCGCGGCCGGGAGGTCGTGGACGCCCATGTAGCTCATGTAGCGCCCGGTCTGCGTGCTCGAGCTGCGGAAGGGGTAGTTGGTCGCCGAGATCCCGTCGATGTTGGCCGATCGGACCGGGGTGACGAAGGTCGTCTGGGCGACGAGCGCGCCGGCGCAGAGCAGGAGCGCGGCCGGGGCGAGGAGGGAGATGCGCATCGAATGCCTCGGGGAAGAGAGAGGAGATATTGAGACCGGCCGGGATCCCGGCCGACCCGCAGCTTACTGCGAGGCGGTTTCAGCCGCCTGAGACGAGACCAGGACATGTGTCCCATGGGTGTCCCGGATCCCCGGGCCGTCGCGTGCTCCCGGCCAGGCCCGGGGGGAGGGCTGGACCGTACGTGGAGCGGGCCCGAGCCCCGGGGCGCTGACGCCCCCGGGGCCGGGCCCGCCGACGGGACCTGGGCCTGCCTCAGTTGAAGGTCAGCTGCGTGGCGTTGCCCTGGTCCTTGTAGGCGTACTCGTAGTAGCTCGTGCCGCTCAGGTAGCGGTAGCCGTACGAGACCGGCAGCCCGGTGGTCGAGTAGTTGGGCACGTCGACCGAGTTGAGGTTCGACATGGTGATGCCCATCGAGTTCGCCGTGGGGTCGATGCCGAGGGTCTGGACCTGCATGACCGCGCCGGCCCAGGCGGGGTTCCAGGGGAGGTCCAGGTACTGGCGCGCCGAGTTGTTGGCGATGTACGGCGGGATGTAGTGGGTCGTCGACTTGGTGTTGTTGTAGAGCAGGCCCGAGCCGGGGACCGTCAGGAAGATCTTGGACGGGTCGATGTAGAGCCAGCAGGCGCCGGCGAGCGGAATGCCGGCCGCGAGCTTGCCGCCGGAGAGCAGGGCGACGCTGACGCCGCCGTTGACCCCGTAGTACCCGTAGCCGTACATCCGGAGGACGTTGGTCGTCGTGTAGTAGTAGGCGTACCAATACGAGTAGTACGGGAAGATCGAGCTCGTGTCGCTGCCGTAGCAGCCCCGGCCGGTCTGGAGCTGGCGGCCGCTGGTCGTGTTGTAGTCACGGTCGAAGTAGACGTACTTGTACGTGCTCGTCGTCGAGTCGTAGAGGTCGTTGTCCCAGCTCTCGAACTCCATCGCCAGGGACTTGCCGCCGGCGAAGGCCAGGTTGGCGCCCGAGTCGAACGGGAACTTGAACAGGAACGGCTGGACCGGGACGTTCGGGATGCGGGGGATGGGCTTCCAGTTGACCTTGGCGCGCTTCAGGACCGTGGTCTTGTCCGAGCCGTGGTTGCTGGCCAACGTCGAGACCATGTTGGCGGCCGTGTTGACGGCGGTGGAGACCCGGATCTCCATGTCGACGGTGAAGTTGGGCGTGGGGTCGTCGTAGTACGACGAGCCGGTGTAGAAGCCCTCGCGCCTCAGGGCGATCCCGCTGAGCTTGCCCTTGGCGGAGGCGGGCAGGTCGTGGATCTCCATGTAGCTCTGGTAGCGGGCCGTCTGGGTGCTCGAGAGCCGGAACGGGTAGGAGGAGGACGAGTAGCCGTCGATGTTGGCGACGCGCTCCGGGCTGACGAAGGTCGTCTGGGCCGCGAGGCTGCCGGCCAGGGCAAGTGCCGGCAGAAGGGTGAGGCTGCGCATGTGGATTCCTCTGGGGGGGACAGGTGTCCGGACTGGACGGGGACCACCCTGACCGTACGAGGGGTCTGCGACGGGAGGTCCCGGACGTCTTGCTTGTATCCCCCGGTCGTCCACGGTGCGCACATCGGGGACTCGCGTCCCCCATTTGGCACACAAGCCGGACCTCCGCGGGACAACTGTCCCCCCAACGTCGAGGCCCGGCCGTCGTGTGACGGTCGGGCCTCGGAGGGGGCACGCACCCGGCCGGGCCTCGGGCCGCGGCCGGGGGTGTCACGTGCTCAGTTGAACAGGAACTGCGTGACGTTGCCCTGGTCCTTGTAGGCGTACTCGTAGAAGTTCGTGCCGCTCTGGTAGCGGTAGCCGTACGAGACCGGCAGGCCGTTCGTCGAGTAGTTCGGGACGAAGACCGTGTTGTTGTTCGAAAGGGTCAGCCCGAGCGAGTTGGCGGTCGGGTCGATGCCGAGCGTCTGGACCTCCATCTGGGCGCCGGCGAACTTGGGGTCCCAGGGGATGTCGAGGTACTGGCGGCTGGTGTTGTTGGCGATGTACGGCGGGATGTAGTGCGTCGTCGACTTGGACGCGCTCGAGGTCAGGCCGGTGCCGGGGACGGTCATGAAGATCTTGGCCGGGTCGATGTAGAGCCAGCAGTCACCGGGCAGCTTGAGGGCCGCCGGGAGCAGGCCGCCGGACAGGAGCGCGACCGAGACGCCGCCGCTGACGCCGTTGTAGGCGTAGCCGTACATCCGGAGCACGTTGGTGGTCGAGTAGTACGAGCTGTACCAGTAGCTGTAGTAGGGCAGCACCGAGGCCGTGTTGCTGCCGTAGCAGGCCCGGCCGTTCTGCTGGCTGCGGCCGCTGGTCGTGTTGTAGTCCCGGTCGAAGTAGATGTACTTGTAGGTGCTGTTCTGCTGGTCGTAGAGGTCGTGGTCGAAGATCTCGACCTCGTAGGCCAGGGACTTGCCGCCGGCGAAGGCCAGCGTCGAGCCCGAGTCGAACGGGAACTTGAACAGGAACGGCTGCGCGAGGACGTTGGGGATCCGCGGGATGCTCTTGAAGTTGACCTTGGCGCGCTTCAGCACCGTGGTCTTGTCCGCGCCGTGGTTGCTGGCCAGGGTCGAGACCATGGTCGCGGCCGTGTTGACCGAGGTCGAGACACGGATCTCCATGTCCGCCGTGATCGCGGGCGACGGGTCGTCGTACCAGTTGCTGCCGGTGTTGAAGCCCTCGCGGCGCAGGGCGATGCCGCTGAGCTTGCCCTTGGCGGTCGAGGGGAGGTCGTGGATCTCCATGTAGCTCTGGTAGCGACCGGTGGCCACGCTCGAGTTGCGGAAGGGGTAGCTCGAGGACGAGTAGGCGTCGATGCTTGCCGACCTGGCCGGGCTCACGAACGTGGTCTGGGCGGCCAGGGCGCCGGCGCAGACGAGCAGCGCGGCGGGGGCGAAGAGGTGCTTGCGCATCTTGACTCCGGGGGGGAAGGGAAAGGGATCGGGTAGGGTCTCACGGAGCGGGTGACCCGCAGCGGACCATGGGTCCGCGGAGGCGGGGCCCCGGCGCTCCATGCGGACCTGTATCTGGAAGGTCACGCGTGCAACAGGCCTGCCCCTCCCGTACCCCCATTTGCCACACAAGCCGGACTTCCCTGGGACATCTGTCCCGACGAGGCCGGCCTTTCGCCCTGTGACCGCGGGTCCGGTGACCCGGGGGCTTCACCCGGCCCCGGGAGGCTGCCGAGGGCATCGGCCCGGCCGGAAAGGCAGGGAGGCCCGCAGGATCGAGGATCCCGCGGGCCTCCCGGAGGCAGTGCGGTCCCGGGTTCCGGGACCGGCGGCATCGGCCTGGCTCAGTTGAACGTGAACTGGGTCACGTTGCCCTGGTCCAGGTAGCGGTACTCGTAGAAGTTCGTGCCGCTCTGGTAGCGGTAGCCGTACGAGCAGGGCAGGCCGCTGGTCGAGTAGTTGGGGACGAAGACCGTGTTGTTGTTCGACAGGGTCAGCCCGAGCGAGTTGGCGGTCGGGTCGATGCCCAGGGTCTGGACCTCGATCTGGGCGTTGGCGAACTTCGGGTCCCAGGGGATGTCCAGGTACTGGCGGCTCGTGCTGCTGGAGGCGTACGGCGGGATGTAGTGGGTCGTCGACTTGGAGCCGCTCGACGTCAGGCCCGAGCCGGGGACGGTCATGAAGATCTTGGCCGGGTCGATGTAGAGCCAGCAGTCGCCCGGAAGCTTGACGCCGGTCGGCAGGAGGCCGCCGGAAAGGAGCGCGACCGAGATGCCGCCGCTGACGCCGTTGTAGGCGTAGCCGTACATCCGGAGCACGTTGGTGCTCGAGTAGTACGAGCTGTACCAGTAGCTGTAGTAGGGCAGGATCGAGGCCGTGTTGCTGCCGTAGCAGGCGCGACCGTTCTGCTGGCTGCGCCCGCTCGTCGAGTTGTAGTCACGGTCGAAGTAGATGTACTTGTACGAGCTGGTCTTGGTGTCGTACAGGTCGTGGTCGAACGTCTCGATCTCGTAGGCCAGCGACTTGCCGCCGGCGAACGCCAGGGTCTTGCCCGAGTCGAACGGGAACTTGAACAGGAACGGCTGGGCGTTGACGTTCGGGATCCGGGGGATGCTCTTGAAGTTGACGGCCTTCTTGACGAGGACCGTGGTCTTGTCCGAGCCGTGGTTGCTGGCCAGGGTCGAGACCATGGTCGCGGCGGTGTTGGCCGCCGTCGAGACGCGGATCTCCATCGTCGCGTTGATGGCCGGGCTCGGGTCGGTGTACCAGTTGCTCGAGGTGTAGAAGCCCTCGCGGCGCATGGCGATGCCGCTGAGCTTGCCCTTGGCCGACGCGGGGAGGTCGTGGATCTCCATGTAGCTCATGTAGCGCGAGGTCGCGACGCTCGAGATGCGGAACGGTACGAGGTCGACGAGTAGGCGTCGATGGTGGCCGACCGGGCCGGACTCACGAACGTGGTCTGGGCGGCCAGGGCGCCGGCGCAGACGAGCAGCGCGGCGGGGGCAAGGGTGAGCTTGCGCATCTTGACTCCGGGAAAAGGGAAGGGTTGGGGAAGAACCTGGGAGGTCCCAGAACGGGGGTCGGACCCGAGAGAGGGGTCCGCCCAGGTGCAGCCAAGTAGGGGCGCCGCACTTGGGTGTAACAAATGGCGAAGAAATGTAACCGTGAAGCAAGCATGATGTCTCGGATGTCCTCCCCAGAGAGGCATGGATTTTTTTTCATGGACCCGGTGGCAAGGGGTCCGGACCCCCGGGACGGGACCCCGGTGACCCGCGCTTCGGGGCCGCCCGGCTCAGCCCCGCGGGTGGAAGCGGGCGTGGAGCCCGCGCAGGCGCTGGCCGTCCACGTGGGTGTAGCGCTGGGTCGTCGCCAGCGAGGCGTGGCCGAGGAGCTCCTGGACCGACCGGAGGTCGGCGCCTCCCTCCACGAGGTGGGTCGCGAAGGCGTGGCGCAGCTGGTGTGGCGACGGGATCCGATCCAGGCCGGCCTGGAGGGCCCGCTCCCGCAGCAGGCGGTGGACCCGCCGGCGATCCAGGGGCTGGCCACGGCGGCTCAGGACGAGGGCGCTGACCGGCCTGGGATTGCGACCGGCCAGGGCGGGGCGGGCCTGGTCGAGGTACGAGCCGAGGCCGAGGATGACCTGCTCAGCGACCGGCAGGAGCCGCTCGCGCCCGCCCTTCCCGACGACCCGGAGCATGCCGACGTCGAGGCGCAGCGAGTCGAGGTCGAGGCCGCAGAGCTCCGAGACCCTGAGCCCGCAGCCGTACAGCAGCAGCAGCACGACCCGGTCCCGGGCCGCGAGCAGGTCCTCGCCCTCGGTCGCGACCAGCAGCGCCTGCCAGTCCTCGCGGCTGGGCACACCGGGCAGGGGGACCGGGACGCGCGGGGTGGGCAGCAACCGGCCGGGGTCCTTGTGCACCGCGCCGTTGGCGGCGAGGTAGCGGAACCAGGCCTTGAGGCTGGCCACGGCCCGGGCGACCGTCGCCGGGGCGTAGCGCCGCCGAAGCCAGGCCACGTGCGCGGCGAGGAGCTCGGCGTCGACCTCTTGGGGCGCGGCCAGCCCGGCCGCGGGACCCCAGCGCAGGAACCGCTCGAGGTCCCGACGGTAGGCGTCGAGCGTGTGCGGCGAAGCGCAGAGCTCGGCGGCCAAAAAGTCGAGGAAGGAGAGGAGGGCTTCTTCCACTTGGACTAGCATCCCCTGGCGCCTGTCCGGCGGAGCAGGGCATCCTGGCCCGGGGAGTCACGGCGGACAAGCACGGCCCTCAGCATGCACGACCAGCGCCCGAGGAGGCTTCCGTTCCAGCCGCTGGGCCGCTCCGGCCTGTCGACCCCGTGGTTCTTCGCGACCGCGCTCGGGATCACGGCCCTGGACCTCGTCAGCAAGGCCTGGGCCTGGGGCATCGTCGAGGCGGACGGCAGGTACCTGAGGGTGCTCCCCGAGGAGCCGATGCGCCGGCTCGTGCCGGTCATCGACGGCTTCTTCTTCATCGCGCGGGAGGAGAACACCGGCACGCTCTGGGGTCTGTTCCAGGACTACACCCTGCCGCTGACCCTGCTCCGGATCGGCATGGTCCTGTTCCTCGTCGGCTTCGCCGCCTCGCTGCTCCGCGAGCGGCGCCTGGCGGTCTTCGGCCTCGGACTCGTGCTCGGCGGCGCCCTCGGCAACCTCCACGACAACCTCTTCGCCCTCGACGGGGTCAAGAACGTGGGAGCCGTGCGCGACTTCCTCGACTTCTACCTGCCGCTGCCCTGGCTCGACCGGCCGTACCACTACCCGACCTTCAACGTCGCCGACGCCTCGATCCTGATCGGCGCCGTCCTGCTGTTCTTCGGGCTCGGCGAGCGGAAGCCGGCGGCGGCCGGTGACCAAGCCGGGACGGAGGCCGGGTGACATGGGTGACCGGCTGCGCTGTCCGCTGCTGCCCGGTCTGACGCTGGCCAACCCGGTGCTGACGGCCTCGGGCACCTACGGCTCGGGGCTCGAGGGCAGCCGCTTCGGCGACCTCTCGGCCCTCGGCGGCCTCGTGACGAAGACCGTGACGCCCAGGCCCCGGGCCGGCAACCCGCCGCCGCGGCTGGCCGAGACCCCGGCCGGGATGCTCAACTCGATCGGGCTCGAGAACCCCGGGGTCGAGGCCTTCCTGGCCGGGGACCTGCGCGAGGCCCTCGAGCTCGGGCCGCCGGTCATCCTCAACGTCGGCGGCGAGTCGTTCGAGGAGTTCGAGGCCGTCGTCGACCGGGTCCAGGGCTGCGGGGCGGTGGCCCTCGAGGTCAACCTCTCCTGCCCCAACATCCAGGGCGGCGCGCTGCCGTTCTCGACCGACCCGGCCGCCTGCGAGGCCCTGGTCGCGTCCCTGGCCCGGCGCTCGGCCCTGCCTCTGTTCGTCAAGCTGTCCCCCAACGTGACCCGCATCGTCGACATCGCCCGGGCCGCCGAGGCCGGCGGGGCTGCCGGCCTGACCCTGATCAACACGCTGCTCGGGCTGGCCGTGGACTGGCGCCGCCGCCGGACCCGGATCGGGCTCGGGGTCGCGGGCTTCTCGGGGCCCGCGATCAAGCCCGTCGCCCTCCGCTGCGTGTGGCAGGTGCACCAGGCCTGCAGGCTGCCGATCCTCGGTGTCGGGGGAGTTACCACCGCGGAGGACGTGCTAGAGTTCCTCGTTGCCGGCGCCTCGGCGGTGCAGGTCGGGACGTCCTGCTTCGTCGACCCCCTGGCTCCGGTCCGGATCCTCGAGGAGCTCGAGGTCCTGCTGGAGCAGGAGGGCACGACGGTCGATGAGATCCGTGGGACCCTCCGGCCCGCGGCCGGGGACCCGGACCGATAGGGGACGGCAGGACGACGACCAGGTCGCTACGGATTTGGCCAAGAAGGAGCAGATCACCCCAGAGCTCGCGCAGCAGGCCGTCGAGATCTATCTCCGGCTTGCCTACGGCGGCAAGAGCGCCGAGCCGCGCCCGGGCTATGTTCACGGCCGAGGACGGGCCACCGGCGGAGCGTCTGGGACGTCTTCAGCGACGACCCGCCCGACCCGGGCGACCGCGTGAGCCCGGTCATCGAGCCCGGCCAGAGCCTGCACCGCTACTCGCTCAGGCTGGGCAACCGGAACTACCCGTTCATGAAGCTCGTGCTCCAGGAGCACCTCGTGCCCGGGGAGTACTACTTCTGCGTCGACACCCACGACCAGATGGAGATCAAGCCGGAGCTCCCGGACTACGAGGCCTTCGTCCAGGTCCGCCGGTTCAACTCGAAGCTCAAGAAGGACGTCGAGCAGGGCTTCGAGCAGGACGGCCTGCCGACCCTGGCCTCCGTCCGGCGCAAGCAGGAGGTCTTCCACCCCGACGCCGCCCGACACAGCCGCGGGGCCCTGATCCTCGTCGTCGACGACGAGCTCGAGGAGGCCCGCGCCCTCGAGCACTTCCTGCGCCTCCAGGGGTTCGACGTCGCCCGGGCCCAGAACGGCCGCGAGGCCCTCGAGCGCCTCGAGGTCCTCGACCCGGTCCTCATCGTGCTCGACTACGAGATGCCGGAGATGGACGGCCTGTCCCTGATCCGCGAGCTGCGCGCCCGCAAGCGCACCCGCAAGCTGCCGGTCCTGCTGACCTCCGCCTGCCAGATGCTGTCCCCGGACAAGTCCCCCGCGGACTGCTTCCTGGCCAAGCCGTACGCGACCCAGGACCTCCTCCGCCTGGTCGACCGCATGATCGGCTGATGCCCCGGCCCGGCATTTTGCCGCCGGCGGGTGCGGCCGGCCCCGTCCCGGCCTATCCTCTCCCGGCCGGAAACCGGCCCGTGGACCGATGACCCAGACCCCGAGCGGACGCCTGTCGCTGCCCCTGTTCGTCGCCCTGTGCATCTGGGTGGCCGGGGGACGCTCCGTCGACGGGACGCGCTCCAGGGTCGAGGCCGAGGTCCCGGTCGGCATGTTGGCCATCCTCGGCATCCCCGACGACGGGGTCGCCGAGGCGCACGGGGCGATCGCCGAGGCCCGCCCCGGCCGCGACCTGACCCCGCTCGCCGCGCCGCCTGCGCGGACCACCGGCGCGCTCCGCCCGGCCGGCGGGGACGGCGGCCACCTCCTGCCCCTGGCCCGCGCGCCCGACGCCCACCCCGGATCCTGACGGGTTTCGGGGTCCCAGACCCCGCAGGCATCGGATGACGAGGCGGAGGGAGGTCCTCCGCGAAGCGAGGCAGAGCATGGCGATCGATTTCGGCTCCCTGTCCCAGAAGCTGGGCAAGGGCCTGCAGAAGGTGTTCGGGTCGGCCAACGAGCGGGAGGTCACCCGCATGCGGCCGATCGTGGCCAAGGTCAACGAGCTGGAGGGCTGGGCCAAGGGGCTCGACCAGGCCGCGATGCAGGCCCGGGTCCGGGAGTGGAAGGCCAAGGTCCAGGACGGCCGGGCGACCCTCGACGACGCCCTGCCCGAGATGTTCGCGATGACCCGCGAGGCGGGCGTGCGGACCCTCGAGATGCGGCACTTCGACGTGCAGATCATCGGCGGCGCCGTCCTGCACCTGGGCAAGATCGCCGAGATGGTCACCGGCGAGGGCAAGACCCTCGTCGCGACCCTCCCGGCGGCGCTCAATGCCCTCGACGGCAAGGGCGTGTACGTCGTCACGGTCAACGACTACCTCGCCCAGCGCGACCGCGACTGGATGGCCCCGGTCTACGAGTACCTGGGCTTCACGGTCGGCGCGATCCAGTCGCGCATGAGCCCGCAGGAGCGGCACCCGCAGTACGCGAGCGACATCACGTACGGGACCAACAACGAGTTCGGGTTCGACTACCTCCGCGACAACATGAAGCACCGCGTGGAGGACCAGGTCCAGAAGAACCTCCACTACGCGATCATCGACGAGGTCGACTCGATCCTCGTCGACGAGGCGCGGACGCCGCTGATCATCTCGGGCGAGCCCGACGACGAGAGCGACAAGTACAAGATGGCCGACCGGATCGCCCGCCAGCTCGCGGAAGGCCCCGACTTCGAGGTCAAGCTCAAGGAGAAGTCGGCCGTCCTGCTCGAGGAGGGCATCGAGAAGGCCGAGAAGATGGCCGGCGTCGACAGCTTCTACAGCGACGCCCAGCACATGGACTGGCCGCACTTCATCGAGAACTCCCTGCGCGCCCACCATGTGTACCAGCGCGACAAGGAGTACGTCGTCAAGGACAACGAGATCATCATCGTCGACGAGTTCACCGGCCGCCTGATGCCGGGCCGGCGGTGGAGCGACGGCCTGCACCAGGCGATCGAGGTCAAGGAGGGGATCGAGCCGCGGCAGGAGCTGCAGACGCTGGCGACGATCACCTTCCAGAACTACTTCCGGCTGTTCGACAAGATCGCCGGCATGACCGGCACGGCGATGACCGAGGCCGCCGAGTTCGAGAAGATCTACGAGCTGTCGGTCGTCTCGATCCCGACCAACAAGCCGCTGATCCGCGAGGACCTCGACGACAAGATCTACCTCGGGGACGAGGACAAGCACCAGGCCATCCTCGAGGACGTCACCGAGCAGCACCGCATCGGCCGGCCCGTCCTGATCGGCACGACGTCGATCGAGAAGTCCGAGCGCCTGTCCAAGCTCCTCGGCAAGGCCGGCATCGAGCACGAGGTCCTCAACGCCAAGCACCACGAGCGCGAGGCCGAGATCGTCGCCCTCGCCGGCCAGCCCGGCCGCGTGACGGTCGCGACGAACATGGCCGGCCGCGGGACCGACATCAAGCTCGGGCCGGGCGTCAAGGACAAGGGCGGCCTGCACATCGTCGGCACCGAGCGCCACGAGGCGCGGCGCATCGACAACCAGCTGCGCGGGCGCTGCGGCCGCCAGGGCGACCCGGGCTCGACCCGGTTCTACCTGAGCTTCGACGACGACCTCATGAAGATCTTCGCCCGCGACTGGGTCAAGAGCGTCATGGAGAAGCTCGGGCTCAAGCCCGGCGAGGCGATCGAGTCGGGCATGGTCTCCCGCGGCCTCGCCCGCGCGCAGCGCAAGGTCGAGCAGCGCAACTTCGAGATCCGCAAGAACCTCCTCGAGTACGACGAGGTCATGGACAAGCAGCGCAAGTTCCTCTACTCGCAGAGGAACGAGGTGCTGCGCGGCTTCGAGGTGCGGGACAAGGTCCTCGGCATGTTCGACGACGTCCTCGGCGAGGTCCTCGACCAGGTCGCCGCCGACCCGGACGTGCCCGTCGACGTCGAGCGGCTCCAGGAGTGGCTCCAGCGCAAGTTCGGCTCGGACCGCGACTTCGGCGACCTCGCCGCGATCCCGCGGGAGGAGCTCTACGACACGCTCCGGGAGCGCATCGAGGAGCACTACGAGGCCAAGGGCCGGACGATGGAGCCCGAGGTGTTCGAGGAGTTCCACCGACGGCTCCTGATCGAGGTCTTCGACGAGCACTGGAAGAAGCACCTCAAGGCGATGGACGACCTCAAGGCCGGCATCAACATGCGGGCCTACGCCAACGTCAACCCCAAGAACGAGTACAAGAAGGAAGGCTACGTCAAGTTCGAGGAGCTCAAGGGCACGATCGCGCGGGCGGTCACGGACCTGTTCTTCCGCCTCGAGCTGCGCCCGGCCCAGATGGAGTTCCGGGACCACTACTCGAGCGCGGGCTCCGGGAGCCACGGCCTGCCGCCGCTGCCGGCCGACCCCCGCGAGGCCGTGGCGATGATCCAGGCCATGGCCGCCGCCGGGCAGCTGCCGCCGGAGATCATGGAGGCCCTGGCCAACGGCGGGGAGATCGTCGTGCAGGGCCCCGGGGCGCCGCCGCCCGAGCCGGCGCGCAGGGCCGAGCCCGCGCGCGAGCAGGCCCCCGAGCCCGTCCCGGCCTCGTTCGAGGGGACCGGGCGCAACGATCCCTGCCCCTGCGGGTCCGGCAAGAAGTTCAAGAAGTGCCACGGAGCCTGACGGGGGAGGGCCAGGCCCGGCCGCCGGTCTCGCGCGCGGTCCTGCTGCTCTACAACGCCGTCTACCTCGTCGGCTTCGTGCTGTGGTCGCCGGTGTTCCTGGTCAAGGTGCTGCGCTCGGGCAGCTACCGGCGCGGGTTCCTCGAGCGCACGGGCCGCCTCGCCGTCCCGCCGGCGACGCGGCCGCGCGTCTGGATCCACGGCGTCAGCGTCGGCGAGGTCAAGGCCTCGCTGCCCCTCGTGCGCGCGCTCCAGGCCCGCGAGGACCTCGAGGTCGTCGTCAGCACGACGACGCCGACGGGGCGTGCCGAGGCCGAGCGCCTGTTCCCCGAGCTGCCGGTGTTCTACTACCCGCTCGACTTCGGCCCCTTCCCGGCGCGAGCGCTCGACCACGTGGGCCCGCGCTGCGTGCTCCTGATGGAGCTCGAGCTCTGGCCCAACTACCTCGACGCCGCCGAGCGCCGGGGCGTCCCCGTCGCGGTCGTCAACGGGCGCATCTCCAAGCGGAGCTTCCGCGGCTACAAGAAGGTCTCGCGGCTGCTCCCGCAACTCGACCGGATCCAGCGCTTCTGCGTGCAGAACGAGACCTACGCCGAGCGGATCCTCGCCCTCGGCGTCGAGGCCGGCAAGCTCAGCGTGACCGGCAACCTCAAGTACGAGGCGCTGCCGATCGAGGAGCGCCCGAGCCCGCCGCCGGCGCTCGTCCGGGCCCTGTCCCTCGCACCGGACGAGGCCGTCCTCGTCGCGGGCTCGACGCACCACGACGAGGAGGAGCGCATCGGCCGGGCCGTGCTCGAGCTCGAGCGGCGGCTCGGGCGGCGGCTGCGCCTGATCGTCGCGCCGCGCCACGCCGACGAGCGCGGCCACGCGGCCGCCGAGGACCTGCGGCGGGTCCTGCGCTCGGCCGGCGACCCGCGCGAGGCCGTGCAGTGGACCGCCTGCAAGGCGGGGGCCGCCGACGGCGGGGGCGGGGCCTGGGTCGTCGTCGACACGATCGGCGAGATCGAGGGCTTCTACCGCCTCGCGACGCTCGTCTTCGTCGGCGGCAGCCTCGTCCCGCACGGGGGCCAGAACATGATCGAGCCGGTCGCGCTCGGCAAGCCGACGCTGTTCGGGCCGCACGTCGCCAACTTCCAGACCGACGTCGACTTCCTGCTCGAGGCACGTGGCGCGATCCAGGTCGAGGACGACCGCGAGCTCGTCGACCGGCTGGAGGCCCTGCTCCGGGACCCGGCCGAGGCCGAGGGCTACGCCGAGCGGGCCCGGCAGGTCCTGCGGGCCAACGTCGGCGCGACCGTCCGGACGCTCGACGCCATCGCCCCGCTGCTGGCGGAGGACGGCCTCCGGCGGCTCACAGCAGGAGCAGGGTCAGGCACAGCCCGAGGAACAACAGGGTCAGGGCCAGCGCCGTCGCGTCCCGCGTGACGGCTCCACGAGTCGGCATCATCGCAGCTTTGGGTCGGTCCCGAGGGTGGCGGGGCGGGGGAACAGGCTTCCTACGCGGCCCGGTGGCCGCGGTTCAGCCTTCTTCCCCCGGTGGGCACCTTGTATAGTCCTCCGGCTCTCCTGCGATCACGGCCGGGACCTCCATCCGCGAGAAGGTCCCGCCTCCGGCGCGGCAAGCCCACGATCCCATCGGGACTTCGAGGAAAGCATCCATGGCCAAGGAACCCAGAGTCTTCACGAGCGAGTCCGTCAGCGCCGGCCACCCGGACAAGGTCAGCGACGCCATCTCGGACGCCATCCTTGATGCGTGCCTGGCCGGGGACCCCGGCAGCCGGGTCGCCTGCGAGACCCTGGTCACGACGGACTTCGTCTGCGTGGCGGGGGAGATCACGACCAAGACCCGGGTCGACTGGGAGGACGTCATCCGCCGCACGATCGCCCGGATCGGCTACACCCACCCCGACATCGGCTTCGACGCCAAGACCTGCGAGGTCATGGTCCGCATCCACGCCCAGTCGCCCGACATCAGCCAGGGCGTGACCGAGGGCGAGGGCGACCACAAGGAGCAGGGGGCCGGCGACCAGGGCCTGATGTTCGGCTACGCCTGCCGTGAGACCGACGCCTACATGCCGTTCCCGATCCACTTCAGCCACCGCATCCTCGAGAAGCTCGACGAGCGGCGCCGCAGCGGGGCCCTGCCGTGGCTCCGGCCCGACGCCAAGTCGCAGCTGACGGTCGAGTACGACGACGAGGGGCGCCCGACGCGGGTCCGCACGGTCGTCGTGTCGACGCAGCACTCGGGCGACGTGTCCAACGAGACGATCCGGACCGAGGTCCAGAAGGTCGTCCGCGAGGTCCTGCCGGCCGCGATGCTCGACGACAAGACGCGCTGGTTCATCAACCCGACCGGGCGCTTCGTCGTCGGCGGCCCGCATGGCGACTGCGGCCTGACCGGGCGCAAGATCATCGTCGACACCTACGGCGGCATGGGCCGCCACGGCGGCGGGGCCTTCTCGGGCAAGGACCCGTCCAAGGTCGACCGCTCGGCCGCCTACGCGGCCCGCTGGGTCGCCAAGAACCTCGTCGCCGCCGGCCTCGCCGACCGGTGCGAGGTCCAGGTCGCCTACGCGATCGGCGTCGCCGAGCCGATGTCGATCCTGGTCGACAGCTTCGGCACGGGCAAGGTCGACGACCGCGAGCTCGAGGCCCTGATCCGCGACTGCTTCGACCTGCGGCCCAAGGCCATCATCGACAGCCTCGGCCTGCTGGCGCCGATCTTCGAGAAGACCTCGGCGTACGGGCACTTCGGCCGTGAGGGCTTCCCCTGGGAGCGCCTCGACAAGGTCGAGGAGCTGCGCGAGAAGGCCGCCCAGCGCACCGCGGGCTGAGCACCGGGCTGCGCCACGGGCCCCGGGCCCGCGGCCCGAAGTGCCTGCAAGCTCTTGTTTTCCAGTGACTTGGAACACAGGAGCAGTGCGTACCCAAAAAAGCCTTGGTCATTCATCGATCCATCGCGATAGATTGATGAAGAGAGGGGCGCGCGCCCCGGGACGATCGGCCGGGCCCGGCCCCGGCACCTGTGGACCCGAAGGAAGCACGAGAACCATGGTCGAGACGAGCACCACGCCGAAGTTCAAGGTCAAGGACATGTCCCTGGCGGAGTGGGGGCGCAAGGAGATCCAGCTGGCCGAGAAGGAGATGCCCGGCCTCATGGCCCTGCGCGAGAAGTACGGCAAGGAGAAGCCCCTGGCGGGCGCCCGCATCGCCGGCTGCCTCCACATGACGATCCAGACCGCGGTCCTGATCGAGACCCTGGTCGAGCTCGGCGCCGAGGTCACCTGGTCGAGCTGCAACATCTTCTCGACCCAGGACCACGCCGCCGCGGCAATCGCCGCCGCCGGCGTCCCGGTCTTCGCCTGGAAGGGCATGACCGAGGAGGAGTTCTACTGGTGCATCGAGCAGACGATCAACACCTTCGAGGGCGGCAAGCCGCTCAACATGATCCTCGACGACGGCGGTGACCTGACCTGGGTCGTCCACGAGAAGCACCCCGAGCTCTGCGCCGGGATCAAGGGGCTCAGCGAGGAGACGACGACGGGCGTCCACCGCCTGTACCAGATGTTCCAGCAGGGCAAGCTCGCCATGCCGGCCATCAACGTCAACGACTCGGTCACCAAGAGCAAGTTCGACAACCTCTACGGCTGCCGCGAGTCGCTGCTCGACGGGATCAAGCGGGCGACCGACATCATGATCGCCGGCAAGGTCGCCGTCGTGGCCGGGTTCGGCGACGTCGGCAAGGGCAGCGCCCAGTCCCTGCGCAAGTTCGGCGCCCGGGTCGTGATCACCGAGATCGACCCCATCTGCGCCCTGCAGGCCGCGATGGAGGGCTACGAGGTCATGACGATGGAGGACGCCGCGCCGCTCGGCGACATCTTCGTCACGACGACCGGCTGCAAGGACGTCATCCGTGGCGAGCACATGGACGTCATGAAGGACGAGGCGATCGTCTGCAACATCGGGCACTTCGACATCGAGATCGACGTCGCCTACCTCGAGGACCGCAAGGACGTCACCAAGTCCACGATCAAGCCCCAGGTCGACCGCTACACCTTCCCCGACGGCCACTCGATCCTGCTCCTCGCCGAGGGCCGGCTCGTCAACCTGGGCTGCGCGACGGGCCACCCGAGCTTCGTCATGAGCAACTCGTTCACGAACCAGGTCCTGGCCCAGCTCGAGCTCTGGCGGTACAGCGACCGCTACCCGGTCGGGGTCCACGTCCTGCCCAAGAAGCTCGACGAGGAGGTCGCCCGCCTCCACCTGGCCAAGATCGGCGTCAAGCTGTCCAAGCTGACCAAGGACCAGGCGGAGTACCTCGGCATCCCGGTCGAGGGGCCGTTCAAGCCCGACCACTACCGCTATTGATCGGGCGCCGCGGGGGCCGGCCGCCCGCCGAGGCCGGCGGCCCCCCTCCCCGCGGTCCCCTCGGCGGCGCCGGGGGGACCGAGCCGGTCCCCGACCGCCCCGGAGGCCCGCCCTTGGCCGGGGCCGGGGCATGGGTTAGGTTGACCCCTGCCCCTCGGCGCCGCAGGCACCGCCCGCACGGCGCAGGCCACGCCGACCCAAGCCCCTGACGCCGGAACCCGGGACCGGAACATGAAGCGCAGCCAAGGCTTCACCCTCATCGAACTGCTCGTCGTGATCGGGCTCCTGTCGATCCTGATGGTCGCGATCCTGCCCAACCTCCTCGGCGGCAGCGCGGCCGCCAAGGACGCGGCCTGCGGCCTGAACCTCAAGTGGTGGTACTCGACGATCAAGACGTACCAGACCACCAACAAGAAGTGGCCGTCCGGCGAGGGCAGCGAGATGATGCGGAACCTGTGGAACAGCACGGCGGTCGAGAAGACCGACGCCAACCTGACCCGGTTCTACTGCCCGCACCAGATCGGCGAGGGCTTCTACCAGGAGTTCCGCAACCTCCCCGACCTCAGCGAGCTGTGGCGCGGCAGCCACGAGACCATCGAGATGGACTACGCCTGCCGCAAGGACCGGCGGAACTGGGAGAAGGGCTCCAAGGCCTGGATGTCGGACGACAACTACGACGGCCAGGAGTGGAGCCACACCGACTTCTCGATGAACATCCTCTACGGCGACGGCAACGTCCACCTGTACACGCTCGACGAGCTGGTCCAGAAGGGCATCCTGACCCAGGAGGAGTCGGACGACATCCAGTCCGAGAAGTCCGACATCGTCATCCAGGTCGGTCCGCAGTCGCGGATCAAGGACCTGCAGGACCTGGCCTACTGACCCGCTCTCCGACCCGACCCCGCGCCCCCTCCCCGACCCGTATCCAGAGAGTCCGCAGCCGATGATCCGCCCGCTCAGCCTGCTCGTCCTCGCCGCCGCCCTGGCCCCGTCGATCGCGTCCGCGCAGGCCGAGGACGGGACCAAGTGGCGCATGACCGTGACCCCCGGCAAGCTCAAGCCGATCACGATCCCCGACCGTATCCGCACCGGCGACGCCAAGACCTATTGGTACACGGTCCTCGAGATCAAGAACGAGACCGGCAAGGAGCGCAACCTCGGCCTCGCGGCCAAGGGGCTCACCGAGGTCAAGAAGAGCCCGGTCATCCTGCCCGGCCTCTACCCCGAGGTCACCAAGGCGATCCAGCAGCGCGAGCGCGACAAGGACATCGTCAACCTGTTCGAGGCCAGCGGGGAGATCGGCGACGGGGAGACCAAGAAGGTCCTGGTGCTGTTCGCCAACCTCGACACCGAGGTCAACCTCCTCGACCTCCGCGTCAAGGGCCTGGCCAACACGCTCTACAAGGAAGGCTCCAAGGTCTACTACGAGGACACGGAGCTGTCCGTCAAGTTCCACCGCATCGGCGACGAGTACGAGGTCACCCGCCAGCGCGTCGAGATCAAGGAGAAGCGCTGGGTCGAGGTCGAGCGCAAGAAGGTCCGCGACTGAACTCGCGGCGACGCTGCAGCTCCTCGTAACAACCGCCGCGGCCCGGGCGTCGTGCCCGGGCGGGCCCATCCCCGGCCGCGCCCCGCCGGGTTAGCCTTGGCGTCGCCCCGCGGCGAGCCCCGCGCCAGGCCGGTCCGGCCCCCTCCGGCAGCCCCCAGGTCCATCCGTCCCACGGGAGACCAGGATGAAGCGCTGCATCGGGTTCACGCTGATCGAGCTCCTCGTCGTCATCGGGCTGATCACCATGCTCATGGCCGCCCTCCTGCCGCACTTCGGCGCGGTGAACGACGCGGCCAAGAGCCAGGCCTGCGACGCCAACCTCCGCTGGTGGTTCGAGACCATCCAGGGCTACAGGACGACCCACAGGGAGTGGCCGGAGGGGGAGGGCAGCGCGCTGCTGCGGACGGTGTGGAACAGCACGTCGATCGAGAAGACCGAGCCCAACCTCGAGCGCTGCTTCTGCCCGCACCTCGCGGGCGACGGCAAGAAGCGCCATCTCCTGGCCGGGACCGACATTGACGACCTGTGGCGGAACGGTCACGACACCGCCGACATCGACTACGCCTGCCGCAAGGACCGCCGCAACTGGGAGCGCGGCAAGGTCGCCTGGATGGCCGACGACAACGACGACGGCCGCGCCTGGAACCACGCGAGCCGCTCGATGAACGTCCTCTACGGCGACGGCAACGTCCACCTGTTCACGCTCGAGGAGCTCGTCGACAAGGGCGTCCTGACCGCCGACGAGTCCGCCGACCTCCAGGCCGAGCGATCCGACCTCGTCCTCCAGTGCGGCCCCCAATCCCGCCTGCCCGACCTCCGCGACCTCCGTTACTGACGGTGGTCCGTAACCTCAGAACCGCAGCTCGGCGTAGATGAACGAGGCGAAGGCCTCGTAGCTCGAGCCGGGCTCGACGCGGTCGTCGAGGTCCCAGTAGGACAGGCGGAGGCCCAGGCCGAAGGGGTCGGTGACCTGGTAGCCCAGGTCGGCGCGGAGCTCGATGAAGCGCTGGGCGAGGTCGCCAACGAGGCGCTGCCAGGAGGCGAGGAGGCGGCCGGTCCAGCGCTCACCGAGACGGCGCTCGAGCTCGCCGGTGAGGGTCCAGGTCTCGCCCTGGTAGCCGACGATCGTCGGGACCGGGGTCGTCGACGGGGCGAAGTAGAAGTTGCTCAGGGTGCGCGTGTCGTGGCGGACCCAGTGGGCGCGCAGGTCGATGCTGGTCTGCTCGTCGGTGGCGTAGCGGAAACCGCCGCCGAGGCCGGCGACGTTGCGGCTCGTGTCGCTGCTCGAGTTGGTGCGCCGGTCGATGACGCCGTCGAGGTCGACCTCGAGGCCCTCGCGGACCTTCTGGGCGACCTGGAGCCGGACGCGGCCGCCGTTCTCGGGCTGGGTCTCGGTCGGCGTCGGCCCGGCGGTCGCCAGGCCCTCGGCCCGGAGCCGGAAGCGCGAGCCGTCGCGCGGCCGCCAGTCGAGCTCGAGGCCAGGGCCGTGCTCGTCGAGCTTGCCGCTCGTGAAGTCGGGGTCGCCGGCCTCGAGGTCGGGCAGCGTGAGGTCCTGGTGGACGTAGGCGTACGAGACTGCGGCCAGGAGGTGCGGGTCGAGGTCCCACTCGAGCCGGGCCGCGGTCTCGCTCTTGCGCAGGCGGGTGACGGTCTCGGTCGGCGTCCGCGTCGTGACCGTGCTCGGGGGGGTCGTGCGCACGACGGTCTCGATGAGCTCGATCGACGTGTCGTCCTTGGAGTCCCACAGCGTCGTCGACAGGTCGAGGCGGCTCGTGGCCGAGAGCTCGACGAGGACACCGAAGGTCCCGCTGAGCCAGCGCGACGTCCCGCTGCCGGACCCGTCGGTGCGCCGCGTGTAGCTGCCGGTGTCCCAGGCGGCGAAGTCGCCCTGCTCGGAGAAGGACGCGTCGCGGTAGCGGCCGTGCAGGAACAGCCGCCACTCGACCGAGTGGCGGTCGCCGCCGACGAGCGACAGGCTGGCCTCGGGCCCGTGGTAGCGGGCGCTCGACCCGCTGACCTCGGCCTCGGTGAAGCCGGGGTTGGCCGGGCTCGGCCGGGTGTAGCGGAGGTCGTCCTCCTGGCGCTGCTCCTCCCAGGTCAGGTCGAGGACGACCCGCGCGAACCCGCCCTGGGACTCGCTGCGCATCGTCCAGCGGTCGACCTGGAGCCGGAAGTCGACCGGCACGCCCGCGGCCGGGTCGAGCGGCGTCGCGTTCTCGTTGCCGATGCTCGAGGCCAGGGTCCGGCCGTCGCGCACGAGCCGCTCCCACTCGACGCCGACGCGCCAGTCCTTGGTCAGGTCGTACTCCAGGCCGAGCGTGCCGCGCCGGTGGCGCCGGTCGAGGGCGAAGTAGTCGCCCCAGGCGTCGTGGACCTGGACGATCTTGCGGCCCTCGGCGGTGAACCGCCCGTCGCGCCACAGGCCGTCCCCGGTCTCGAGGCGCGCGCTGCTGACGCGCTCCTCGAGGTCGCGGACCTCGAAGGACACGAGCTCGGCCTCGTCCGGGTAGCGCAGCCTGAGCTCGAGGTCGCTGAGCCGGGCGCCCTGCTCGAGGCCGAGGTCCTGGCGGAACGCCCGTTCGTCGCCGGTGACGTCGAGGAAGCGGTAGCCGCCGCGCACGAGCCCCTCGAACAGCGGCCAGCCCGTCGTCGTCTCGAAGCCGCCCTTGGAGATCGAGCGGCGCGGCGCCGGCAGCAGCCGCCACTCCTCGGCCTCGTTGCGCGTCGGGTGGGACAGCCGCCGGGCCAGGGCCGGGATCGCCCCGAGGTCCTCGTGGCAGCGCACGCAGCGCTCGAGGCCGGGCATCGGGAACCGGGCCGGGTCCTTGGGCGCCGCCTCGTGCTCCGGCGCCTCGCCGTGGCACTCGATGCAGACGGCGTCGCCGCGCTTGCCCTCGAGCAGCGAGAGGTGGGGGCTGCGCTCGAGCGAGGTCAGCGCGCCGGCGTGGCAGACCGTGCACGAGGGCCCGGCGGGGGCCTTGGCCCCGGCCGGCGTCCCGTCGCCGTCCTGCTGCCCGGGCCGGCCGAACAGCAGGGAGGCGAGGACCAGGGCAGCGACTCGGGTGCTCGGCTTCAAGCGGTCCTCAGCGCAGGAAGAACCGGTTGCGGTTGCTGCCGTGGATCTTGACGTGGCAGTTGAGGCAGTCCCGATAGACCGAGCCGGCGCTCTGGTCGTGGAAGGACGGCAGGTCGGCGTGGCAGGCCAGGCAGTTGTCGCGCACGCGTCGGGTGTCGAGCAGCTTGGGGTGGCCGTTGTCGTGGGCCA
Source organism: Planctomycetota bacterium (assembly GCA_041398545.1). Taxonomy (GTDB): domain Bacteria; phylum Planctomycetota; class UBA1135; order UBA1135; genus JAWKUM01. Next base: position 8,391 of record JAWKUM010000014.1, on the reverse strand, counting down.
CGTGGCAGGCCAGGCATCCCTCGCCCTTGTCTGCGTGGTGGGCGAAGACGAAGGGCCCGCGGTACTCGCGGTGGCAGCCGGTGCAGCTCTCCTTGGTCAGCCAGGCGTTGCGCATCGTGACCGCGGCCTGCCGATGGGGCTCGTGGCACGACGAGCACTGGAAGGTGCCCTCGCCGACCGGGTGGCCGCGGTGGCGGCGGAACGCCGCGTCGGCCGTCGCGTGGCAGTCCTTGCAGCCGTGGTTGGCGTCGAGGCGCCGGCCCTTGGCCGAGGCCGGGGCCGCCGGCGAGTGGCACGCCAGGCAGCCGACCTCGTGCCGGGCGTGGACGCCGAAGGCGAAGTCGCAGGTGCTGTGGTCGCGCCCGTGGCAGGCGTTGCAGGTCGCGACCTGGTGCTCGGCCCGCGAGCCGTGGAGCGAGTCGACGAGGTCGCGCCGCCCGCCGCTGGTCGCGTGCAGGCCGGCGCCGGCGTGGCACGAGACGCAACCCGTCCCGGCCGGCGCGTCCCAGCGCACGAGGGCCTCGTGGATCGTACCCTGGAGGACGTCGTAGGCCGGGGCGTGGCAGGCCAGGCAAGCCCCGGGCCGGAGGTCGGCGTCGTGGCTCGTGTCGAGCCCGGGGGCGGGCGTCGCCGGGCCGCCCGCCCGGGTCATCGTCCCCGCGCCGGCCGTTGCGGCGGCGTCGCGCGCCGGCCTGCTGGCCGGGGCCTCAGGCCGCGCGGGCGCGCGGCGCGCGGCCTCGACGTGGGCGAGGTCGTGGACCTTGTGGCAGGACGTGCAGGTCAGGGAGCCGCCTGGAGGCGCGCCGAGCAGCGGGGCGTCCTTGTCCCGCCAGTGGAACGACGAGGGGTCGACCTCCGCGTGGCACGAGCGGCAGGTGGCGATGCCGTCGTCGGCGCGGTCGGGCCGGGTCGTCAGGCGGGCCACGCCCTCGGTCGCGACGTGGCGGCTGCCCGGGCCGTGGCAGCCCTCGCAGCTCTGCTGGGCGTCCTCGCCGGCCACGAGCGTGCGGTGGGGGCCGTGGCCGAGGTTGTCGCGCTTGTCGTCGTGGCAGGTCAGGCAGCGGTCCATGCCGACCGGCTCGGCGGCGGCGGCGAGGTCGGCCCGCGACCGGAACACCTGGGGGTCCTCGCGGCCCGGGATGGCCTCCTTGCGGCGGTGGACCCGGTGGCAGTCGGTGCAGCGCTTGCCGGCCTTGGCCAGCACGGCCAGCGGGCCGCCGTGGTCGGCCAGGTCGAAGCGGTGGCAGCCCTCGCACAGCCCGCGTTGGGCGTCGAACGACAGCTTGCGGGGGTGGGTGATCTTGGCCGCCTCCTCGCTGTCGACGTGGTCCTTCCCGGGCCCGTGGCAGGTCTCGCAGCGGTGCAGGGTCGCGAGCTGCGGCACCCGGGCGTGGCTGCCGGCGAGGATGAGCTCACGGTCCTGGTCGTGGCAGTCGGCGCAGAGCTCTGCGTCGTCGACGTAGTCGCCCTGGCGCGTGAACGGGGCGGTCCGGTCGCGGTCCTGGCCGGCGTCGAGGTCCGGGTGGACGCCGAGCAGGAACGGGATCAGGAGGGAGAGGACGGCGAGGAGACGTCGCATCCGGGGAGAGGGAGGGAACCGGCTCACTATGCAACGACCCGTAGGTAGCGTCCACGCCGAGGTATCGGGGCGACGCGGGGGACCGGGCAAAGCCCCCCGCCGCGCTGTCGGGCCCGGCTCCCGGTGGCTAGAATCCTCCGCTCTTTTCCGAGGGTCCTCGATGTCCGCCAAGCCAAGCTTCCACCTGGTGACCTACGGCTGCCAGATGAACAAGCTCGACTCCGAGCTGGTCGAGAGCCGGCTCGTGGCCGCCGGGCACCCCCGCGCCGAGCGCGAGGAGGACGCGGGCATCGTCCTGCTCAACACCTGCTCGGTCCGGGAGCACGCCGAGGACCGGGTCTGGGGCCGGCTCGGGGCGCTCAAGGCCCGCAAGCGCCTCGACCCGTCCCTCGTCATCGGGGTGCTCGGCTGCATGGCGCAGGAGCACAAGCTCTTCCTGCGGACCCGCATGCCCCACGTCGACCTGGTCTGCGGGACGATGGACTTCGGCGCGATCGACGCCCTGGTCGACCGCGTCCTCGCGACCCGTCAGGGCGTCGTCGCGACCGGCGAGGACCACGGCGGCGACGGGATCGTCCGCGACGTGACGCTGCGCCCGAGCCGGGCCCAGGCCTTCGTCAACGTCATCCGCGGCTGCAACATGCCGTGCACGTTCTGCATCGTGCCGCAGACCCGCGGCCCCGAGCTCAGCCGCCCGATCCCCGAGCTCGTGGACGAGGTCGGGCGCCTCGCCGCCGACGGGGTCACCGAGGTCACGCTGCTCGGGCAGACCGTCAACGCCTGGGGCCACGACCTGCCGGGCAAGCCGAGCCTGGCCCGCCTGCTGCGCGAGCTGCACGCGATCCCGGCCCTGCGCCGGATCTCGTTCATCACGTCGCACCCCAACTTCCTGACCCGCGAGCTCATGGAGACCATGGCCGAGCTCCCCCGGGTCTCCCGCTACTTCCACCTGCCGGCCCAGAGCGGCAGCGACGCCGTGCTGCAGCGCATGCGGCGGCTCTACACGCGTGAAAAGTACCTGGCCCGGATCGCCGACCTCCGCGCCCTCGTGCCCGACATCGAGTTCGCGTCGGACTTCATCGTCGGCTTCCCGGGCGAGACCGAGGCCGACCACGAGGCCAGCCGGAGCCTGATCGAGGAGGTCGGCTTCGCCCAGAGCTTCGTGTTCCGCTACTCGCCGAGGCCGGGGACCGTGGCCGACGACCACCTCCGCGACGACGTGCCCCTCGCGGACAAGGAGCGGCGCAACCGCGAGCTCCTCGAGGTCCAGGACCGGATCTCCCTCGCGCGCAACCGGGCCCTCGTCGGCTCGGTCGTCGAGGTCCTCGTCGAGGGCCCGAGCCGCAAGGGCGAGGGCCGCTTCACCGGCCGCACGGCCCGCAACCGCATCGTGCACTACGACGGCGGGCGCCAGGACGAGGTCGGCCGCTACCTGCCGGTGCGGGTCCGCGAGGCCCGGCCGCACAGCCTCGTCGGCGAGCGGCTCGACGAGGAGGAGACCGGCGGCGACGACGTCGGCAGGCGCGCGGGGGACCTCGCCCGCGCCTGACATGGTCCGACCCGACCTCGACACCCTGTTCGAAGAGGCGGCCCGGCTCGCGCGCCGCGGCCTCGGGCTAGTCGCCCCCAACCCCCTGGTCGGCGCCCTGGCGCTGCGGGAGGGACGCATCGTCGGGAGCGGCTTCCACGAGCGCTGGGGCGGGCCCCACGCCGAGGAGGCCGCCCTGCGCGACTGCGAGGCCCGCGGCGACTGGGCCGACGCCCTGCTCGTGACCCTCGAGCCCTGCTCGTCCCGCGGCGGCGTCAAGAAGCGGCCCCCGTGCACCGACCTCCTGCTCGAGCACGGCATCCGCAGGCTCTACGTCGGCTGCCTCGACCCGGACCCGCGCCACCAGGGCCAGGGGATCGAGCGCATGCGGGCGCGCGGCGTCACGGTCGAGGGTCCGTTCGAGACCCCGGCCCTGCGGGCCCTGCTGCGCAACTTCGAGCGCGCCCTGACCCTCCGCCGGCCCTGGGTCCTGGCCAAGTGGGCGATGACCCTCGACGGCAAGCTCGCCACCCGCACCGGCTCCTCGCGCTGGATCAGCGGCGAGGCCGCCCTCGACTACGCCCACGGCCTGCGCAGCGGCAGCGACGCCGTCCTCGTCGGCATCGGCACCCTCCTGGCCGACGACCCCGCGCTGACCGTCCGGCGCGTCCGCGGCCGGCAGCCGCTGCGGGTCCTCTACGACCCGGCCCTGTCGGCCCCGCCCGACGCCAAGCTGTTCGCGACGGTCCCCGAGGGCCCGGTCCTGGTCCTGTGCTCCGAGCGGGCCGACGCCGAGGCCGAGGCCGCCGTGGTCGCGACCGGAGCCCAGGTCCTGCGCTGCCCCGAGCTGCCACCGGGCCCCGAGCCCGGCCTCCGGCTCGACCTCGGCTTCGCCCTCGGGCGGCTGTACGCCCGGGGCACCCGCCGGCTGCTGTGCGAGGGTGGCGCCGGCGTCCAGGCCGAGCTCCTCGACCAGCGCTGCCTCGACCAGGTCGAGGCCATCCTCGCGCCCAAGCTGGTCGGCGGCCGCGCGGCCCCGTCGCCGATCGGCGGCGCCGGGCTCGAGCGCATGGAGGATGCCTGGCAGCTCGATCAGACCTACACTCGGGCGCTGGGGGAGTGCCTCGCGTTCGGGGGCTTCCTGTCGCGCCCCGGATCCGACGTGGACCCATGATGAACCGGCGACCCGCCCTCGCGCTCCTGCTCGGCCTGGCGGCCTGCCAGGCGGGCACCAGGTCCCTGCCCGAGCAGCCGATCGTCCTCGTCAACCTGGACGTCGAGCGCCGCCTCGAGCCGCTCTACGAGCAGGCCCGCAAGGCCGAGCTCCTGCGCGCCCAGGGCAAGGACGACGAGGCCGAGACGATCGTCGCCCACCTCTTGCTGCGCGAGCCGCTGTTCGTCCCCGCGTGGCGGATGCACCAGGACTTCCTGCGCGAGCGCGGCTTCATGGGGCTCGTCTGGCGCGAGATCGAGGAGCTCCGGGTCCGCTACCCCGACCGGCCGGAGCCGCTGTACCTCGCGACCCGCCTGATCCCGGACTTCGAGGAGAAGGTCAAGGCCCTGCAGGACGCCCACCTGCGCTTCCCGCACTCGTGGTGGATCCTGTACGGGATCGCGTGGGTCAACAGCTTCGTGCCCGAGCAGCACGCCTGGACCCGGCAGCTCCTGCACAACCTGCTCCAGGCCAAGCAGTCGTTCCCCCAGGCCTGGGCCCTGTACTGGCAGTGCCAGCCGCCCGAGCCCGAGCGAGGCCCGGCGCTCGCGGAGATGCGGGGCGACGCCGTCGAGGCGCCCGAGGTCGGGATCCTGCCGATGCTCGCGTACCAGTTCGGCGACGGGCGGCTCGGGGACCTCCTCGACGCCCTCGACCGCGCCCCGGACCAGCCCGGCCTGCTGGCGCTCCTGGCCAGCAACAAGGTCGACCGCCACCGGGGGGCCGTGCTGCGCCACCTCGAGGCCAGGCCCGAGCTCGTCGACCGGCTGGCGACGCGCGGAGGCAGCCAGGTCCTGGCCTCGCTCGCCCTGGCCGAGGGGCGACCCCGGCTGGCCGAGCGCTGGCTCCGCAAGGGGCTGGCCGAGGGGCCGGGCATCGACTCCGTGCTCCTCGACGGCCGCCTGTCGAGCAACCTCGAGACGCTCACGGTCCTGCTGTGCCAGGAGGGACGGCTCGAGGAGGCCATCGCGGCCTGGGCGGACAGCCTGCCGGCCATCGTCCGCGACGACCCGCAGAACCTCGACGCGAGGCTGATCCAGGCCCTCCTGCGCGGACCCTGCCGCGGCGTCAGCGGGCCGGCCCGCGACGAGGACGAGGCCCTCGAGCGGCTCGTCGTGCTGCGCGAGGCCGGGTGGATCGAGGAGGCCGTCGCCCTCGGCCGCTACTACCAGGACGGCCTCGGCGGGGGCGAGCGGATCGACGCCCTGTGCGACGAGCTCGAGCGCTTCCTGCGCTACGAGACCGAGCTCATCGAGGCCCTGCGCAGCAAGGAGGCCGCGACCTGGGACCTCGCCGCGCTGTTCGACCACGCGCGCACGATGTCGGTCAAGGTCTTCGGCCAGGACATCGTCGGCAAGCCCGTGATCCACGACTTCCCGCTGCTCGGGCTCGCCTTCGTCGACCCGCTCGGCCCGGGGCTCCCGAGCTGGTTCGCGCGCTACCGGCGCTACCTCGTCGTCGGTCGGGGCCTCGGTGGGGGGCTGCAGTTCCTGATCGGGCGCAAGCTCGGCGAGCGCCGCCTGCGGCCGTCGCCGGACCTGCCGCTCCTGTGGGAGTGCAGCGAGGTCCTGATCGAGAGCAAGAAGGCCTCGAACATCGACGAGGTCGGCTTCGCCGACCCGGCCGGCGTCGCGATCTGGAATCACTACCTCGTCGACCTGCAGATGGTCCGGCAGTGGAAGAAGGACCTCGACCGCATCGCCGACATGTACGGGACCGACCTGCCGGCCGTGCTCGCCGACGAGGCGCCCGCGCTGCCGCCCCTGTCGGCCGCGCGGCCCTGCCTGTCGGACCGCAAGGCCGCCGCCCGGGCCGTCGTCGAGGAGGGGCTCCGCGGCGAGGCCCTGTGGCGGGAGATCCTCGACCTGCTGCGGCGCCACGAGCGCGCCCACCTCGTCGACGCCCACCGCTTCCTGCCGGTCATGGCCAACCCCCTGGCGGCGCTGATCATGGCGTTCAAGGGCGGCTTCTCGGCCCAGGAGATCATGGCCCAGGCCGAGGGCCGGGCCGAGATCGTCGCGCTCGCCACCGGCGCCCACCCGCGGATCGGCCTCCCGCGCACGGCCTCGTTCCTGCCCGAGCCCGGCTCGGGCCCCGCGGCGGCGTCACGCCCACGGCTTCCGCCAGGTCCTCGAGCGCCTCGTCACCCTCTGGGCCGAGGACGGTGCCCCCGGCGCCCGCGACAAGGACCACAACCTCTACGCCCAGCTCCACTGGATCCCCAAGGCCAAGATCCAGGAGTACGCCCGCCAGGTCAGCCTCGAAGCCGGCTTCCCGCTGCCGAAGCAGGAAGCCACTCATTGAGACAAACCACCTGACCATCAGGACCACGGCGTCCGACCAGGAAGTCTGTCTCGATGACGTGAGACCGGATCGCGGCGGGAGCGCACCAGCCCGTCTCCTGCGCTGGCGAGGATCGTCTCCCATCGAGGGTCTTCGGAGCTCCATGCCCCACGACGTTCCATGCCCACGCTGCGCGGGTCCTCTCGAGGTGCCGCAGGGCGGGCATGTCCCGGCGCAGTCGACTTCGGTGACGGGCTACGACGGGTTACGCCCTCTTGTTCTCCCCGCCGCCGCCCCGGTCAGCGCGCGCCTTCCTGGAAGAGGATGACGCGCACGGTCTTGAACATGATGGTCAGGTCGAAGAGCAGGCTGATGTTCTTGATGTAGTAGAGGTCGTATGCGAGCTTCTCGCGCTGGTCCTCGATCGAGGCGCCGTAGGGGAAGTTGATCTGGGCCCAGCCGGTCAGGCCCGGGCGGACCGAGAGGCGCTCGGCGTAGTAGGGGATCTCGGAGCGCAGGCGCTCGACGAAGAACGGGCGCTCGGGGCGCGGGCCGACGAACGACATCTCGCCGATCAGGATGTTCCAGAACTGCGGCCACTCGTCGAGCCGCGTGGCGCGGAGGACGCGACCGACGCGGGTCACGCGGTCGTCGGTCTTGCCGGCCCAGACCGGCCCGCTCGAGTCCTCGGCGTCGTGCCGCATCGAGCGGAACTTGAGGCAGGTGAACTCGCGGCCGTCGAGGCCGACGCGGCGCTGCCGGAACAGGATCGGCCCGCGCGACTCGAGCCGGATCGCGAGGGCGACGAGGACCATGACCGGCGCGCCGACGACGAGCCCGGTCAACGACATCAGGACGTCGGCCGTGCGCTTGGCCGTCAGCACGAGCCGCGACTTGCGGAAGCCCTCGGAGAAGATCAGGTAGCTCGGCCGGATCGAGTCGAGGTCGAGCTTGCCGTGGAGCTTCTCGAGCAGGGCCGTGTGCTCCTCGACGCGCATGCCGGCGAGGCGGCAGGACAGCAGCCCGTCGACCGGGATCGCGCCGCGCCGGTCCTCGAGGGCGACGATGACGCGGCTGGCCCGGAGGTCGATGGCCTTCTGGCGCAGCTCGCCGGCGGGCCCCAGCCAGGGCACGTGCAGGTCGGGGTCGTCGCTCCTGGGCCCGAAGTAGCCGGCGACCTCGAAGCCGGTCTCGGGGTGGTCCTGGATCTCCTTGATCAGGCCGCGGGCGTGGCGGCCGGAGCCGAGGATGACGATCGGCTCGCCGGCGCCCCACTTGAAGAAGAACCAGTGGAAGCCGAGGCGCCAGTAGTAGAGGCCGACGAAGGCGGCCATCAGGATCACGACGAGCTTCCAGGTCTGGCCCGAGAGGTCGGGCAGGCCCGGGAAGCGGAACAGGGCCGGGAAGAAGAACACGAGCACGGCCAGGGCGATGAACGAGAAGCCCGAGGCGTGCAGCAGGCGGGTGGGGAGGTCCGACCGGTTCTGGGACACCCGCCAGTCGTAGAGGTCGTTGTACGACAGGGCGACCTGGCACAGGGCCGCGACGGTGAAGGCCGACAGCAGGCCCTCGAGGATCGCCGTGAGGTCCGCGTCGCCCAGCGGCTGGGTCGCGAAGAACGGCAGGCTGGTCCCGAAGAACACCGCCGTCATCAACAGGAACCCCTCCGAGGCGATCAGGAGGAGCTTCCGCTTCGGGATGAATTGTTGGAACAGGCGGATCATCCGACGCCGACGGTGCCGGGGGCCCCTCCCCCGGGCGGTGCTGCCGGGCGGACCCGGTCCTGTT
>JAWKUM010000013.1:0-91084 GCA_041398545.1 Planctomycetota bacterium | reverse complement strand
GAGGCGGAGGCGGTCCTCGACCCCCACGGCCTCGCGGCCGACGAGCTCGACGAAGCCGCCGAGCGGGCGCCCGGCCTCGAGCAGGAGCTGCAGGGCGTAGGCGCGGACCGAGGGGTCGTCGTCGTGGCGCAGCCAGCGCTCGACCCGGTCGAGCAGCGCGCGCCGGCCCTCGGCCGGCAGCGTGAAGCCCTGCCGCTCGGCCTCGAGCAGGAAGTCGAGGGCGTACAGCGACCCGAAGCGCACCTCCGGCTGCCCTCCCGGCCACGCCGCGAGCCCGCCCTCGGGGCGCTGCATCGCGAACAGCCGGCGGATGCCGGCCTCGACGCAGGCCTCGCCGCGGAGCGGGGCGCCCCCGGCCTCGCGCACGGCGCCCTTGCCGAGGCGCGCGAGCAGCGCGCTCGAGCCGAGCACGGCGAACGCGCGCGAGGTCGTCTGCTCGACGCAGCCGTACGGGTACGAGAGGAGCGACTCGAGGGCCGGCACGAGCTGCAGGCCCGGCTCGAGGCCGACGCTCAGCGTCGCCTTCGGCCCCCCGCCGGTCCAGGTCCCGGGGACCTCGAGGCGCCGCTCGCCGTCGACCGTGAACGCCATCCGCTCGACGGCGTAGACCGACGGCGACCGCACGTCGCAACGGGCCTCGAGCGCCCGGGCGAGCCGGTCCAGCCGGGCGCTCGCGCGCAGGCCCTGGCCGCCCGGCTCCGCGCCGGCGACGAAGGCCAGGTCGACGTCGGCCGTCTCCCCGTCGCCGAGCGCCCGCTCGAGGCGCCAGCGGCCGTCGACCTCGACGAGGTCCGGCGCGGGGAGCAGCCTCGCGCCGCCCAGGGGCTCGAGGTCGACGACGACGCGGCCGGTCACGCCGCTGCGGTTGGCCAGGCTCAGCACGGCCGTGCTCTCGTCGCCGGGCACGAGCATGCGCGGCAGGGCCAGGCGCAGGCCGAGCGGCGCCTCGACGCGCAACGGCTCGGCCGCGGCCCCGGCGCCGCGCTCACCCGCGGCGACGACGACGACGCGGAGCCTGCCCTCGTAGTGGTCCGGCAGGTGGAGCCGCGCCGTCCCGCGCCCGTCGGCGTCGAGGTCGAGCAGTCCCGTCGCCAGGGCGACCGGCCGGATCCGCGACGAGATGCTGCCCGCGAGGCGCGGGCCGAGGCCGACCCCGCTGCCGCCGCCCTCGACGACCTCGCGGGGGAAGCTGGCCGCGCCGTACAGCGTGCGGCCGGCCTCGAGCCCGCGGCCCTCGAGCCGGCGCAGGGCGGCGAAGAAGCCGGCCGGGTCCGGCGCCGGGTGCGCCGTCAGGCGCAGGATGCCCTCGTCCACGGCCCAGGCGACGGCCCTGCGCGCGCCGGGCGCCGTGACCTCGACCTCGAGGTCCCGGCCCGGTTCGAGGAGGGCCGGGAGCCGCAGCGCGACGGCGACCGCGCTGCCCGGGCGCTCGACGCGGAGCGGCGTGCTCCCGACGCACCAGTACGGGTCCCGGTTGCCGGCCATCGGCCGGGTCAGCGACAGGACGACGTGGAGGTTGGGCGTGACGGTCGCGGCCGGGACCGGGACGACGACCTCGTTGTGCCCCTCGACGAGGTCGACGCGGCGCAGGGCGACGATGCTCTCGCCCTCGAGCGTGAGCAGGGCGCTGCCGGCGAAGGGACTCTCGACGCCGAGCCTGGCCTCGGCCCCGGGCGCGACCGGGTCCGGCGGCGCCGTCAGCGCGAGCCGCGTGTCGGGCAGCCGCCCGCTGCCGAGCGGCGCCTCGACGCGGTACGGCCCGGCCTCGGCGACGACGACGTAGCGGCCGCCGTCGGCCGGCGGGAGCGCCGGGATCTCGACCTCGACCGGCACGGCACCGACCTCGCAGGTCGTCGCGTGCACGAGGAACCGCTCGGTCGTGCGGCGCCAGTCCAGGCGGTTTCGCTCGTAGACCTGCCGCCACGAGCGGGTCTGGCGCTCGACCCGGACCGCGACCTGCATGGTCCCGCCGTCCGGGCGGGCCTCGGCCCCGGCCGCGTCGGCGAAGCGCAGCGCGACGAGGGACGGCTCGGCCGCGCGGGCGGCGAGCACCTTCAGGCCGAGCAGCGGCTCACGGACCGCGAGGCGCTGGCGCAGCGCGCAGCGCACCGGCCGCCCCGACGGGTCCTGGACCTCGGCGCGCGCCGACAGGACGACGTAGGGGTCGGGGCCGAGCACGTGCGGCGCCGGGACCGGGATGCGCACGCGGCCGTCGGGCCCGGTGCGGAGCTCGAACGGCGGCAGCGCGCCGGACGCGGGGCCCCGCTCGAGCGGGCCGAAGCTCCAGTCCTCGAGCCCCGCGGGCGCGCCGGCGCCGCGGTCGTAGCGCAGGTGGACGAGGACCGGGCGGTCGGCCGCGGGCGTGCCCTCGAGCCAGCGGGCCTCCAGCGCGAGCTCGAGGCCGTCGTCGACGCGCTTCGCGACGAGCGGGGCGAACGAGGCCTCGAGCCGGTCGGGCACGAAGGCGTCGACGCGGAACGCGAGCCGGCCGACCTCCACGTCGTCGTGCAGCACGCGCGCGTGCCAGGCCCCGGTCGGCGCGTCGTCGGCGACCGCGAGGGCGGAGCACCACATCCCGCTGGGCGGCGCCTCGATGCTCTCGCTGGCGGCCAGCCGCCCCGCGGAGTCCCGCCACTCGAGCACGAGCGCGGCGCCGAGCGGGGCGCGGCCGGCGGCGTCGCGCACGAGGCCGCAGAGGCGCAGCGTGCCGCCGGGCCGGACGATGCCGCGGTCGGAGCCGAGCCAGGCCTCGAGCTGCTCCCCGGGCCAGGGGCGCCCGCGCTGCGCGTCCTCGTAGAGCTCGACCCCGCAGGCCCGGGGATCGACGAAGCAGCGGTCCTCGCCGTACCGCGCCTCGACGACGAACGGGCGTCGGTCGTCGTGGGCCTTGGGGAAGCGCAGCAGCGCGAGCCCGTCGGCGTCGGTCCGGCCCTCGGCCAGGACCTGCTGGCTCGGCGTGTGCACGCGGACCTCGGCGCCCTCGACCGGCGCGCCCTTGGCGAGGCCGTAGACGCGCACGGCGACGGCGTCGTCGCGGACGCGGGCCGACAGCCCGAGGTCGGTGACCTGGACGACGTGGCGGTCGCTCGACAGCGCGCGGCCGCCGGCATCGACGGCGCGGACCTCGACCTCGTGCAGGCCGACGCGCCGGTCGCCGAGCAGGGCGCCGAGGTCGAGGCGGTGGTGGAACTCCTCGTTGCGCGGGCCGGCCAGCGCGACGCGCTCCTGCCGCCAGCCCCCCCACACGGCCTCGTCGTGCCAGCGTCTCGAGTAGCCGACGAGGTTGTTGGCGTACATCGTGCGCAGCGACACGACGACCCGCTCGACGTTGCTGCACACGAGCTCGAGCTCGGGTCGGGCCAGGGCCGAGAGGATGCGGCCGTCGGAGGCGAACGCGACGCGCGCGGGCAGGTCGGGGACGCGCAGGGGGACGCGGAGCGTGCCCTCGAGGCGCGCCGCCCCGTAGCCGGGGAACCCCTCGGCCAGACGCAGCTCGACGGCCTCGCCGGCCGGGAACGGCCCAGTCACGCGCAGGCCGCGCCAGTCCTCCTGGACCTGGACGTCGACGGCCGGCTCGAACGACAGCATGCCGTCGGCCGGAAGCGGGAGCTGCCGGCCGAAGTCGAGGCGGAGCTGCCCGTCCTCCCAGCTCAGGTCCGGGCGCGGGAGCCGCGTGCGCCGCTCGCCGTCGCCGGTCACGCCGCCGACGGTCTCGAGGACCTGGACGAGGTCGGACGAGGTCGGGACGTCGTGGCCGCGGGCCCGGAGGCCGGCGTGGAGCAGGAGCTCTACGGCCGTGGCCTGCCGCCGCCCGGCCAGCGCGGCCCCGTCGACGAGGAGCACGAAGCGCGTGCCCGGCGCCGCACCCGCGCCGTCGACGTCGGGCCACTCGTCGATGCTGCGCGCGGCGCTTGGCTCGCCGCCGACGAGGACCTCGGCGGCCCCGTCGAGGACCTCCGCCGCGAACGGCAGGTCGAAGCGCAGCTCCCAGCCACGCAGGTCCTTGGCCTCCAGCGAATCGCCGAAGCGGGCCCGCGCGCGCGGCAGGCCGGTGCCCGGCGCGACGAGGGTGCGGACGAGGCCGGGGACGAGCCGGGCCGTGCCGAGGAAGCGCGGCTCGGGGGTCTCGAAGCGGAACTCGAGCTCACGCAGCGGCTTGCCGGAGAGCGTACGCAGCGCCGGGTCGAGGCAGAGGCGGTAGCGCGTGGCCCGCTCGAGCGGGTGATCGGGCACGACCTCGAGGCGATCGTAGGCGCGCCAGAACACGCGCAGGGACTGGGGCGGGTCGAGCTGGACCGGGACCTCGGCGACCGGCGTGCCGATGGCGTCGCGGCCGACCATCGGCTCCCCGAACTCGATCATGAGGTCCGGCATCGCGCGGGGATCGGAGGCTCCCCAGCCGATGCGATGGGACAGGTCGAACTTCACCTCGGCCGTGACCCCGAGCTCGGCCGCCTCGACCTCGTGCAGCAGCCCGCTGCGGGCCAGCATCGCGACCAGGACCGAGCCGGCCACGAAGGCGTTGAGCAAGAACAGGACCCGCAGGGCACCGCCCATCCCTTCCTCCCACGTTGTCACCGGGAGTCGCGGGACTCCCCTCCTTACCGCCGCGGGCAGGATCACCCGCGGCGCCGGCGGATGCAATCCACGAAATGCGGTAGAAGGAAGTCGGCGGCGGCACCTCCGCGCGGGGTGCGCGGACCGCGGGGACGAGCGGCATGAGCTCCGGGAAGCAGCGCCGGCGCGAGCGCAAGTTGGCCGAGCGGCACATGGCCGAGGCCTGGGCCGCCTGGGCCCGCGGCGAGCGCACCGTCGCCCTGGCCCCGCACTGGGGCCAGCCCCGGGCCGAGCTCGGCGAGCTCCTGGCCGGCCTCGGCCGCGACGCCGCGGCCCTGCGCTGCTACGAGCGGGCCCTGACCCTCGAGCCCGACCACGAGGACTGGCCCGACGCCGCGGCCGCCCTGCGCCTGCGCGTGCCGGCCGACGACGACGGCGCGCTCGCCGACGATGACGAGGACCCCGTGGCGATCCCGTTCGAGCCCTGGCCGACGACAGGGCCGGAGCTCGACGCGGTCGAGCGGGACCTCGTGGCGACCGGCCTCGCGCGCCTGTGCGGCGGCCTGTCGGTCGAGCGGCGGTGGGCGCTCGAGGCCCTGGCGGCGGACCCCGGGGCCGTCGACCACGTGCTCGAGCTGGACGGCGGCAGCGGGCCCGTCGAGCTCGCGCTGCTGCGCCTGTCGTTCGACCTCGTCGCCTGAGCGCGGTCGCCGCGCTCAGCGCCGGCCGACCGTGATCGCGCGGGTCGGGCAGACGACGGCGCAGAGCCCGCAGCCGGTGCAGGACGCCTCGACGATCTTGGGGCCCTGGTCGGTCAGCCGGATCGCCTCGCCGGGGAACGGGCAGTGGACCTCGCAGGAGCGGCACTCGCGGCCCTGCACGACGAGGCAGGACGGCGGGTCGAGGCGGGCCAGCCCGAGGCGGATCGAGGCCCGGGGCCAGGGTAGCAGGGCACCGGTCTCGCAGGACTCGATGCACGGCAGCGGGTCCTCGCAGACCGCGCAGGCCTGGAGGTTGGGCTCGATGCGCGGGAAGCCGTCAGGGCCCTCGCGGATCGCCAGGGCCGGGCAGGCCGGGAGGCAGTCGCCGCAGCGCGTGCAGCGCTGGCGGAACATGTCCTCGGGCACCGCGCCGGGCGGCCTCGCCCAGTGCTCGCCGCCGGCCTCGTCGGCCTCGCGGTAGCGGCGGGCGAGCTCGCGGCGGGCGTCGTGCACGCCCTCCCCCACCGCCCGCATCGTCTCGGCCGCCGTGCGCAGCGAGCGGCCGAGGACCGCGCGGAAGAAGCCGCGTCGCTCGATCGGTCGCTCCTCGCTCACGCCCGTGCCTCCTCGACCCCGCTCGGGGCCTGACCTCGGGCCCCGACCGCCTCGCCGAGCGGGGTCGGCGCCTCGACGCCGTCCTCAGCGTAGCCGCCGAGCTCGTAGACGATGCGCTCGTGGTGGTGCAGGTCGAGCAGGATCAGGGCCGTGACCGCGCGCAGGGACTCGAGCCGCTCGACGAAGCGCGCGCGGTCGCGGAGGAAGCCGCGGCCGAGCGCGAGGGCCGCCTCCGACGGCGCGTGGTCCCCGGCCTCGGCCCAGGCGAGGCAGACGAGCCGGAAGTCGCCGCGGTCGCGGCGGAACGCCGCGCGGAGGTGGCGGCGCTCCCGCGGCGACAGCGGCGCGAGGCGGTCGAGGAGGACCTGCAGCCCGCGGCGGGCCTTGCGGCGGTCGACCTTGCCCTCGCGGGGCAGGGCGCCGGCGGGGACCGCGTCCGGGTCGCCGACCGCGTACAGCCAGGCCCACGCGCGGGCCTCGGCCGCGGCCTGCCGCGCGATCCCGCGCTCGTCGGCCGCGAACGCCGAGCGCAGCCTGAGGCGGCCCGCCTCGTCGAGCTCCGTCCCGAGGGCGGCGGCGAAGTCCGGCAGGTACATCAGCCGGCCGGCGACCCGGTCGCGGATGCCCTCGAGCTCGGCGAGCTCCGCCGGGCTGGGGTCGACCTGGGCCAGGTCGACGCGCCACGGCGCCTCGGCCCCGACCTCCCGGCCGTCGTCGCCGAGGCCGAGGTACTCCGGGTCGAGCCGCGCCGACAGCCGGATCGCCTCCCACAGCAGCGGCTTCTTCATGCGGTGGAGCTTGCGGCGGGCGACCGAGAACGGCGCGCGCACGTCGACCCGGTCGTGGACGCCGGTGCGGGGGTCGAGGATGTCCTTGGCCGAGCGGAACGCCATGCGCCCGAGGACCCACACGAGCCGCAGCCAGGCCGTGAACAGCCGCCACGGCAGGAACAGCATCCGGCCGCCGCCGAGGCGCTCCTGGTACCAGTCGTACGGGTTGACGCACCGGTCGCGGCGCTCGATGCGGTGCAGGGCCCGCGTGCCGAACACGCGGCGCACGAGGTCGTGGCGCGCGTCGACGAGCCGGGCCGCGACCTCGGGGCCGTACTCGTCCTCGATCTCGCGCGCGTAGGCCGGCGACGTGCCGAGGAAGTGCAGGGCGTGGAAGCTGCCGTTGCGGTAGCCGCGGCCGGGCAGCGGCTCGCTGCGCAGCGAGGGGTCCTCGCGCAGGAGCGCGTCGTGGCGGGCGAGCTCGTCCTCGCTCGCGGTCGGGCGGTCGCGCAGGGGCACGAGGTGGAGGTTGAAGCTCGACACGAGCCGCGATACCTGCAGGCCGATCGCGTGCATCAGCAGGTCGAACCACAGGAACGGGCCCGAGAACAGCCCGCCGCTGGCGAGGTCGAGCCGCGCGAGCCGGCGCTCCTCGGCCTTGCCGACCGAGAGGTGCTCGTGGCGGAGGCTCCACAGGTCGGGGTGGGACAGGAACTGCTCGCAGCCCTTGGTGTCGGTCCGGTGCAGGAAGGCCCCGTCCTGGGCGTCGAGCAGGAGCAGGGCGAGGCGCCGCTCCCGCGCGCCGACCCGCTGCACGGCGCGCCCCTCGCCGGGCCCGTGCCCGGCCCCGCCGCGCCTGAGGTCGTCCATCGCGACCTGGATCGCGCAGTCGAGCTCGTGCTGCCGGTCCGAGCGGCCGAGGAGCACGCGGTCGACGAGGACGGCGCGGTCGAGCTCCTCGAGCTCGCGCCGCTCGAGCTCGAGCAGGTTGAGGTAGCGGGCCTCGGCGAAGCGCAGGAGCCGGTCGCTGGCCTCGCCGGCGATCTTCTTGAGCCAGCGCGCCAGGAGCAGGAGGACGAGGCAGATCGCGCCGAGCGAGATCAGCGGGATGCCGACGAAGCGCTGCAGGAACTCGGGCATGTCGAGCTGCAGGAGGAGCTCGAGCGTGGCCTTGATCAGCAGGTAGAGGAAGCCGAACAGCAGGAGCCGCACGGCCGGCCGCTGCGTCGTGCGCTGGAGGGCGGTCGCGATCCGGTCGAGGATCTGCGGCGCCGTCAGCACGCCGCTGAGGTCGGCCCAGCCCGAGACGAAGCCGAGCGCGCGCCCGCAGTGGCCGGCCAGCCGCCGGCCGGCGTGGGCCACGCGGTCGGCGGCCGTCGCGCCCTTGCCGGCCCGCGCCAGCGGGCCGATCAAAGGCAGCGAGCGCAGCAGGGGCAGGTCGAGCATGGCCAGCATGCGGCCGAGCCCGGCCACGACCTCGGGGCTCAGCGCGCGGTCGACGTCCTCGGCCGTCAGGCCCTCGAGGGCGGCCAGCGCGTCCTCGGCCCGGATCGGCTCCGGCCGCTCCCCGGCCAGCGGCTCCGGGCCCGCGGTCGCGGCCAGCGGCAGCGCGGCGCGGGCCTCGACCTCGCGCTCGAGCTCGGCGAGCAGCGCCGGCGCGCGCTCGCGCCGCAGCTCGTCGCTGAGCCGCTCGAAGCCCTGGCTGACGCGGTGCTCGCGCCCCTGCCCCGCGATCGGCCGCGGCCGCTCCTCGCGCGGCCGCTCGAACAGCACGACCTCGCGGTTCAGGATCGGGGCCATGCCGGCGACGATCCGGTCCATGCCGCGGACCCAGAACACGAGGATGCGGCCGAGCGCGACGACGGGCTTGAGGAAGCGGACGTAGCGCGCGTACAGCGGGATGCGGATCAGGCGCAGGCTCGTGATCCAGCCGACCCAGCTGCCGTCGGCGCCGCCCGCGGGGATGTCGTCGGCGCTCCACAGCACCAGGAGCCCGAACGGGATCGCCGGCACGAGGTCGGTCACGAGGTGGCGCAGGGCCCAGGCCAGGCGGCGGGGCGCCAGCGCCAGGCGCACGAAGAACTCCCACAGGAACACGAGGCAGATCGCCGTGTCGGCGGTCAGCAGCCAGGGCGTCCACGCGTGGCTGTCGGGCACGAAGCCGTCGACGACGAGCAGGGCGACGAGGGCGAGCAGGCAGGCGAAGGTGAAGCGCGAGAACGCACGGACGCGCCCGGGTCCGAACAGCCGCTCGAGCCGCAGCGCGAGGCGCGCCTCGTCGGCGGCGTTGCGCAGCTTGCGCGCGAGCCTGGCCAGCTTGCGGTCGAGGGCCTGCAGCGGGTCCTCGGGCCCGGGCCGCCGGCGGCGCAGCTCGGCGCGCAGCAGGGTCACGGCCTCCTGCTCGGCGACGAGGCCGTCGACGCGGTCGCTGCCCTGCGCGCCCTCCTGCTCGACGAGGGCCAGGTAGCCGGACTGGAGCAGGGCCTGCGCGGCCTCGGCGAGGCCCTCGCCCGGGATGCCTCCGAGGACGGGCGCGGGCGCCGCCTCGAAGCTCGAAGGCGGGGTGCAGCGGCAGCCGGTGGAGCCCGGCCAGGACCTCGGCCGGCGCGGTCTCGGCGCGGTGCTCGAGACTCCGCGAGGTGGCGGCGGCGCAGGCCTCCGAGACCCGGCCGAGCCGGTCCAGGCCGGCGGCGTCGGTGCGGTTGAAGGCGACAGTACACTCGATCGGGGTGGGGCCCAGCGCCCTGCCCTCCCTTGCTCCTGTGGCTTCGGTCACGGTCCTCGCTGCGGTCTCGACGGATCCGGCATGCGCGCGAAGCCGGGCTCGCGGGGGCCGTGGTCCGAGGTCGGCCCCCGCGGGGCGGGGATTCTAGCCATGGCCGGGGGGCCGGAGCCCGCGACCTCCGGATCGGCGCCAGCGGGCGGGGCCCAGGCCGTATGCTGCGCGTCCGATCAGCGGAGGTATCCATGCGCAGCCCGTCCCTCGCGATCCCCCTCGTCCTGACCGTCCTGCCGGCCCTCGCGGCCCAGGACCCGGCCATCGAGCTCGAGCCCCCGGTGCGGCTCGAGGCCGCCGGGGCCCCGATCGACGTCGACATCGGGCACGCGGCGCCGTTCCTGGCCGACATCGACGGGGACGGCAAGCGCGAGCTGCTCGTCGGGCAGTTCGGCGAGGGCAAGCTCCGGATCCACCCCAACGTCGGCACCAAGGCGCGCCCGCGCTTCGGCGAGATGCGCTGGTTCGAGGCCGGCGAGCAGCTCGGCCGCGTGCCGACGGGCTGATGCGTCGGGTTCGGTCCGCAGTTCGCGGACCTCGACGGCGACGGCAAGGGCGACGTCCTGACCGGCTCCTATCCCGGCGAGCTGTACTGGTTCCCCGGTCTGGGTGACGGCCGGTTCGCCGACAAGAAGCAGGTCCTCAACCTGGCCGGGAAGGTGCTGCAGCCCGGCGCCGCGTCGACGGTGTTCCTCGCCGACTGGGACGGCGACGGCCGCAAGGACCTCGTCTGCGGCAACATCCAGGGCGAGGTCCTGGTCTACCGCGACCAGGCCAAGGACGGCGCGCCGAGGTTCGCCGAGGGCGTCAAGGTCGTCGTCGACGGCGCCGAGGTCCGGGTGCCCGGGGGCGACTCGCAGCCGGTCCTGGCCGACTGGGACGGCGACGGCCGCGACGACCTCGTCTGCGGCACCGGCAAGGGCGACGTGCTGTGGTTCCGCAACCTCGCCGCCGACGGCGAGGCCCCGCGCTTCGCGGCGCCGGTGGCCCTGGTCGAGGGCCAGGCCAAGGGCGGCAAGGGCCCGGTCCACCGCAGCAAGGTCTGCGTGACCGACTTCGACGCCGACGGCGACCTCGACCTGCTGGTCGGCGACTTCGACTCGGGCTCCTCCGACCGGACGTCGATCCTCGGCGGCCCGAGCGCCGCGACCAAGCAGGACAAGCTCGCCCGGATGCGCCTGCTCAGCCTCGAGATCCTCAAGCTCCAGCTGGCCATCCAGGCCGGCGGCGACGACGTCGACGCCAAGAAGGAGCAGCTCGCGGCCAAGCAGAAGGAGCGCGCCGACCTGATGAAGGCCAAGGAGCCCGAGGCCGCGCCGGCGCAGCCCGCGCTGCACGGCTACGTGTGGCTCTACCTGCGCAAGGGCGCCCCGGCGGCCCAGGACTGACGGCCGCCGGGCGCGCGGCGCCCCCGCGTGGGGCCCGGGGGACGGCCCCCGGACGCCCGCGCGGGGCGACGGGGCTCAGCTGAAGACGCCGACGAGCTGGATGACGACGCCCTCGCCCTTGGGCAGGTAGCCGTTGCCGGCGGTCGAGTCCTCGCTGCCGAGGAGCTGCTGCGGCTGGGCGCCGCTGACGATGCCCATGTCGATGCCCTCGGAGAACACGAGGCCGAAGCTGCTTGCCTTGGTGTCGACGAAGACGCCCTGCATGAACACGTGCAGGCCCGGCAGGGTGTTGTCGGCCGGGACCGGGATCGTCGTCGAGCCGGCGAAGACGCTGCCCGAGGCGCTGAGCGGCAGCGGCACGACGAGGTCGACGCTGACGTTGAGCCAGTTGCTCGGCGCGCCGAGCGGCGTCAGGTCGAAGGGCAGGGTCAGCGGGCCGTGGTTGGTCCTGGAGAAGCCCAGGAACGCGACCGAGCCGTTGTTGGACGGGATGCCGTCGGCCTGGAACACGATCGAGCCGCCGGGGACCAGCTTGGCCGGGGACGGGCAGGACATCGAGTACTTGGACAGGACCGAGAACGGGCCGGCGTTGCCGAACGGCGTCGCGGTCCCGGTGCTCGTCGTGCTCACGTGGCTGTCGTAGAAGTACTCCTGCTTGGACTGGGCCTGGCCGGGCACCTCCCACTCGAGCAGCAGGTCGCCCTTGACGGCCAGGAAGACCATCGGCGTGCCGAGCTTGAACGGGATGTTGAACGGCCTGCTGTTGGCGACCTGGACCGGCAGCGTGTAGGCGGCGTCGATGGCTTGGTCACGGCGCCGCGGTTGCTGGCGAAGGTCGACGACATCGTCGTCGGGGTCGTCGCCGCGTAGCCGGCGTAGAACTTGAGGTTGCTGAAGCTGCGGATCGGCAGGGCGTTGACCCCGTCGGCGCGGAGGTCGACCTCCTGGATCAGGGCCGTCGTCTTGCAGAACGCCGAGCCCGCGACGACCTGCTGCATGCGGCCGGCGTCGTAGACCGAGACGTAGTACATCTGGCTGTTGCCCGACGTCGCGGCCTCGGGCGGGACGATGCGGAGCGTCGAGGACTGCGCGGCCAGGGGGGCCGCGACCAGGGCGAGGGCAAGGAACTTCATGTCGTCTCCCGGGGGCAGGCGCCCCCCGACCGGCAGGGGTGCTGGGTGGCGGGACCTCGCCCCCGGGGCGGGGGCGCGGCCGCGGTCCTGACGGAGCGCGGGGGACCAGACCAGCTGCGGCGCGCCGGCGGCGCCGAGCGGTACGGAATAGCGGCTCGCGGGACGGGTGGCTACGGACCGGCACCCGGGCGGGGGTCTCGGGACGAAAGGGGTACGTCCGCGAAGGCCGGGGGTCCCGCCGCGCCCGGGTCAGGCTCCCGGCGGCGCGGCGGCGGACGCCCGGGCGAGGCCCGGGACGCCCGCGGGAGCCCGGAGGCTCAGTTGAACACGCCGACGAGCTGGAGGACGCAGCCCTCGCCGATGCCCAGGCCGCCGCTGGCGGCGGTCGAGTCGGCGCTGCCGACGAACTGCATGTACTGGGTCCCGCTGACGAGGCCCATGTCGACGCCCTCGGAGAACACGAGGCCGAACTTGTTGGCCTTGGTGTCGACGAAGGCGCCCTGCATGTAGACGTGCAGGCCGGGCAGCGTGCTGTCCTGCGGGACCGGGATCGTCGTCGTGCCGTCGAAGAGGCTGCCCGAGGCGCTGAGCGGCAGCGGCACGACGAGGTCGACGCTGACGTTGAGCCAGTTGCCCGGCGCGCCGAGCGGCGTCAGGTCGAACGGCAGGGTCAGCGGACCGTAGTTGGTCCTGGAGAAGCCGAGGAACGCGACCGAGCCGTTGTTGGACGGCACGCCCTTGGCCGTGAATCCGATCGAGCCGCCGGGCACGAGCTTGGCCGTCGACGCGCAGTCGACCGCGTAGCTCGACGAGACCGAGA
The DNA here is from genome assembly GCA_041398545.1 of Planctomycetota bacterium. GTDB lineage: Bacteria > Planctomycetota > UBA1135 > UBA1135 > JAWKUM01. Next base: position 78,324 of record JAWKUM010000013.1, on the reverse strand, counting down.
ACGGGCCGGCCTTGCCGAAGACGTCGGCGCTGCCGACGCTCGTCGTCGTCCGGTGGCTGTCGTAGTAGTACTCCTGCTTCTGGGTCGCCTGGCCGGGCACCTCCCACTCGAGCAGGAGGTCGCCCTTGTTCGCCAGGTAGATGAACGGCGCGCCGAGCTTGAACGGGATGTTGAACGGCCGGGCGTTGGCGACCTGGGCCGGGCAGGTGTACGCGGCGTCGATGTACTTGGTCACCGTGCCCCGGTTGCTGGCGAAGGTCGACGTCGTCTTGGCCGCCGTCACCGCGGCGTAGCCGGCGTAGAACTTGAGGTTGGTGAAGCTGCGGGCCTGCAGGGCGTTCGAGCCGTCGGCCCTGAGGTCGACCTCGGTCAGCAGGGCGCTGGCCTTGCAGAAGGCCCAGCTGGCCGTGACCTGCTGGAGCCGGCCGGCGTTGTAGACCGAGACGTAGTAGATCTGGCTGTTGCCGTCCTTGGCCGCCTCGGCGGGGACGATCCGGGTCGTCGAGGCCTGCGCGGCGAGCGGGGCCGCGACGAGGCACATGGCGATGGCGAGGGTCTTCATCTCTTCTCCTTGGTGGACGCCCCGGGGCCGCGAGGCCGCCGGGGCCGGGAACTCAGTTGAACACGCCCGAGAGCTGGACGACGGTGCCCTGACCGGAGTACAGGCTGCCCGTGGTGTTCTTGGCGTCGTAGGTGCCGACGAGCTGCTGGACCTGCTTGCCGCTGACCAGCCCCATGTCGACGCCCTGCGAGAACACGAGGCCGAACTTGTTGGCCTTGGCGTCGGCGAAGACGCCCTGCATGAAGACGTGCAGGCCGGGCAGCGTGTTGTCGGCCGGGATCGGGAGCTTGACGCTGCCGGTGTAGCCGTTCTTGGCCGCGCTGAGCGGCAGCGGCAGGGTCAGGTCGATGCTGACGTTGAGCCAGTTGCCGGCCGCGCCGAGCGGCGTCAGGTCGAAGGGCAGGGTCAGCGGGCCGTAGTTGGTCCGCGAGAAGCCCAGGAAGGCCAGCGAGCCGTTGTTGGACGGCACGGCGTCGGCCTGGAACACGATCGACCCGCCGGGGACCAGGGTCGACGGCGACGGGCAGTCGACCGAGTAGCTCGACGGGACCGAGAAGCCGCCGGCCGTGCCGAAGACGTCGACGCCGCCGACGCTCGTCGTCGCGACGTGGGCGTCGAAGAAGTAGTTGGACTTGGTGGCCGTGCCGGGCACCTCCCACTCGAGCAGCAGGTCGCCCTTGTTCGCCAGGTAGACGAAGGGGCTGGACAGCTTGAACGGGATGTTGAACGGCTGGCTGTTGGCGAGCTGGGCCGGCAGCGTGTACGCGGCGTCGAGGTACTTGGTCACCGTGCCGCGGTTGCTGGCGAAGGTCGTGGACATCGTGTCCGGCGTCGTCAGGGCGTAGCCGACGTAGAACTTGACGTTGGTGAAGCTCCTGCTCGGGACCGCCGTGGTGCTGAGGGTAGGCCGGAGGTCGACCTGGTTGATCAGGGCGTTGGTCTTGCAGAAGCCCCACGAGGCGATGACCTGCTGGGCGATGCCGGCGCCGTAGCCGCTGAAGTACGGGCTGCTGGAGCTGCCGTTGGTCGTGGCGACCTCGGCCGGGACGACGCGGGTCGTCGACGACTGGGCCGCGAGGGGTGCGACCGCGACGAGCGCGGCGGCGATCGGGAGGAAGGTCCTCATGTCTGGATGCTCCTGGGGATAGCTGTGCGGGAAGCGGGGTCGGAGGGGGCCCGGCCGCCGGGGTGCGATCCCGGCGCCTCGACCCCCCGGAAGGGGACGGTCAGTTGAACACGCCGACGAGCTGGAGCACGTGGGCGTAGCCGGGGCTCAGGGAGCCCGTGGAGTTCTGGGTGTCGTGGGTGCCGACGAGCTGCTGCGGCTGCGTGCCGGCGACGAGGCCGAAGTCCACGCCCTGCGAGAAGACGAGGCCGAAGTTGTTGGCCTGGGTGTCGACGAACGCGCCCTGCATGTAGACGTGCAGGCCGGGCAGCGTGTTGTCGTTGGGGACGGGCACGATGGCGCTGCCGTTGAACACGCCGATCTTGCCCGCGGTCAACGGCAGGGGCAGGACGAGGTCGATGCCGACGTTGAGGAAGTTCTTGGGCGCACCGAGGGGCGTCAGGTCGAACGGGAGCGACAGCGGGCCGAACTGCGACCTCGAGAAGCCCAGGAAGGCCACCGAGCCGTTGTTGGAGGGCACTCCGTAGGCGTTGAACTCGATCGATCCGCCGGGGACCAGCTTGTCCGTCGCGGGGCCCTGGACGCCGTAGCTCGAGGTCTTGGAGAACGTCCCCGCCGTGCCGAACGGCGTCGCCGTCCCGGAGCTCGTCTTGAGGTTGTGGGCGTCGAAGAAGTACTGGCCCTTGCTGTACATCCCCGGCACCTCCCACTCGATCAGGAGGTCGCCCTTGACCGGGAGGTAGACGAACGGCGACGTCAGCTTGAACGGGATGTTGAACGGCCGGGCATTGGCGACCTGGGCCGGCAGCGTGTACGCGGCGTCGATGTACTTGGTCACGGCGCCGCGGTTGCTGGCGAAGGTCGACGACATCGTCGACGGGGTCGTCGTGGCGTAGCCGACGTAGAACTTGAGGTTGGTGAAGGTCCGCGAGCTCAGCGCCCCGGTGTTGGCCCCGTCGGCGCGGAGGTCGACCTGGTTGATGAGGGCGTTGGCCTTGCACACGGCCCAGCTCGCGACGACCTGCTGGGCGATGCCGGCCCCGTAGCCGCTGAAGTACGGGCTGCTGGAGTTCCCGTCCGTCGTGGCGACCTCGGGCGGGATGACCTTGGAGGTCGTGGACTGGGCCCCGGCGCTGCTCAGGACGGCGGACAGGGCGACAGCTACGGCGAGCACGGATCTCATCGGGAGCTCCTCGGTTCTCTCGGGCAGGAAAGCGGGCAATGAGGTTAACGCAGCGAGGGCCATCCTCGCAGCCCCGCCGCGCGCAGGCGGGCGGGTCTCCAGGCAGGGAACGGCCCGGGCGCGTCGGGCCCCGCCCCCCATCGAGGCTGCGGCCCGGGACCCGATGGCGACGGATCCACGGGGCTATAGTGACCGGGTCGTCCGAGGGTCACACCCTCGCCCGGTTCTCTGCTCCCGCCTTCCTCCGGAGGAAACCATGCGTCTCGTCCCCCTTCTCCCGGCCCTGGCCCTGGCCGGAGCCCTCACGGCCCAGGAGCCGACGCCGGTCGCGGCAGACCAGCCGCAGGACCCGGCCGTCCGCATCAAGGCCATCGTCGACGCCTACAACGCGGCGACCCGGGCCTGGTCGGACAAGTACCAGAAGGCCTCCGCCGACGAGCGGAAGCAGCTGGTCGGCACGTACCCGGACCGCACCGGGCCTGTCGCGGAGGTCCTCGACCTGTCCGAGGCCAACGCCGACCTGGACGACCTCGAGGCCGGCCTCCGCTTCGCGCTGACCGGCTCGCCGCAGCAGCGCGCCCGGGCCCTGTCGTTCGTGCTCGCCCACCGCATGGAGCGGCCCAGGGAGCTCCTGGCCGCGGTCCAGTCGCTCAGCCGCTACACGTTCTCGCCGGCCGGGGAGGCCATCTGCCGCAAGGTCCTCGCCCGAGGTGAGGAGGAGCACGCCCTGGCCATCCGCGCCCGGTTCCACCTGGCCCAGTGCCTGTCGGGCTACCTGCGCACGGCCAGGCGCCTCGCCGACGACCCCGCCGCGGCCGAGAACCTGACCAGGTTCCACGGCGAGACGACGATGGCCCGGATCAAGGAGCTCGACCGGGAGCGGGCCGGGAAGGAGTTCGAGGGGCTGCTCGAGGCGGTCGTCGCCGAGGGCAAGGACGTCTCCTTCCGGCGCGGCACCTATGCCGAGGCCGCCGCGGGCGAGCTGTTCGAGGTCCGCAACCTCCAGGTCGGCAAGGTCGCCCCCGAGGTCGAGGGCACCGGGATCCGCGGCAAGGCGCTCAAGCTCTCGGACTTCCGCGGCAAGGTCGTCCTGCTCGACTTCTGGGGCGACTGGTGAGGCCCCTGCCGGGGCATGTACCCGCACGAGCGGTCGCTCGTGGAGAAGTTCGAAGGCCGTCCGTTCACGATCCTCGGCGTCAACTCGGACGCCGACCGCGACAAGATCCGCGAGACCTGCGAGGAGAAGAAGCTGACCTGGCCGTCGTTCTGGGACGGCGGGTCGACGCAGGGCCCGATCGCGTCCAGGTGGAACGTCAGCGCCTGGCCGACGATCTACGTCCTCGATGACAAGGGCGTGATCCGCGCCCGCGACCTCCGGGGCGAGCCCCTCGAGGAGGTCCTCGACGCGCTCGTCGCCGAGGCCGAGGCCCGGGCCGGCAAGGCCGAGGCCGCCGGCTCCGGCGAGGCCGCCGAGGCGGGCCACGGCAAGTAGCCGCGGCCCGGGGCGCCGGCCGCGCGCGCGGCCGGCGCCGGTCCCCCGCTCAGCGGTGCTCGAAGATGATCGCCGTGCCGAGCCAGCCGTAGCGGGCGTCGTCCTTGTCGGGGTCGAAGGCCGTCGAGCCCGAGCCGTAGCCGTAGCGGTGCGACACCGTGAACGGGAACACCTGCTTGTAGTCGCCGAAGGTCGCCTGGCAGCCGCGGGACATGCGCAGGGTCTTGAAGGTCGAGTCGAAGGCCGCCATCTGCTGGAAGACGGTCTTGCCCTTCATGCCGGTCGGCACGAAGCCCCAGTGGAAGTTGACCATCTGGGTCGTCGACCAGGTCTGGGTCGGCAGCACGCCGATGAGCAGCGGCGAGGTGTAGAGCGAGCAGCCGCCGCCGAGGTTGAGCGCGGTCTGCGACGCGCCGAGCCAGCACAGGACCCAGTCGCCGGCGTTGCGGGTGTAGCCGTAGCAGCGGAACACCTCGCCCTCGTTGTAGCCGGTCGAGTAGTTGTAGAAGTCGGTCGGGTTGCAGGCCGTGCCGTAGTAGCTGACCGAGCCGCTGGCGCCGGTCGTCGTGTACGTGAGGTTCGTGGCGTCGACGTAGAAGCTCGTGTTGACGATGTTCGTCGTCGAGTACGTGGCCCAGTCGACCAGCAGGGTCGGCTTGATCGCGACGAACGACGTGTCGCCCTTGATCTGGATCGAGAACTTGGCCGGCGGGGTCGTCGGCGCGCTCATCGACGGGAAGGAGAACTTCCTGCGCTTCACGAACACCTTGACGTCGCTGCCGAGGTTGTCCTTGAACGTGTACGACGAGGTCCTGGGGTCGCAGCCGTTGCTCGACAGCAGCACCTGCATGTCGACCGAGAACGCGGTCGTCAGGTAACCGGTGCCGTCGAGGCGGGCCCAGAGCTCGTTGATGACCTTGGGCGCGGTCCAGCCGGTGGCGTTGGGGCCATAGCCGTTCTGGATCCGGGCCGGGCAGTAATCGAGCGGCACGTGGCGCGAGCGGGCGCCCTCCTTGGCCGCGTAGCCCTGGGGGATCGTCACGACGGTCACCTGCGCGGGCAGGGAGGTCGCGAGCAGCGAGAGGGAGAGGAGGGGAGCGAAGCGGATCACCGGGAGACCTCTGGGGAATGAGGTGGGGGGATGGCGGCCTGGAGAGCGAGACCGCCGGAGGGATCGAACGTGTGCCGACGCCGCGTCACGGCATCGACGGGGGCGATTATGCACGCCCCTCGACCGGGCGAAACGCCCGGAATCGTCCCGATCAGGGAGGGAGTGTGGAGCCTGAGGTCGGACTCGAACCGACGACCTGCGCATTACGAATGCGCTGCTCTACCAGCTGAGCTACTCAGGCCCGCGGGAGCTGCCATGGCCCCCGAAATCGAGCGGCGGAGGTTAGCAGGGGGCCCAGGCAGCGGCAAGGACGGCCGAACGCGCCGGGACCGCGGCGCACCGGCCGGGCTCATCAGGCTCCCGACCCCTCGGGCCCGTCGAGCTCGCGCAGGGCCCGGAGCAGGAGCAGGAGGCACTCGGTCGCGGCCCGTTGGCGCAGGAGCTCGCGGCCGAGGTCGCCGTAGCGGCGCTCGAGCACGGCGCCGCCGCGGGGGCCGTCGACGGCGAAGTGGACCAGGCCGACCGGCTTGTCGGCGCTGCCGCCGCCGGGGCCGGCGATGCCCGTCACCGCGGCGGCCAGGTCCGCGCCGGACGCGCGGCGCGCGCCCGCGGCCCTGGCCCGGGCGCAGGCCTCGGAGACCGCGCCGTGCTCGGCGAGGACCTCGGCGGGGACCCCGAGCAGTGCCTGCTTGGCCTCGTTGGCGTAGGTCACGAGGCCGGCCACGAAGACCTCCGAAGCCCCGGGGACGCGGCCGACGCGGGCCGCGACGAGCCCGGCCGTGCAGGACTCGGCCAGGGCCAGCCGGAGCCCGTGTCGGTGCAGCCGCCCGACGACGAAGTCCTCGAGCCCGCCCCGGCCCTCCCCCACGACCCACCTGCGCCCCTTGCGCGCGAGCTCGGCGAACAGCTCGTCGATCGCGGCCTCGGCCCCGTCGCCGGCGCCGCGGGCGGTGACGCGGATCAGGCCCTCGTGGGCCGTCATGCCGACCCGGATCGGCCGGCCCTCGCGCATGTGGTCCGCGAACAGCTCGCCGAGGAGCGACTCGGCGACCCCGGCGAAGGCCAGGGTCCGCTGGACCAGCGGCCGGCCGCGCGCCGCGAGGTCGGGCCGGACCCGGTCCTCGAACATCCGCTCCATCTCGGCCGGCACGCCCGGCAGCACGAAGACCTCGACGCCCCGCGCCGCGAGCGCGAAGCCCGGCGCGGTGCCGACGGCGTTGGGCAGCGGTCGCGCCCCCTCGGGCAGCAGCGCCTGCCGCCGGTTGGCCTCGCTCGGCATCCGCCCCAGCCGCGCGAACCAGGCCTGGATCTCGTCCCACGACGGCCCGTGCTCGACGAGGCCGACGCCGGCCCAGGCGGCCACGGCCTCGCGGGTCCGGTCGTCCTCGGTCGGCCCGAGGCCGCCGGTGACGACGACGACCCGGCCACGGCCGGCCGCGTAGTCGAGGCCCGACCTGATGTCGGCGACGGCGTCGCCCTCGGCGACGTGGGCGGTGACCTCGAAGCCGAGCTCGGCGAGCCGGGCGGCGAGCCAGCGCGCGTTGGTGTCCAGCGTCCGCCCGTCGACGATCTCGTCCCCGATCGACAGGACGGTCGCGAGGTTCACGCCGAGGGCTCCCCGCCGGCGTCGGCGCCCTCGGCCGCCGGGCGCTTGCCGGCGACCTTGCTGAGCACGAGGCCGAAGACGAACAGGATGCACAGCGGGCCGGCCATGAGCACCTGCGTGAACGGGTCGGGCGGCGTCAGCAGCATGCCGATGACGAAGAACGACAGGATCGCGTGGCGCCAGTAGCGGACGTAGAACTCGGTCGAGGCGATCCCGAGCTTGACCAGGCCGAGCATGATCAGCGGGAGCTGGAACACGAGCCCGAGCGCGGCCGTCAGCATGAACAGGAAGCTGAAGTAGTCCCGCACGGTGTACAGCGGCCCGACCATGCCGGGGTCGCTGAGGGCGATCAGGAAGCGCAGCGCGTACGGCACCATGACGAAGTAGCCGAAGCTCACGCCGGCCGCGAACAGGCCGACCGAGAACGGCACGTAGCGCATCACGACCCGGCGCTCGGCGTGGTACAGCCCGGCCCCGATGAACTTCCACATCTCCCACATGACCACCGGCGAGGCCAGGACCAGCCCGAACAGGGCCGCGGCCAGCATGAACACGATGAAGTCCTGCAGCGGCGTGATCGAGATCAGCGTCGGCGACAGCGGGAAGTCGTGGATCTGCATGGCCTTGATGGCCCGGTTGACCAGGTAGCGCGGCAGCTCGGTCCCGTCCTCGCGCGACCGGGCGTAGGCGTCGACTGACTCGGCCTCCGCCAGCGCCTGCGCGTCGAAGCCCGTCCGGGCCTCCGGCTTGGCGAAGTCCTCGTACCAGCTGTCGAAGGCGATGTCCCAGGCGTGGTGGTAGGGCGCGATCAGCACGCCCATGACCTCGCTCTTGAAGAACAGGAACAGGAGCATGCAGCTGGCGACCGCGAGCAGGGAGATGATCACGCGGCGCCTGAGCTCCTCGAGGTGGTCGCGGAAGCTCATCGTGCCCCGGGCGAGGTCCGGGTGGACCTCGTCCGCGCTGCGGCTGCCGCTCGGGGGCTCCTGGGTCGACTGCGCCATCGGGAAGCGGCCGGGCATCATAGCCACGCCGAGGCGTCGCCCGTACGTGCCGCGAGGCTCCTCTCGGAGCCTCGCCAGCCGGATCGGACGTTTCGCCGGGCTCGCGCCCGGGGTCGCGTCAGCGGACCAGGAAGTCCTTGATCTTCCAGAGCGGGGCGATCTCGACCCGGTGCTCCGACGCCTTCTGGTAGGCCTCGGTGTCCTCGATCTTGGTCACGTCCTCGCCGACGGGCTGACGGCCGAGGACCAGGAGGTCGCAGGACGCGTCCCACTCGTCGTGGACGCGGTGGCCGTAGGCCTCGAGCATCCGCTTGAGCTCGCCCTTGGTGTAGGGCTCGACGAAGCGGCCGACGAGGCAGATGTCGCGCTTGAAGTTCTTGCTGTAGAGGTCGTTCCGGATCAGGTCGCCCTTGACCACGGGGTTGTACTTGTCGGCCACGCCGTGGATCTTGACGCGGGCGCTGGTGCCGCTGACCTCGACGACGGTCGCGAGGGCCTTGACGAACTCGCCGGCGGCCTTGTTGAGCGTGAAGCGGATGTGGGTCTCCTTGTCGAGGACCTGGAAGGTCATCCCCTTCTTGATCGCGTCGCGGGCGCCGAGGTCGATGACGGCCTCGAGGATCCGGTCGTTGGAGCTCAGGATGGCCCCGTCCGGCAGCTCGGGCGAGTTGATGAGGCTGTTCTTCTCGGCCAGCGTGACGTTGGTCTGGGCCATGCCGTTGTACTTCTTCTGCATGTCGGCCATGGCGAGGCTGTGGGCCTCGAGGTCCTTGCGGCGCTCGTCGCGGGCGTCCTGGGCCTTGGAGCGGGCCTGGGCGAGCTCCTCCTCCTTGGACCGGACGGCGTTGGTCATGTTGCGCTCGGCCGCGACCTTCTCGCCCTCGATCCGGTCCTTCTCGGCGTCCTTCTCGGACCGCACCTGGGCCAGGGAGGCGTTCTGGGCGGCGATCGTCGCCTGCGCGCCGGTCAGCTCACCGTCGAGGCTCTTGACCCGGTCGTTGATCCGGTTGATCTCGCCGGTGATGTCATTGAGCACCGAGGGGACGTCGGCGATCGACGTGGGGATCGCGTGACGCTGCTTGAAGTTCTCGAGCGCGTCCTTGACGGCCGCGCCGGTCGTGAAGCGCTTCTCGACGGGCAGGTCGGCGAGGGCACCCTCGTGCTTGAACTCCCCGACGCACCCGACCACGGCCGTGATCGACTCGAGCTGGCGCTGCAGGCCCAGCTTCTCGTTGGCGGCCTGGTCGGCGCTGTTGATGGCCTGGAGCCGATCGGCCTTGGCCTCATCCAGCTCGATCTGCTTCGTGTAGGCGAAGAAGCCCGCACCGATGAACAGGACCATCGGGACGAGGGCCCAGAAGATGTTGACGTGAGCTACACCACGCTGGCGGCGATCCATGACCTTCCGGCTCCTTCGATGGGAATGTTGCTGTCGGGGTCGAGGGGGGGGCAGGGGCGGTCGGGTTGCGGAGGTGACGCCCTCCCTCCCTCGCGCAGAGCGGGGAAGAGAGTATTCGGGCCCCGGGGCACGAGGCTCGAAGGAGTCTATCCCACGAATCGGGCGCGAGCGGATCCCGCTGGGAAACCGGTCGGCGGCTCTCGAGAGGGGGCGGCAGCGAGAGCGGGTCCTGCCCGAGGCGTCGGAAGCCGGGGATCATAGGTAGCCCCGGCCGCGGGGGTCAAGACCGGCCTGCCCCGGCCGGTCGCCCCCAAGCCCGTCCCGCCACGGGGCTTCGGGCCGAAGGCCCGGTCGCGCGGAGGGATCCCTGCCGGTCCCCACGGCGAGCGCGCTAGGCTCGGGGGCGATGCGCCGGCCCTTCCGACCCGTGCCCCCGCTCGTCCTCGGCCTCGTCGGCGGGGTCGCCTCGGGCAAGTCGGCCGTCTCGGCGGCCCTGGCCGAGGCCGGGCTCGTCGTCCTCGACGCCGACCGCGTCGCCCGCGAGGTCCTGGCCTCGCCCGAGCTCGGGCCCGACCTCGTGCGGCTGTTCGGCCCGGGGGTCCTTGGCCCCGACGGACCCGACCGGGCCCTGATCGCCGACCGGGTGTTCCGCGACCCGGCCCTGCGGGGGGAGCTCGAGGCCCTGACCCACCCCCGCATCCGGGCCCGGCTCGAAGCCGCCCTGGCCCGAGCCCTGGCCGAGGGCAGCTCGGTCGTCCTCGACGTCCCGCTCCTGCTCGAGGGCGGACTGGTCGACCGCTGCGACGTCGTCGTCTTCGTCGACGTGCCCGACCCGGTCCGGAGGACCCGGGCCCAGGCCCGCGGGCTCACGGCCGAGGACTGGCGGCGCCGCGAGCGGGCCCAGGCGCCCCTCGAGCTCAAGCGGGCGCGCGCCGACCGGGTCGTCGACAACAGCGGCGACCTCGCCGCGCTCCGGCGCGCGGTCGCGGCCCTGCTCGCCGGCCTCGACCGGGATGTCCGGGATCGCTGAATCCTGCCCGCCACGGAAAGGATCCTCCGCGAGAGACCGACACCCCGCGTAGATCGGGGCGAGCATCGGGAAGGAATGCCTCCCTCGCTCGGCGAGGCCGACAGTTACCCTGGCGTGCCTCGCCCGATAGTTCCTGCACCGGTCGCCCCCCGAGCCCGCCGGAGGTCGACCTCCCCGCATCCCCCGCCCCGTCTCGCACCGAGGGCGCGAGGACAGCCTGATGACGACCCGCGAAACCCGGGCTCCCCGCAAGCGCCCGGCCCGAACCTCCGATCTCCAGCTCCCCGAGCGCCTCGAGGACCTGCAGGCCCTCCGCACCCGCGAGCTCCTCGACCTGCTCGAGGCCCTCGAGATCGAGGTCCCGCTCGACCCCAAGCACCACGACCTCGTCCTGCGCGCGCTCGACCACATGTGCGCCCAGGGCAAGGAGCTCCGGGGCGGCGGGCTGATCCAGGTCCTGCCCGACGGCTTCGGCTTCGTGCGCTCGGCCCGCTACCAGTACCAGGCCGGCCAGGACGACCTCTACGTCTCCCCGCCGATCATCCGGTCCAACGGGCTGCGCACCGGCATGCTCGTCGAGGCGCTGCTGCGCCCGCCCAAGGGCAACGAGAAGTACTACGCCGTCCAGGAGATCGAGCGGATCGACGGCGTCCCGGTCGCCGAGCGCACCCGCGTGCCGATGTTCGAGGACCTGACCCCGACCTATCCCAGGGAGCGGTTCACCCTCGAGACCGGGCGCGACCCGCTGTCGACCCGGGTCATCGACCTCCTCGCCCCGGTCGGCCGGGGCCAGCGCGGGCTGATCGTCGCGCCACCCAAGGCCGGCAAGACCGTCCTCCTGCAGCAGATCGCCAACGCGATCCTGACCAACGACCCGCAGGTGCACCTGCTCGTCCTGCTCGTCGACGAGCGGCCGGAGGAGGTCACCGACTTCCGCCAGCAGGTCCGCGGCGACCAGGTCGAGATCCTGGCGGCGACCTTCGACGAGGCCCCGGCGCGGCAGGTCCACACGGCCGAGCTCGTGCTCGAGCGCGCGCGCCGACTCGTCGAGGAGGGCCGGGACGTCGTCATCCTGCTCGATTCGATCACGCGCCTGTCGCGGGCCTACAACCACGAGGCGCCGAGCAGCGGGCGGCTCCTGTCGGGCGGCCTCGAGTCGACGGCCCTGCAGAAGCCCAAGCGGTTCTTCGGCTCGGCCCGCAACCTGCTCGAGGGCGGCTCGCTGACGATCCTCGCGACCTGCCTCGTCGACACCGGCTCGCGCATGGACGAGGTCATCTTCGAGGAGTTCAAGGGCACCGGGAACCTCGAGATCGTGCTCGACCGCGAGCTCGCCGACCGCCGGACCTTCCCCGCCATCGACGTGCGCCGCTCGGGCACGCGGCGCGAGGACCTCCTGCTGTCGCCCGAGGAGCTCAACCGCGTGCAGGTCCTGCGCCGCGTCCTGGCCGGCATGAACCCGGTCGAGGCGACCGAGCTCCTGCTCGACAAGCTGCGCCGGAGCGCGTCCAACGTCGAGTTCCTGGCGACGATGAAGGGCTGAGCGGCCGCCCCCGGCCGCCCGCCCCGGCGCGGACCCCTACTTGCGCTCCTGCAGCTTGCGCAGGGCCTCCTCGAGGGCCTCGAGCCGCTTGCGCAGCGCCTCGTTCTCGCGGCGGACCTCGTCGAGCCGCTTGGCGGCGTCCTCGAAGGCCTTCCGCGCGCGGTCGAGCTCCTGCATCCGGCGGCGCAGCTCGGCGGCGCCGGCCTGCTGGCCCTGGGGCCGGTCCGCCGGCGCGGCCTGGGCCCGGTCGGTCGTCCGGCTCGCCGGTCGGTCCGTGGGCTTCGCCTCGGCGGCCGCCGCGGCGGCGGCCTCCTTGCGCCGGTCCTCGACGTAGCGCCCGAGCCGGCCCGCGAGGGTCGCCGGCGCGAGGTAGCCGGTGAACTTGCCGAGGGCCTTGCCGTCGGGGTCGAGGACGATGAAGTGCGGCGTCGCGAGCACGCCGAAGCGGTCGGCCACGGCGGCCTTCTCGACGACGTCCACGTCGACGACGACGTAGGCGCCGAGGGCCTTGCGGACGCGCTCGTCCCCGAGGCTCTCCTTCATCTGCTTGCAGGCCGAGGACTCGGGGTCGACGAAGGCGACGAGGACGAGCTTGTGCTCCGCCCCGGCCTTGGCCAGGGCCGCGCCGACGTCCCCGCCGAAGACCGGCGGCGTCGGCCGCTCGACCCGGGCCTCCTGGCTCGGCTGCGAGGCCGGCCCGGCCCCCGCCCCGCCGGGGCGCGCCGGCTGGTCGGCGGCCCCGAGCACGGGCTCGAGCACGACCGGCTTGCCGTCGCGCAGGACCTCGATCGGCAGCTTCCGGCCGGGCCCGGCCCCGGCGATCGCGGCCGCCAGCATGTCGACGTCGGTGACCGGCTTGTCCCCGACCTTGTGCAGCACGTCGCCCTCGTGGAAGCCGGCCTTGGCGGCCGGGCTGTCGTCGTCGACCGACGCGATGCGGACCTGGTCGCCGGCCTCCTCGAGCACGACGCCGAGCCGGCCCTTGGGCTTGGGCGCGTCGGTCGCCTCGGGGCGCTCCGGCGCCGCGGCCTCGCCCTTGGCGGCGCGGTCGCGGTCGGCCCGGGAGCCGAGCTTGACCCGGAGCCGCAGCGACTTGTCGCCGCGGCGGACCTGGAAGGCCTGGGTGCTGCCCGGGGTCATCGACAGCACGAACTCGATGCAGGCGTCGATGTCCTTGAACGCGCGGTTGGCGATCTTCTCGATCCGGTCGCCGACCTTCAGGCCGCCCTTGTCGCCGGGCGAGCCCGGGACGACCTCGGTCACGACGATGGCCTCGTCCTGCTCCTCGATCGAGACGCCGATCCAGACCTGGTCCGCGGCCCCCTGGGCCGGCAGCCGGGTCGTCAGGAGCAGGGCGATTGGCAGCAGGGCGGACGAGAGGGCGCGCATCGGATCCTCCGGGTGGGTCGGGTCGGGGCGGACATCATCGCAGCCGGCCCCGGCGATACGTAGCCCCTGCGCGGCTCGTTGGCGGATCTTCCCGGGGCGGGCCGGCCTCAGCCCTTGTCGACCTTCTTGCCGTCCTCGCGCGCGGCCTCGAGGAAGCCGAGCCCGAAGCCCTCCTCGCCCTCGTCGCCGAAGATCGCGTCGAGCGACTCGGGGATGGCGTCGAGCGACTCGTTGGCCATCAGGGCCTCCTCGACGGCCTCCATCGACTCCTCGGTCGAGAGCTCGTAGCTGAGGCTGTCGGTGCCGCCCGGCGGGTCGATGATGCCCTGCTGGGCGAAGCCCACGAGCATCATGCCGAGGTCGAAGCTCTGCAGGCCGACCGAGGCCTTGACCTTGTTGAAGCTCGCGTTGCCGCCGTTGATGATCGTCAGCACCTTGATCTCGACGACGCCGAGGCTGAGCTCGGCGATGCGCGAGAACAGGTCGGGCGCCGGCTGGATCTCCTCGTCGAGGTCGGGGAAGACCTTGCGGATCATGCGCCAGTCGTCGAGCCGCTTGTGCCCCTCGAGGAGGAGCGGCATGACCGGCAGGCCGGCGTTGTAGTCCACGACCCACTCCGGCAGCTCGTCGAGCGCCTTGTAGCTGAACGAGGCCTCCTGGTAGTTCATGAGGGCGTCGTAGATCAGCTCGCTGCCGATCGCGCGGACCTGGTTCTTGAACTCCTCCTCCTTGAAGTAGCCCTGCTCCTTGAGGCCGAGGAGGACCGGCGTGCCGTGCTCGAGCCGCCTGCGGTTGGCCTCGTTGCACAGCCCCTCGGGGATCTCGCGCCACGGCGACAGGCCCTTGCCGCGGATCATGCGCTGGGAGAACTGGTGCGGGTCGACGAAGGAGATCAGGCCGTTGCGGAAGTAGAGGTCGAGCTGGGCGTCGGGGCGCTCGAACATCAGGCGGCCGGAGTGCTTGCCGGACGAGAGGAGCTGCAGGAGCTCGTGGATGCGGATGAAGTCGGAGCGGCCGGCGAGGTGGTAGTCGCGCGGGAGCACGGCCTCCATGAGGATGTGGTCGAGGATGTGGGCGATCTCCTCGAGCACGGTCCCGGTCAGGATCGAGCCGACGAAGAAGTCGGCCTTCTTGCGCGCGTCCCCGACCAGCTCGCCGCTCGTGACGAAGTCCTGGAACCCCTTGTTGAGCCGGCTGAACAGGACCTCGGCCAGGAGGTCCCGGGTCTCGCCCTTGGTGCTGGTGTGCTTCGCCCGGCGCTCGACGAGACCCTGGACCCGGGCGAGAAGGTGCTCGAAGTCCTTGCTCGCCTCGCCTTGGTCGTCGCCGACGAGCCCGCCCATGGACTCGAGGATGCGCGAGGGAAGGTTCACCGTGGAAGCCAGTCCTGATCGTGCGTGGTCCCCCGACGGGACCCGAGCCGCCCCCGGACCGGTCGCCGGGAGGGGGTCCGCTCCCCCTCCGATCGCACCGTTCCCGCAAGGGCTTCTGGTCTCCCATCGGCCGTTTTCGCTCGGTTCTTGACGAGCGGTTCCGGGCTCCGGACCCGGTCTCCGGGGCCGGACGGGCGGGGTCGGGCCCGCCGGTGGCTAGGATTGCCCGGCCCGCTCCGGGTCGCCGATCAGATGGAGCCTTCGACCCTCACCCCCCGCCCCCGCCGCTGGACCCGCGTCCTCTGGGTCCTGACCCTCGTCCACGTGGCGCTGTTCGCCTCCGGCCTCGTCCCCGCCCACTGGGTCGAGGCCATCCACGCCAGGCTCCTGTTCCCCGCCGTCCGGGCCGTCCTCGCGACCCCGGCCGCGGCCTTCCCGTTCTCCGTGGCCGAGCTCGCGATCGTCGCCCTGGCCCTCGTCGTCCCGGCGATCCTCGTCCTGGCCGCCTTCGGCCCGGCCCCGGCCACGGACGGCGGCCGGCGCGGGGCCCTGGGCCGGGCCTGCCGCCGGCTCCTCGTCGGGGCCGCGGTCCTGGCCAACCTCTACCTCCTGGGCTTCGGCTGGTCGTACCAGCGGCCGCCCCTGGCCGAGCGGATGGGCATGGCCCCGGTGCCCGGCTCCGAGCGCTTCGCCGAGGTCGCCCGCGAGGTCGCCGACCTGACCCGGCTGGCGCGGACGGCCCTGCCCCAGGACCCCGACTTCACGGCCCTCGGGCTCCAGGCCCGCCTCGACCTCGACCGCGTCCTGGCCGAGCTCGACGGACCGGCGGCCCTGCCGGTGACCCGCCTCAAGCCCTGCTGGCCGGTCGGGATGCTGCAGACCTTCGGCGTGTCCGGGATCTTCTCCCCGTTCACCCAGGAGTGTCACGTCGACCCCGCCCTCGACCCCCTCGTGCTGCCGTTCACGGCCTGCCACGAGCTGGCCCACCTGGCCGGCCTGGGCCCCGAGGACGAGGCCAGCTTCGCCGGCTTCGTGGCCTGCCTGCGGTCGCCCGACCCCTGGTTCCGCTACTCGGGCCTGGTCCTGGCCCTGGTGCGCTTCGAGCGCCAGGCCCCGATGGCCCTGCGCGAGGAGCTCCAGGAGCGGGCCGGGCCCGGCGTCCTGGAGGACCGCCGCCGCGCCGACGAGCGGTCGCACCGCCGGCAGAACGTCACGTTGACCCGGATCGCCTGGAAGACCTACGACGGCATCCTCCAGGCGCAGGGCGTCGCCGCCGGCGTCCGCTCGTACGACCACATGACCCGGCTGGTCCTGTCCTGGTGGCCCAGCCATGATCGGTAGCGCGATGAAGATCTTCGACCCGCACATCCACATGATCTCCCGGACGACCGAGGACTACGCGCAGATGGAGCTGTGCCGGGTCCGGGCGGTCCTCGAGCCGGCGTTCTGGGTCGGGCAGCGGCGGACGAGCGTCGGGACGTTCCGCGACTACTTCGCCCAGCTGCTCGAGTTCGAGCCGTCGCGGGCGGCGCAGTGGCAGATCGACCACCACGCCGCGATCGCGATGAACCCCAAGGAGGCCAACGACGAGGGCCTCGCCCGCGAGGTCCTGGCGATCGTGCCGGAGTTCCTCGCCCACCCGCGCTGCGTCTGCGTCGGGGAGATCGGCTTCGACTCGATGACCAAGGCCGAGGAGCGGTGCATGCTCGAGCACCTCGACCTGGCCCGGCAGCACCGCCTGCCCGTCCTCGTCCACCTCCCCCACGTCGACAAGCTCGACGGCACGCGGCGGACGCTCGACGTCGTGCGCGAGTCGGGGGTCGCCGAGGAGGACGTCCTCGTCGACCACAACACCGAGGAGACGATCGGCCTCGTGCGCGAGGGCAGCGCGTGCTGGGCGGGCCACTCGATCTACACGCGGACCAAGCTGACGCCCGAGCGCGCGGCCGACATCCTCGACCGCTGGGGCACCGAGCGCATGCTGATCAACTCGGCGGCCGACTGGGGCGTGTCCGACCCCCTGCTGATCCCCAAGACCGTCGTCCAGCTCGAGCGCCGCGGCTGGTCGCAGGAGCGGATCATGCAGGTCGTGTGGGACAACCCCGTGACGTTCTTCGGCAGGTCGGGGAAGCTCCGGCTCCGCGGCGCACCGCCCGCCTGACCGCCAGGGAACCCGCGGGCACCCGCGGGGTATCGTGGGGTCCATCGCTCCCTCTCCCTCGAGGTCCCTCCGGATGAAGCCGATCCTGCTCGCCGCGTTGCCGATCCTGTCCCTCCTCCCGCTGACCCGCCCGTCGACCACGGACGCGGCCGAGGTCGGGCCGCCGGCGGCCCACCTCCGGGGCGACGCGCCCGAGGACTGCGGCAAGTGCCACAGGGATCAGCTCGAGGAGTGGCGGACGACGCTCCACGCCATGGCCTGGAAGGACGAGGTCTACCAGGCCGCGATCAAGACGCGGCGGCGCCCGCAGAGCTGCCACTCCTGCCACGTCCCGGCCACGGTCATCGACCGCGTCCCCGACAAGCCGCTGGCCCGCGAGGACGGCCTCGAGCACGGCATCGACTGCCGCTCGTGCCACGTCCTCGACGGCAAGGTCCACGGCCCCTTCGGGGCCGAGACCGACGCGCACGAGAGCGTCAAGTCGCCGCTCTACGGCGGCAAGGACGTCGGGCTGTGCCTGTCGTGCCACGACCGCAACGTCGGCCCGGTCCGCGCCCTCGGCGAGAGCTTCGAGCGGGGCAAGGCGCGCAAGGAGGGCAAGACCTGCATGCACTGCCACATGCCCGAGGTCGAGCGGGTCGTCGCGGTCGACCCCGACACCGGCAAGGCGACCGGCGCGAAGCGCAAGGGGCGCAAGCACACGCTCAACGGCCCGTCCGACAAGGCGTTCCTGGCCAAGGCCTTCGAGTTCGAGGTCGCCGAGGCCGACGGCAAGACCGTCCTCAAGCTGTGGAACCGGGCCGGCCACCGCATCCCCGCGCTGATCCAGCGCACGTTCTCGGTCGAGTTCTCGTCCGAGGACGCCAAGGGCGGGAAGCTCTGGTCCAAGAGCCAGGAGGTCCTCGGCGGCCGGGACGGCTTCCTCGACGTCGACGCAGCCGTCGAGATGCCGGCCGAGGCCCCGAAGGGCCACGCCCGCTGGACCGTCAAGGTCATGCACTTCTTCGGCGAGCGGGACGCCCAGGAGTTCAGGGGCAAGGTCTTCGAGGCCTCACGCTGAGCTTGTCGCCCGGGGGACCCCCGGCCTAGGATTCCAGTCCCCGCCGGAACCGGGCCGAAGGGTCCAGCGATGCACACGACCGACCTGTTCGACCAGGCCAAGGAGGTCCTCGCCGACCTCGGCATCGAGCCCAGCGAGCTGCCGCCGCCGCGGCCGCTGCACGACCGCAAGAGCTCGCTCCTGCTGCCGTGCCGGAGCGGGGACGGGCGCGAGTTCCTGCTCAAGTTCTTCTGCCCGCCGCAGGAGGGCCGCTACTACCCGCCCGAGGTCAGGATCGACGACTACGCCCGCCGCGAGGTCGCGTTCTACTCGTTCCTCGACTTCTACGACGCCGAGCGCCGCGAGCTGCCCGCGCCGCGCGTGATCATGATGGACTCGAAGGACCCGCCGCGGTGGCTCCTGCTCGAGCACATCCCGCAGGCGCCGGGCCCGCGCAGCGAGCACCTCTCGGCCGACAACGTCTTCGAGCTGCTGCGCGCCGTGCAGCGGCTGCCGATGGACCGCCTGACCGGCCGGCGCAACTTCCCGCTGCACCGCTGGGACATCGCCTCGCTGCGCGACCGCGTCGTCCGGCTCATGTACGAGCCGCTGATCTTCGTCGTCGGCGAGGAGCTGTGGAAGGGCATCCGCCGCTTCTACCACGACGCCATGGGCTGGCTCGAGACGCGCCCGGCCGTGCCGGTGCACGGCGACTTCACCGAGGACAACATCCTCGTCGACCCCGACGGCCGCCCGTACATCGTCGACTTCGAGCGCATCGGCACCGGCTCGCCCGAGCACGACTTCACGTGGTTCTGGATCCACAGCCGGCGCTCGCCGGAGTGGAAGCGGGACCTGTTCTTCCGCTTCGTGCACGGCACGGTCGGCTCCGACCGGGTCCGCATGGAGTGGTCGATGCGGGCGACCGCCGTCTACCTGGCCTGCCGCCGCCTGCGCTTCGGCCACCTCGCCCACGGCGAGCAGGACAGGTACCGCGGCGCCAACCTCGCCCTGCTGCGCGCGGCGCTGCACGGCGGCAACGAGTTCTTCCCCGTCCCGGTCTGAGGCCGCCGGCCGCGGGAGGGGGCGGCGCCCCGTCGCCAGGCCGCCGGCCATCGGCTAGCCTCCCGGACATGACCGGCAAGCTGACCCGCGCCCCCGAGGCCCACCGGCTCGAGCTCCCGCTCGGCACGCGCAGGGTCGTCCTCGAGACCGGCCGCCTCGCGCGCCAGGCCGACGCGGCCGTCCTCGTCGCCGAGGCCGACACCAGGGTCCTCGTGACCGTCGTCGGCGCGGCCGAGGCGCGGCCGGGGATCGACTTCTTCCCCCTCGTCGTCGAGTACCGCGAGAAGCTGGCCGCCGGCGGCCGCATCCCCGGCAGCTTCCTGCGCCGCGAGGGCCGCATCACCGATCGCGAGGTCCTCGCGTCGCGGCTCATCGACCGCTCGCTGCGCCCGCTGTTCCCCGACGGCTACCGCTCCGAGGTCCAGGTCCAGGCCACGGTGCTCTCGGCCGGCCCGGGCGCCGACCCGCAGAGCCTCGCCCTGCTCGGCGCCGGCGTCGCCGTCCACCTCAGCGACGTGCCGTTCGACGGCCCGGTGCTGGGCTGTCGCAGCGCGCTGTACCGCGACCGCACGGTGCTGCTGCCGGTCCCCGCCGAGCTCGACGAGGCCGCCGCCGACCTCGTCGTGTCGGTCGGCCCGCACGGGCTCGTCATGGTCGAGGGCGAGGCGCGGAGCGTCCCGCACGACGCCCTGCTCGACCACCTGCTCGCGACCGTCGACCGGCTCGACGCGCTCCGCGCCGAGGTCGACGCGTTCCGCGGGCGCGCCGGCCGGCCCAAGCGCCCCTTCGCGGTGCCGGCGGCGCCCGCGCCGTGGACCGCGGCCTGCGAGGCCGCCTGCGGCGAGGCGCTGCGCGGCGCGCTGACGATCGCCGGCAAGCAGGACCGGGCCCAGGCCGTGGCCGCGGCCAAGGACGCCTTCCTCGCCGGCCTGCCGGCCGACGCCCCGGGCGGCGGGGACGGCGGCGAGGCCCTGCCGCCGCTGCCGGGCCGGGCCGAGGGCGCGGCCCTGTTCAAGGACCTGCAGAAGCGGCTCGTGCGCGAGCGCATCGTCGGCGAGGGCCTCCGCCTCGACGGCCGCGGGCCGGCCGACATCCGCCCGATCTGGTGCGAGACCTCGTGGCTCCCGCGGGTCCATGGCTCGGCGGTGTTCACCCGCGGCGAGACCCAGGCCCTCGTGACCTGCACGCTCGGCTCGGGCGACGAGGCCCAGCTCGTCGAGAACGTCTTCGGCAAGCAGCAGCACCGCTTCCTGCTGCACTACAACTTCCCGCCGTACTCGGTCGGCGAGGTCCGCCCGCTGCGCGGCCCGGGCCGGCGCGAGGTCGGCCACGGCAACCTCGCGCTGCGCGCCCTGACCCCGGTGCTGCCCGGCTACGACGTGTTCCCGTACACGATCCGCGTCGAGTCCGACATCGCCGAGAGCAACGGCTCGTCGTCGATGGCGACGGTCTGCGGCGGCTGCCTCGCGCTGATGGACGCCGGCGTCCCGGTCGCGCGGCCGGTCGCCGGCATCGCGATGGGCCTCGTCGAGGTCGGCGGCGAGGTCGCCGTCCTGAGCGACATCCTCGGCGACGAGGACCACCTCGGCGACATGGACTTCAAGCTCTGCGGCACGGCCGAGGGCATCACGGCCCTGCAGATGGACAACAAGATCGGGGGCCTGTCGCGCGACGTCCTGGCCCGCGCGATGAGCCAGGCGCGCGACGGCCTCGACTGGATCCTCGCGTGCATGGCCGAGGGCCTGGCCGGCCCGCGCCCCGAGGTCGCCGCCCACGCCCCGCAGGTCCACGGGCTGCGCATCATGCCGCACCTGATCGGCGCGCTGATCGGGCCCAAGGGCGCGACGATCAAGGCGATCCAGGAGCAGAGCGGGGCCACGATCGCCGTCGACGACACCGGGCTCGTGACGATCTACGCCAGCGAGGGGCCGGCGATGCGCAAGGCGCTCGAGGCCGTCAACCAGGTCGTCGGCACGGTCCGCGTCGGCGGCACCTACGAGGCCGAGGTCGAGGCGGTCAAGCCGTTCGGCGCCTTCGTCCGGATCTACGACTCGGCCAGGGGCCTGCTGCCGGCCGAGGCCTACGGCGGCCAGCCGCCCGCCGAGGGCGCCCGCGTCGAGGTTCGCGTCACCGGCGTCGACCGCCGCGGCCGCCTCCAGCTCGAGCGGGCCTGAGCGCGCCGTGGGCACGCGGGAGTTCAGGGCCCTCGAGTACCGCGCCGACGACGGCTTCGACGAGGTGGGGCTGCGCTACGAGGGCGGCGAGGACGAGGGCTGGCGCGTGCTCCGCGACGGGCGGCCGTGGCTGGAGCTCGGGGCCGGCTACCGCATGCTCGAGGTCGAGCGCTGCGGCGTGTGCTCGACCGACCTGGCGCGGCGGTTCCTGCCATTCCCGCTGCCGCAGGTCATCGGCCACGAGCTCGTCGCCCGCGACGAGGCCGGGCGGCGGGTCGTCGTCGAGATCAACGCCAGCCACGCGGCCCGCGGGGTCGAGACCGCCTGCCCGTTCTGCGCCGGCGGGCTCGAGCGCCACTGCCCGGAGCGGCTCGTGCTCGGCATCCACGACCTGCCCGGCGGGTTCGGGCGTTTCGTGCTCGCGCCGCGCCACGCCGTGCTCGAGGTCCCGGCGGACCTGCCGTCGTCGACCGCCGTCCTGTGCGAGCCCTTCGCCGCGGCCGGCAACGTCCTGGCCGACGTCGAGGCCGGGGACAGCGTCGCGGTCCTGGGCCCGCGCCGGCTCGGGCTCCTCGCCGTCGCCGCCCTGGCCGCGGCCCGCGATGCCGGCCTCGACGTCCGGGTCCTGGCCCTGTCGCGCCACGAGGACCTGTGCCGGCGCGCGCGCGAGCTCGGTGCCGACGAGGCGCGCCGCTTCGACGGCGACGGGGCGGCGCTGCCCGACGGCCTGGCCGACGTCGTCGTCGACACGACCGGCTCCCCCGAGGGCCTGGCCCTGGCCTGCCGGCTGGCGCGGCGGACCGTCCACCTCAAGTCGACCCACGGCCGCGAGGCCTGCGGGCTACACCGGGGCACGGCCCTCGTCGTAGACGAGGGCGCGCTCGCGCGCTGCCCCGACGACGACGGACTCGCCGAGGTGGCCCGCGCCGCCGCCCTGGGCGCGGAGCCGATCGTGGCCTGGCTGTCGCGTGACGCCGTGCCGCCGGCGCTCGCCACCGCCGCGCGGGTGCTCCGCGTCGAGGACCCCGGGGAAGCCCTCGCGCGGCTGGAGGAGGAGTGGGAGGGGACCGCGGCCAGGCCCGGCCTGCCCCGCGCCGACCTCGCCGTCGTCGACGACCTCGCCGGCGCCGACGCGGCCCTGCGCCCGAGCCCCCAACACGAGCGCGGCCTCGTCCGCCCCCGCGGCACGGTCCTGCTCCGTCGCGGCCGGTCGTCCTCGTCGCCGCTCCAGCGCGCGATCGTCGAGCGCGGCCTCGCGCTGCGCTCGTCGCGCTGCGGCGGCTTCGCCCCGGCCCTGGCCCGGCTCGCGGCCGTCCCCGACCTCGGCGAGGCCTTCGTCACCGACGAGCTGCCGGCCGCCCGCCTGCCCGAGGCCTTCGCCCGGGCCAGGACTCCCAGGAGCGTCAAGGTCGTGGTCACCCACGGTACCTGAGGCCGCGACGCTCCCCGCTACACCACCTTGCCATCGGCGCCTCGCGGTCACCGCCTTGCCCCACCACGGCCCCGCCTGCCCCCACCTGCCGGGCTATACTTCCTGACAGCGCCGCCCACCCGCCCGCCTACGAGGATCTCGGCACACCCATGAGCGGCGCGGCTCCGGGCAACGCCTCCGCAGCAGCAGGCCCACATGCAAGACCAGGATCCCAAGCACGACGCCCAGGCCACCGACGCCGGCTCCGGGGGCTCGACGCGGAGCTCGCGGGCCCGCGAGGAGCGGGACAGGAAGGACGCCTGGCTCAAGATCGACTTCTCCAAGGTCGTCCCGAGGTACGGCAAGGAGGAGAAGGAGCGGATCTTCCTGGAGAACCGGGCCAAGCTCGTCGAGGACCTGTGGACGGAGCGCCTCGTGTTCGAGTCGAGGCCGTACATGGTGGACCTGCAGCTCAGCAACTTCTGCAACATGAGCTGCACGATGTGCTACGACGGGGTCAACCCGCCGCTCAAGAAGATGCCCGAGGCCCTGGTCGAGAAGGCCGCGGAGCAGATCCTGCCCAAGGCCTCGGTCATCGTCCCGTTCTCGGGCAGCGAGCCGCTGATCCTGACCTGGGACCTGACCCGGAAGCTCGCGATCGAGTACGGCATCGAGCTCGACATCGTCACGAACCTGCAGTACCTGGACGAGCAGCGCTTCGAGGAGCTCGAGCCCCACGTCTCGATGATCTCGTTCTCGATCGACAGCCACATCCCGGAGGTCTACGAGGCCATCCGACTGCGGAGCAAGCCGGAGCTCGTGTTCCGTAACCTCCCGATCGCCGCCCGGCTGTGCAAGGAGCACGGGATCGACGTCCTCGTCAAGGCCGTGTTCATGGTCGAGAACGCGCCCTGGATGGACGAGACCGTCGCCTTCATGGCCGACCAGGGCATCGAGACGGTGCACATCCTGCGCTACCTGCACTTCATCGAGGCCCGCCAGTTCTCCGACCCGCTGCTGCACATGAGCAAGGAGTGGGTCGCCTGGATGCGCGAGAAGGTCCGCCGGGTCGCCGAGGACAAGAAGATCCGCGTCATCTGGGACGTCGAGGGCCACCAGAACTACGACTACCGGATCGACCCGCCCGAGTACCGCGCGACCAAGCTCCGCGACCCGTGGCTGTGGCGGCTCAACCGCTCGCTCCCGGGCTACTGCGCCCAGTCGGTCTATCGGGTCAAGGTCGACTCGGACGGCCTGGTCTACCCCTGCTGCGTCGTGGACGACGGCAACCTCAGCCTGGGCGACCTCAACCTGCAGGACTTCGACCAGATCTGGAACGGCGTCGAGGCCCAGGACCTGAGGCGCGGGATGATGACCGGCGACGTGCCGACCGCCTGCCGGGGTTGCGGCTTCTTCACGGACCGGATTCCGCCCGAGGCCCACCTGCCGTTCATCGAGCGGGTGAACGACGCCCTGCACCACACGGGGCCACGAGAGGACCTCGA
Organism: Planctomycetota bacterium; assembly: GCA_041398545.1. Classification (GTDB taxonomy): domain Bacteria; phylum Planctomycetota; class UBA1135; order UBA1135; genus JAWKUM01. The sequence goes on along the minus strand of JAWKUM010000013.1, from coordinate 54,151 downwards.
GCTCCTCGCGCCCGAGCACATGACCCGGACCGAGACCCGGCCGACCTTGCGGTGGACCGCGCCCGCGGACGACTTCGACGAGTACTGGGTCGTCCTCGCCCTCGGCGGCGAGGCCCACGACATCCACCGCTTCAAGGTGTCCAGGGACCGGACCGAGGCGGAGATCCCGGAGGACACCTGGGCCGCCATGCGGCCCAACTTCGGCTACTGGTGGGGCGTGTGGGCGGTCAACCACGAGGACCACGAGAAGTCCCACAGGGTCGCGCGGGTCCGGTGCCTGACCAGGCACAAGCCGATGGAGCGGCTCGAGGGCAGCACCCTCCGGTACTGAGCCGGGGGACGAGGGCGCGCGAGCGGGCCGGGATTCGGCGGGACGGGTCCTGCCAATGGTCCTGGCCGGGAGCTATGCTCTTCCGCTCGAATTCGCGCCGCCACCCACCCAGGACAGGAACCAGCCGCCGTGAGCCGCCCGATCTTCCACCTGCACAAGCTCAAGAAGGTCTACGGGACCCGGGTCATCCTCGACGAGATCTCGCTGGCCTTCCTCGAGGGCGCCCGCATCGGCGTCATCGGCATGAACGGCAGCGGCAAGACGACCCTGCTGCGCCTCCTCGCCGGCGTCGACAAGGAGTTCGACGGGGACTGCAAGCCGATCCACGGCCTGTCGGTCGGCTACGTGCCCCAGGAGCCCGTGCTCGACCCCGAGAAGACCGTCGCCGAGCACCTCGACGAGGCCGTGGCCCCGGTCCGGGCCATGGTCCAGCGCTACGAGGACCTGGCCGCCTCGCTCGGCGACCTCGAGGGCGACGAGATGGACAAGGCCATGGCCCGCATGGAGGCCCTGCAGCACGAGATCGACCACAAGGACGCCTGGGAGCTCGACCGCCACCTCGAGCAGGCGGCCCACGCCCTCGGCCTGCCGCCGATGGAGGCCAGGATCGCGCCGCTGTCCGGCGGCGAGAAGCGCCGGGTCGCGCTGTGCAAGGTCCTGCTCAACCACCCCGACCTGCTGCTCCTCGACGAGCCGACCAACCACCTCGACGCCAACACCGTGCAGTGGCTCGAGACCGAGCTCGCCAACTACCACGGCACGATCGTCCTGATCACCCACGACCGCTACTTCCTCGACAACGTCGTCAACTGGATGCTCGAGATCGAGCGCGGCAAGGCGATCCCGTACGAGGGCAACTACTCGGCCTACCTCGAGAAGAAGGCCTCGCGCCTCGACGTCGAGCGCAAGCAGGACGCGGCCCGCGAGCGCAAGATCAAGCAGGAGCTCGAGTGGATCCGCACGGCGCCCAAGGCGCGCACGACCAAGAACAAGGCCCGCCTGCGCCGCTACGACGACATGCTGGCCGAGCAGAAGGCCATGCCGGACGACCAGATCGACCTGCAGATCCCCCCCGGCCGCAAGCTCGGCAACAAGGTCCTCGAGGTCCACAACCTGTCCAAGGCCTACGGCGACAAGGTCCTGTTCGAGGACCTGAGCTTCGAGCTGCCGCCGGGCGGCATCCTCGGGGTCATCGGGGAGAACGGCGCCGGCAAGACGACGCTGATGCGCCTCCTGCTCGGCCAGGAGGCCCCCGACAAGGGCGAGGTCATCGTCGGGACGACGGTCGACATGTGCTACATGGACCAGACCCGCGTCCAGCTCCACGACGACCAGACGGTCTTCCAGGAGATCGCCGAGGGCCGCGACGAGATCCCGTTCGGGCAGTCGTTCATCGCCGCCCGCGCCTACCTCGCCCGGTTCAACTTCAAGGGCGAGGACCAGCAGAAGCGCGTCGGCATGCTGTCGGGCGGGCAGCGCAACCGCGTGCAGATCGCCAAGATGCTGCGCGACGGCGGCAACCTGCTGATCCTCGACGAGCCGACCAACGACCTCGACATCCCGACGCTACAGGTGCTCGAGGAGGCGCTGATCCACTTCCCCGGCTGCGCGCTGATCGTCAGCCACGACCGCTACTTCCTCAACAAGGTCGCGACCCACGTCCTCGCCCTCGAGGGCGACGGCAGGTGGCGCTTCGTGTTCGGAGACTACGACACCTACAAGGAGATCCGGACGCGCGAGGAAGGCGACTTCATCGAGAAGAAGGGCACCCACCGCCGCCTCAAGTAGGCGGCGCGGGCGGCTGGCGGCTCAACGGGGCCCGCGGCCGGGATCGGCCTGCGCGCGCCCCCGGAAGTGCGACCAGCCGCGGGGCGCGAACAGGAGCTCGTTCTCCCTGGCCCAGGACGGGTCGGGATAGAGGAACCGCTCGAGCTCGGGCCCGAGGGGCCGGCTCGCGAGGATCCGCTCCTTGCACGCCGCCATCTTCGCGGACCTGCCCCGTGCGTAGCCCAGGCTCCGGACCTGGAACGGCACGGACAGCAGCCAGACCAGGACGACGGGCCCCCAGACCTTGGCCCAAGCCGGGACCCGCACGCCCTCGGCCCTGGCCGCGCGCAACGCACTCGCCGTCAGACCCGCCAGCGCGACCCAGCCGAGCGCGCTGAACGGGACGTAGCGCGGCGACATGGCCTGGTCGACGCCCATCGAGGCCCGCCCGATCGTCGTCAGCACCGCGACGCAGAGGGCGTAGCCGTACAGCAGCGCCCACGGCGCCAGCTCCCCGGTCCGGAACGAGGGACGGGTCGCGACCAGCGCACCGAGGCCCAGGCTCCAGACCAGGAACCCGACCCCGGACAGGGACGCCGCGATCCTCGACTGCCCGGCCACGCCCGAGCCGAGCCAGCGGACGAGGTATCCGGCCATCTGCAGGACCGAGGGGACGGCTCCGCCCGGTGACCGCGCCGCGCCACCGCCGCCGTAGAGCACGAAGCAGACGAGGCCGAGCCCACACCAGGTCGCCAGCCGGAGCCACCGCCGAGAATTCCCCCGGGCCAGTGCGAGGTACGCGACCCCGACCGGCCACACGCAGACCCCGAAGCCCGCGCTGAAGCTGCCGGCGAACGCGGCGACCCCCGCCAGGACGACGGACCGGAGGCCGGCGCCCGAGTGGGCCAGGAGCCCGAGCGCGAGCACCGAGAAGGCCATCGCGAGCTGGTTGGACAGGAGCCACGGCCACAGCCAGCAGCCGTAGGCGTTGACGCTGAAGACCAGGGCCGCGGCGGCCACCCAGAACAACGGCGGCAGCGGCGCGTCCCGCCTCCGATCAGGCGGGGACGCGAGGAACCGGAGCAGGGGGACGACGGACAGGGTCACGGCCAGCAGCAGCGCCACCTCGTACCAGGTGTTCCAGTCCGTGAGGTAGACGAGCGCGAGCAGGAGCCCCCGCGCGACCGCGATCCGGTGCTCGTTGTGGGGTTCGATGAGCAGGCCCCAGCTCAGCCCCTCGGCCTCGAAGCGGTGGATGGTATGGCTGAACATCCACTCGTCGTAGAACGGGAGGTCGTGGTACAGCAGCGCGACCAGGAGGACGATCGGCACCGCCGGCAAGAGCGGCAGGAGGTTCGCGAGCTTGTCCCGGGCCATGCTCCTCGCAGGGTGGGTGCAGGGCGAGGAGCCCGATTCTCAGGCGGACCCGCGGGGGCACAAGGCCTTCCGCCGCTCAGTACTCGAGCAGCACGTCGTTGTGCGGGCGCAGGTAGCTCAGGGGCACGTCGACCCTGACCCAGCCCAACGACGGGGCGCCGATCAGGACCGTGACGACCGCGCGGTCCTCGTAGGCCAGGTCGTAGAGCAGCGCGTCGCCGTAGGCGTCGGTCCAGAACCCGAGCGTGGACTGGCCGAGGTCCCAGGAGTCGAACACCGCGAGGCCACGCCGGTCGGTGAAGCGGCTGACGAGCGGGCCCGAGGCCGGGTGGACGAAGCCGTCCCGCTCCTGCCAGGCCTCGAGCAGCCGGACCTCGACGCCTTCGATCGGCCGGCCGAAGGCGTCGTAGGCCTCGACCGTGAAGCTGACGTACGAGGAGTCGACCGGCACGACGCGGATCGCGCGGCCGGAGCAGCTGCCGCACAGGGTCGCGAGCAGGACGAGGCACAGGGTCGCCAGGCGCATGGTCATCTCGAGCCCTCCGTTCCAAGGGGACCGAGGATGGAATGCAGCCCGCGTACCAGGTTGTTACGCCGCCGGTCGCGCCCCCCACCTTCGCCTCAAGTCATTGGAGGAGCTTGGGTTGGGGCCGACAGGACGGATCGGCTGCGGCCTCTCGTCGCTGTCCGGGCCGGGGGACGGCCATCCCCCGCGCGGGACCGCTGTCGGGCATCCGCCCCACCGGATAGATTCACGCCGACACCCACGACTCCAGTGGGGGCCGCGCTCCGGCGCCCCAAGGAGGCTCTCGCATGCAGAACGCAGCATTCCTCGTCCCGCTCCTCGTGCTCGGCGGCGCGCTCTCGGCCCAGGTCCAGGTCGGCGAGAAGGCGCCCAAGTGCGAGCCCAAGGAGATCATCGGCAACGGCATCCTCGACAAGGGCGCCAAGGACCTCGGGCAGCTCGACGGCCGCCTGATCCTCTACGAGTTCTTCGCGCACTGGTGAGGCCCTTGCAAGGCGGGCGTCCCGCACCTCAACCAGTTGGTTGAGAAGTTCGGCAAGAAGGGCTTCGTCGTCGTCGGCGTGACCTCGGAGCCCCGGTCTCCGACCGAGAAGTACCTCGAGGACACGGGCTTCAAGGCCGTCGTGGCGTTCACCGACGGCAAGCTCATGGAGACGTACGGCTTCAAGGGCTACCCGTCGGCGGCCCTCGTCGGCCCCGACGGCACGGTCCTGTGGACCGGCCACCCGGCCGGGCTCAAGGAGTCGGACATCGAGGACAACCTCAAGGGAGTCCGGATCCGCAGCCGCGGCTCGCAGTGGGAGCTGTCCATCGAGCTGCCCAAGCGCTGGTCGGCGATCGAGAAGAAGCTCACCAGCGGCAAGATCGGCTACGCGATCAAGGACCTCGAGAAGGCCGTCGAGCGCTGCGACGACGCCGAGGAGAAGCAGGCCCTCGAGGCCGCGCTGACCCAGGCGAAGGACCTCGGCACCAACGAGATGAAGGTCGCCGAGGAGGCGCTGGCCGAGGGCCGGTTCTACGACGCGATCGCGTCCTGGAAGGAGGTCCGCAAGCACCTCAGCGGCCAGCCGCTGGCCGATGAGGCCAAGGACAAGGCCGCGGCGCTCGAGAAGGACGCCGACAAGAAGAAGGAGGTCGACGCCGGCGAGCGCATCTACAAGGCCAAGGTCTACGCCGAGGCCGGCAAGCTGCCCCAGGCCATCCGCACCCTCGAGAGCGTCGTCAAGGGCAGCCTCGAGGAGACCAAGGAGGCCGAGCGGGCCCGCAAGCTGCTCGAGGAGTACTCGAAGCAGCAGGGCGACGACTGACCCGCCCTCGGTGCCGGTGACGCGCGCGGCGCCCCCGGGCCGCCGCGCGCCGCCGACACTGGATCCGGCCGGGGCCATCCGCTGCAATGGTCCCCCTTTGCCCCGGCCATGACCCTCCTGACGCTGAACGCCGTCGAGCGCAGCCACGGGGACCTGACGGTCTTCGAGGGGGTCTCGCTGCGCCTGGGCGAGGGCGAGCGGGTCGGCGTCGTCGGCGACAACGGCTCGGGCAAGACCACGCTCGTCCGGGTCCTCGTCGGCCTCGACCCGCCCGACCGCGGTGAGCGGACGACGCGCCGCGACCTGCGCATCGCCTACTCCGAGCAGATCCCCGACCTGCCGGCCGGCGCGACCGTGCTCGAGGCCGCCCACGCGGCCTTCGGCGAGCTCGAGGCCCTCGAGGGCGAGCTGCGCGAGCTCGAGGGCGAGATGGCCGGGCACCCGGACGACCGGCGCCTGCTGCGCCGCTACGAGGACTGCCTCGCGGCCTTCGAGGCCGGCGGCGGCTGGGACCGCGAGCGCTTCGCCGAGCGCACGCTGACCGGCCTGGGCTTCTCGCGCGCCCAGCTCGACCAGGACGTCTCGACGCTGTCCGGCGGGCAGAAGGCCCGCGTCGCCCTGGCCCGCGTCCTGCTGCGCCCGGCCGACCTCCTCGTCCTCGACGAGCCGACCAACCACCTCGACCTCGACGGCATCGCCTTCCTCGAGGACCTCCTCGGCCGGCGCCGTGCGGCCTACGTCGTGGTCTCCCACGACCGCCACTTCCTCGACGCCCTGGTGACGTCCGTCGTCGAGGTCGAGGGCGGCCGCGTCACGCGCTACCGCGGCGCGTACCGCGACTACCGGCGCCAGAAGCAGGCCGAGCTCGACCGGGCGCTCGACGAGTTCAAGAAGCAGCAGGACTTCGTCGCCAGGGAGATGGAGTTCATCCGGCGGCACATGGGCTCCCGGCGCACCGCCGAGGCCAGGGGCCGGCTCAAGCGCCTGCGCCGGCTCGAGCTGCTCGCCCGGCCCCCGGCCGAGCGCCACGTGCGGCTCTCGCTCGGCGTCGCCGAGGCGCGGGGCCTGCGCGGGCAGACGTCATCGAGGGGCACGACCTCGGCTACGCCTTCGCCGGCGCCGGGCCCCTGTTCCGCGGGATCGGGTTCCGGGTGTTCTTCGGCGACCGCGTCGCCCTCCTCGGCCGCAACGGCGTCGGCAAGAGCACGCTGCTGCGCCTGATGTCGGGCGAGCTGGCCCCCACCGAGGGCCGGCTCGACCGCGCCGCCAGCTGCGCGTCGCCCGCTTCACGCAGGAGATGGAGGACCTGCCGACCTCGGGGACGGTGCTCGCCGCGCTGCGCGCGCTCGTGCCGACCTGGGACAAGAAGGAGCTCCGCGACCACCTCGCGGCGTTCGGCTTCTCGCAGGACGAGGTCGACAAGGATGTCCCGGTGCTGAGCGGCGGCGAGAAACGCCGCCTGTGCCTCGCCCGCCTCACGGCCTCGGACTTCGACGTGCTCCTCCTCGACGAGCCGACCGGCCACCTCGACCTCACGACGCGCGGCCCTCGAGGAGGCCCTGGCCGCGTGCCCGGGCACCGTCGTCCTCGTGTCCCACGACCGCTGGTTCCTCGACGCGATCGCGACCCGCGTCTTCGAGCTCGACAGCGACGGGCTCAGGAGCTTCGAGGACGGGCTCGGCTACTACCTCGACAAGCGCGACGAGCTGCGGCGCGCGGCCAGGCGCGACGAGGCCGAGCGACGCGACGACGAGCGGCGCCGGAGGAGCGGCGCAGGCCGCGGCCGCCGGGGACGGCCCCGAAAACGCCCCGCGCGGGATTCCGGCAGGGTCCGCAATCCCTATGCTTTCGCGCGGCTCGAGGAGAGGATCATCGAGCTCGAGGAGGAGCTCGCGGCGCTGCGCGAGGTCATCGCCGCCCCCGAGGCCTGGAAGGACCCGGCCCTCCTCAAGGCCAACCAGGGCCGCGAGGCCGCGCTCGGCGCCGAGCTGGCCGAGCTCTACCGACGCTGGGAGGACTGGGAGTGAAGCCGGTCGCGTACGACCTCCATGCCTGTCTCGAGGAGCGCCTCGCCGAGGTCCTGCGCGACCTCGGCGCCGCCAGGGGCGTCGACCTCGCCGGCACGGCCCTGCCGATCAGCCCGCCCAAGGACCGCGCCCTCGGCGACCTCGGCGTGGCCTGCTTCGCCCTCGCCAAGCCGCTCGGCGCCCCGCCGCCCGAGGCGGCCCGGCTCGTCGCGGAGCGCCTCGGGGGCGACCCCCTGCTGGCCGAGGTCGCGGTCGCCGGGCCCTTCGTCAACGTCCGCCTCGACCGCGCCGCCCTGGCCGAGCGCACCGTGCGCGGCGTGCTCGAGGGCCGGGCGCCGTTCGGCCCCTGGGACGCCAACGGCGAGGTCGTCGTCATCGACTTCTCGTCGCCCAACATCGCCAAGCCGTTCCACCTCGGCCACCTGCGCTCGACGGTCATCGGGGCCGCCCTGAGCCGGATCTACAAGCACACCGGGCACGAGGTCCACGGCGTCAACCACCTCGGCGACTGGGGCGCCCAGTTCGGCAAGATCCTCGTCGCCTGGGCCGAGTGGGGCGACGAGGCGGCGCTCGCGCGCGACCCGATGCGCCACCTGTTCGACATCTACGTGCGGTACGGGAAGGAGGCCAAGGAGCGGCCCGAGCTCGACGAGCGGGCCGCGCGGGCCTTCCAGCGGCTCGAGACCGGCGAGGACAACGAGGAGCGCCGGACCTGGCAGAAGCTCCGCGACATCTCGCTGCGCGCGTTCCAGGGGCCCTACGACCGGCTCGGCGTGACCTTCGAGCACGTCACCGGCGAGAGCTTCTACGAGGACAAGATGGACGCCGTCATCCGGACGCTGGAGGCCGCCGGCCTCGCGGTCGAGAGCGAGGGCGCCCTCGTCGTCGAGCTCGAGGGCATGCCCCCGTGCATCCTGCGCAAGAGCGACGGCACGACGATCTACGCGACCCGCGACCTCGCCGCGCTGGCCTACAGGCGCGAGACCTTCGGCTTCGACCGCGCGCTGTACGTCGTCGGCCAGGAGCAGAAGCTCCACTTCCGCCAGCTCGAGGCCGTGCTCGAGCGGCTCGGCTGGCCCGAGGCCGCGCACGTCGAGCACGTCGACTTCGGCCTGATCCTGTTCTGGCACGAGGACGAGGGGAAGTGGAAGAAGGGCACGACCCGCGGCGGCAACGCGATCTTCCTCGGCGAGGTCCTCGACGAGGCGGTCGCCAAGGTCCGCGAGGTCATCGAGGCCAAGAACCCCGGGCTGGCCGGCAAGGACGCCGTCGCGGAGGCCGTCGGCGTGTCGGCGATCGTGTTCAACGACCTCAAGAACGAGCGCGTCAAGGACGTCAAGTTCGACTGGGACCGGATGCTGTCGTTCGAGGGCGAGTCGGGGCCGTACGTGCAGTACGCCGGCGCGCGCCTGGCCAGCATCCTGCGCAAGGCCGGTCGCCCGGAGCTGGCGGCGGGGCCCGGCGCGGCCGCGCCCGACCTCGGGGCCGTCGACTGGACGGCGCTGGCCGACGCCGGCGAGGTCCTCCTCGTCATGCAGGAGCTCGGACCGACCCTGCGGCGCGCGGTCGACAAGAACGAGCCGTCGCTCGTGACGGCGCTGATGATCCGCCTGGCCGGCTCGATCCACTCCTACCTCCGCGACCACCACGTCCTCAACGCCGAGGAGCCGGTGCGCTCGGCGCGGCTCGCCCTCGTCGCCGCCGCCCGCCGGCTGCTCGCGACGGGGCTCGGCCTCCTGGGCGTGGCCTCGCCCGACGAGATGTAGCACCCTGGACCCCGACGAGGTCCGTCCCCCAGACCGCCACGGACCGGAGACCCGACATGAACCTCTACGACTGGATCCGAGACGTCGAAGACTTCCCCAAGCCGGGGATCAACTTCAAGGACATCACGCCGCTGCTCGAGCACGGTCCGGCGCTGAAGGAGGCCCTGCGGCTGATGATCGAGGACGCGCGCGGCCTCGGCGTCGACAAGGTCGCCGGCATCGAGTCGCGCGGCTTCATCTTCGGCGCGCCGATCGCCAACGAGCTCGGCGTCGGCTTCGTCCCGATCCGCAAGCTCGGCAAGCTGCCGTACCACACCAACCAGGTCGAGTACGCGCTCGAGTACGGGACCGCGACCGTCGAGATGCACGTCGACGCGGTCCAGAAGGGGGAGAAGGTCCTGATCGTCGACGACCTCATGGCCACCGGGGGGACGATGGCCGCGGCCTGCAAGCTCATCGAGGCCGCCGGGGGGACCGTCTCGTCGTGCAACGTGCTCGTCGACCTGGCCTTCCTGGGCGGTCATAAGTCGCTGGGCGGCAAGCGCTTCCACACGATCCTGAGCTACGACTGAGAGAAAATCCGGCCCCGGTGCTGAATTCGGGGTAGCTTTCGGTCGATCCATACCGGCTGGCCTGTCCCGGCCGGCGCGTTCTTTCGAAACCGGTCTCTTCCCGACAAAGGCAAACCCATCGCGAGGTGGGGACGCAAAGCCGTGGATCCGGGCCCCCCCGGACTGCCTGGTCACCGAAGGAAGTCGATCCTGGACGTAGCTCCGTGTCCGCGCTGCCGCGTGGTCCCGGGGCCGGCGCGCACCGCCCCTGGCGGTGGCGTGCGAGCGAGCGCCCGGGTCTTCTCTCCCGAGGAGGCCCGGGCGCGCTTCGTTCCGGGGCCGGTCAGGCAGGCGGCAGGGCCCGCGTCGGGTGGAGCCGGAGGCACTCTCCATTCCTTCCTCCTCCAACCACGGAAGCAGAGCCGTCATGAGCCCTACCGTCGTCGCCAAGCGGAGTTCCAAGAAGCCGACCACCAAGAGCAAGAGCGCGAAGACCAAGGGGAGCAGGGCCGCCGGGGCCGCGCGCGGCTCCACGGCGAAGAAGGGCAAGGCGGCGGCGCGGACGACCGCCAGGAAGGCGACGGCCACGACGGCGACGAAGACGACGGCGCCGAAGGCGACGCCGAAGGCCGCCGCGGCCCGGAAGGCCGCGCCCAAGGCCACGGCCGCCAAGGTCCGGACCCGGCGCGTGACCGTCAAGACCACGGTCGAGATCAGCACCCGCGGCGTCACGAGCCGCAAGCCCCTGGCCGAGGACCGGCCCCTGAGCCCGGCCGAGCGCAAGCGCCGCGAGCAGGAGCGGATCGACGGCATCTGGAAGATGTACAAGAAGACCGGCGACGAGAACCTGCGCAACATCCTCGTCGAGTACCACTTCCCGCTCGTCAAGTACATCGCCGAGCGCCTGCTGCAGACGCTGCCCAAGTCGATCGAGCTCGACGACCTGATCTCGGCCGGGACCTTCGGCCTCCTCGACGCGATCCGCGGCTTCGACCTGAAGCGCGGGATCAAGTTCAAGACCTACTGCTCGACGCGCATCCGCGGGTCGATCCTCGACGAGCTGCGCAGCCAGGACTGGGTCCCGCGGCTCGTCCGCCTCAAGGCCCACAAGCTCGACAAGGCCGTCCGCAAGCTCGAGGCCCAGAACGGCGGCGACGTCAACGACTGGGAGCTCGCCAAGGAGATGGAGCTGAGCCTCCACGAGCTCGAGGTGCTCAAGACCGAGGCCTCGCCCAAGACCATCTTCTCCCTGTCCGAGAAGCTCGACGAGAGCGACGACAACCGCGACATGGAGAAGGTCGAGATCATCGAGGACAAGAAGGGCACCGACCCGCTCCAGTCGCTCCACCAGCAGGACGTGCTCGACCTGATCACGAGCAACCTGACCAAGAAGGAGCGGCTGATCATCATCATGTATTACTACGAGGGCCTCACGATGCGCGAGATCGGTGACATCATGAGCCTGACCGAGTCGCGCGTGTGCCAGATCCACAGCAACGTCATGAGCAGGCTCAAGACGCAGCTCAAGTCCCTTGCCACCGAGGGCTCGGCCCTCTGAGCGCACCCGCCTAAGGGGCGCTCCCCGGAGCAGCCGACGAGTTGAGGACCCCGGAGGCCCGCGGCCCCCGGGGTCCTCATCGTTCTGGCCCAGGGGCTCCGAGGGCACATGGTCGAGACCGGTACCGCCAACGCCAACGACGCCGCCCTGTCCGCACTGCTCGGGCAGGCGCTCGAGGCCATGTCCGGCGGCGTCGGCGCGCTGATCGACCGACCGGTCGCGATGACGGCCAGCGGCCGGCCGTTCGAGCTCGACGGCGGCACCGGGCGCAAGCCCTGGCCGACCTGCGTGGCCCTGACCGGGCAGCTCGAGAAGGCCAGCGGCGGCGGCGCCCACCTCCTGCTCGGGCTGGCCGAGGCCGTCGCGATGGCCTCGTACATGATGATGGTCCCCGACGAGGCGATCCGCGCGGCGCGGCAGGCCGGCACGTTCTCGGAAGACGACCGCGAGAGCCTCAGCGAGGTCGGGAACGTCGTGTTCTCGGCCTTCGACGAGTGCCTCAGGGCCCACGCCGACGGCCGGCTCGAGGTCCGGCACCGGGAGGTCACGAGGGCCGACGACACGGCGGCCCTGCTCGGGGACGGGCGCTTCCTCGTGCAGCCGCTGTCGTGCGCGGTCGGCGAGTTCCCGGCCGCCGAGGCCTGGCTGGTCCTGCCCTGGGAGGCCTGCGAGGCGCTCTGCGACGGGCCGCTCGAGCTCGGCCACGCGGCCCTGCCGCAGCCGGCGCCCGAGCCCGGCGCCGGCGCGAGGCTCGACGAGGACGACGACGGCGACGACCGCCTCGAGGACATCCCCGAGGCCGAGCTCCGCGGCAGCCTCGCGGCCTACGCCCGCAACCCCGCCCTCCTGCGCAAGCTCAAGAAGAGCTGCCGGCGCCTCGGCCTGACCCTCGAGAAGCGCCACAAGGGCGAGGTGCCCAACCCGTCCGCGCTGCGCGACCACGTCGTGTTCCTCGAGATCGACCGCGGCGAGCCGCGGCGCTTCGAGTGGTGCCGCCGGCTCGAGGCCGCCGGCATCCAGGTCCTCGTGCTGCTGCTCAAGCCGACCCGGCACCAGGTCGCGCTGGCGTTCCAGGCCGGGGCCAACCGGATCTGCGGCTGGCCCCTCGAGGAGCGCCAGCTGTCGGAGCGGCTGCGGACGATGCTCGACGGCGAGGACGACCCGCTCGGCGAGGAGCCGGCCGCCGGCCTCGACTGAGCCCCGCCCTCACTCCCAGGCCGCGAACACCCGCAGCAGGTTGGCGTGGCAGAGGCCGCGCAGGCCCTCGGCGTCGAGGCCCGTGCGGTCGCGGATCCCGCGCACCAGGGCCGGCAGGCGGCCCGCGTCCTCGAGCCCCTCGGGCACGAGGTCGATGCCGTCGAAGTCGCTGCCGAGGCCGAGCACGCCCGGCCCCCCCACCGCGTGGAACCGGGCCGCGTGCTCGACCGCGTCGGCGAGCGTGCAGGGCCCGCCGCCGGTCAGGAACCCGGGGTACAGGACCAGGCCGACGGCCCCGCCCTTGGCGGCGACGGCCTCGATCTCGGCGTCGGCGAGGTTGCGGCAGTGGTCGTGGACCGCGCGCGCGCCGGAGTGCGAGCACAGGGGCGGCGGCACGTCGAGGTCGAGGACGTCGTGCAGCGTCCGCGGCGAGACGTGCGAGCAGTCGGCCACGACGCCGAGCCGGTGCATCTCACGCACGACCTCGCGCCCGAAGTCGGTCAGGCCCCGCGGGCTGTCCGCGGTCGGCCGCTGGCAGGACTCGGCCCAGGCGAGGTGGTTGTTCCAGGTCAGCGTCATGTAGCGGACGCCGAGGTCGGCCAGGGCGCGGAGCTTGCCGAGGTCGTCCTCGATCGCGTGGCCGCCCTCGACGCCCATCATGCAGGCCAGCCGGCCCTCGGCGACGAGGGCGCGGGCCTCGGCCGCGGTCCGCGCCAGGCCGAGGCGGTCCGGGTGGCGCGCGCACTGCGCGCGCAGGGCCTCGGCCATGGCCACGACGCGCGTGAAGCTCCGGTCCGGCAGGTAGTCGAGCGAGGGCCACAGCGAGAACACGAGCACGCCGACGCCGGCCTCGGCCAGGCGGGCGAGGTCGACGTGGCCCTCGGGGATCCCGGCCGCGAGGTCGGCCCCGTCGTCGAGCACCCGCAGCAGCGTGTCGACGTGGGCGTCGAGCAGGAACGGAAGCGTCTCCTCGGCCATGGGGGGCAGTGATACGCTCGCCGGCGATGCCAGGGAAGCCGCCAGCCGCGCCGACGCCCGGGACGGGGGCCGCAGGGTCCGCGCCACAGGACCCCTCGGCGCTGGCCCGCGACCACTACGAGAACTTCCCGGTCGGCTCCTGGCTCGTGCCGCGCGCGCTGCGCCGGCCGATCCACCTGTGCTACGCGTTCGCCCGCACCGCCGACGACCTGGCCGACGAGGCGCGGGACCACGAGGCCCTGCGCGCGCTCCGCGCCGACCTCGACCGGAGCCTGGCCGAGCCGGGCGCCCCCGCGCCGGCCGCGGCCCCGTTCCTGCCCGAGCTCGCGCGGACCATCCACGCCCACGCCCTGCCGGTCGGCCTGTTCCACGACCTCCTCGACGCCTTCGAGCAGGACTGCGTCCAGGCCCGCTACGCCGACCTCGACGCGCTCCTGGCCTACTGCCGCAAGAGCGCCGACCCGATCGGCCGGCTCCTGCTCCACCTCGCCGGCGTCGTCGACGACGAGGCGCTGGCCCGGTCCGACCGCATCTGCACGGCCCTGCAGGTCCTCAACCACTGCCAGGACGTCCGCGCCGACTACCGGGAGCGCGGGCGCATCTACGTGCCCCAGGACATGTTGCGCCGCAACGGGGTGGCCGAGGCGGAGCTCGGCGGGGACCGGACGGGGCCGGGGCTCCAGGAGTGCCTGGGCGAGCTCGGCGACCTGGTCGCCCGGGGCTTCGCCGAGGGCTGGCCCCTGACCCGGCGCCTCGGCGGCCGCCTCGGCCTGGAGCTCCGTGCCATCGTGCACGCGGCCGCGCTCGGCCTGCGCAGGATGCAGCGCTCGGGGTTCCGGGTCCTGGAGGAACGCCCGCGGCTCGGCCGGCTCGACCTCCCGCTGGTGTTCCTCAGGGCCCTCGTCGGATCCTGGCCGCCCCGGGTGGCCCGCCTATGATCCCGGCCATGTCGTCGCTGCCGCTCGCAGCCCAGCGGAGCCCGGCCGAGATCGCCAAGGCCTCGGGCTCCAACTTCCTGGTCGCGTTCGCGTTCCTGTCGCCGGGACGGCGCCGCGCGCTGCTGGCCGTGTACGCGTTCTGCCGCGTCGTCGACGACGCCGTCGACCGCGCCGGACCGGGGGCCGACGACGCCGAGGACCTGCTCGGCTTCTGGGAGCGGGAGCTCGAGGCGGCCTTCGCCGGCGAGCCGCGGACGCCGCTCGGCTACGCGCTGCACCAGGCCGCGCGGCGCTTCGAGCTCGACCCCGAGCCGCTGCGCGAGCTGTGCCGCGGCGTGCGCATGGACCTCGCGCCGCCGGCCTACGAGACCTTCGACGACCTCGTGACGTACATGCGCCGCGTGGCCTCGGCCGTCGGCGTCGCCTGCCTGCCGGTGTTCGGCGCCGACCGCCACCGCGCCCGGCCGTACGCCGAGGAGCTCGGCGTCGCCCTGCAGTACGTCAACATCCTCCGCGACCTGCGCGAGGACGGCGACCAGGGCCGCTGCTACCTGCCGCGGGCCGAGCTGCGCCGGCACGGCGTCGAGCCGGCCTGGCTGCGCTCGTCGCCGCCGGTCGAGGCCCTCGCGCCCGACGGGCCGGTGGCCGCGCTGCTGCTCGCCGAGACCGGCCGCGCCGCGCGCCTGTTCGAGCGGGCCGAGGCGCTGCTGCCGGCCGCCGACCGCCGCGCGCTCAAGCCCGCGCGGCTCATGGGGCGGATCTACCGCGACCTCCTGGCCCGGGTCACGGGCCTCGGCCCCGAGGTCCTGCTGCGCCCGCGCGTGCGCTGCCCGCGCTGGCGCAAGCTGGCACTGGCCCTGTTCGGCATCTACTGAGCACGTGGCCCGCGTCCTGGTACTCGGCGGCGGCGTGGCCGGGATGTGCGCGGCCCTGGCCCACCGGGAGCGCGGCGACGCCGTCCGGCTCGTCGAGCGCAGCCCGAGGCTCGGCGGCCGCGCCTGGTCCGGGCGCACGGCCCGCGACGAGGCCGAGCTCGACAACGGCCCCCACGTCCTGCTCGGCTGCTACCGCGCGTTCCGCCGACTGCTGGCCGCGCTCGGCAGCGCGGACGGGTTCTGGGCGCCGCCCGAGCTGCGCCTGACCTGGCTCGCCGAGGGCGGGACCCTGCACCGGCTGCGGCCACCCCCGCTGCCGGCGCCGCTGCACCTCGTCGCCGGCCTGCTCGGCATCGACGGCCTCGGCCTGGGCGCGCGCCTCGGCCTGCTCGCCGCCGGCCTGCGCCCGTTCCTGCCGCTGCCGCGGGACGACGTCGACCTCGCGACCTGGATGCGCCGGAAGCACGTCGGCGACGCGGCCCGGCGCCTGCTCTACGAGCCGCTGTGCCGCGCCGTCCTCAACCTCGACTGCGACCGGGCCGAGGCCGGGCTGTTCCTGCAGACCCTGCGCGAGGCCTTCCTCGGCGGCCGGGCCCACAGCGCGCTGTGGGTCCCGCGGCGCCCCTGGGGCGCGCTCCTCGACGAGCCGGGCCGCCGGGTCCTGCCGGAGCGGGGCGTCGAGCTCCTGCTCGGCAGCACGGTCGCGGCCATCGAGCCGGCCGGCCGGCGCAGCCCGCGGGTCCGCCTGGCCGACGGGCGGGTGCTCGACGACCACGACCGCCTCGTCCTCGCGCTGCCCTGGCGCGCGGCGGCCACGCTGCTGGCCGGGACCCGGCTCGGGGCCGCCGCGGCGGCGCTCGACGGGGCCGCGATCCTCAGCGTCTTCCTCGACCTGCCGGCCGGGACCCTGCCGTTCGACGACCCGGTCGTGGCCCTGGCCGGCGGGGCGCCGTTCCACTTCCTGACCCGGCCCTGCGACGAGCGCGGCCACGCCGTGCCCGGCGCGCCCGTAGGCCCTGCTGGCGGCGGCCCGGACCTCCCCGGCCGCACCGCGCGCGACACCGTCGAGCTCGCCCTCGCCCAGCTGTCCCGCTGGCTCGGCCGGCGCGAGCCCTGGCCCGACGCCGTGCGCCTGACGGCCCGGCTCAGGCGCGAGGCCGAGGCGACGTTCCGGCCGCTCTGCGGCCGGGCGGCCGCCGGCCGCGGCCCGGGCCGACCGAGATCCCCGGCCTGCTCGTCTGCGGCGACTGGACCGACACCGGCCTGCCGTCGACGCTCGAAGGGGCCGCGCGGAGCGGCTACGGTCTCGTCGACGATGGCCGCTGACGACGCCGACGACGCCCCCGCCCTGCTCGAGCTCGACGACCAGCCGGGCCTGGCCGGCCCGTTCGGGCCGGGCCGGCTGCGGCTCGCGCGCGCGAGCTGGCCTTCCTCGAGGGCGAGAGTCGGGCTCGGGCAAGACGCGCCTGCTGCGCCGCCTCGTCGAGCTCGAGCCCTGCGACCTGGGCAGCTGCCGGGTCGCCGGCAGCGAGGTCCGCGCCCTGCCGGCCCGCACGCTGCGCGGCCGCGTCGGCCTGCTGCCGCAGGAGCTGCCGCTGCACCCGTGCACGCCGGCCGAGCTCCTCGCCCGGGTCCGCGGCTTCGTCGCCAACCGCGGCCGCGCCCTCGGCGACGACGCCCTCACCCCCTGGCTCGACCGGCTCGAGCTCGGCCCCCTGCTCGAGCGACCGATCCGCCTGCTGTCGGGCGGCGAGAAGCGCCGCGTGGCGCTGGCGCTGCTGCTCGTCCCCGACCCGGACCTGTGCCTGCTCGACGAGCCCGACGCCGGCCTCGACCCGCGCCGCGTCGAGGCCCTGGTCGGGTTCGCGCGGGCCTGCCTCGCGGCCGGCAAGGCCGTGCTCTGGGTCAGCCACCAGGACCTGGGGCGGCACTTCCCCGACGCTGCGCGCTACCGCATGACCGCGGCGGCCGCCCCGGCCGGCGCGCCCGCCGTGGAGGCCGCGTCGTGATCGCCCCGCTCCAGGTCCGCCTCGCCGAGGGTCCGGTCGACCTCGCCTGGACCGACCTCGCCCTGGTCTCGGCCTGCCTGCTGATCAACGTCGTGCTGTCGTTCCGCTTCAGGCTCGCGATGCAGGGCACGCTGCTGATGGCCGGCCTGCGCACCGTCGTGCAGCTGACGCTGGTCGGCTTCGTGCTCCAGAGGGTCTTCGCCGTCGACGAGCCGGCCCTCGTGCTCGGCATCCTCTGCGTCATGGTGCTGATCGCCGGCTGGGAGATCGCCCGGCGGTCGTCCCACCGCTTCGCGGGCCGCTACCTGGTCTCGGTCGGCGCGATGGCCCTGCCGGCCTTCCTGATGGCCGCGTACGCAGTCCTCGTCGTCATCCGGCCCGAGCGCTGGTCCGACCCGCGCTACCTGATCCCGCTGATGGGCATGATCCTCGGCAACAGCCTCACGGCCGTGAACCTGACGATGAACCGCTACACCCAGGCGGTCGTCGAGCACCGCAAGGAGATCGAGCACCTGCTGAGCCTCGGGGCGACGGCCAACGAGGCCATGCTCCCCCACGCACGCGAGGCCGTGCGCACGGGCATGACGCCGATGATCAACGCGATGCTGATCGTCGGCGTCGTGTCGCTGCCGGGCATGATGACCGGCCAGATCCTCGGCGGCACGCCGCCGCTCCTCGCCGTGCGCTACCAGATCGTGATCATGTTCGTGCTCGCCGGCACGACGGCGCTGGGCAGCGCCCTGTGCGTCCTGTGGCTGCGCCGGCGCCTGTTCGACGCCCGCGACCGGATCCGCCTCTAGCCGGCCCTCAGCGCGCCTCGGCCTGCCGTGGCGCGGCCAGCAGCGAGCAGCCGCCGAAGGCGTAGACGGCGGCGAACAGGGCGGCCACGACGAGGATCAGCACCCGGGCGCGGGACGAGCGGCCCGGCGCATCGTCGTCGCCGAGGTCGACCGAGGCCCGGTGGATCTCCGCGGTCGGCTTCCAGCCGGTGTTCTCGTCGCTGCCGCACTCGGGGCAGGCCGCGACCCCGGAGTAGTAGCTCGCCCCGCAGTGCGGGCACTCGCGCAGGACGCGCAGCCGCTTGCGCGCGCGCCGGCGCGCGCGGCGGACGAGCTCCAGGATGTGGTCCATCATGGCAGGGCGGCGGTCGGACCCCGAGTATAGCCCGCTCAGCGCAGGCCGAGCTGCTTGCGCAGCGGCGCGTCGCCGACGCCGTGGTGGCTCCAGTAGGGCGACATCAGCCGGTTCGTGGCGCGGGCCCGGGCCGAGCGCGCCGCGCCGCCCTCCTTCCACCGCTCCTCCCAGCCCAGGATGCGGTGCGGGAACGCCGCCTCGAACTCGATCGCCAGGCTGCGGTCGAGGTCCGGGTAGCGCAGCGTGTAGCGCCGCCGGTCGCCGTCGAGGTCCTCGAGCGTGGCCTCGGCCTTGCGCACGACCGGCTCGCGGTGGCGCAGCCGCGCGTCGAAGGAGCCGGGGACGACCTCGACCCGGCCGCGCGGGAGCTCGTCGGGCCGGAGCCGGATGCGCGTCCAGACCTCGTCCTCGAGCAGGGCCCCGGCGAGCCGGGCGTCGCGGTCGGCCTCGCGCTGGAAGTAGCTGAACAGCCGGTAGCGCCAGCCCCCGTCCCGCCGGTTGAGCTGCTGCCAGACGTGGCCGCACCAGTCCTGGACCGAGGCCGTGACCTTGAGCGTCGCCGCGCCGTCGACCGGGGTGAACACCGAGCGCATCAGCGAGTAGTCGTAGATCCCGGTCGTGAAGCGCTCGAGGTGGTTGAGCTTGAGCACCTTGACGGCGCCGGCCCCGGCCGGGTCGCCGCCCTCGTACTTGACCTGTTCGTCGGGGAGGAAGTCCTCGGTCACGAACACCAGGACCGCGTCCCCGACGCGCTCCTCGCCGTAGCGATCGACGTGGAGCTCGTAGCGCGTCAGCTCGGCCTCACCGCGGTACCACTGCTCCGCGAAGCCAGCCGGCGTCCCGCCCCGGGCCTGCGGGTCCTGGGCGCCGGCGGGCGGGCCGGCGGGGTCGGGCGTGCCCGGGGTCAGCAGCCAGGCGGTGAGCAGCGGCGGCAGGGCGAGCAGGGCGGCGGGACGGATCATGGCTCCTCCTCGGGGGTCGCGCGCGAGCATAGCGCCGCTCAGCGGCGGGGCGCGCGGTCGCCGTGGAGTGCCGCCAGGATCGCCTCGCCGTAGGCCTCGACGCGCCAGGGCTCGAGCAGGCCGCAGGCGGCGAGCTCGTCGAGGTCGGCCGGGTGCGGGTCGAGCTCGACGAGGCGCTCCATGACCTCCCGGTTGAGCACCAGCGAGGGGTCGGTCGGACGGCGATCGGCCTGGCGCTTGCGCCAGGCCTTGAGTCGCTCGAGCGCGGCGCGGGCCGCGTCGGCCCTGCGGCGCGCGTCGCCGCGCAGGGGCTTGGGCTTCTCGACGACGAGGGGGCCCTTCTTCCTGGCCTTGTCGAGGACGGCGAGCAGGCGGTCGCCGTAGCGGTCGAGCGGTCGGCCGGACAGGAGCTGGCCGAGCTCGCGCCGGTCCTTGGGCGACCGGCGCGCGATCGCGACCACGGCCGCGTGCGGCAGGACCTTGAACGGCGGCACGTCACGTCGCTCGGCCTCCTGCTCGCGCCACCGCCACAGCTGCTCGAGGGCGCGGGACTGGGTCGGGTCGAGCCGCGAGCCGCCCTTGAGCCGGCGCCAGGCCAGGGGGTCCTCCTTGCGCTTCCAGTCGAGGGCGCAGAGGCGGGCGCACTCGCCGGCGACCTCGTCGCGGACGAGGCGCGGCGCGTCCTCCAGCTCGCCGAGCAGGCGCTCGCGGAGCGGGAGGAGGAAGTGGGTGTCCTTCCAGGCGTACTCGAGCTGGGCCCGGTCGAGCGGCCGCCGGCCCCAGTCGCTGCGCTGCTGCGACTTGTCGAGGGTCACGCCGAAGCTGGCCTCGACGAGGGCGGCGAGGCCGACCTGGGACCTGCCGAGCGCGACCGCGGCGACCTTGGTGTCGAACAGATTGGCCAGGCGCACGCCGTACTCGCGGCCGAGCAGCAGGATGTCGAACTCCGCGTCGTGCAGGACCTTGATGACGCGCTCGTCCTCGCAGAGGTCCAGGAAGGGGTCGAGGTCCAGGTCGGCCAGCGGGTCGAGCAGGAAGTCCCCGGCCGGGACGGAGACCTGGATCAGGCAGACCCGCTCCCGGTAGGCGTGCATGGAGTTGGCCTCGGTGTCGATGGCCAGGTGCTCCGCATCGCCCGCGGCGTCGAGGAAGGCGTCGAGGGCGCGGGCGTCCTGGACGAGGCGGAGCCGGGAAGCCGGCGGTCGACGGGGAGGCTTGGGGACCATGCTGCGTCTGGGGCGCCTGGTGCTCCTGCGCGACCCGGCGGGCCTCAGTGGGGCGGAAAGCCTAGCCCGATACCTTCCGGTTCCCGGGGCTTCCGGCTAGTTTTTCTCCCCCTCGTTCGCGCGAGTCCCTCCCAAGGAACAGGATGCGATCCCTCACGCCCATCGTCCTCGCCGCCTGCCTCTGCTCCCCGCTCCCGGCCCAGAGCCTCCAGCAGGAGGTCGCCGGTCGCGTCGTCAAGGACGGTGCCCCCGTCGCCGGCGCCCGCGTCCACCTGTTGATGCGGGAGTATCCGATCACGAACACCCGCCTCGTCGAGTCGGCGCCGGTCAAGCGCCGCAGCGCGAGCACCGATGCGGAGGGGCGGTTCTCGTTCGAGGCACCGTGCTGGCGCAAGCTGTCGCTGTACGCCGAGCTGCCCGACAAGGGCCTCGCCAGCCTGCCGATCGACGACGTCGACGCCCCGGCCGGCGCGCTCGAGCTCCAGCTCGTCGAGGCCTGGAAGCTCGGCGGCCGCCTCGCCTACAAGGGCCGCGAGCCCGGCGAGGAGGTCCCGTTCCGGCTGATCCGGGTCTCCGGGCACAACAACGCGATCCCGATCCGGGTCGAGGGCCGGGCCAAGGCCGACGGGAGCTTCATGGTCGAGGGGCTGCCGCCCGGGCCGTGGAGCCTCGAGCTCGGCGGCAAGAAGCGACGGCTCGAGGAGCCGTTCGTGTTCGACGCCTCGCGGACCGACTACGACATCCCGCTCGTGCGGGCCATCTCGCTGACCGTCCGGGCCGTGACCGCCCGCGGGCCGGCCGGCAAGCCCATCGCCGGGGCCCGGGTCCTGCTCCTCGACCCGGTCCAGTACCAGGAGACCGTGACCGACGCGCAGGGCATGTGCGTGCTCGACGGCCTGCTGCGCGGCCCGGGGGCGACGTTCATGCTCGAGGGTCCGGGCCTCAAGAAGAGCGTCCTGTCGCTCGAGCCGGGCCTCGACCCGCGGGCCGAGGCGCCGCAGGCCGAGGTCGTCGTCGGGCCCGGGCGCAGGATGCACGGCAAGATCGTGGCCGCGGACGGCTCCCCGGCGGCCGGCTGGGTCGTGGTGTTCGAGGGCAAGTCCCACCCGACCGGCCTGCCGGTCGCCGACCTGACGGTCGGGGTCGAGACCGACGCCGAGGGCCGCTTCGACACGACCGCCCTCGACCCGGCCGTGTTCTACGAGGCCTGGCTGCTGCTGCCCGAGGGCGAGCCCCAGGCCATGGGCCGCGTCCTGCCCCGCGACGGCAAGGAGGACATGGGCACGTTCCGCGCCGGCTCCTGCCGGCTCGAGCTGACGCTCAAGCTGCCTCAGGACGTCATGGCCCCGCAGGGCCGCGTCCGGATGTACGGCAGCAAGGAGTCCGGCGAGCTGTTCCGGCCGTGGAGCCTGGTGCCGGCCGGCGGCAACCGCTACCTCGGTCAGGTCGTCCTGCCGGGCGAGTACCTCGTCGCATTCGAGTCCAAGACCCTCGGGCTCTCGGCCACCAAGGCCTACCTGCTGGTCGCGCAGGACGCCACGCCGACCAAGGTCATCCTCCCGGTCGGCAAGCCGCGCAAGCTGGTCGGGCGCGTCGTCGACCCCGGCGACAAGCCGATCGCCCACCGCAAGGTCCAGCTCGTGCCGGCCGGGGCGGACGCCGAGGGCGGCAGCGGCGACTGGACGCACATCGTGCTGATGCGCCTGCGCGCGGACATGTTCCCCGAGGACAAGTACCCGCGCTCGACCGTCACCGGCGACGACGGCAGCTTCGAGCTGTCCTGCTTCTTCGGCTTCGGGCAGTTCGACCTCCTCGTCGACGGACCTCCGGGCCCCGACGCCAACCAGTCCCCGATGCCGCCGACGCGCACGACCGACATCCTCAGCCGGCCCAACCCGATCGTCATCCCGGGGCAGTGACGGCGAGGTGATGCGCCGGGCGGGGGCCAGGTCGCCCCCGCCTGTCCGTGCACGTTCGTTACCGAACGTGTACGCGCGCGCCCCTCGACGCCGGCGCTCCCCTGCCATGCTCGTGGACCGCGCCTCGACGCCCCGAGGACGCGCGACCCAGCCCGCCACCCGATGACCCGGAACCTGTCCCGCGTCGACCGCCTGCTGCCCCCTGCGTTCCTGCTGTGGTGCCTCGGCCTCAAGCTGTCGGTCGTGCTGCAGCGGGGCGGGATCGGCCTCGGTGAGGGCCTCGGCTACCTGTGCCCCGACCTGGCCCTGGCGGCCCTGATCCTCGTCCCGGGCATCCTGTTCCTGCGCGCCCCGCTGCGGCCCCTGCGCGTCCTCTCGATCCTCGTCCTCGTGCTCCTCGCCGAGCTGGTGGCCCTCCAGCACGGCATGCTCGGCGGCTTCGGCACCCTGCTCGACTGGCCGCTGCTCGGCTCCGGCCTGGCCAACTTCGGGGACGTCGACACGGCCCGGCGGTCCTCGGCGAGGCTCTCCGACCAACTCCTCCTCCTCGTCCCCGTCCTCGTCCT
The DNA here is from genome assembly GCA_041398545.1 of Planctomycetota bacterium. GTDB lineage: Bacteria > Planctomycetota > UBA1135 > UBA1135 > JAWKUM01. Next base: position 31,137 of record JAWKUM010000013.1, on the reverse strand, counting down.
GGTCGCGGCGCTGTGGGAGGAGCTCCGCGGCCGCCGCCGACCCGTCCGGGCGACGCTGGCCCGCGCCCGGGGCTACGGCGGCGTCGCCCTCGTCGCCTTCGGCCTGGGCCTCGCGGTGCTGCCGGCCCGCGCCCCCCACCCCGAGCTCGGCGGCGCCCTGCTGGGCCCGTTCCTGAGCTTCGGCTCGACGGGGCCGACGGCGCTGCCGACCGAGGGCGACCTCCTGCCGATGCCCGAGGCCCTCGGCGAGCCCTGGACCCGCCGGCCGGCCGACGCGCCGCGCCCCAACTTCGTGCTGCTGTTCCTCGAGAGCGTCGCGGCGCGGGCCACGACCCCGTACGCGCCCGGGCTGTCGACGACGCCCTACCTCGCGGCGCTGGCCCGGCGCGGCCTGATGTTCGAGCGCGCGTACTGCATGGTGCCGCACACGACCAAGTCGCTGCTGACGGCGCTCAGCGGGCACGCGCCGCTGTTCACGCTCGACCGCCGCGAGGTCGGGCGGCTGCCGGCCGGCGGCATCGCCGGGCGCCTGCGCGGTCTCGGCTACCGGACGGCGTTCTTCCAGACCGCGGTCGAGGAGTTCGAGGACCGGCGCCTCCTGGTCCAGGACCTCGGCTTCGAGGAGTTCTACGGGGCCGAGGACCTCGGCCCCCGCGAGGACTTCGTCTACCACTTCGGCCAGGCCGACGAGCTCCTCGTCGAGCCGATGCTGGCCTGGGTCCGCGAGGACCGGACGCGGCCGTTCCTGCTGGCCGCGATCAACATCGACAGCCACCACGACTACGCCCTGGCCCCGGGCGTCGTGCAGGAGGAGTGGGAGGTCCCGGCCGACCACCCCGACCGGACGGAGTTCCTCCGCTACCTCCAGACCGTCCACTACCTCGACGGCGTCATCGAGCGGTTCCTGACGACGCTCGAGCGCGAGGGCCTGCTCGAGGACACGGTCGTGATCCTGGCCGGCGACCACGGCGAGGGCTTCCTCGAGCACGGCAAGCGCGGCCACGACGAGAACCTCTACGAGGAAGGCGTCCGCGTCCCGCTGATCGTGCTCGGCCCCGAGGCGCTCGTCGGGCCGCCGCGGCGCGTCGGCGGCCTGCGCCAGCTCCAGGACCTGACCGCGACCGTGGCCGACCTCGTCGGCGTCCCCGACCAGCGCCGGGCCGCGCACCCGACGCTCGGGCGGAGCCTGCTCGCCGCGCCCGACGAGGACCGCGTGCTGTACATGTTCTCGTACTACGAGAACCGCTCGGCCGCGCGCCTGACCGGGGACGCCAAGACCCTGTGGCAGGCGCGCCCCGAGCGCCTCGAGTGGTTCCGGCTCGACCAGGACCCCCACGAGCGCGGCGACCTGACCCGGACCCTGCCCGAGGGTTGGCTGGCGCCGAAGAAGCGCGAGCTCGACGTCGTCAAGCGCTCGGTCGAGGCCTGGTACCAGGCGTCCCGCGCGCTCGAGGTCGAGGACATGGTCCTCGGACCGGCGCCCGCTCCCGGCGAGGGAGGGACCGCGCTCGGCCCCGCGCTCGTGCTCGAGGGGACCACGGGCCCCGCGACGGCCGACCCGAGGACCTGGCTCGACGTCGAGGTCGTCCTGCGCGTGACGGGGACGCCGTCGCCGACGGCGACCTTGCAGCTCTCCGCCAGCCAGGACAGCCGCGACCTCCCGCTGCGGGTCATCGACGGACCCGAGCGCTGCGCGCTCGCGCGGCACGGACCGGGCACGAGGCTGCGGGTCCCGCTCCGCTTCCGCGCCGAGGGTGCGCAGCCCGGGCGGCTCCGCATCGGCCTCGCGTACGCTGAGCCCGGCGTCGAGGCCACGCCGGTCCGCATCCACGAGCTCGAGTTGGTGCCCGCTCGGCGCTGGTACCGACGGGACTGAGCCGCGGCCGCGGTCCTCAGTCCAGGGTGCCGAGCTCGTCGAGCAGGCTCCGCGCCGGGGCCCGCAGCACGGCGAGCTCGCCGTCGACGAGCGCGCGGAGCTCGGTGAGGACCGGCGGTCCGAGCAAGCGGCAGACCTCGAGCACGGCCTCGCGGCTCCGGGGCACGAGGCTCTCGACCGCGAGGCGCGGCGCGATCGCCTTGCCCTGCACGGCGAGGAGCAGGATCCCGGCCCGGCGCTCGGCCCCCGACCGGATCAGCTCGACGGCGAGGTCGGTCGCCACGACGTCCGGCGGCCGGTCCTGCGGGAGGGCACGGACGACCGCGCGCACGAGCGCGTCGTCCCGGAGGTCGAGGACCACGGCGAGGTGCTGCCGCTGGCGCGCGTCGAGCTGGGCCAGGACCGCCACCGCGCCCGGCGTGAGCCCCTCCCGGGCGATGACCTCGACGAGGGCCTTCTGGCCGATCTCGCCGAGGCAGCCGAGGGCGGCGAAGGCCCGCGAGCGCAGGGCCGCGTCGTCGAGCAGGCCGAGCGCCACGCGCAGGGTCCGGTCCTCGTCGAGCCTCAGGGTCTCGAGCAGCGGCTCGCGGAGCACGGTGTCGTCGAGGTGTCGGATCATCAGCCGCGCGGCGGGGTCCCCGAGCGAGGACAGCAGCAGGGAGGCCTCGTAGCGCAGCCGCGGGACCTCGAGCGTCCGGACCAGCCGCTCGAGCGCGGCCTCGTCGGAGGCGGCGAGGCGGGCCAGCTCGCGCAGGGCGACGCGGCGCGCGCCGCCCTCGGCCGCGGCCAGCCTGCCCTCGAGCTCGGCGAGCGTGGCGCCGTCATCGCCGCAGGCGACGAGCAGCATCAGTGCCAGCACCAGTGGACGGAACTCCCCCATCTCGGACCCGGACCTACCTGCGTGACCCGTACTTGGCCCGGACCGCCCTCTGTTCCCCGAGCGGCCGGGACGAAGGCCCCGAGCATTTCTGCGAACCCCGCAGCTGCCAAGCCCCGCGACACCGGACCAGGTATCGATTCCGTCACGGTGGGATGGGGTCGGCCGACGCTGCCGTCCGCGGCCTCCCCCCTGGTCCTCGGGAGCATCCACTGCTAGACCCTTCCCGATCCGACCCGAGGAGGTGCGATGGCAGACCAGTGGGAGTACACCGTCAGCCCGAAGATCTGGGACACCGACGAGCTGTTCACCGACCAGCTCAACCTCGTGCAGAGGGCGCTCGACTACGAGTTCGTCGGCGCCGTCGAGATCGAGGGCTGGGAGCACCATGTCTGGCGCCGACCCAAGCGGGCGCCCCAGGCCCAGGCCCACCAGGCCTGGAGCGATGCGCTGACGCAGCTCGCCGTGGCCTCGGGCAAGAAGCTCAACGCCCGGGCCAGGCGCTTCCTCAAGACGCTCGCGCGCCGCGAGGCCGGCCCGGATGCCGGCAAGGCGAAGGCCAAGGCGGCGAAGCCCAAGGCGACGAAGAAGGCCAAGAAGAAGGAGCGCTGAGGCCCGGGGGCGGCTGCTCCCGCCCCCGGCCGTGCGCGCTCGGGCTCAGGCGAAGCGCACGCTGTAGACCGGCGGGAGGTTGTTGGCGACCGTCTGCCAGGTCTCGCCGCGGTCCTCGCTGACGTAGAGGTTGCCGGTCGTGGAGCCGAAGGCCAGGGCGTCGCCCTTGTTGCCCAGCGCGTGGCGGTAGACGACGTCCCAGGCGTTGTCCTGGGGCAGGCCCTCACGGAACTGCGTCCAGCTCCTGCCGCCGTCGTCGGTGCGCGCGACGAACAGGCCGCCGTCGATCGCCATGCGCTGCACGTCGGCCTTGCCGGGCACGACCCAGGCCACGCGGCCGTCGGCCTCGTCGACGGCGATCGGGAAGCCGTAGTGCACGCCGGCGTCGGGGGCGCTGACCTTGGTCCAGGTCTCGGCCCCGTCCGCGCTGTAGAACACGCCGCAGTGGTTCTGCTGCCACATGTGCTCGGGCTGGCCCGGGCACAGGGTCACGTAGTGCGGGTCGTGGCCCCACTCGCCCTCCGGCTCGGGGCTGTACTCCATGATCAGGCCCTTGTTGCGGCTCCGCCACGTCCTGCCGCCGTCGGTCGAGCCGAGCACGCCGGCCGTCGAGATGCCGACGAACATGCGCTCCGGGTCCTTGGGGTCGACGAGGACCGAGTGGATCCCGGGCGAGAAGTCCCCGCCCTCGGCCGCCGGCGTCCCGAACCAGTGGGTCATGCCGGTGCCCTTGCCGTCGCCGAGGTCCCCGCCGCGGGACTCGTGGTCCCACAGGGAGCGCAGCAGCCCGAAGGTCTCGCCGCAGTCCTGGCTGACGAACAGGCCGCCCGGGATCGTCCCGACGTAGATGTGGCCGGGCTTGCCGAAGGCCAGCACCCACAGCTTCTGCAGGGTCGCGTCCTTGACCGTGATGTTGTCGGGGTTGAAGGGGTCCGTGTCCCCCTCGCCGGGCATCGGCCAGGCCAGGTAGCGCGCGCCCTCGGGGTACTTGACCTGGGCGGCGTCGGTCCAGGTCTCGCCGCCGTCGGTCGAGCGCGACAGCTTGGCGCCCCAGTGGCCGTGGCCGAGCGCGGCCCACAGGTCGCCGGAGTTCGGGTCGCGGGCGACGAAGTTGACGCCGACGCCGGCGTGCCCGGCGAGCCGCGGCGTCCAGCGCCCGCCCTTCTTGGTGACGAGGAAGGTGCCCTTGCGGGTCCCGACGAGGATGGGGTCGGTCATGGGTGGTCTCCGGGGGGGTGGTTCGGGATCAGCCGCCGCTGAGCGCCTGGACGATGAACACGCGCGAGGCGGCCTCGACCCTGTCGCTCAGCTCGGTCCGGTCCAGGACCCGGTCGTTGTCGATGAACACGTTGACGTGCCGGCGAAGGCGGCCGAGCTCGTCGCAGACGTAGAACGCGAAGCCCGGGGCCCGCCGCTCGAGCTCCTGCACGACCTCGGCGACCGTGGACGCCTCGACGTCGACGGTCCTGCCGGCCAGGTCGGGGAAGAACGGCTGGAGGTTCCCCGTGATCTGCACGCTTACCATCGCGGCATCTTAGCCACGGGGCGCGGGCGCCATGAGGCGGCCGGAAGGTTTCAGGCCCGAGCGGCCGTCCTCGATCGAGGTCGCCGGTGACCCGAGCGCCGGCAGGACGACCTCGCGGGTCACGCCCTCCACCGACCGGCGGAGGGACGAGACTCGTCCTGCGCCTGGGCCGGCGCGGGGTGGTCGGGTCGGCCGTCGGGAAGTAGCCTGTGCCCATGCGCGCCCTCCTCCTCGCCCTCTCCCTCGGGGTGTCGGCCGCGGCCTCGGCGCAGACCTACGTCGACCCCGTGAACGGGATCGACAAGGTCGGTGGCGGGTCGTCGACGGCCCCGTTCAAGACGCTGACCTTCGCCGTGACCCAGGTGCCGGCGGCCGGCCCGGCGACGTTCTACCTGCGGCCCGGTGCCTATTCGCCGAGCAGCGGCGAGGTCTGGCCGATCAGCCTGCCCGACGCCTGCACGGTCGAGTCCGACCCGGCGCTGGCGGTGCAGGGCGCCCGGCTCGCACAGTTCCAGACGACGCCGATCAACCAGACGCTGTTCGAGATCCGGCCGCGCGGGGCCGGCAACGTGACCCTGCGCAACCTCAGGATCACCGGCAACATGGTGCAGGGTGTGCACGTCGCGCCGCGGGCCACGGCCACGGTCTGTGTCCTGCTGGTCGAGGACTGCCTGATCGCGCAGCAGAACTGCGTCGAGGTCGACCACAACGTCACCCTCCAGGCGCCGATGCTGCTGACGGTCCGGCGCTGCCGCCTGACCGGCGTCGTGTCATGCATCAACGTCCACGCCGGCGCGACGAGCCGGGCCTCGGTCAACCTCCACGTCGAGCGCAGCACGCTGGTCGACGGCATCGTCGGCAACGTCGTGCTCGACGCCGCGGCGCAGAGCACGATCCGGGCGACGATCCGGGCCAGCTACCTGCGCTCGCCGGTCCGCTTCGGGGTCCTCGCGGCCAGCGCCTCGGGCGGCGTCGTGAGCACGCGGATCGAGCACTGCCTGCTGTACGACATCGGCAACCGCGTCATCGGCGGCGGGATCACCAACGGGGCGATCTTCGACCAGCTCGCCACCGGCGGCGTGGCCCCGACACACCGGATCGTCAACTCCGTGTTCCTCAAGAACAAGACGGACGCGGCGCTCGGGACCGGCGCCAACTACTCCTGGGGCAACAACCTCGTCCAGCAGGCCAACCTCGGCACCCTCGGCGGCAACAAGGTCGGCGTCCAGACCTACGCCGACCGCGGCGGCAACGACTTCCACCTCGCCCCGACCTCGCTGGGCATCGACGGCGGCCTGGCCGCGGACACGACGCTGGGCGACGACTACGACGCCGAGCCGCGCCTGTCGGTGCACGCCGGCAAGGCCCCCGACCTCGGCCCCGACGAGCTGTTCCTCGGCGCGACGTTCTCCAACGACGCGGCCCGCCCCGGCGACACCTACACCCTGCGGACGAGCTGGGGCCCCAGCGTGCCGTTCGCCCTGTTCCTCGGCACCGCCCGCGTGCCCCAGAGCTTCGGCCCGGGCGGCATCCACCTCGCGGGGTCGATCTTCGGCCTCGGCCTCGCCGGCGTCTGCGGCGCGACCGGGATCGGCGAGGTCAACCTGCCGGTCCCCAACGACCCCAAGCTCGTCGGCCTCGAGTTCTACTGGCAGGCCGTCGGCACCACGCCGCCGTTCCTCGGCGCCAACGCCAAGCGCACGCTCGTCGTGCAGTGACGCGACACCCCGGGCGCCAGGACCTGCCTGGCTCCCCCAGGAACGAAGGAGGCCCGCGACCCCTCGCGGGATCACGGGCCTTCTGTGGCGAGGACGACGGGACTCGAACCCGCAACCACCGGATCGACAGTTCAAAACCCGCCATCCGGGCCACTGCGGGTCTGCACGGGTCTGCGCGGGTCTGCGCGGGCGGCGCCAAGGAGATAGGTGGGCAGGCAAGCGGGCTGCCGCGGGCTCAAGCGGGCCACCGCGGGTGCCGAAGTACTACCTATTTCCTACCTCGTACGACCACCGGACTCCGCCAACGATGACCGAGAACAAGCTGCGGCTGACCACCGCCGCCATCCGCCGGCGCCTCGGCGAGCCGTGCACCCTGTGGGACACCGACCTGCCCGGGCTCGGGCTGATCGTGCGAAAGCGGTCGGCCACGTTCATCGTAAGCGCCCGGTAGACCCCATCTGCGATCTTGCCGGGTGATCGCGGATCCTGTCCGGCATGCACCGGACCCGGAGCCCACGCGAGCGTGAGATCCGCAGGCTCCTGTCCCAACAGGAGCGCAGCGATCTCAGCATCAAGGACTTCGCGCTCGAGCACGGGCTGTCGCCGCACACCCTGTATTGGTGGCGCCGCGAGCTCAGGCTGCGGGACGACGGCCGCCAGGCTCCTGGTACCCGAAGCCCCTTCGTCGAGGTCGAGCTCGCCCAGCCCACTTCGCCCCCGGCCTCCTTGATCGAGATCCGGATCGCGGACATCCGGATCCTGGTGCCGGCAGGCGTCGCCGCCGATGACCTGCGCCTCGTGCTCGAGGCCGTGAGGGGATCGTGCTGAGCCTGCCGCCGTCGGTCCGGATCTATTTGGCCCGGGAGCCTGCCGACATGCGCAAGGCGATCGACGGGCTTTCAGCGCTGACCCGCGAGGTCCTTGCCGAGGATCCGCTGAGCGGTCACCTGTTCGTCTTCTGCAACCGCTCCGGCAACCGCATCAAGATCCTGTATTGGGAAGGGAGCGGGTACTGGCTCCTGCACAAGCGGCTGGAGAAGGGTCGCTTCCCCTGGCCTTCGGGGCCTGGTGTCAAGGTCCGTCTCGACCACGCCGAGCTGGCGGCGATCCTGGGCGGGATCGAACTCGACAAGACGAGGCGGAAGCGTTGGTATGCGCGTCCGGCGGAAAAAGTCCGCCCCCGAACGAACACCGAGGCGACATCGATCGTCCAAGCTGCGGCATGGGAGAGGAGAGCGGCACCGACCTCGCGCGGGAGATCGAACGACTGAAGGTCGAGCTCGCGACGAGTCATGCCGCCTTCGAGGATGTCGCCCTCAGGTGCGCCACGCTCGAGCGGGACAAGGCCGCCCTCGAGCTCAAGCTCGCCGATGCCCTCCACCGCCTGAGCCTGCTGCTGCACGCGCAGTACGGCCGTCGGAGCGAGCGCTACGAAGGTCATCCGGAGCTGCCGTTTCCCGGTGAGGAGTCCGAGCCGGTCCCGCCGCCGCACGTCGACGAGGCTCCCGACGAGGAGTACGAGGAGGTAGGGAAGAAGCGTCGCCGGCGGGGTGTCACGAGACTGCGCGGGGATCTGCCGCGGGAGCGGGTGGTCATCGAGCCGAGCGACGAGGAGCGTCTGTGCCCCTGCTGTGGGGAGGAGCGCGTCGCGATCGGCGAGGAGATCACCGAGCTGCTCGACTACCGGCCGGCGAGTTTCGTGATCCGCGAGATCGTCCGGCCCAAGCTGGTCTGCAGGAAGCATGAGGAGGCCGGGGTCACGGTCCCGGCCTTGCCGTCGCGGCCGATCGGCAAGGGCATGGCCGCCGAGGGCCTGCTGGCCCAGGTCGTGACCGCGAAGTACCGCGACCACCTGCCGCTGTACCGTCAGGCGGGCATCTACCGCCGCCAGGGCGTCGAGATCGCGGAGTCGACGATGGGCGACTGGGTCCGGGACGTCGCCGTGGAGCTTTCCCCGGTCGTCGCCGAGGTGAGGCGACAGGCTCTTGCGTCGGGCTACGTGCGGACGGACGACACGCCGATCACGGTGCTCGACCGGGCCCACCCGAAGGGCAGCAAGCGGGGCTTTTTGTGGGTCTACCTCGGTGCTGAGCAGGGAGACTGCCTGTTCGACTTCACGGCTGGGCGGTCGCGGGACGGTCCGGCCCGTGTGCTCGAAGGCTACGAGGGTCATCTGCAGGCGGACGCCTACGGCGGGTACGACAGTCTCTATAAGGACGGCCGGATCGTCGAGGTCGGGTGCATGGCGCATGCCAGGCGACGCTTCGTCGAGGCGATGGAGGTGGATCCAGAGCGCAGCGCCATCGCCGTCCAGGTCCTGCGGGAGCTTTACGGGATCGAGCGGCACGCGAAAGACGAGGGCATGACGGCCGAGGAGCGGCGTGCCCTGCGTCAGGCGGAGTCCCACCCGCTGTTCGAGGAGCTATGCAACTGGCTCGGAGCGGAACAGGACCAGGTACTGCCTCAGAGCCCGATCGGCAAGGCGATCGGCTACATGCTGCGGCACAGGTCGGCATTGGGTCGCTACATCGAGAACGGCCGGCTGGAGATCGACAACAACCGCTCCGAGAGAGCCATGCGGCAGGTGGCGGTCGGCCGCAAGAACTGGCTCTTCGCCGGCAGCGAGGCCGGAGGGGAGCGTGCGGCGACGCTGTACTCCCTGGTCGTCGGCTGCTGGGAGCTGGGCGTGGACCCCTTCGCCTACCTGCGCGAGGTGCTCGAAAGGCTCGGCACGACGCCGAGCAGCGAGATCGCCAGGCTCACGCCCAGGGGCTGGGCCGCCGAGCAGGCAGCGATCTGAGCCCGTAACCGGCCGAGGCCGATCGCCGACGGGACGCGGGGGTGGGGTCTACCGGGCGCTTACCGTCGTTCAGCAATACGACCGCCATTGGCACGGTGCCGTCCTTGAAGGGAGACCCGAACGGCACTCCACCAGTATCCGGGTAACCATCACCGTCCAGGTCTCCCCATGCTAGCTGCCCAAAGAGCTCACCAGTCCAGGTCACGATCTGCACCTCACCGAGCCCCCTCAGCCGCTCGAACCGGATCTGTGCCCGACCAGAACCGCTCAATGCGATCAAAGCGAGCATGGTGGCGATCAGCTTCATGACTCGACCAGGGTACGCCCGGCAGGGGCCGGAAGGCACCCCCGCTCCATCCCAGGGTGCTCCATGACCCGGGGTCGGGCCGAATCCAGTACGGGTGACCCGTCCGCTCGAGTGGGCCTCGTCAGGGCTTTGCGATCTGCTCGCGCATCAGGGTCGACAGGCGCACGGCCTGGGTCTGGTAGTCGACGTAGAGCGCCTGGGCGTGGAGGTCGAGGCCGGCGAGGGCGGGGAGGTTGGGGATGGGGAGGGAGATCGTCTGCTTGCCGCCCTGCAACGGGAAGCTGGCCAACCCGACGAAGGCCATGGTCTGTGGCTGGATCCACCACGTGCCCCAGGACCCGACCGGGATCTGCGTGCCCTGGAGCCCGACGTAGACCACGACGCCCTGGCGGGCCCTGGCCGAGTACACGTCCAGGGCCAGGGTCTTGCCGAGCACCGGCTGCTCGCGGAAGTGGAGCTGGCGGGAGACGTTGATCCAGGTGCGTGCCGGAGAGATCAGGCCGAAGGACTTGGTCATGAACAGATCCAGGTCCCCATCCTGGTCGAAGTCGGCCAAGTTCTGGTACCGAGTGTGCGCGTCCACGAACCCGGCTGCCGCGATGAGTTGGAACCTCCCCTTGTCCAGATTCTCGAAGATTCGCGTCGTCGGCACGGTCTGATTGCCCCCGACGTAGCCGAGGATGATGTCAACATCCCCATCATCGTCCAGGTCGCCGAGGTGTATCGTCAGGGTCGAGCGCCCGAGGCCGAACCCGTCGATCAGGCCCGGCAGGTCGGTGACCGTGAAGTTGCCCTTGCCGTCGTTCCACAGGATCCGGTCGGGCCTGTTCACGTTGTCGTCGCGGGCGTTGCCGATGACGACGTCCAGATCCCCGTCCCCGTCGAGGTCCGCGACCGCCCCGGCCGTGCTCGGCTCGTTGCCGAGCGGATACGTGAGCTTGGCGTTGAGCGAGAAGTTGCCCTTGCCGTCGTTGAGCAGGTAGGGGTTGGGGATCGTGTCGTAGGTCACGACGATGACGTCGTCGTCGCCGTCCCGGTCGAAGTCGCCGGTCAGGGCCCGCTGGTGGGTCCCGGCGTACAGCGGGAAGGCGCCTGCCTTGGCCGGCACGAAGCCGCCCTTGCGGTCGTTGAGCTGGAGGTCGCTGGTCAGGAACTGGTTGAGGAACAGGAGGTCCGGATAGCCGTCACCGTCGGCGTCGAGGACGGCGACGTCGGCCCGGTCCCCGAACGGGAGGTTGAGCTTGGTGGTCGCGTCGGTGAACCGCCCCTTGCCGTCGTTGGTGAAGTACTTGGCGTCCTCCAGCTTCTTGTCCCCTCCGGTCAAGGCGGCCTGCACGCAGTCCAGGTCTCCGTCCCGGTCCAGATCGACGAACATCACCTTCCTGAACCAGACCATCTTCGGGTTGGCCGTCCTCGGCGAATGGGTCTCGGATACATCGGTGAAGTGGCCGGAGCCATCATTGAGCAGGACCACCGCCATCGGAACGGTGTTGTCCTTGAACGGGTACCACCAAGGACTCCTCCTGCATCCAGGTCCCCGTCTCCGTCCAAGTCCCCCCAAGCCAGTGATCCGAAGAGCTGTCCGGACCAGCTCCCGATCTGCACCTCGCCCAATCCCCGAAGCCGCTCGAACCGGATCTGTGCCCGACCAGAACCGCTCAATGCGATCAAAGCGAGCATAGTGGCGATCAGCTTCATGACTTGACCAGGAAGTGCCCGGCAGGGGCGGGGAAACCCCGCCCATGCCGGCGAGCCACTACTTGAGGCCGCTGAGCCGTTGGAGGACCTTCTTCAGCAGCTCCTGCTGGTCCTTAGCAGGCATTGCCAGGCTCTGCTGCGCGGGGCCTTCCGGGCCCGTCAGGCTGATCGGGTTCTCCATCCAGATCCCGAGGAATGTCTGCAGGTTGGACCAGACTGCCGGGTTCTGTGAATACTGGACCTGGCAGTTGTAGCGCAGTCCGAGCTCGGCGCTGTTGAGGATCGGGTCGATCGCGATCGAGTCCCCGGGCCCGATGGTATTGGTCTCGTAGTAGGTCCGGGCCGGACCGCCTCCCCACGGGCCGAACTGGCTCGTGCCCATGATCGGGTCCAGGTAGTCGGTGCCTCCCGAGGGGTTCAAATAGCTGCCAGGACTGTTCAGGATCCCCGCCTGCGTGAATGCGGGGGATCCCTGATACATCAATCCTCCGCCAGAGGGGTTGTAGTACAGGAAACCGTTATCGGGGCGCTTCCATGTCGGGTAGCCGGGGATGGATCCACCGCTGCACCAAGGGTTACATGCATAGACCCCGATCGGCCAAGTAGGTTGACCGAAATCGTTATGAAGTTGGATGGCCCACAGAGGGTTGAGGGACAGCAGTACACTAGGAGCGAAGTCGCACCGCAGATTTCGCGTGAACGGCCCACGCTGAGCTGTCAAAACCAAACGTCTCACACTGCCGAACACCCCGTCCGTGTAGTTCGAGGTCGGGCTCCCTGCTGGTGGATTGGGGTTGGCCTGGGCCTGATACCACCAGGCGTTATTGACCGGCTGGCCGATCGTCCAGCTCTCGCCGATCCAGCCGTTGACCAGGGGCCGGGGAGCCTGGTTGTTGTTCTGGACGGTCCGGTTGGGCGCGTCCACGAAGTAGACGTTGGAGTGAGGGCCGATGGGGCCGTTCGGCACCCACATGCTGAAGATGCGGGTCCGCGGGATGTAGCCGGCCATGATCAGGTCGGCGAGGTCATCGGCCCCGTAGTCGATGTTGGAGTAGGTGCCCCCGGGGTTGCCCATCCGGAGGTACCCCCGGATGTTGCCGAAACCCTCACCGTCCCAGGACTCGACGTTCATCGTTGCGAACTCGAGATCGTAGGCATCTCCCGTACCGGTAGTGAAACCCCAGCCGCTGCTCTGGGTGATGGCCCGCCCATTGCGAAACGAAACGCCATTGATGAACGGTGCGCCGCCGCCCGGGCGCGCCCCCTGATCGACCAGGATGCCGATCGCGGTCGTGGGCGTCGTGTAGTAGGACAGCCTGAAGTCGTGGGGAGACAGGTCCGTGTAGCCGTGGTTGCGGAACAGGTCGTTGACGTAGAGAGTCCCCCTCGCCTGGGGAGGCGAGGTCTTGGCCAGGGTGATCGGGGTGATGTCGGCAACCCCGGCGATCGGCGCGATCACGATCGGGGCTCTCGTCGTCGTCACCGGCCAACCGGGCGGATACTGGCCGCCGGTGAGGAAGTTGCCCCATCCGTAGGGGCGGGTCGGGCTGGTCGGACCTTCCCACGCGTTGAAGGTCTGGTATGTCATTCCGCCCATGAAGACCTCCAGGTCGTCACGGTGTACCCCCTCGAAGCAGGAGACGTTGGCTGCCGCCGAAGGAAAGGCGGGATGGTACGTGTCGATCAGGTTGTTGAGGATCCGCGGCCGGGCATGACCTACGTGCGGAGGCTGGACGGTCAGGAGATCCCCACTCCAGATCCCGATCCAGTTCCAGGCGATCGTGTTGTTGACGATGACCGGGCTCGACTCCCCTCCTGGGTCTTCCAGCGGGTCAGCGATCGCTATACCCACGTGGTTGTCGACGATCATGCAGTTGTGGATCAGGACGTCGACAGGGCCCTCATTGCCGTCGATGAAGATCCCCGCGCCGTTGGGCGCGCCGTTCTCGCTGCTCGACCGGGCGCCCCGGATCTGGACATGGGCGATGAAGCTCTTCTGGTGGCTCGGCTGGATCGGGAAGATCGTGCTCCGGACCGCGAACACGTGGGTCACGAACTCACGTGCATCGAAGATCGTGTCCAGGGTCGATGTGCCCTGGATGCTGACCCGATCCGGGAGGGTGATCGGAAAGGTCTCCCCGTTCCACGGGAGACCGGAGGAGGCGTCGATCTCCGACGTCAGAGGAGGCGTGAGGGGCCCGTAGAGGCCGGGCAGACAGTGGATCACGACTTTGTCCACGACCTGGCTGTTGTCGGGATTGGTCCACGGGATGGCCCCGAGGTTGGTCGTGATGTGGCTGATCGCGGCTGTGACCGTGCGGAACGAGTAAGGGGCGTGTTGCAGGTAGCCGGGGATCGAAGCTGGAGCGCTGTGCTGAGAGAGAGGCAACGGTTGGCTGGTCGACCCGGGGTTCCGCGCGCTCGCCTCTCCGTCGTCCCCGTAGATCGGGTCGACGTAGTAGTGGAAAACGAACCTGGTGCGGGTCTGTGCGAGCAGGCCTGGCGCGCTGACCGCGAAGAACAGCAGCACGAGGCCGAGGGAATGAGCGTAGCGGCCGAACCGGCCTCGCCCGGGTTGCGCGGTACACAAGGGTTGCGCAAGGGTGCTGGTATCTTGTTTCACCTTCACCGTCTCCTGCAGGGGAACCACCATGGCTCCTCCGACTGCATTGAGACGGCAACCACAAGGACAAGGAGGGATTATTTACTTCGAGGGGTGTAACCAAATGCCCGCCATGGAGATGTACTGCTCACTTTTTGTCTGCATCCGCAGCGTGCCCTTTCAGGCCATCCCGAGCTGAGGGATTGAGCGGTTGGATTGCAGCCGGCCTCGCCGATCTCGGGCTTCGGCTCCAAGGGGCGTTGGCCGGAAGGATGCCTTGCGGAAACCGTCCCTGGATCCTTTTCGCGACCGCCAGCAGGACACGCTCGATCTCCCACTTCCCCCGGCCGAGCTCATGCTCGACCGTCTGGAGCCCTGCCGGCCTCAGCGTGAGTGCGAGGACGTCGGCCTGAAGCTCGGTCAGAAGTGGAGAGAGTGCGTCACAGAGTTCCTCAGCGTGCGCGCGGATCCAGGAAATCCATTCCAGGGTCCGCAGCTTTTCGTTCTCCTCGTCCCGGTCCCTAGGTGGGAGTCCGAGACGGTCGATCTCCATGACCCGGTCGAACCGGCGTGAGATCCTGGCTGTCCTGGCCTGATGGCGCCTGGCCCGGCGAATGACCGCCTTGCGGAGCCAGGCCAAGGGCCGGTGGATCTTCGTACCGAGGGCCTCGAGGCGGCGACGTTCCTGGACGAAGCGCAGGAGCGCCTCGTGCAGGATGTCCTCTGCGTCCTGCCCGGCCTCGAGCAAGGCCAGGGGGAGCAGCTTCGAGCGCAGCGCTTCGAGGTCGCTGCCTTCTCCGGTCATGGATCACCTCGGCGCGCGGGCTTCACATACCCGCTATCCGGGTCGGAGCCGGCCGAGCCTCTTCGCCGGGGAGCGCCATGGGTATCGGTCGCTCCGAGCCCGACGCGAGGTGGACCAGTTATCGGGTTGTCCTCCGGGGTCGGGAGGACAGCACTAACGTAGCACCGACCGAAGGAAACCTACCCTCGGGTTTCTGACGCCTCGCGAAGTTTCCATGAAGCACGGCACCGGCGGCGCCGGGTTGGCAGCGGAGCCGCTCAGTCCCGGGGCAGGACCTCGCGCAGCGGGACCGCGGGCGTCGAGCGGTCCTCGAGCCGGAACGTGGCCTCGAGCAGGGCCGCGAAGGCGTGGCCGCCGCCACGGGGGTCGGACACCGGCGAGGTCCAGAACGCGAGCGCGCCCGGCGTCACGAACACGCGTTGCCGCCGGGCGAGCTCGTCGCGGATGCCGGCCTCGACCGGCGGCCAGAAGTCGCGCCGGACGGCGTCCCCGTCGTACTTGGCCGGCTCGTCGGCGGGGAAGATCCGCACCCCCGGCAGGTGGACGAGGATCGCGCCGAGCGCCTCGGGGTCGGCGAGGATCACGATGCTGCGGTCCTGGTCCGGCCCCAGGGCGCGGTCCCAGTCGGCGGCCAGGACCCGGTAGCGCTCGGTCGCCCCGGCCTGCCAGCGCCAGGCCAGGCCGGCGCCGACGGCGCAGAGCACGACGAGGACCGGCAGCAGGCGGCGCGGCAGGTACGTCGCGGCGAGGCAGGCCGCGACGAGGGCCGCGGGCAGGAGGTAGGCGCCGAACTCGGTGTCGCCGACGAGGAGCCTGAGCGCCGACCACAGGTACGGCGCGACGCCGAGGCCGAGGGCCAGGGCCTCGCGGCGCGGCGCGCCGGGGCGCAGAAGGCACAGGGCGGCGACGAGGCTGAGCGGCAGGAACGGCAGGAGGCCCTCGGCCCAGACGATGCCCGGCAGGTAGCCGAGGCCCTGCGGGTGGCGGAAGCCCTCGCCGACGAAGTCGGCCGCGCCGAAGACGTCGCCGAGCCAGAGCGACAGCAGGAGGTGGGGCAGCATGGCCGCTGCCAGGAGCAGGCCGCTGCGCCCGAGGCCCTCGGCGCGGTCCTCGCGCCGCAGCAGCGCCAGCGGGCCCGTGCCCCAGCGGCGGACGAGGACCCAGGGCAGCAGCAGTCCCGGCAGCAGGAAGCCCGACGCGTGGACCAGCGTGGCCAGCCCGCAGAGCCCGCCGAACGCGAGGGCGAGGACGAGCTCGACCGCCCGGTCCGCCCTGGGCCGACCCAGGGCGCAGGCCAGCACGAAGGCCGGCCCGGCGACGCCGAGGAAGGCGCCGTGGATCTCGACGACGGTCCCGAACAGGAACACGGCCGGGCACAGCGCGAAGGCCAGGCCCGCGGCGAGGCGCCGGCCGCGGCCGAGGCCCAGGAGGCCCGCGCCGAGGACGACCGAGCCCGCGGCGATCGCCGTGCCCACGGCCGACAGGGCCCGGGTCTTCTCGTACGGCGAGAGGCGGACGACGTGGTCGCAGAGGTCGCCGAAGGCGATCAGCAGCGGCATGTAGAGCACGTGCCGCGGGTAGTGCGGGTCGCGGCCGACGAGCCGCAGCACGAGGTGCTGGCCGTCGAACTTGAAGAACAGCTCGTGCCCGAAGGCCAGGTACAGCCCGAGGGCGACGAGCGTGACCAGCAGGGCGTCGAGCGCCAGCCGCGGCCGGGACTCCCCCAACGGCTAGCGGCCCTCCTCGAGCCGGGCCAGGCGCCGGTCGATCTCGACCAGCGCGCGGTGGCCCTCGGGCAGCAGCGCGACCGCGAAGCCGCGCAGGCGCTCGAGGAAGGCCCCCAGCTCCTTGCCGTCGTCCTGCTTGCGGTTGGCGTGCCTGAGCAGGAGCTCGACGCCGCGGATGGCCTTGATGTCGCCGCGCAGGTTGGCCCGCCCGAGGACCTCGAGGCACTCCCAGACCAGCGCCTCCGAGTCCGCGTAGCGCTTCTGCATCTCCCGCAGGCTGGCGAGGTTGAACATCGCCAGGGCGAGGTAGTTGCTGTCCGGCGGCAGCGTCTTGCGCCGGATCGCGAGGCTGCGCTCGAGGCAGGTCGCGGCCTCGTCGTAGCGACCCTGCCTGCCGATGGCGACGCCGAGGTCGGACAGCGGGATCGTCAGGTTGGGGTGGTCGCCGAAGCCGAGGCGGTCGAACATCGCGACCGACTGCCGCGAGGCCTCCTCGGCCTCGGGCAGCCGGCCCTGCTGGTTGAGGGCCCAGCCGAGCAGGAACGTCGAGTAGGCCTTGCCGCTATGGTCGCCCTCGATCGAGCGCGCGTAGATCGCCAGGGCCTCGCGCGCCTTGGCCTCGCCCTCGCGGGCGAGCTCCAGGAACTCCGCCTTCGACTCCGGGTCGTCCCGGCCGAGCCGCCACTGGGCCGAGAACAGGTACGTGTTGGCCAGGGCCTCGACCGCGCGCGCGTACTGCACGTGGTCCTCGCCGAACCAGTCGTGGGCCAGGGTCACCGCCTCCTTGGCCGCGGCCACGGCCTCGGCCTGCTTGCCGCGCACGGCGAGGATCCGCGCGAGGTTGGCGAGGCAGCGGCCGAGGTGGTCACGCCGGCCGTGGGCCAGCGTGCGGTGCAGCTCGCGGGACTCGCGGGCCAGGGCCTCGGCGCGGTCGATCTGCCCGTTGTAGAACCGGATCTCGGCCTGGAGGTTGAGCAGGTCGGCCAGCTCCTCGGTCGCGTCGGGCAGGAACTCGCGGTACAGCTCGGTCGCCCGCTCGAGCTTCTCGGCGGCCTCCGGGTAGCGCCCGAGCGCGATCAGCAGGAAGCCCTCGACGCGCAGGCCGTTGATGCGGACCGGGTGCTGCTCGGGGTAGATCTGCCGCTGGACCTCGAGGGCCTGGCGGATCAGGGGCTCGGCCTTGACCGGCTGATCCAGGTCGACGAGGAGGTTGCCGTAGGTCAGCCGGACCTCGGCGAGCATCGGGTGGCCGGGCTCGTAGATCCGCTCGGCCTGGGCCAGGACCTCGTCGAGGATGCGGCCGGCGTCGCCGATCGTGCGGTCCCGCGACAGGCAGATTGCGTACGACAGGCCGATGCGGATGCGGTCGGGGTGGTCCTCGGGCGTCGTCGCCCGGATCATGTCCCAGGCCCGCCGGAACACCGGCTCCGCGGTCTTGTAGTGCTCGAAGTCGAGCAGGAACGAGGCCTGCTTGCCGAGGGCGAGGGCGAGCTGCCGGCTGCCCTCGGGGAAGCGCTGCTCGAGCACCGCGATCTGGCGCGCGAAGCGCTCGCGGGCCTCGTCCTCCTTGCCGCTCTCGGCGAGGACGACGGCGAGGCCGAGCCCGGCCTCGGCCGCCAGCGTTCGCGTGTCCTCGTCCTCGACGAGCTCGCGGTGGGCCTCCTCGTACAGGGCGACGGCCTCGTCGAAGCGCCCGAGCTCGTGCAGCAGCCGGGCCAGCAGGAGCTTGGCCCGCGCGATCTCGGTCCCGCCCTGGCCGAGCACCTCGCCGCGCAGCCTCAGGGCCTCGCGCAGGAGCGGCTCGGAGTCCCGGAACAGGCCGAGGTTGTAGTAGACCTCGCCGGCGACCGAGGCCAGCTCGGCGCGGACCTCGGGCTGGTCGGCCAGCTCGACGTCCATGCGCGCGACGCCGCGGTCGAACACCGTGCGCGCCGGCAGCGTGTGGCCGCGGGCCAGGGCGGGGTCGGCCTCGCGGAACAGGTCGAGGACGAAGCGCGTGACCCGGCGCGCGACCTCGGCCTCCTTGGCGATGCGGGCGCTGGCCGCGCGCTCCTGCACGAGCAGGGCGGTCGGCAGGCCGACGACCAGCAGCAGGCCGAGGACGAGGGCGACGGCAACGGCCGGGTGGCGCTCGAGGAAGCGGCGCGCCCGCACGACCGGCCCGATCCGCCGCGCGAGGATCGGCAGGCGGTGCAGGATCCGGTCGAGGTCGGCGGCGAGCTCGCCGGCGCTCTGGTAGCGGCGGGCGGGCTCGGGGGCCATGGCCTTCTCGAGCACGATCGCGAGGTCGCGCGGCGCGCCTGTCCCGTACAGCGTCGGCGGGCGGCCCGCGAGGATGCGCTCGCGCAGCTCCGCGTCCGAGTCGGCGTCGAAGGCGCGCCGCAGCGTGTAGAGCTCGTACAGGGTCACGCCGAGCGAATACACGTCGCTGCGGGCGTCGACGGCCTCGCCGCGGAGCTGCTCCGGCGACATGTACGCGACCGTCCCCGGCTGCGAGCCGCTCCGCGTCAGGGTCGCGCTGCCCTGGCCGCTGGCCAGCCCGAAGTCGATCAGGAGCGCGCGGCCGTCCGGGGTCACGAGCACGTTGCTCGGCTTGACGTCGCGGTGCGTGACGCCGCGCTCGTGGGCGTGGGCCAGGGCCAGCGCGACCTGCCGGCCGATCTCCGCCACCGCCATCGACCAGCGGCGCAGGCCGCCGAGCCCGAGCGCGCCCGGCTCCGGCGGCTCCTCGTGCCCCTCAAGCTCGGCGACCACGGCCGCGAGCGAGCGGCCGTCGACGAGCTCCATCGCGAAGTACGGGATCCCGTGCTCCTCGCCGACCGTGAAGATCGGGACGATGCCCGGGTGCTGCAGCCGCGCGACGACCTCGGTCTCGCGCTGGAACCGCTGCTTGGAGCCGGGGAAGTAGAGGTGCTCGGGCCGCACGAGCTTGAGCGCGACGCGGCGCCCCAGCGGCTCCTGGATCGCCGAGTAGACGATGCCCATGCCGCCGCCGCCGATCCGGTCCTCGAGCACGAAGGCCCCGAGGCGCTCGGGGAACCCGTCGTTACCCCCGCCGGACAGCATGCCGGCCTGGCGGAGCAGGTCGACCTGCGAGCGCAGGCGGTCGGCGAGCTCGGGGTGCGAGCGGCAGGCCTCGTCGAGCGCGCGGTCGTGGTCGCCGTCGGAGGCGGCCAGGACCTCGGCGACGAGGGCCTCGACGGGGTCTGAGGGATCGAAGGAGGCGGAGGGCTTCACGGCGGCCAGGCGGGTCCGCAGCCACGATACCCCGACCCGGGCCGCTTGCCCCCTGGGCACGGAACTTGTTAGCTGACCCGTCGATCCCTTCCCGGAGACACGATGAGGCACCCCGTCCTGGCCGCTTCCTTCCTTGCCATGGCCGCCCTGCTGCCGTCCTGCGGCAGGAAGGGCGTGGTCCTGTACTGCTCGACCGACGAGAACACGGCCAAGGAGGTCGTCAAGCTGGCCGAGGAGGCCCTCGGCATCCGGATCGAGGCCGTCTACGACACCGAGGCCAACAAGACCGTCGGCCTCGTGCGGCAGCTGTTCGACGAGGCCGCCCACCCGCGCTGCGACGTGTTCTGGAACAACGAGGTCGTGCACACGGCGCGGCTGTGGAAGAAGGGCCTGCTCGAGCCCTACGCCTCCCCCGCCGCCGCGGAGATCCCGGCGCAGTTCAAGGGGCCGGACGGCGCCTGGACCGGCTTCGCCGCGCGGGCCCGGATCCTGATCGTCAACACCGACCTCCTGCCCGACCCGGCCGCGCGGCCGACGTCGATGTGGGACCTCTGCGACGCCAGGTGGCGCGGCAAGGCGACGATGGCCAAGCCCGTGACGGGCACGACGCTGACCCACGTCGCGGCCCTGTTCGCGACGTTCGGGGAGGCGGAGGCGACGCGCTTCCTCGACGGGCTCAAGGCCAACGGCGTCGGGATCGAGCGCTCCAACGGCGCGACGATGCGGCTCGTCTCCGACGGCACCTACGCCTTCGGGTTCACCGACACCGACGACTTCAACGTCGCCCTGCGCGAGAAGAACTTCCCGGTCGCCGCGGTCTTCCCCGACCAGGGCGAGGGCGGCGCCGGCACGTTCCTGATCCCCAACACGGTGTGCCTGATCAAGGGCGGGCCCAACCCGGACAACGGCCGCAGGCTGATCGACTTCCTGCTGTCGCCGGCCGTCGAGCGCCACCTCGCGGCCTCCCGCTCGGCGCAGATCCCCGTCCGCGACTCGGTCGAGCGGCCGGAGTGGGTCCGCAAGGTCGGGGAGATCAAGACCGTGCGCTGGGACCCGGTCGCGACCGGCGAGTGGATCGACGCCCACTTCGGGGCGCTCGAGAAGCGGGAGTGGTGAGGCGCCGGCCGGTCCGGGGGCGGGACCGGCCGGAGCCCCACGAGGCTCAGAACAGCTTGGGCAGCAGCTTGGGGGTGCGCTCCCGGTAGCTGCGGTAGGCGAAGCCGTGGCGGGCGATCAGGTCGCGCTCCTCGAAGACGAGGGCGATGAGGATGAACTTGGTCATCGCCGCGGCCAGGACCATGTGCCCGAGCGTCATCGTCGGGGTGGCCCAGAACAGGAACAGCATGCAGGTCATCATCGGGTGGCGGACCTTGCGGTAGAGCCACGGCATCTTGAACGAGGGCTCCCTGACCTCGCTGCCGCGCAGGAAGGCCCAGACCTGCTTGAGCCCGAACAGCTCGAAGTGATCGATCAGGAACGTCGTGTAGACGACCCCGAGCCAGCCGGCGACCTGCAGGCCGACGAGCGTCCACCAGGCGGCCGGCGCCTCGACGCTCCAGATGACCTCGGGCAGCGGCTGCCACAGCAGCATCATGCCGGCGAGGATCGACACCGCGGCCAGCATGAACGTCGAGCGCTCGACGCCGGCGGGGATCAGCCTCGTGATCCGCTGCTTGAAGCCCTTCCGGGCCATGACGAGGTGCTGCACGCTCCACAGCAGGACGAAGCCCAGGTTGACGGCGAGGGCGACGCCGAGCGGGGCCGAGCCGCCGTGGTCGATGCCGAAGGCCGGCAGCTGGCCGCTGAGCCAGACGCCGAGGCCCGCGAACACGCCCAGGAAGGCGAGGTAGACGACGAGGCCGTAGGTGAAGCCGGCGATGCGGGCCGGCAGGGAGTGGACGGACTGGGTCGCGGCGGCGCCGGTCTCGGGCAGCACGCGGTCAGGTGCGATCTGGGTCGTGGTCATCGGGATCCTCCTCGGACTGGGCCCGGCGCGGCCGGGCGGACGGGGCGCGGTCCGCGCCTGCCCGCTCAACCGGAGGCCCGCCCGGGCGTCACGGAGATCCGCGGACGGTCGGGTCGGGAATGGACAGGGATGGCCCGGATCTTGATGCTCTGAACCGGCCCCGCAGCCTGCTCCCGGTCCAAGCCCTTGCCCGCCAAGGCCTTGTGCGAAGCCCCCACGGACCGGGGTCCAGGAAGTGTCCGGCTGGCTACACGATGCCTTCCCGAAAGCCCACGCCCTGGTCCTGGCCCTGTGCGCCTTCGGCGTCCTGGCCCTGGCCCCGATCGGCCTGCTCCTGCTCGAGAGCTTCGCCCTGACCCTGTCGATCCTCGACCCGCCCGACGGCCGGAGCTTCGTCGGCCCGAGCCTTCGAGGCCTACGGCTCGGTGCTGTCGACCGCGGTCGACTGGGAGATGCTCGGCAACACGCTGCTGCTCGGCCTGAGCGCGACCCTGTGGGCCGTGCTGCTCGGCACCGGCACGGCCTGGCTCTGCAACCGCACCGACATGCCCGGCGCGCGCTGGATCGGCATGTCCGCCCTGCTGCCGATCCTGTTCCCCCCGATCCTCGTCGCCGCGTCCTTCACCGACCTCTGCGACGCGCGCGGCTTCGTCGTGATCGGCCTCGTCATGGCCGTCGCGCACATGCCGTTCACGCTGGCCCTGACGGCCCGCGGCCTCCGCTCGGTCGACGGGCGGCTGTACGAGGCCTGCCTGCTGGCCCGGGGTCGCGGCGCGGCCGAGCGCATGCTGCTGCGCCAGGTCCTGCCCGACATCCTCGCCGGCGCCCTGCTCGTGCTCGTCTTCGTCGTCACCGAGCACGGCGTGCCGGAGTTCCTGTCGGTCAAGGGCAAGCCCTGGCGCGTCTACTCCGAGGCCGTGTTCCTCAAGTGGAGCGTGCCCGACCTGCCGGGCTCGCTGCGCTCCGCCGAGGCGACGGCGTTCAGCGTCCCGCTGATCGCGGTCTGCGCCGTGTTCGCGTGGCTGTGCCTGCGCGCGCGGCGGCGCGGCAGCCTCGTGACCCTGGCCGGCGACTTCCGGCCGCTGCCGGTCCGCCGCCTCGGCCGCTGGCGCTGGCCGGCCCTGCTGCTGGCGCTGGCCCCGGTCACGCTCGGCCTCGTCGTCCCGACCTGGCGCATGGCCGCCTGGACGGCCGGCGCCACGGCCAACAAGCCGATGGGCCTCGACGTGGTCAAGCAGAGCTTCCGCATGGCCTGGGCCGACTGGGGCGGCAACCTCGGCTACACGCTGCTCGTGGCCGCGCTCGTCGGCCTCGTCGTCATCGCCCTCGGCGGCCTGCTCGGCTGGTACTCGGCCCGCGGCCGGCGCCCGTGGATCGAGGGCCTGACGATGGCGACGCTGGCGGTGCCGGCGATCCTGCTCGGCGTCGGCTTCATCCGGCTGTGGAACCGCGGCGGCCTGCTGTCCGACCTGTACGAGTCGCCGGCGGCCCTCGTGGCCGCCTACGCGACGCGGTTCCTGCCGCTCGGCGTGCTGGCCCTGGCCAACGCCTGGCGCCGCGTGCCCAGGGAGCTCGAGGAGGCCGGCGTCCTGACCGGCCGAGGGACCGGGGCCCGGCTCCTGGGCCTCAGGCTGCCGCTGGTCGCGGGCTCGCTCGGCTCGGTCTGGATCCTCGCCTGGCTGCTGAGCCTGCGGGAGCTGGACCTCGCCGTCCTGCTCAAGGCCGGCAACTCGATGGCCGTGCGGCCGATCAGCAACGCCGTACACTTCGGCTACGAGGACAAGGCGGCGGCCCTGTCGCTGATGTTGCTCGTCTGCGCCGCGGCACCGCTGATCGTGCGACTGCTGGCGACAGGCAAGACCGGGGAGGCGACCTCGTGACGCTCGACATCAAGGGTCTGCGGTTCAGCCGCGAGCAGTTCACCCTCGGCCCCCTCGACCTGCGCGTCGAGGCCGGCCGCCGCACGGTCCTCCTCGGCCCCTCGGGCTGCGGCAAGACGACGCTGCTGCGGCTCGTCGCCGGGCTCGAGCGCCCCGAGGCCGGGACCATCTCGTTCGACGGCGAGACGTTCTCGGGCGCGGGCCGCGAGCTCGCGCCCGAGCGGCGCGGCGTCGCCATGGTGTTCCAGAACCTCGCGCTGTGGCCCCACCTCCCGGCCTGGCGCCAGCTCGCCTTCGCCGGCGGCTCGACCCGCGCCGAGGCCGAGGCCCTGCTGGCGCGCGTCGGCATGGCCGACAAGGCCGAGCGCCTCCCGGGCGAGCTCAGCGGCGGCGAGGGGCAGCGGGTCGCGCTGGCGCGCGCGCTGGCGCAGAGGCCCCGCCTGCTCCTGCTCGACGAGCCGCTGCGCTCGGTCGACCCCCACCTCAGGGAGGGCCTGGCGAGGCTCTTCGTCGCGGTCGGCGAGGAGACCGGCCTGACGATGCTGTTCGTGACCCACGACCGCGAGGAGGCGATGCGGCTCGGCCAGGAGCTGGTCCTGCTCGAGGCCGGCCGGCTCGTCGAGCAGGGCACGCCCGGCGAGCTCCAGGAGCGGCCACGCACGGCCTTCGGCGCGCGGTTCCTGCAGGGCGCGGCCCTGCTCGACCTGGACGGCGAGCACGCCGCCCTGGCCAGGGAGCTGTGCGGCCCCACGGTCGAGCTCCCGCAGGGCTCGACCAACGGACACGTCGACCTGCTGGCGCTGACGCCCCACGACCTCGTCGCCGGCGACGAGGGCCTGGCCTGTCAGGTCGTCGAGGTGTTCCGGGCGGCGCAGGGCCCGGTCGCCGAGGCCGTCGTCGGCGGCCAGCGCCTGCGCTTCGCGGTCGGGCCCGACACGCGGCCCGGTCAGGAGGTCAGGTTGCGCCTGCGGGGCGCGCCGCGCTTCGTGCGCGGGAGGAAGGAGGACATCGGAGCATGAGCGGAGCAGTCCGGTTCGCCCTGGGACTCGGCCTCGCCGGCGTCATCGCCGGCGTCGCGCTGTGGGTCGGCAAGGACCCCGTGGACGCCGACGGCACCGCCGGGGACGGCGGCGCGGCGGCCCTGACGGCCCAGGGTGGCGCGCAGCCGCCGGTGTTCACGTCGTCGCGGCAGTGCAAGGGCTGCCACGCCGAGCTCTACGCCGAGTGGGAGGCCAGCCACCACGCGATCTCGTACACCAACCCCGAGGTCCGCAAGCTCAGCGACGACTTCGCCCAGAAGGAGTGCCGCACCTGCCACCTGCCGGTGCCGATCCTGGTCTCGGGCGTGGGGCAGCGCACGATCTTCCGCCAGGAGCGGCCCGACGAGGGCGTCGACTGCCTGTCCTGCCACCTCGACCCGCAGGGGCGCATCGCCGGCCGCCACGCCAGCGACAAGGGCTGCATGCCGGTCGCCTCGGCCGACTCGGTCAAGGTCGAGCTCTGCGAGTCGTGCCACAACCAGCACCTGACGACCGACCAGTGGCGGGCCTCGCGCTTCGCCAAGGACGGCGTCACCTGCAACACCTGCCACATGCCCGAGGTCGAGCGCGCCGGCGGCCGCAAGGGCCTCGACCACCGCTGGCTCGGCGCCCACGACCTGGCGACGCTCAAGAAGGGCGGCGAGCTGCGCGTCGAGCGCAAGGACGACAGGCTCGCGGTCGAGTTCGAGAACGTCGGCTGCGGCCACAACTTCCCGACCGAGGAGCGGCACCGCGCCGTCGACATCGTGTGGCGCGTCGTCGCGCCCGACGGGCTCGACAAGCCCGGGGCCGAGCTCGCGTTCACGCGGCTCTACCGCTTCCGCCAGCCGTACCGCGGCGACCCGGGCCCCAACACCCAGCTCCCCGCCGGCGAGACCTGGAAGGGCGAGATCCCCGTCCCGGCCGACGGGGCCGGCAAGGTCCTGCAGGTCCGGCTGCTCTACAAGCTGACCCCGTTCGTCGAGGACGACGACGCGTCGGTGCTCGACGAGAGGCGGTTCGAGCTGTGAGCCGCGCGCGGATCCTCGGCCCCGCGTCCATGCTGCTGTTCCTGTCGCTGCCGTCCTGCGGCCGCGAGGAGCCCGCCGACGTCGGCGCCGGCGACGGGAAGCAGGCCCAGGCGCAGCAGGCCGGCGGCGCGACGTCGAGCCCGCTCCCGGCGGTCGGGACCTACGCCGGCGCGGACGTGCTGGCCCGCTGGGCCGAGCGCTTCGCGCGGGTCCCGGCCACCGCCTACGACGCGCCGCTGCCGGCGCTCGACGACGCGCGGCGCGCCGAGCTCGTCGACAAGTGGGCGACCGCGACGACGAGCTCGCGGCGCATGGCCCGCTACGCGGCCGAGGCCCGGGACCAGCTCATGCAGGACCGCCCGGCGGCGCTGGCGGCGCTGGCGGCCTTCCTCGAGCTGCCGTCAAACCCGCCGGACGACGAGCTGCGCGCGCTGACGATGATCGCCGACTACGACGCACCGGCGGTCGTCGGCTTCTGCCTGCGCCACCTCACCGACGAGAACCGCCTCGTCCGCCTGTGGTGCGTGCGCCGGCTCGGCGAGCTCGACGCGCCGCACGCCGTGCCGCGCCTGCTCGTCCGCATCCGCGAGTTCTACGAGGAGGACCCCGAGGTCCTCGCCGCCGTGTTCGAGACGCTCGCGATCCACGGCAACCTCGCCGGCCTGTCGCGCCTCCTGGCCTGGGTCGGCGACCCGGCCTGGGTCGAGCGCGCCGGGCCGTCCCTGATCCGCATCGTCGGGACCTGCGGAACCCCGTACGACGAGAGCGAGGGCTGGGACGGCCTCCTGGCCAAGGCCAGGCTGCACGAGCGCAACTGGCGCGAGACCGGCGTCGCGGACCGGCCGGCGACCGCCCCGGCGGGCGGCGCGCCGGCCCCGGAGAACGGCGGCGGGCACGAGGCCGCAGGCGACGGCGCGCCGGACGATCGCGCCGAGCGCGACTACCTGGCCCAGCGCGAGTGGTGGCTGCTGCTGCGCGACTTCGACGAGTTCCAGCTGCGCCCGGTCGACGAGGCCCGCTTCGCCGCGCGCGAGGGCGGCGTCGCGGCCGTCGCCCTGCTGCGCGAGGCCCTCGGCGACCAGCGCGTCAACGTGCGCATGCCGGCCCTCGAGGCCCTCCTCGAGCTCCGCCGGCCGGGCAAGCCCTGCGCGCCCGAGGTCGCGACCCTGTTCGGCGACCGCCTGTGCCGGGCCACGGCCCTCAACGTGTACGGGGCGATCGGGGCCGACGACGCCCTCGAGGTCCTGACCAGGGTCGTCGACGCCGCCCCCGCCACCCCCGCCACCGCCGCGCCCGCCGCGCCGGGCGCGCCCGGCCGCGAGGTCCTGATCGCGGCCCTGCACGGCCTGGCCGAGCTCGGGGCCGCCCGGCTCGACCTCGTCGACATGCTCGCCCGGCGCCTCGCCGCGACCGACGAAGACGAGCTCCACGCCTGGTACCTCGCCGCCCTCCTGGCCTCGAGCCGGAGCCTGCGCGCCGGCTACGAGGCCGACCTCGACAAGATGCTCGCGGACAAGCGCTACCACGAGCCGACCCTGCTCGAGATCCGCCGCAAGTACCGCTGACGGACAGGGGCCCGTGCCCTCAGTCGAGCAGCGGGGCCAGCAGCAGGCGGACCGCGAGGAGCACGAGCACGCCGAGGTAGATCACGCGGAACTGCTTCTCGCTGAGGCGGCCGAGCAGGTAGCGGCCGACGTAGGTGCCGAGGATCGTGACGAGGGCCATCGGCACGACGAGCCAGAGGTCGGCGAACAGCGCGCCGCGGTAGCGGGCGTCGTAGAGGCCGACGATCGCGAAGGCGATGAGCTTCTGCAGGTGGCCCCAGGTCTGGACGACGGCCTGGGTCGAGATGATCGCGTGGCGGCCCCAGTCCGGGCGCAGGAAGAACAGGGACAGCAGCGGCCCGAAGGCGCCGACGACGACGCCGAGCGTCCCGCTGAGCACGCCGGCGATCCCGAACGCCCAGCGCTCCGGCAGCTCGGCCAGGCTCCGCCGCGGGCCGAGGAACATCAGCAGGATCATCGCGCCGATCGAGACCTTGATCGCCTCGGCGCTGAGCCCGCCGGCGATCCACAGGCCCAGCGCCGGGAACGGCAGCGAGGCCACGACGAAGATCCGCGCGCGGTGCCAGTGGACGTGCTGCCGCAGCGCGAACACGCGGGTGCCGTTGGACATGATCTGCACGGCTGCGTGGACCGGGATCGCGACGACCGGCTCCATGCCGGTCAGCAGCATGACCCCGAACAGCAGCACCCCGCCGGCCATGCCGAGGAAGCCCGACAGCACGGCCCCGAAGAAGGCCGTCAGGACGAGCAGCAGCGCGGTCGGGTCGATCGTTCCTCCGGAGCTCAGCGGTGCAGCGCGAGCTCCCAGACCGAGCGCGGCTCGCCCGGCCGGCGGAGCTCGAAGCCGAGCGCAGCATAGAGGCCCCGCGGCCCGGTCCAGACCTCGCCGTCGTCGAGGTCGTCGGCGTTCTTGGGGAACGCCTGCAGGCGCGCGACGCCGCGCGCGCGCAGGTCGGCAACGACGTCCTCGACGAGGCGCCGGGCCAGGCCCTGCCGGCGGCGGTCGGGGCGCACGAGCAGGCAGCTCAGCGCCCAGACCCCGGGCTCCGGCTCGAGGCCGAAGCCGGCGACGAGCTTGGGCAGCCGGTCGCGGCGCCCGACCTGGGCCCAGGCCACCGGCTCGCCGGCCTGGTACAGGAGGTAGCCGTCGAGCTCACCGCCGTCGAACAGGCCCTGCCGGAGCGCGCGGTTCCGGGCCGCGCCGCGCTCCCCCCAGCCGTCCCAGGTCGGCACGTGCCAGGCCACGCAGCAGCACCACCCGCAGCCGTGCCGCTCGGCGTGCAGGCGGAAGAAGTCGGGCACGAGGTCGGGGGTCAGCGGGCGGACCTCGAGGTCGGTCATGGCCAGGATCCTAGCCGTGAACCTCCGGGGAAGTGGGCCCGACCACCCCTGCCCCCTGTCCCCCTCGCCAGCGTAGGTTCGGGATCGTTGGTATCCTCCCGGCCGCCCCGGAGGCCACCCAGCGGAGGTCCCTCATGCAACGCTCTCCCACCCTCCTCGGCGCCACCATGCTCTGCGCCGGCGTCCTCGCGGCCCAGGGCACCCAGCCCGAGCTGCTCAACGACTCGACTCCCCAGCGGTCATCCTGGCCGCTCGAGGAGCTCTTCAGCCACGGCTCCCTCGGCCAGAGCTTCATCCTCGGCGAGTTCTCGAACGGCCCCGGGCCCTCCTATGCCCGGCAGGCCTCCTGGATCGCGCTCGACGCCAAGACCGGTGAGCGGCGCTTCCTGATGCGCCGCAACCCGGCCGGCGTCGCCGGCCTGTGGTTCCCCGGGGAGAGCGGCTCGGGGTTCGCGGTCTGCATCGCGACGACGGGCACGGGCCCGAGCTACCTGTGCTGGTCCGACGGCACGGAGGACTCGGGTCGGGTCCTGGCACAGCTCGGTGGCGAGGTGATCCGGCCCGCCATCCTGGGCAAGTACGTCGCGTTCGTCGGGCGGGACCCGACCAACGGCCGCGAGCCGTGGATCAGCGACGGCACGACCGCGGGGACCGGGCTCCTGGCCGACCTGACGGTCGGGTCGGGCTCGAGTGACGTCCGCGAGCTCGTGGTCTGGAACGGCCGCCTGTTCTTCGTGCTCCACACGAGCGCCGGAGACAAGGTCTACACCAGCGACGGGACCACGCCCGGCACCAGGCCGCTGTTCGACGTGACGGCGAGCAGCGCGACCGGCGCGGGCTTCCTGTTCGGCTGGAAGCCGACCGCGGGCCTGCTCTACTACGCGGCCGACGACGGCGCCGGCAAGCGCGGCCTGTGGTGCATCGACCCGGTCAGCGCCCAGCCCCGCTTCCTCAAGCAGGAAGGCGGCTGGGGCCCCGGCCCCGCCTTCCGGCTCGACCGCATCGCGGCGGAGCATGGCGGCGGGCTGATGTTCGCCGGCAGCGACAGCGCATCGGGGACGGAGCTCTGGTTCAGCGACGGCTCCACGACCGGGACGCGCCGCGTCGCCGACATCGCGGCGGGCGGCGGGTCCTCGGACCCCGCCGACCTGGCCATGGTCAACGGCGGCGTCGTGTTCTCCGCGTCGACCCCGGCCCCGGGACGGGAGCCATGGTTCAGCGACGGCACGACGGCCGGCACGCGCATGCTCGCCGACGTGGCCAAGGGCAGCGCCGACGGCATGGCCTCCCCCATCGTCGGTGACGGCACGGTCGCGTTCCTCGCGGCCGACGACGGCAGCGCTTCACCCCAGCTCTACGCCGCGGACGGCAACGGGCTGCGGCTCCTGACGAGCGGCAAGCCCGTGGTGTCGTCGTTCCTGCCCCTGGTCGCCGCCCAGGGTCGCGTGCTGGTCCAGGGGAGGGCCAACGGCGACGAGTTCTGGCTCAGCGACGGCACGGCCCAGGGCACGGCGAAGATCCCCGGCTTCGGCTACGGCATCCCGAGCGGCAGCATCGCGAGGATCGTCGGACGGACCCCGGGCTTCGCCCTCGTCGCGTTCGGGGTCGGCAGGTGGATGCGCCTGACCGACGGCACCCGGGCGGGGACCGCCACCCTCCAGGGCTTCGACAGCCCCGTGAACCTCAACCAGCCGCTGGTCTCGGCCGGCTTCGGCCCGGGCCTCTACTTCGTCGGGCGCCAGCAGAGCAGCAACGACTTCCTGTTCCGCACCGACGGCACGGTCAAGGGCACCGTCGGCGTGCACCCGATCCTCCCGACCGAGCTGTTCCGCTTCGGTG
Source organism: Planctomycetota bacterium (assembly GCA_041398545.1). Lineage (GTDB taxonomy): Bacteria > Planctomycetota > UBA1135 > UBA1135 > JAWKUM01. Next base: position 712 of record JAWKUM010000013.1, on the reverse strand, counting down.
ACCGGCTGCTGATCGCCGGGACGTACCCGAACTACGGGCAGGACCACGAGCTGTGGATCAGCGACGGGACGCGAGCGGGGACCAGCATGCTCGCGGACCTCGCGCCGGGCACCGCGAGCAGCTCCCCGAGCGGTATGGTCCGCCACCTCGACAAGGTGTACTTCAGCGCCGACGTCCCCGGCATCGGCCGCGAGCTCTTCGTGACCGATGGCACGACCAAGGGCACCGGCCTCGTCGCCGACCTCGTCGCGGGGGCCGGGAGCGGCAACCCGCGCGGCCTGTTCTCCAACGCCGGCAGGCTCTGGTTCGTCGCCTGGGACAAGAACCTCCTCGACTGGCTGTGGGTCAGCGACGGCACGGCCTCGGGCACGCACACCGTCGGTCCGGACCTGTACCCGTTCACGCGGCCGGTGCCGTTCCGTGACGGCGCGGTCTTCGCGGCCCAGGACAGCATCGCAGGGGTCGAGCCGTGGTACACCGACGGCACGGCCAACGGCACGCTGCGGCTCGGCGACCTCGCGACCGGCACGGCCGACTCGAGCCCCGAGACGCTGACCGTCTCCGGCGACCTGGTGTTCTTCTGGGCCAAGGACACCCAGGGCAACCTGCAGGTCTGGCGCAGCGACGCGACGACGCAGGGCACCTTCGCGCTGACGAGCTTCCGCTTCGGCGGCTCGGGTCCGAACCAGTGCTGGGCCTTGCGCGGCGGCGT
>JAWKUM010000012.1:0-94627 GCA_041398545.1 Planctomycetota bacterium | reverse complement strand
CCCGCTCAGGGTGATCGCCACAACATGTTGTAGAATAATTACTTAGAGATTTTCAGGCCCGGCCAGGAGCACCCGGAGTGGCACTGAAAATGCTGGGGTCGGCGGTTCAAGTCCGCCCCTGCCCACCACTCGGCCCTTCGTCGGTCCCGGGTCTCCTACTTCGAGACCCGCACGTCGACCCTGTCCGACAGCTGCAGCGTGATGCCCCCGCGGGGCTGGGCGAGCGTGTGCACGAAGAGCCACTGGGCCGAGAACCCGTACTGCTTGAGCTGCGTGTGGTAGATCGGCAGCAGCAAGGGGAGCTGGGACGCCGGCAGCAGCGCGATCGGGCTCACGAACAGGATGCAGCCCGGCAGGAACCCCGTCGTGACCGGGAGCCCGCTCAGCGGCGTGCCCACGATCAGGAGCTGCGCGGAGCCCGCGTTGCCCTGCCAGCCGATGATCAGGCTGCCCGCATAGGTCTGGGCGTAGATCCACGTCGGCGCACCGGACAGGTCCCGGCACGAGGTGCCCGCGTAGCTCCACGAGGCGGTCTGGGCCATGGCCGCGGGACCCAGGATGAGCGAGACCAACGCCAGGCGGAGGAGGGAGCGGAGCATCGGGACCTCTTGCAGGCGGGAGGGGTTCAGGTGCGCAGGTCCTCCACGACCCTCAGCACCTGGACCTGCGGGGTGCCGTCGACCTCGTAGGCCTCGGCGATGCTGGCGCGGAGGTCGGAGGTCAGGTAGCCCTGCATCGCCTCCTCGGACTCCCACAGGTAGACGCCGCCCCACTCGTCGGTCGCGTCGTCGTGGAAGTAGTGCTTCTGGACGAGCCCGGGCAGCTCGCGGAAGCGGGGCATGCGCGCCCGGTAGCGGCGCTGGAGCTCCTCGGGGTCCAGCCGCGTCCGGAACCTGACGACCATCACGATGCCCACGTCGCTCGCCTCTGCCATGCTTCACCTCGTGGCCGGCATGATAGGCCGCAGCCGTGCGGCAGAGCAGGGCCGAAGTGGAGCAGCACTCCGATTCCGGCCCGACCTCCCGTTACACTGCGACCATGGACGTCGGGACGATGCTGCGCCCGCCGGACCCGGCCTTCGGGGCTTCGCTCGCCGCGCTCTGGGGTGAGCGCCCCGACCTGCAGGAGGCGTATTCCGATCCCGAGGGCCCGGGCCTCGTGCGCTGGGCCGCGACCAGCGGCGTGCTCGAGTACCCCGAGCGGCTCGGAAGGTTCTGGCCGCCGGTCCCGCCGCTCGAGTACCGGCGCACGGCCTGCGGCGGCGCGACCGAGCAGTCGCACCTGTGGACCGCGACCGAGGACCTCGAGGCGCTGCGCTCGCTGTGGGACTGGCTCGGCGGCCGGCCCTGGACCTCGATCGGCTCCGTGCTCGACTTCGGCTGCGGCTGCGGTCGCGTGCTGCGCTGGTTCCCGACGGCCCTGCCGGGCGCCCGCGTGACCGGCTGCGACGTCCGCCGGGCCAGCATCGACTGGTGCGCGGCCAACCTCGAGGGCGACTACCACGCGACCGGGACGCGGCCCCCGCTGCCGTTCGCCGACGACAGCTTCGACCTCGTCTACGCGCTGTCGGTGTTCTCGCACCTCAACCGCGCCTCCAACCTCGCCTGGCTGCGCGAGCTGGCCCGCGTCTGCCGGCCCGACGGGCGGCTGCTGCTGACGACCTTCGGGCCCTTCGCGGTCTGGGTCCTCGGCCACAGCGCCGAGCACCGCGAGGCCTTCCGGGTCGCGCCGGCGCAGGTCCCCGACTACATGGCGCGGCTGCAGGCCGAGGGGTTCCTGTTCCACGCCCTGCCCGCGGAGCGGATCCGGAGCATGGACGGCGTCGAGCGGGACTACGGACAGACCTTCCTGACGGCGGACTTCGTCGCGGAGGAGTGGGCCTCGCACGTCGAGGTCGTCGGCCACGTCCCGGCCAGCCTGTCCCTGCTGCAGGACTTCTGGGTGCTGCGGCCGCGGTAGGCGGCCCGGTCCCTTCGACCGAGCTCGGGTCCCCGAGGGCACGGGCCCGGGCTTGGGTTGAAGGACCTCAGTTGGACAGGAGGACCATCAGGCCCGAGTGATCGTCGATGGTACCGGTCGTCTGCTTGTCCGGTCCGACCTTCCCCGACGTGTCGTAGGCGTAGATCCGGCTGACGGATGCTGGGGGAACCGTCGCGATCCGGTTCGTCAGACCTGCGGTGGACGTGATGCCCAGCTGATTCGCTGCCTTGTCCATGAAGAACATCTGGGTCAGGAAGGTCACCCCACCGAGTCCGGGATCGTTGGGGATCGGGAGCGGCACGAAGTAATCCCCCTCCCATGTCGGACCGCGCGTCGTCCCGGGCACCGCGACCAGGATGTCGTTGGCGATCTCGCAGCTCGAGCCGGGCATCGGCAGGTTCAGGGGTGTCCCCCCGATCGTGAGGACGGCGGGGATGGACGGGACCCAGGACACTCCCCAGCTACCGTGCCCGGTGCTTCCCGGGACGAGGTACTCCTCGGGCGTAGAGGTGTGGAGGACGGTCGGCCTCGTCCGATTGCTCGAATAGCAGCCTGGGTAGCTGCCGGTCCGGGTGCTCGTGCCCCGTAGCCGCCAAAGGTCCAACGGATGATTGAAGGGGACACCGCCCTGGTCGTTCCCGTAGCTCCTCGTCTCGATGAGGAGGTTGCGGGCCAGGAGCCCTCCGTAGAGGAAGCTCACACCGCTGTCGAACGGCAGACGGAAGCTCCATTCGTTGGTGTACGAGGTGCTCGGCAGGTAGATCTTGGCCCGCTTGAGCACGAGCCTCCGGGTGGCGGCGTCGATGTTGGTCGCGAAGTTGCTGGAGCAGCTCCGGGAGTCGATGCCCTTGGGAGTCCAGGAGAGCCAGATCGCCACTTCGACGGCCTCTCCTCCCTGCCGCGGATACGGCATCCGATATGTCAGGGACCTGAGCCGTGCCAGGCCGGGGTTGTCGAAGCTCCCGGCGTCGTGCACCTGCTGGTATCTGGTCGCGTACCAGCTGTAGGGCATGTTCTCCGCGTAGTAGTCGTCCTTCGTGATGCCCAGCTTGGGGCTGATCATCGTGACCTTGGCCTGGGCGATGACGTGAGGGACGACCAGGGCGCCGAGCGCGAGGACGGGAAGAGCGAGCCGGATCATGGGCAACCTCCGTGCCGATGGCACAGGTCGGGCGGAGGGTCAGAGGGGCTGACGCGCTACCGCATGGGGATACGAAGGAGCCGAAGTACCCCTGGGCCAGGGCTACTCCAGCTCAGATAGTCCTCCCATCAGGGAGCGGTAATCCGCCCCCTCTTCCCTCATCTGGGGCGGCGAGGCTACTTCCCGCCCTTGCCTCCGCCGGGCTCCTCGGCGGGCGGACGGAACTTGGTCCGGAAGGTCTCGAGCTGGTCCGGCGTCAGCAGTTGCTCGATCGAGATCAACCAGGTCTCGTGGTTGGTGCGCTTGGTTTCGCCGAGGACCTGCGGGTCGACGCCGTCCTCCCACTGCTTGACCAGCTGCCGGTCCTGCTCGTCCTTGGTGACCAGGATCGCCCGCAGCCGCGCGGCCTGGACGCCGTCGAGGCCGAGCCACTTGGTCATGCCCGCGAGCCGTTCGTCGATCTGCGCCGAGCGCCGGGACAGGTCGGCCTGGACCTTCTGCACGGCCTCCTGCTTGCGGATGTCCTCGAGGGCCTCGGCGACCTGGGCCCTGAGCTCGGTGACTTCCGGGGACGCGGCGCCCGGCGCCGCGGTCCGCGGTCCACCGACCGTGTCGCCGGGCGGCACGGAGATCGGCAGCCGCTGCGTGCGGCCCTCGAGCCGCTCGATGCGCAGCCTCAGCTCCGCGAGGTCCTGACGCAGGAGGTCGAGCTCGGGGCCGAGGTCCGCGCCCGGGCTCACGACCGGGTCGACCGGCGGGCCGTCGACGCTGCCGCGCTGGTCAGCCCCGTCCCCACCCGAGCCCACGACCCTGCCCCGATCGGGACCGATCAGCAGCACGGTCGTCCAGGCCGTCGCCGCGCTGACGACGACCCCGGCCAGGATCAGGAGCGCGATCTGCTTCATCAGCACTTCCTGTAGACGAGGACCGTCCCGGCCCACGCCGGGAACGCGCCTCAGTCTAGCGTGGGAACAGGATCTCTCTACCGGACCGACCGAAGCGCATGCGCTCGAGCGTCTTCCTGCCCACGATGACGATGGCGGTGTCGTCATCGAGGAAGGAGACGAGCTGGATCCGTTCGTTCACCGTCGGCGTCAGCGCGAGGCCCCCGTCCAAGAGTCTGGCGAGGCAGGAGCTCCCGTCCTCGAAGTCGATCTGGATGACCTCTGCACCTCCCGGTGTCCGTACGGACACCGGAGAACGGATCAGGGCCGGACCGAGGACCCGGTGGATGGGGACAGCGCCGAGCGAAGGCAATCCGAGGGAGGTCCGCTCACCGGTTTCCGGATCGAGCAACCAGAGGTCCGACCCGCCGCTCCGGTACACCACGACCCGCTCGTCCTGCAGCAAGGGCCCCAGCCGATCGTTCGGGTCCAGGCCGTGGACCGGCTCCACGGCGCCGGTCTCGGGCCAGTAGAGCCTGAGGTGATCGGAGGGTCCGACGTCTCCTTCAGCCTTGCCGATCAGTCCGCAGAGCCAGGCTCCCTCACGGATCAACTCGGGTTGGATCGACTTGGGGGGCTCATGCACCATCCTTCGACCGAGGTCGTAGTACCGCCACGTGATCCCCCCCGCGGGTTTGTTGACGATCCGGAATCCGTGTCCGATCGGGTACAGGGGGTAGTCTCCCTGTGACCATGGCAGCTCCCCGCGCCGACCCTCGGCGTCGACGATCCAGAGCCGGTCACCGAGGACGTGGAACGTCGCTCCGGACCTGCTGCGGTATGGGGTCGAAGCGAGGGCAACCGAGTCGAGGAGGCCTTCCGGGACGTCTTCGAAGTGATACCGCACTCCGGTCGCGAGGACCTCGGCCGTCTCCGCATCCACGAGCTCCTGTGGGTCGACGAGCTGCTTTCCCGACAATGAGCACTGGGCGCGCAGCAGGGCCGGTGTCGGGCCGATGCCTGGACACCAGCTGATCCCGTTGTCCAAGGTGGAAGGCGTCATCCACCAGCTCTGGGGTGCGCCTACCTGTCGCCATGCGCCAGACCCGAGCTCGACCAAGACAGAGTACGCGACCTGGACCCTGCCATCGGGGTTACGCGCCCGGTACAGATCGACGAACGCATAGCGGTGACCCGGACCGACCTGGACCTCCTGGATCAAGGTGTCGGAGGCCTTGGGGTCGACGTGGAACCAGCGCCACAGGTCGGTCCCACCCAGGATCCACAACGGCATGAAGGCCAGGGCGCCGGTCGCGAACCAGGTCCCGTACGCCCGGCTCTCCCGCGGTCGGGCCAGGACCCGACGGAAGCCGAGGATCGCCAGGACCAGGCCGCAAACCGCCCCGTAGACGGACAAGTGGATCCAGGCCGAGGACCAGCCGAGCAGGTCCTGGGCCAGCACCTTCAGGCCGGGCACGGGCTCGATGCCGGGGAAGCTCATGCTGAACAGGAGGAGCGGTGTGCACAGAAGGAGGCCGGGGATCAGCAGCACAGTCACGAGCGACGTCAGGGTTGCAGGCCACCAGCATGACGTCGCAAGGAGCCAGAGGCCGAGGACGAGGCTCCATAGCAGCATGGGCCAAGGCAGCGGCAGCGCTTCCCCTGGCTCAGGTGCGACCAACGACGCTACGAGCAACTCCGCGACGTAGCCGATGCCGGCAAGTACGAGAATCCCGCCAGCGAGAACGCACAGCTTGGCCCTCATGGTCTGCCGCAGCGCCCCCGGCAGCCGCGCCAGGAAGTCGAGCTGGCCGCGCCGCGCCTCGCCGCCGACGAGCTCGGTGCCGAGCACGACGGCACCGACCAGGACCGCGATCGCGAACCAAGGCAGCCGGGCGATCCCGGTGTCCGGCAGCAGCCAGGCGGCCAGCGCCGGCAGGACCAGCAGGACGGCCGCGCACATCGCGCGCAGCTGGGGTTGCCCCCGCCACTCCTTGGCCAGGTGGGCGATCAGCATCGGACCCCCTCCCCCTCGGCGCAGGCCGCCATGATCCGGCGCAGCTTCTGCGGCACGGCCCCTGGCTCGTCCTCGCCGAGGACCTCGGCCAGGCTGCCGTGGGCCACGATGCGCCCGCCCTCGAGCACGGCGACGCGGTCGGCGATCCGGGCCGCGACCTCGAGCTCGTGGGTCGCGCAGAGGACCGTGCGGCCCTCCTCGCGCAGGGAGGACACGACGACCTGGAGCACCTCGTCGCGGACGACGGGGTCGAGGCCGGCGAAGGGCTCGTCGAGCAGCAGCAGCCTGGGCTCGCTCGCGAGCGCCAGGACCAGCATGGCCTTCATGCCCTGGCCGCGGGACAGGGCGCGCAGGCGCGTGTCCAGGGGCACCGCGAAGCGCGCGGCGAGGTCCTGGGCGCGCGCGGGGCTCCAGGTCGGGTAGTGGGCGCCGGCGAAGCGCAGCAGCTCGGCGAGCGTCATCCACGCGAAGCCGTCGGGCGTGTCCGGCACGTAGCCGACGCGCCGGCGGACCTCGTCGGGCGCGCGGGTCGGGTCGGCGCCGGCGACGCGGAGCGCGCCGGCCGTCGGCCGCAGCACGCCCAGCGCCAGGCGCAGCAGCGTGCTCTTGCCCTCGCCGTTGCGGCCCAGGAGCACCGTGCACTCCCCCGGCGCGAGGTCGAGGTCGACCCCGCGCAGGACCCGCTTGCGGCCGAAGTCCCGCCGCAACCCCACAGCCTCGAACACGTCGCTCATCGCTCCCCTCCCGCCGGCTGCGCCTCGGCCACCAGGCCCCGCAGCCGGTCAAGCAGTTCCCGCTCCCCGTGCCCGGCCCGCAGGGCCTCGACGGCGGCCCGGTCGAAGGCCGTCAGCGTCGCCGACCGACGCAGCTCCTGGGCCTCGCCCCCGCCCTGGGCGCGGACGTAGACGCCGGAGCCGTTGCGCGCGACGACGACCCCGAGCCGCTCCAGCTCCTTCCAGGCCTTGGCCACCGTGTTGGGGTTGACCAGGGCCTGGACGGCGGCGTTGCGGACGCTCGGGAGCCGGTCGCCGGCCAGCAGCAGCCCCGATGCCACGGCGTCCAGGACCGCGTCCACGAGCTGGACGGACGGCGGCACGTGCGAGGCAGGGTCTATCCGCAGGTCGAGCACGACCGTCCTATCGGACTAGGACGGCAGGACACTTGAGCGGCGACCCGGGGACGCGACCGGGGGACGCCCGCGGCTGCGGACGCCCCCCGGGGCGAGGCAGGTGGGATCGGGCCCGGCGCGGGCGCGCCGAGCCCGGTCCTCAGCTCACTTCTTGCCCTTGCCGAGCGGGTTCTTGAACTTGGTGAACTCGATCAGGCGGGGCTCGACCTCGCCGCCGTCGTTGTCGAGGCCGACCCACATCGAGCCGCGGCGCGACAGGGCCAGGCCCTCGATCTTCTCGAACGGGGAGAACTCCTGGACCACGTCGAGGGCCAGGACCTTCTTGACCGTGTCGGAGGCGTCGGGCTTGCCGTCCGCGTCCGGCTCGAGGCCGTCGAGCGAGAACGCGTAGAGCTTCTTGAGCGTCGAGCCGACGCCGATGCCCTTGTCACGCTCAATGACGAGGAACCGGTCGTTGCCGAGGTTGATGATCTCGGACAGGCCGGCCCAGTTGTCGCCGTCGTTGGAGTCGAGCTCGAGGAAGAAGAAATCCCAGGCGCCGCCGCAGCGGACGCCGTCGCAGAGCTTGGCCCTTTGGGCCGCCGTCTTGAGCTGCCGCAGGTCGTAGCGGGCGATGCGCGTGTAGCGCTTGCCGGTCGGGAACTCGTTGGCGAAGTCGCGCTGGACGGCCGCGAAGGCGTAGTTGCCGTCGCTCGAGAGCGTCACACCCTCGAAGCCGTTGCTGCGGATCTTCTGGCCGCCGGCCGCGCCCTGGGCCTTGCCCGGCAGCTTGGCGTCGGCGGCGGGATCGATCGCGTTGGGCAGCTGGATCTCGGTCATGACCTTGCCCCAGGCCGAGACCTGCACGAGCAGGTTGGGGTTGGAGCTGGCGTCACCCTCGCTGGCGATCCACCAGCCGCCGAACCACGGGTGCCACCACCCCGCCAGGCAGGAGGTGTCGTTGACGATGCCCTCGCCGTCGTAGTCGAACGGCTTTCCGTCGCGCGTGACGCGGGCGATCGGCGTGACCCGGGCGAACGAGCGGCCGGTGTCGATGTGGTAGATCCAGGTCGGCAGGGCGTTGTCCGGCACGCCGAAGAGGTCGCTGCCCCAGCGGGTCGGGGTCAGGCCGGAGATCGCGGCCCAGGGCTTCCAGCCGTACAGGACGGGCTGGCTGCGCGAGGGGCGGTACGGGCCGGGGCGGCCCTCGAAGATCGTCAGGGTGCCCGAGTCCTCGTTGGCGGCCACGACCAGGCTGCGGCTCGGGATCGCGACGACGTCCTCGGGGGCGATGCCGGTGGCGATGAGCTGGACGAACCGGGGCGTGCCGCCGGTGATGTCCCAGACGGCCATGAACGAGCCGCGCTCGGACAGGTAGAACGCGAAGTCCTTCTTGCCGAACGTCGCCGTCGTGACGCCCTCGATCTCGGTGCCCTTGGCGTCGGAGCGGCCGTCGGGGTAGTGGCTGTAGTGGATCGACACGGCCTCGGTCAGGCCCTTGTCGTCCCAGACCTGCTTGCCGTCGACGGACCAGGCGCTGCAGCCGCGGCCGCCGGTGTAGTCGAGCTCACCCTCGTCGGCGCTGAAGATCGTCTTGCCGTCCGGGCTGAAGGCGACGGAGTCGGGGAACCGGGAGCCCGGGGCGACCTGCTTGCCGCCGCCGTCGGTCGGGATGTCGTACTTGACCCCGTCGACGTCCTTGGGATAGGTCTCGACGTACCGGATGTCGTCGTTGTCGTCGAGGTCGGCGCGCTGGTTCGCCGACACGCCGAGGCTGAACACCCGGGTCAGCGAGGGCTTGGCCGGGTCGCTGATGTCGACGATCGCGATGCCGTTGCTCTCCTGCACCGAGACCGCGGCGGTCGTCCCGTGGATGTCGACGAACTCGGGCTGCGGGTCGGACGGGTAGAGCATCCCGGCCTTCTCGAGGTCGGCCTTGGGCAGCAGGACGTCCACGACCTTGGAGTTGCCGACGGTGCCGGTGTCGACGGTCACGACCTGGATGTAGCCGGCCGGGCCGACGTCCTTGGGGTGGCCGGGGCGGTCGTCGTCGGTCACGAGGCCCTTGTCGTCGACGATGACGGGCTCGTTCTCGATCGCGATGACGCCGACGAGCTTGCCGCCGACCAGCGTGGCCTTGACGCTGTCGGGGTGCCAGCCGATGTCGATCTTGCCCAGGACCTTGGGCGAGGCCGGGCTGGCCAGGTCGATGACGTACAGGTGGCCGGGCAGGAACTCGGGCGGCAGCTTGCCCTCCTCGTGCTTGTCGGCCCAGACCGTCGCCAGGGCGAGGGTGCCGGACACCGACACGCTCGTCGGCTCGCCGTCGACCTTGACGGTGGCCACGGCCTTGGGCCTGGTCGGGTCCTTGATGTCGACGACGCCGAGCTCCCCCTTGGCGGAGTTCGTGTAGATCAGCGTCATCCCGTCGGCCGTGGCGCTGACGATCTCGCAGACGCCGTCGGTCGCGAACGACGCGATCCGATCGAAGTGGCCGGGGGTCTTCTGCGCCGGCAGCGCGGGTGCCAGGGCGAGGGACAGGGCGGCGGCTGCCGCGACGAAAGTGGGCTTCATGGAGCTTCCTCGATGCAGGTCGGTTGCCTTGCGCGCGCCCCGGTCCATCGGGACGCGCGGAGCGGAGGAAGCTAGGAACCGCGCGACGACTCCGACAATGAAGTGCCGGTGAAGGGGCGTCCCGGTACGGGACGCGCAGGATCTTTGCAGACCCTGCGCGGTGGGTTCACGGTCCGGGTCCCGTCGGCGACGCGGTCGTGACGGGCCACGCGCCCGCCGCCGCGGAGCGGCGGGCGCCGGGGCGTGGGCTCAGCCCTGCCGCTTGGGCGTGTAGGTGCCCTTGAAGGCCCGGTACGGCTCGTGCGTACCGATGATCATGTAGTTCTCGCAGCCCTTGACCTTGCCGGCGTCGTCGCAGTACGTGGTGCCCTGGTTGACGCAGGGCTGGCCGTGGTAGGTCCCGGCGAAGCTCATGACGAGCGCCTTCTGGTCGGCGAGCCAGTGGCCGTGGTAGAGCCCGCCCTCGCCGACGTTGTTGATGTAGATCATGTCGTAGCGGTTCTCGTTCGGGTTCCAGGCCATGGCGCCGAGCCCGTGGTAGACGAAGTCGCCCATCTCGGGGGCGGGGTCGCCGGTCGACTTGAACAGCATCAGGCTGCCGTCGAACTTGAGCGACACGGCCTCGGTGGCGCTGATCTTCATCTCGGGCGTGCCCGGGGCCATGATCATCGTGGCCTCCATCTGGTAGTCGCCGACCATGCCCGCGATCCGCTTCATCTCCGGCTGCGGCGTCGGCATCGGGAAGGCGTTGTCGACCGCCGGCAGCTCGACCGCGTCGACCTTCTCCATGGTCCCCTTGACGTGGACGAAGAAGTCGCCGCCGTCGATCGAGCGCTTCATGACGAAGGTGCACTCGTTCTTGCCCCAGGTGCACAGGCCGGAGTCGACGACGCGGTGCCCCTGCTCGATCATCTGGTTGGTCGTCAGCATGCGGCCGTCGGAGAGCCAGTCGATCTCGGCCTTGCAGACGCCGCCCATGTTGCCGATGCCGTAGGACACGAACTTGTGCTGCTCGGCGTCCCAGCCGTAGAACGTCTTGAACATCAGCTTGGGCATGTTCTCCATCGAGATGACGGTCTTCTCGACGAGCCAGTGGCCGTCGTAGCCCCACTTGGTCTCGGTGACCGAGGTCCACTCCCCGGCGGGAGCGCCGGGCTCGGGCGCGACGGTGCCCTTGCCCTTCCAGCAGCCCTCGAGGGCCTTGTAGCGGGCCAGCTCCTTGGCCGGCTTGGGGATGCCCATGTCCTGGCCGGCGGGCGCCTCGCCCATCTCTTCCTGGGCGAGGGCCAGCGGGGTGAACACGAGGAGGGCCAGCGCGCCCTTGATGATCCAGTGCGTACGCATCGTTCCTGTCTCCGGAGACTTGCTCCTCGGAGCCGGTCCCTGGACCTCCATGCCGGAGGGGGTGGAACAGCAGGGACGCTGCGGAGTCGCTCCTCGGAGTCGAGGCGGTGAGGCGAGGATCCTAGGCACATCCCCCCGATGGGGACCAGTACCCATGGGGCCGGTCGGGCTATTCTGGGTGCCGATGCGCGCCCTCCTCGAGCTCTGTGCCTTCGCCGCCCTGGCGGCCGGCCTGCCGGCCCAGGCCGGGCAGCCGGTCCGGCCGGAGCCCGCCCCCGAGGCCGCGGGCCAGCAGCCGGAGGCCGATGCCAAGGCCGCCGCAGCCGAGGCCCGGGAGGCGGCCAGGGCAGCCGCGGAGGCCAAGGCCCGGGAGGCCGCGGCCCGCGCGGCCGAGGCGGCCCGCAAGCGCCTGGTCCGCCAGCTCAGGGTCCTGGCCCACAAGCTCGTCGGCCCCGGCGAGGCCACCTCGCGCAAGGCGAAGGACGAGTTCCAGGCCCTCGTCCGCGGCGGGGAGCTGGCCCGGCTCGGCTACGAGGCCGAGCGGGCCTGGTTCAAGGCCCGCGGGTTCTGGAAGGACTACCACCGGGTCCACGCGCGGGACTCGTTCCTCGGCACGATCGAGGTGCGGGCCCAGCAGAGCCGCCTGCTCGGCATGGACACCCTGACGACGAGCCTCGGCCCGGCCGGCCAGGTCCGGATCCAGCTCCCGCGGACGCAGTCGACCTCGATCGGCACGACCGTGACCGTGCCGCTCGGCGTCGGCCGCTGAGCCTCCGGCGCGGTCCGCCCCGAGGCGGCGCCGCGTTCCTTGCAGGCACCCGACCCTCCGATATGTTCCAGCGGACCGCCCGGTGCCGCCGATGTCGGAGCCCCGCCCCGCCAACCCGCTGAACCCCTTCGACGTCACCAACCGGGAGCGGATCGTCGTCCTGGGCTGCGTGGTCGCCGGCCTCGCGACCCTGATCGTCGCCGGGCTCCTGCTCGACCCCAGGCCGACGAAGGCGCTGTTCACCCTCGTCCCGGCCTCGTTCTTCGCGCTCGGCAAGTTCCTGCCGGTCCTGGCCGTGACCGGGCTGCCGGGGGTCTACGACGCCGACAAGGGCCTGTTCACCCCCTACGACCTCGGGCTCGTGATCGGGGTCATGGACACGGTCACGGCCTTCCTCGTCGTGTACAGCCTCGAGGCGATCCACGGCATCCCGCTGGTCGGGCGCTTCCTCGACCGCGCCAACCGCGACGCGGCCCTCGTCCTGCGCGCCTTCCCCCGCTTCCGCCGCATCGCGACGTTCGGCGTGGTCCTGTTCGTGCTGTTCCCGGTCGCCGGGACCGGCGCGATCGGCGGCAGCTTCCTCGGCGCGATCCTGGCCATGCACCGCGTCCGGCTGATCCTCTGCGTCGCCGCCGGCGGCTTCCTCGGCGGCCTCGGCATGGCCTGGGCCACGCTGCACTTCGAGCGCGAGGTCGTCTGGCTGCAGGAGCACAAGGGCGACCCCCTGTACCTGATCCTCAGCGCGGCCGTCGTCGTCGGCGCGCTCGTCTGGGCCACCGTCGCGTTCCGGCGCGCCCTGCGCCGCGCGCGGGAGCAGTGCGACGAGGAGTCGCGGCCGCTCAGCTGAGCCGCTGCTGCAGGCCGAACTCCTCGATCTTGCGGTACAGCGTCGCCCGGGAGATCCCGAGCCGACGCGCGGCCTCGGTCTTGATCCCGTCGCAGGCGTCCACGGCCGCGAGGATCGCGGCCGCGTCGAGGCGCCGCCGGCCGAAGCCCTCCCGCTCGCCGGCGGGGTACGGCACGAGCTGCCGGAGCGGGGCGAGGCGCGGGCCGGCCCGCCCCTCGCCGAGGAGCGTGGCCGGGAGGTCCTCGAGCTCGATCAGCGGCCCGGGGCACAGGCTGATCGCCCGGCGGAAGACGTTCTCGAGCTCGCGCACGTTGCCGGGCCAGTCGTGGGCCTCGAGCGCCCGCATCGCCTCGCGGCTGACGCCGTGGAGCTCGTCGCGCCGGCCGGTCTCGATCCCGACCTCGCGGACGAGGCGCTCGACGAGCAGCGGCAGGTCCTCGGGCCGGTCCCGGAGCGGCGGGATCTCGACCTGCACGCCCTCGATCCGGTAATAGAGGTCCTCGCGGAAGCTCCCGTCGGCGACCATCGCGGCGAGGTCGCGGTTGGTCGCGCAGATCAGCCGGCAGCGGCGGACGCGGGTCTCCTGGCTGCCGACCGCGCGGACCTCGCCCGACTGCAGGAAGCGCAGCAGCTTGGTCTGGGCGTCGAGGCCGAGCTCGCCGACCTCGTCGAGGAACAGCGTGCCCCCCTCGGCCTTGGCGATCAGCCCGGGGGCGTCCCTGAGCGCGCCGGTGAACGCGCCCTTGACGTGCCCGAACAGCTCGCTCTCGAACAGCTCGCCGGGGATCGCGGCGCAGTTGACCGGCACGAAGGGGCGGTCGCTGAACGCCCCGTCGAAGTGGATCGCGCGCGCGACGAGCTCCTTGCCGGTGCCGCTCTCGCCGCGGATCAGCACGGTCACCCACCGGTCGCGCAGCTTGTCGACGGTGTCGGTGATCCGCTGCATCGCCGGCGAGGCCGCGACCATGCGGGCGATCCGGTAGCGGCCGCGCAGCTCGCCGCTGAGCTCCTCGACCCGCTGCCTGAGGTCGCTGAGCTCCCGGTCCCTGACCTGCGCGAGCAGCCGCTCGCGCGGGCCGGGGTCGGCCAGGGTCAGCAGCCAGCGCTCCTCCGACCCGTCCATCCGCTGGCACTCGGCCTCGAAGCTCGCCGTGCCCGCGTCGGGCAGGCCGAGCTCGCAGCGGAACCGCCCCTCCCGCGGCTCCTCGTCGCCGAGGACCGGCGCCAGCGGCGTCCGCGCGAGCGGCGTCCCGGGCGTCACCGGCCCGAAGCGGCGGTGGGCCTCGGCGTTGGCCGTGACGACCCGGCGGTCCGCGTCGAACACGACGACCGCGGTCGGGAGGCGGTCGAACATGTCCTCGAGCAGGCGGCGGTTGTCGGCCAGCCGGTCGAGGGCGCGCTCGAGCGCGCGCGTGCCCTCCGCGACCGAGCGCGTCAGGCGCTCGTTGGCCCGCCGCGCCTCGCCGAGGGCGGCGACGAGCCGCAGCATGACGTCGACGCGGGCGAGGAGCTCGCGGCGGTCGACCGGCTTCTGCAGGAAGTCGTTGGCCCCGGACGCGAAGCCCTCGAGCAGGTCGGGCAGGTCCCCGCGCTCGCCGGTCACGAAGATGACCGGGGCGTCCCGGGTGTCCTCGCGCTGCCGGAGCAGCTGGCACAGCTCGAAGCCGCTCATGCCCGGCAGGACCACGTCGAGGATGAACAGGTCGAAGCGCCCGCCGCGCGCGACGAGCTCGTACGCCGCCTCGGCGTCCCCGGCGACCCGGACCGTGTGCCCGCCGTCGCTCAGGTAGCGCTGGATCAGGGCCAGGTTGTTCGGCAGGTCGTCGACGACCAGTATGCTGGCCACGTTGCTCCTCGGCCGGGGTCCGCGCGGGCCGCCGGCCGACGGCGCCCGCTCGCGCGGGGCCGACTATACCCCCGCGCGCGCGCCGCGGGATCGGGCCACCGGCCCCCGGCAGGCCCGTCCCCGATGACTCCCCCGCCCGAACGCCCGCTGGTCCTCGGCATCGAGACCTCGTGCGACGAGACCGCGGTCGCGGTGACCCGCGGACCGCACGAGATCCTGTGCAACCTCGTGCACAGCCAGGTGGCGCTGCACGCACCCCATGGGGGGTCGTTCCGGAGCTCGCCGGCCGCAGCCACATGGAGCGGCTGCTGCCGATGGTCGAGGCCGCGCTCGAGGCCACGGGGCTGACCGCGGGCGACCTCGACGCGGTCGCCGTGACCAACCGCCCAGGGCTGATCGGCTGCCTCCTCGTCGGGCTCTCGGTCGCCAAGACCCTGGCGCTGTCGCTGGACCGGCCGCTCGTCGGCGTCGACCACCTCGAGGCCCACCTGTTCGCGGCGTTCCAGACCGAGCCCGAGCTCGCCCTGCCGATGCTCGGCCTCGTCGCCTCGGGCGGCCACACGGCCCTGTACCTCGTCGAGGACCCGACGCGGGTCCGCAAGCTCGGCGGCACGATCGACGACGCGGCGGGCGAGGCCCTCGACAAGGGCGCGGCCATGCTCGGCCTCGGCTACCCCGGCGGCCCCGCGATCGAGCGCTGCGCGCGGGAGGGCGACGCGGCCGCCCACCGGTTCAAGCGCGGCGTCCTCGACCGCGAGGGGCTCGACGTGTCGTTCTCGGGGCTCAAGACGGCGCTCCTGTACCACCTCCGCGGGCCGGGCCTGCAGCGCGAGCTGCCCGAGCTCGACGCGCGGCCCCGGGCCGACCTGGCGGCGAGCTACCAGGAGGCCGTCGTCGAGACCCTCGTCGCCAAGCTCGCCCTCGCGGCCGTGCGCCACGACGTCGCCACGGTCTCGATCGGCGGCGGCGTCGCGCGCAACGCCCGGCTCCGGGAGCTCATCGACCGCGACCCCGGCCTCGCGGGCCGCCGCCTGGTGTTCCCGCCGCTCGACCTGTGCAGCGACAACGCCGCGATGGTCGCCGGCCTCGGCGCGTGGCACCTCGCCCGCGGCCGCACCGACCCCCTCGACCTCGAGGCCCATGCGCGCAGCGCCCTGCGCTGACCGGAGGGGCCTCGTCGCCCCGCTGCTGGCCACGGTCGCGGTCCGGATCCTCCTGACCGTCGAGTTCCCGCTCCTCGCCCAGGAGGCCTACCACTGGGCGTACTCGGTCCACCCCGACCTCTCGTACTTCGACCACCCGCCGTTGGTCGCGTGGGCGATCCGGGCCGGGACCACGCTGTTCGGCCTCGGGACCCTCGGCCTGCGCGCGATGGGCCTCGTGTTCGCCCTCGGGACGACCCTGGTCGGGCTCGCGTGGCTCCGCGACCTGGGCGCGCGCCCGACGACCCTGCGCCTCTGGGTCGTGGCGATGCTGGCGGTGCCGATCCTCGGCCTCGGCATCGGACTCGCGATGACCGAGTCGCCGTTGGCCTTCGGCTGGGTGCTGTGCCTGTGGGCGCTGTGGCGGGCGCGGGCCGGTGCCCTCGGCTGGTGGCTCCTCGCCGGCCTCGGCGCCGGGATCGCCCTGCTGAGCAAGTACAGCGCGGCCTTCCTCCTGCCCGGCGGGCTCGTCGTGCTGGCCCTCGACCGGGAGATGCGCAGGCAGCTCCTGCGCCCGGGGCCGTGGCTCGCCCTGGTCGTCGCGACGCTGTGCTTCACGCCGGTCCTGCTGTGGAACCAGCGCCACGACTGGGTCTCGTTCCGCTACCAGCTCGGCATCGACGCCCACCCCGAGCTCAAGCTGCCGCACGGGATCGCGCAGCTCGTCGGCGGCCAGCTCCTCGTCGTCACGCCCGTCCTGGCCGCGGCCGTCGTGGCCGCGTTCCGCCACTTCTGGCGGGCGCAGGCGCAGGACCCGCGTGCCCTTTGGTTCATGGCCTTCGGCCTGCCGTGCGCCGCCGTCATGGCGCTGACCTGCCCCTGGCAGGCCGTCAAGCTCAACTGGCTGCTGCCCACGTGGCTCGTGTGGGTCCCGGCCGCGCTGCTCTGGATCGACGAGCACGGCGCGCTCGGACGCCACCCGCGGCTGGCGCGGGCCGGCGCGGGCATCGCCGGCGCGGTCCTGCTCCTGACGCTCGCCTCGCCGCTGATCGACCTCGTGCCGTGGCAGTGGGGCAACCGGTGGAGCGGCTGGGACAAGATCGCCGCGACGGTCCGTGAGGTCGAGCGCGAGGTCACCGGCGGGTCGGACGGTCCAGGCGCCTACTTCATCGCGTCGGAGGGCGTCAACGAGACCGCGTCCCTCTCGTACTGGCTCGAGCGCATCCACCGTCAGGAGCCCGACCGGCCGCCGACCGTGCCGGTCCTCGCCGAGAACACGTTCGGCGGCCCGGCGCTGGCCTACGACTTCTGGACCCGGCCCGCGGAGCTCGCGGGCCGCACGGCCATCGTCGTCCTGCGCCAGAACCGCGACGGCCCGAGCATGTGGATCCAGCTCACGATGAACCGCTGCTTCTCGTCCGTCTCCCGCGTCCGCGAGGTCGAGGTCGAGGAAGGCGGCATCGTGGTCCAGCGCGCGTCGATATGGGTCGGACGGGGGTACACACCGGTGAGGTGAACGGAGACGGGGCCGGGACCGGAGACGGAACCGGAACCGGAGACGGAACCGCATCCGGAACCGGAACCGGAGCCGGAACTGCATCCGGAACCGGAACCGGAGCCGGTACCGGTACCGTATCCGGAGCCGCATCCGGAGACGGAGCCGGTACCGGAGACGCATCCGGTACCGAGTCCGGAGCCGTGATCGACGCGATGATGTGGATCCCGCTCTGGAGAGATCAATCCCCGTGCGTGGCGCGGTGGATGCCTGTGACGGGACCGGAATCCTGGTGGGTCATCGAGTGTCGGAGAGTCCTCGACGTCATCGCGTTGAGAGTTGATCGAGACCGTGTCCAGGTCAATGAGGTCCTGGTCCGTTCCGAGGACAGGCGTCGTGCGATCGCGCAGTGCCGTCCCGGGCATGCAGTGAACGCCCCTCGTGCCTCGTGTGTGGACGTCGTTCGTCACGGAGGACCGTCCCCTGCAACGCAGTGTTGCTCCACTCGTGTCGTCGGGCATCCGTGGGACATCGCGGCGCAGTCGACTCCCTTCCGGGCTACACACCTGAACTTCCAGCTCTCCATCCCGTCAGGGGGGCCCAGCGCGATGTCCCCGGTGACCGACGACGCGTGAGGACTCACGGTCCGTTGCAGGCCCCGTCCTCGGGCCGGCGATGGGGTCCAATCGCCCATGACCAGGAGAGCATCACTCCCAGTACAGGGACGTCCCATGTGCGTGGTCCGGAGAGCGGTGGAGTGCTCGACCGTGCGAGCCGCGCATTACCAGGGACGTCCGAACCCCGGTCGACGACTCGACTCGGCTGACCGACGCGACCGACCAGAGCCGACCCGGATCAGGCGAACTGGGAGCGCCAGCGGACGAAGAGGCCGAGGGCGTCGTGCGGACCCGGCGCGGCCTCGGGGTGGTACTGGACCGACCAGATCGGCAGCGTCGCGTGGCGCAGGCCCTCGACCGTGCCGTCGTTGAGGTTGACGTGGGTCACCTCGACGCCGCTCGGCAGGCTGTCCCGGTCGACCGCGAAGCTGTGGTTCTGGGACGTGATCGCGATCTCGCCGGTCGCCAGCTCCTGCACGGGGTGGTTCGAGCCGTGGTGGCCGAACCGCATCTTGTAGGTCCTGCCGCCGAGGACCTGGGCCAGGATCTGGTGCCCGAGGCAGATGCCGAAGGTCGGGAGCTCGCGGTCCACGGCGAGGCGGCGCACCGTATCGACGACGTAGGGGACGGCGGCGGGGTCGCCGGGGCCGTTGGACAGGAACAGGCCCCGCGGTCCGAGCGCGAGGATCTCGTCGGCCCCCGTCGTCGCCGGCACGACCTGGACGGCGAAGCCGATCTCGTGCAGCGAGCGGAGGATGTTGCGCTTGATGCCGCAGTCGATGGCGACGATCGGCACCCGGGCGGCGTCGGCCGGCGCGCCGTCGAGGTCGGGCGAGAAGCGCCCCTCGTAGCCGCGCGTCCAGGGCCGGGCCTCGGCGCCGGTGACCTCGGCGACGAGGTCGCGGCCGAGCAGGCCGGGCGCCTGGCGCAGTTCCTCGACCAGGGACCCGTCGCTGCGCTCGTCGTCGGTCGTCAGCAGGACCTTGAGCTCGCCCCCCTCGCGCACGCGGCGCACCAGGGCCCGCGTGTCGAAGCCCTCGATCCCCAGGACGCCCTGCTCGGCGAGGTAGGCCGGCAGGCCGGTCCCCGCGCGGTGGCTCGACGTGACGCGGCTGGCCTCGCGGCACAGGATCCCGGACAGCCACGGCCGCGCCGACTCATCGTCCTCGGGGCTGATGCCGTAGTTGCCGATGTGCGGGTAGGTGAACAGCACGACCTGCCCGCGGTAGCTCGGGTCGGTCAGGACCTCCTGGTAGCCGGTCATGGCCGTGTTGAACACGAGCTCCCCGACCGAGGTCCCCTCGGCGCCGAAGGACCGCCCGCGCAGGACGGTGCCGTCCTCGAGCACGATGCGGGCGGGCTTGCGCGGGCTGGACATGACCGGTCTCCGGGATTCGAGCCCGGAGACCTTGCGGACGCGGCCGGGGGCTGTCAACGGCTTTCCCGGCCGGGCCGGCGCGCGCCTCAGCGCTTCTCGAGGCGGAGCTCCGTGCGGTCGGTCGTGCCGCCGGCGCCGACCCGGAGGTCGGCCTCCTGGGGCACGGTCGGCTGGCTGCCGCCCATGAACACCCGCGCGAAGCGCAGCCGGTACTCCCCGACCGCGAGCCCGGGGATCTTGATGTGCCCGTCCTGGATCAGGCCGCCGAAGACCCGCTCGTCGCTCCCGCCGGGCTCGCCCTTGCGGTAGGCCGACAGCGTACCGACGTTGAGGGCCTTGCCGTCCTCGTCGAAGACCTTGAGGTCGACCGGGTACAGCGGCTCCAGCTCGAGCACGCCGAGGTCGAGGTCCTGGTCGCGCTCCAGGGTCACGGGCCGCCGCAGGAACACGACCTGGCCCTGGCCCTCGATCGACAGCCGCCACTCACCGGCCGGGACCCGCTCGATGACGAAGCTCCCGTCGGCGGCGACGCGGACCGGCTCGGGGTCGGGGGCCGGCCGCATCGTCATCTTGCTCTTGGCCGAGTCCCCGCTGTTGTTCGTCGTCAGCATGATCGCGACCCGGCGCGGCCGGTCGCCGCCGCCGCCCTGGGCGAGGACCGCCTCGAGCTCCTTGGGCAGGGGCAGGCCCCCGGCCATGCGGACCCGGCCACGCAGGACCGCGCCGCCGAGCTCGATGTCGGCCGTCGTGTCGCCGACGCCGACCTTGACCTCGACGGTCTTGACCGGGGTCGGGATGCCGCCCTGGTCGGGCTTGGCGCAGTAGTTCCAGGTCCCGGGCGCGAGGTCGTCGAAGTGGTAGCGGCCCTGGTCGTCGGTCCGGGTCTCCTTGGCGTGGAAGCTCTCGGTGTTGGTGGCCCACGCGAACACGCGGGCCTTCTCGACCGGGAGGCCGCGGAAGCTGACCGTCCCGGCGAGGGCGCCGCTCGGGTCCTTGCTGAGGTCGACGGCCGTGACGCGGCCGGCCTGGACCGTCGCCTCCTGCAGGCCCTCCTGCCGGACCTCCTCCTCGCCGATCATGACGCGGGCGCCGCCGGCCTGGATCGTCCGGTCCTCGCTGAGCCAGACCTCGTAGCGCCCCGGAAGGAGGGCCCGGCTGCGGTAGGTCCCGTCGGCCGCCGAGACGGTCCGGCCGGGACCCTGGAGGTCGTCCCACTCAGGGCCGGGGTCGGCGCGCTCGAGCGCGCGGAACGCGACGTCGGCGCCCGCGAAGGGGTGGCCCTGGGCGTCCAGGACCCGGCCCTCGATGAAGCCGCCCTGCTCGAGCACGAGCGTGGCCTGCTGGCTGCCCTTGACCAGCACGAGACCCTGCGCGGCCGCGAGGTAGTCGGGGTGGCGCCCGACGAGCCGCGCCTTGCCCTCGAACAGGCCGCCGAAGCGGACCATGCCCTCCGCGTCCGAGACCGCGTTGCGCTGCACGGTCGGCTCGCCGCGCAGCCTGATCCTCCGGCCCGGCGCGAGCTCGGGCCGGTCGTCGAGCTCGAGGCGCACGCGGACGTCGGCGACCGGCTGGCCGGCGGCGTCGGTCACGCGCACGGCGAGCTCCCCGCCGGGCTCGAGCACGAGCTCGACCGGACGCGGCGCGCGGCCGGTCATGGTGACGTCCTGGAACTTGGAGAAGCCGTGGCCCTCGAGCTCGGCGAACAGCCGGAAGCGCCCGTCCTCGGCCTCGGCGATGCGGAAGCTGCCGTCGGTAGCGCAGGCGACCGGGTCGCGGGGCGCCCACACCTCCTGGCCGGCCATGTCCCGGTACTCGGCCCAGTGGACCCGCGTCCGCGTGCCCTCCCCCACCGGGATCCCGAGCACGCGGCCGGTCAGGCCACGCTCGGGCGAGAGCTGGATGCGCACGAAGCGGGCCTCGGGCGCGACCTCGAAGTCCTCCACCGTACGGAAGCCGTCCTTCTCGACGCGGAGCCGCAGGGTCGCGCCGAGGCCGCCGAGGGCGAAGCGCCCCTCGTCGTCGGTCGTGACCGTCCGCGCCCGCGCGTAGCCGAACACGCGGGTCGTGCCGCGCACGAGCTCGAGGCCGGGCTGCACGCGGGCTCCGGGGACGGGCCGGTTCTGCTGGTCCAGGACGAGACCCTCGAGGGCCCTGCCGACCTGGAGCGTGATCGTGCCGAGGTCGAGGTCCTCGCCCGGCGAGATCGCGAGCTCACGCTCGAGCCGCTGGTGGCCGCCCTCGTCGACGCGCAGGAACGTCCTCCCGGGCAGCACCCGCTCGATGACGAAGCGCCCCTGCGCGTCGCTGCGCACGCCCGGCTCCGAGCCCCAGCCCAGGAAGTCCGAGAAGTCCTCGACGCCGAGCGTGACGGAGGCGTCGGCCACGACCCCGCCCTTGTTGGAGCGCAGGACGCCGCGGACCCGCGCGGGGACCTCGACGACGATGTCCCCGAGGTCGAGCTCGCCCTTGGTCGGCACGACGCAGCTGCCGAGGACCTGTCCGCGCGGAACCCGGGGATCGTCGACGGCGAAGCGGTGCCTCCCCGCGGCGACGTCCGCGAAGCGGACGCGCCCGTCGGCGTCGGTCTCGACCTCGCCGACCTTGCGGCCGGCGCCGTCGCGCAGGCGGACCGTGAGCCCGTCCATCGGGGCGCCTTGCTGGACGAAGCGCGCCGTCAGAACGGCCTCGCCGACCTCGGCTGCGGCTCCGCGTCGGCCGTCGGGCCCGTCGGGCACCTCGGCCATCGCCTCGCGGCCGTCGGTGCGGGCCGGGGCGCCGTCCTTGCCGTTTCGCTCCGCGTCGACGGCATCCGTGCGGGCCGCGGGGTCGTCGCCTCGGCCCTGGGTGTCGCCCGTCCCGGTGACGACCGGCCCCCGGTCGCCCTGCTGGCCCAGGAGGAGGTAGCCGCCGCCGGCCAGGACGAGGACGAGCACGAGGACGAGGAGAGCACGGGGATTCATCGGGGCCTCCTGCAGAGCGCGAGGGGGCGCGGCATGCGGGCATGTCGCGACGTGCCGGCGCCAACGCGACCCGCGCAGCAAAACTCCAGCGGGCGGGTCAGGCAACGGGCGGTCGGAAAAGGTCCCCGAAAAAGGTGAAGACCCCGCCCCCTAGGGGACGGGGCCTTCGTCTGTGAGGTCGGATCGGTCCACCCATGCTCAGACCGGTCCGATTTCCGCGGGCACCCACCCCGCGGATCTGAAGCTGCAGCTTCAGGAAACCAACAGTGTCCAATGACCTCTGTTGGCCCACCCAAGTTTCAACCGGCCGGACCGGGCGTGCCCGGTCGAGGCCAAGCCCTCCGTCGGAGGACCGCGGGATTGTGCAACCAGGATCGGGTGAGCACAAGCCCGGTCGCGCACCTTGGCGGGTCGGGAGGACACCGGGGGGAGGTGCTTCGACCTCGAAGAATACCCCGGAGCGGGTTCGGACGTCGGACCTCGCGCCGTCAGAGCATCGAGGTCGGGTCGACGTCGACGAGGACCCGTTGGTGTCGGTCCGACTCCTCGGACACGGCCTGGAGCTCGGGGCGCAGCGCCGTGAAGGTGCGCTCGTCGGGGCACTTCAGCACGACGTGGAACCGCCAGCGGTCCTTGAGGCGGGCGAAGGGCGCCGGGGCCGGTCCGAGCACGGTCACGGACGGCGCTCGGCCACGGAGGCGGCTGGCAAGCTCCTTGCAGCGAGCGGAGGCGCGCGCCTGGTCGGGTCCCTCGACGACGATCCGCGCGAGCCGCCCGAACGGCGGGTAGCCGAGCCGCTCCCGCGCCTCGAGCTCGGTCGCGGCGAAGCCCTCGTAGTCACCCTCGAGCGCACGGGCGATCGGCAGGGCCTCGGGGCACGAGGTCTGCACGACGCACAGCCCCTCGCGCTCGCCGCGCCCGGCGCGGCCCGCGACCTGCGACAGGAGCTGGAACACGCGCTCGGAGGCGCGGAAGTCCGGGAGGTACAGCCCGGTGTCGGCCGACACGACGCCGACCAGGGTGACCTCGGGGAAGTCGAGGCCCTTGGCGATCATCTGCGTGCCGATCAGGACGTCGATCTCGCGACGCCGGAACGCGGCCAGGACCTTCTCGTGGCTGTCGCGCCGCGCCATCGTGTCGGAGTCCATGCGCGCGACCACGACCTCGGGGAAGCGCGCCCGCACGACGTCCTCGACGCGCTCGGTGCCCGAGCCGAGCGGGACCGGGCTGCTGCTGGCGCAGGACGGGCACAGCTCGGGCCGGCGCCGCTCCTCGTGGCAGTAGTGGCACAGGAGCCGCCCGCGGCGCACGTGCCAGACCATCGGCACCTCGCAGTGAGGGCAGCGCACGACCTCGCCGCAGGCGTTGCAGAACAGGACCGGCGCGAAGCCCCGGCGGTTGAGGAACAGGAGGGCCTGGCCCCCGGCCGCGAGCCGGTCGCGCATGAGCCGCTCGAGCTGCTTGGACAGCAGCGGGACGTGGACCCTGACCGTCTTCTCGTGCCGCATGTCCACGGTCAGCGTCCGGGGCATCCTGGCCCCGCCGACCCGGCTCGTGAGCCGCAGCAGCCGGTAGTCGCCGGTCCGGGCCCGGTGCCACGACTCCAGGCTCGGCGTCGCCGAGCCCAGCACGACCGCGGCCCCCTCGAGGCGGCCGCGCAGGACGGCCATCTCGCGGGCGTGGTAGCGCGGGCGGCTCTGCTGCTTGTAGCTCGGCTCGTGCTCCTCGTCGACGACGACGAGGCCCAGGTCGCGGACCGGGGCGAACAGGGCCGAGCGGGCGCCGACGACGATGCGGAGCTCCCCGCGGGCCAGCCGCAGCCACTGCCGCGCCCTCGTCGCGTCGCTGAGCGAGCTGTGCAGGACCGCGACCTCGGGGAAGCGCGACAGGAACCGTCCGACCGTCTGCGGCGTCAGCGAGATCTCGGGCACGAGGATGATCGCGCCCTTCCCCATCGCGACGACCTGCTCGAGGATGCGGAGGTAGACCTCGGTCTTGCCGCTGCCGGTCACCCCCCACAGCAGCGAGGTGCCGGGCCGCCCGGCGCGCAGGTCAGCGACCACGGCCTCGACGGCCGCCGCCTGCTCGGCGGTCGGCTCGTGGCGCGGCGCGTGCTCGAGGCCGCGCGACTCGGCGAGGAGCTCGTCGTCCTGCAGGACTCGGCTGCGCGCGAGCCAGCCCTGGCGGACGAGCGTGTCGAACGGGCTGGACGACAGGCCGGTGCGCCGGCGCAGCTCGGCCAGGGGCGCGGGCGAGCCGAGCTCGACGACGGCGCGCAGGGCGCGGGCGCGCTTGGGCGCGGCGTCCTCGAGCTCGTGCAGGGCGTCCTCGACGTCGCCGAGCGGGCGCGCCAGCGACAGGGCCGGGAGCGTCCGGCTCGGCCGCCGCTTGAGCGAGCCGGGCAGGGCGGCCTCGAGGGCCGTGCCCCACGAGCAGGCGTACTCCTCCGCCATGGCCCGGGTGAACGCCAGGACCTCCGGCGGCAGGCGCGGGATCTCCTCGAAGCAGTGCTGCAGCTCGCGCAGCTTGTCGGCCGGCACGCCGCTCTCCTCGCCGAGGCCGACGACGACGCCGGACAGCAGGCGCTTGCCGAACGGGACCCGTACGCGGCTGCCGCGGTCGACCCGCCCGAGCAGGGGCCCCGGGACCCTGTACGTGAACTCCTTGGTCAGGGGCAGGTCGAGGGCGACGCTCGCGAAGCGCATCAGCCCCCCTGCGGGCAGCCGCAGGGCGTCGCGCGGCAGCGCGGGCAGCCTCCTCCGTACTTGGCGAAGGCGACCGCCTCGAGGTCGACGCCGGAGATCGAGGCCAGGCTGACGAGCCAGGCCAGGACGTCGCCGAACTCCTCCTCGAGGTTCTCGCGCTCGTCGCGCCGGAGCGCCCGCACGAGCTCCCCGACCTCCTCGACGAACCACAGCAGCGTGCCGTCGCGCCCGCGGCCGGCGTCGCGCTCGTAGTAGATGGCCTCGATCAGCCTCTGGAACTCGCCGATGCTGCGTCCCAACGCCCCCCTCCGCGGGCTCAGACCATGCGCTTGGCGGTCACGATCGTGAAGTCGCGCTCGCGCTCCTCGCTGCCGACCAGCTCGTCGAGCGCGTGGTGCACGAGGTGCAGGAAGGCGCCCGAGTTCTTGGGCGCGTGCTTGCGCACGAGCTCCTGGAAGGCGTCGACGCCGATCGGCTGCCCGTCGGCATCCTCGTTCTCGTAGGTCCCGGCCGTCGTCATGACGATCCGCGTGCCGGCCGGCATGTCGACCTGGACCTCCTCGAGCCTGGTCTCGAAGACCTTGCCCTTGTCGAGCCCGATCGCCAGGCCCTCGCCGTGCACGACCGAGATCTCGCCGGCCCGGCAGGCCAGGAACGGGGCCCGGTGGCCGGCCACGTAGACCGTCGCCCGCCCGGCATCGGGGTCGAGGACGGCGCACTGCACGGTCAGGTTGAGGCCCTTGATCATGCCCTGGGCCAGCCAGCGGTTGGTCGCGACCATCGCCTTGCGCGCGTCGCGCACGAGGCGGAGCTGGGCGTGGAGGAAGGCGCGCCCCATCGCCGCGACGAGGGCGCCGAGGATGCCCCGGCCCGAGCTCGACGCGACGACCAGGGCGAGCCGGCCCTCGCCGAGCGGGACGGCGTCGTAGAAGCTGCTGCCGTCGTTGTGCCCGGTCACGTGCGTGGCGTCGATCTCGAAGCCCTCCACGACCGGCAGCTTGGCCGGCAGGAGCGCCTCCTGGAGCTTGCTCGCCTCGCGGAATTCGTTCTCCTTGGCGCTGAGCGCCTCGTGGGCCTCCTCGCCCTCCTGCAGCGTGAGCGTCATCTGCTCGATCGCGCGCGACAGGCGGGCGACCACGTCGTTGCCCCTGATCGTCGAGTGGTAGTGGAGGTTTCCCTTGTTGATCCGCGACACGGCCTGGACGAGGGTCTCGAGCGGCGTCGCGATCTTGCTGCCCGCGGCCCAGGCGATCCCGAACACGGCGATGACGACGACGATCGCGATCAGCCCGAAGGCCTGCCAGACCTCGCCCTGGATCGCCTCGACCTTGGCCAGGCTGAGGATGACGTTGGCGGTGCCGCGGGGGTCCCCGTCCTCGTTGCGGATCTCCTTGCGGACGAGCACGGCCTGCTTGCCGCCGTAGGTCCCCTCCTGCCACCCGGTCGAGCCGCCCTGGTCGCCGCCGTCGAGCCCGGCCTGGACCTTGTACTTGCTGAACGCGACCTTGCGCGCGTCCTGGACGTAGGCCTGGTAGATCTCGCCGTCGCTGCCCTCGACGAGCGCCTTGAGCCTGTCGAAGGAGCCCTTCTTGGCCAGGGTCTTGTCGCCCTCCTGACCGCCGTACCAGGACTCCCAGGTCGAGGTCGCCATGCCCTGGACGATCCTCGTCGCCATGGCCTTGGTCTCGTTCTCGAGCGACTTGCCGACCGAGGCCGTGACGCCGATGGCCAGCACGGCCAGGCCGATCAGGACCGTGACGGTCACGCTCGCCGCCAGCTTGAAGACCATGCCCTTGCCCCCGCCGGGCGCGGGACGGGATCGACTCACAGCCATGGCACCCCCGTGCGTTCCAGGATCACCAAGATGGCCCCTGCATAGAGCCCCGCGACCAGATCGTCGAGCATGACTCCCCATCCTCCGGGCAGGCGCTCGAAGGCCCGGGCCGGCCAGGGCTTGACGATGTCCCCGACCCGGAACGCCAGGAAGGCGGCGAGGTGGCCCTCGAAGCCGAGCGCCGCGCCGCCGCCGCAGACGACGTCGAACAGGGCGAGCGTGACCATGTAACCCCCGACCTCGTCGAGGACGATCGCGCCCGGGTCCTTGAGCCCGTAGTAGCGCTCGGCCCAGGGCCCCAGCGCGACGCAGACGAGCGTCACGACCAGGGTCGCGAGCAGCAGCCAGGCCCAGTACGGCAGGCCGGGGGCCCAGGCCAGCGGCACGGCGACGACGACCCCGCCGAGGGTGCCGAAGGTCCCGGAGGCGACCGGCGCGAGGCCGAGGCCGAGGAAGCTGACCGTCAGGACCTTGAGCCGATCCGCGGCCGACGGGGCGCGCGGCTCAGAGCTCGAGGGCATGCCACGCCTTGCGCTGGTAGTTGAGCCCCGACAGGACCGTCAGCGCGAGGCTGATCCACAGGAAGGCCACGGCGACCGGCCGCGTCCACTCCCAGCCGCCCTGGTACGCGACGAGGGCCGCGACGAACACGCACTGCGCGGTCATCTTCCACTTGCCGAGGTTGTCGGCCGCGAAGCTCCTGCCGGTGGCCTCGACCATGCCCCGGACCGTCGTGACGAAGAACTCGCGCGCGACGACGACGACGACGAACCACGCCGGCAACAGCTCGGCCAGGCTCGGCAGCCGCAGCAGCAGGATCAGCGTGCCGCAGATCAGGATCTTGTCGACGAAGGGGTCGAGCCTGCGCCCGACCCTGGAGGTCTGGCCGGTCCGGCGCGCGACGTAGCCGTCGAGGGCGTCGGTCGCCGAGGCGACGAAGAGCAGGCCGAAGACGACCCAGGTCCCCCACCACGCGCCGGGGGCGACGAGGGGGTGGAGGGCCAGGACGACGAGCCCGACGATCGTCAGCACGAGGCGCCCGAGCGTGATCTGGTTGGGGAGCTTCACTGGACGGAGAGGTACGGGGCGCGGAGGTCTGCGGGGAGGATGCCGGCGGGGGTCGGGCGGGCGACGGCCTCGAGCGCGGTGGCCCGCAGGTCGTAGCCGCTGACGGCGTCGATCCGCGCGCGGACGAAGCTGCCCGAGGCGTGGCTGCCGGCGAGGTGGACCCCGCAGTCGATGTCGGGCGCGTCGGCCCAGGTCCTCGCGGCGGACCAGGCGCCCTCCAGGCCGGCCTCCGCGGCGTCGAGGACGCCGTCGACCAGGACCTCGAGCTCGGCGCCGACGAGGGCGGCGTTGCGCTCCTCGATGATCCGCCGGGTCAGGCCCATGACCTCGTCGACGCGGGCCGCGACGACCTCCTCGGGGACGGCGTCCCCGAGCTCGAAGGCCGGGGTCCCCTCCTCGCGCGAGTACGGGAACACGCCGAGGCGCTCGAAGCGGTAGTCGCGGACGAGGTCGAGCAGGGCCCCGAAGTCCTCCTCGGTCTCGCCGGGGAACCCGACGATCAGCGTCGAGCGCACGGCGATGCCGGGCACCTCGTCGCGCAGCCGATCGAGGATGCGACGGACCTGGTCCGAGCGCGTGCCGCGCTTCATCGCGCGGAGCATCGGGTCGGCGATGTGCTGGATCGGGATGTCGAGGTACGGGAGGACCTTGGGGTTCTCGCGCAGCTCCCGCGTCATCCGGGCAGGACCGTGCGGGTAGGCGTAGAGCGCGGAGCCACTCGATGCCCTCGACCCCGGATAGGGCCTGGAGCAGCTCGGGCAGCCGCCGGCGCCGGTGTAGTGGTCCGCGCTCACCGTAGGCCGTGCTGTCCTCGGCGACGAGCACAGGCTCGCGCCCGAGTCGGCCAGGCCCGGGCCTCCTCGACGAGGACGTCGACCGGCTTGCTGCGCTGCTTTGGATCGCTTCGGGATCGCGCAGAACGTGCAGCTGTGGTCGCAGCCCTCGCCGATGCGCGATGCCAGCGTAGCTCCGCGGAGTCAGCAGGAGCCACGTGCGGTCGAGTCCGCGTCGCCCGAGTTCCGCCGCGCGTGTCGGCGACGGCCTTCGTCGCCGCCCGCGCGAGGTGCCGCAGCAGGGCCAGGACGCGGGAGTAGTCGGTCAGGCCAGGACGGCGTCGGCATCGGGAGCTCGGCGCCGGAGCTCCTCGCCGTAGCGCTGCGACAGGCACCCGACGACGACGAGGCCTGGGCCGGCCCTCGGTCTTGAGCCTGGCGACCTCGATCGTCCGGATCGACTCCTCCTTGGCCGAGTCGATGAAGCCGCAGGTGTTGACGACGGCGACGTCGGCATCCTCGGGTCGCGGGCGACGAGGAGGCCCTCGCTCGCGGCGTGCCCCAGCGGCACCTCAGGTCGAGGTTCGGGCGGCGAGGCTGATCAGCGAGACGCTTGATCGCCGGTTCCATGGCCGGGCCAGCATAGCCGCGGCCCGGCCCGATCCGGCGTCGACCGGCGCGCCTCACTCACGAGGTCGATGCGCGGCTCGAACTGGTCCCGGCCCGACCGGCTCGATCGGAGCTGGCGCTACGACGAGGTAGGTCAGCAGCTGGCGCGCCTCGGCGTAGCCGAGTCCCAGCCGCCGCTGCAGCGAGATCGGCGTGGCCCGCCGCGCGGTCGCGCGATCCGGGCCGCGCGGTCCAGCGCTTCAGGCTCGGGCGGGTCCTCGGCGAAGAGGTTCTCCTGGTGGAGGCTTGCCTCGCCCTCGTGATAGATCCGCATCAGGCGTGACTCGGGGATGAAGGTCTCGTCGGAGAGGTCCGGGACGGGACAGGACAGGACAGTTCGGGCCGGAACAGCCGGACCACATCAGGCCGGAACCGCATCCGGGCCAGGCCGGAACCGGAGCCAGGTTGCATCGGGCGGAACGGAACCCGCGACCGGAGACGCATCAACCGAGACCGGAGCCGGAACCGGACATCCGAGGCGTGGAACCGGAGTCGGAGTCGGGGCCGCGTCGTGGGACGTGGCCCGGTCAGGAGTCAGGGCGGATCTCGTCGCCGCCCAGGTCGTCCCGTCGATCAGGCCTCGGATACAGCACGGTCCGGCTCGGGCGAGGCGCTCGCCTCCCACTCTGGCTGGACGCGATCGTCTGGTTCCGTCACGACCGGTTCCGGTTCCGTCTCAGGTCCGTCTCCGGGTCCGGGTCCGTCTCCAGGCCCGGATTCCAGGTCCGACCTCCGCAACAGCAGCGAGGCCCGCTGCACGCGGTATCAGCCCCCTCGAACCCCGCTCGGTTCCGGTTCCGGCTCCGTCTCCCGGTTCCGGCTCCGTCTCCGGTTCCGGCTCCGCCGGCGTGCCCCCTCCCCGGGATCTCGTCCAGGGCCTCCACCGGCCCGGGTAGGGGCTCCTCGTCCTCGAGTCGGCGATCGGGTCGCGGACCTCGGTGGCCAGGGCGGTCGGGGCTCAGGATCGATCCTGCCGGAGCTCGTCGAGGATCGAGTCGAGCACGTCCCGATCGCGCGCTGTTGGCGGAGCGCCCGCAGGCGTCGGCGGCCGTCGATGCGCGGACGCTCCTCCTCGTGGTCTGACGGCGACGCCGCCCGAGGGGCCGTCGCGGCCACGGTCATCGGCCTGGCCGCGAGGCGTGCGGCGCACGCCCAAGCGCCTCAGCGACGGCGGACCGGATCCGCACGGGCGCCTCGACCTCCGGGCCTGGTCCCGCTCCTGGGCGAGAGCGGCGGCTGAGACGGCGCGGATCCCGATCCCGGCCAGGGCTCCCTGGGCCCGAGCTCCTCGCCGGCCTCAGGCCGCACGCCCTCCAGGGCGCGGCAGTCGGCCCGGCCGAAGGAACAGGCGGAAGAGTCAGCCAGTCGGTCGCGAGGAGGAAAGGCGAGCAGCGAGCAGGGACAGCACGAAGGAGCTGAACGGCACGCCGAACAGGGTACCCAGGCGCCGGAGCCGCGCCGCCGCCGAGGGCCGCCGCCGTCATGGCCGAGCGAGCGCAGCCAGCGTCAGGCGAGCACCGAACAGGACCACGAGCCGAGCCGGCGCGCCACGCCCTGCGGGTTACCGGTCACGAACAGTCCGCCGAGATCGACTGGCCCAGGCGCCAGCGTCGCGGCCGTGAAGCCGAGCAGGTCGGAGACCAGCATGGCCAGGCCCCGAGGGTTGGCCAGGCTGGCGCATCCTCGGCACGACGTGGTAGCATCAGGGCCGAGACGGCGAACACGCCGTAGCACAGCGAGCAGGGACAGCAGGGTCCGGGCCTGGGCCTGCGACCCGGATGTCTTGCTGGATGGGTTCATCGACGCTCCTCCTCCTCGGACTCTCGTGTACAGGTCCTCGTCGCCTCTTCGTCTTCGTCCTCGTCCTCGTAATCCTCGTCCCCGTCAGTCATGCTCTCGTCTTCCTCGTCCGGGTCGTCGGACTCCTCGTCCTCTTCATCGCCCTCCTCGCCGCCTCCTCCTCATGCTCCTCCTCCTTCGTCGGACTCCTCCGTCGGCGTCCTCGTCGAGTCGTCATGCTCGTCCTCGTACTCCTCCTCGTAGTCCTCCTCGCGTCCTCATCAATCTCTTCGCAGTCCTCCTCATGCTCATCCTCTGGACCTCGTCTGCCAGGCTCGTCCTCGGAGTCGGCTTCGTCGGCTTCGTCGGCCTTCCATCGGCTCCTCGTCCTCGTCGAGGCTGAGGTGATCGCGGGGCCTTCGCGCCTCGTCCTCGAACTCGGCGTCCTTGCGGGGAGGTCATCGAGGGTCCGTCTCGAGGCTGTCCGTGCCCTCGTCGGTCCTCACGGAGCCGGACAGCGCTGAATGGGCTCGTCCTCCTTCGGAGGCGGCGTCGACGACGAGGCCGTCGGGCGAAGTCGGGTCGGGCTCGAGAGCGGCGGTGCCTCGTCGAGGCCGGCGCACTCGGCAGCCGCAGCCCTCGACGGCCCCGGCGGCAAGGTCGCGGCAACCTCCGCGCAGCGGCCTCCCGGCGGGGTAGGCGCCCTCGGCGGCCCGCTGCCCATCGGCCACCGCCGGACCGACGACCCCGGGGTCGGCGGCGGCGTCGACATCGGCCGCGGCCTCGTCGGCCGCGGCGCGGCACCACCGCTCTCGAGGTCATCTCGGATCTCAGCGTGACAGGCCCTGGAACGGCTGATGCCGTCCTCCTCATGGCTCGATCGGCGCGTCGCCCGCGTGTAGCCGACCGCGAGCTTGCGCTGCAGCAGCGTCAACGCTGCCGCGCTGCTCCTCGAGGTCGACAGCAGGCGTCCTCGACAGCTCGTCGCTCCAGGGCCCGCGGCCGCTGCCAGCTGCGGGGTCTGGACGACAGACTCGAAGTCTGGCCGCCGCTGCTCTGCTCCGAGGAACTCGACGACCGCGTGGATCTCGTCGTCGGGACGAACGCGCCCTGGGCGCCGCACGAGCTGGCTCGTGCCCGGCGCTCCACAGCATGTCGCCGTGGGCCGAGCAGCATCAGCGATGCCATCGAGGATCACGCGCGAGTCGACAGCGACCTGGGCGAGACCAGGTCGGCAGGTTGGCCTTGATCAGGCCGGTGATGACGTCCCGGCTCTCGGGCGCTGCGTCGCGAGGATGACGTGGATGCCGACGGCGCGCGGCCTGCAGGCGCTGGATCGAGATACCTCGACCTCGGACGCGGCCCGAAGCGCGGGGTCGGCGAACTCGACCGATGACGAGCGCGATCGACATCGTCCGCCAGCGTGCGCTCGGGTCCCAGGCCGGGCCGAGCGCCGCTTGAGCTTGTCCTCGCCGAGGCGTTGTAGTCGTCGAGCTTGCGGACGCCGGCCGAGGACAGCAAGGGCGCGGCGCTGCTCCATCTGCTCGACGGCCGGAAAACCGGCACGCCCGGGGCCCGCTTCATGTTGCTCGACCGGGCACAGAGTGCGAGTTCAGGCGTAGATTCGCCAACTCGACCATCTTGGGTGATCGGGATCAAGCGGACCTGGTCGGACGGTCGCGGACGACAGCAGGATCGAGTTGATGCGGACGGACTTGCCCGACCCGGTCGCGCCGGCGATCAGCAGGTGGGGCATGCGGGCGAGGTCGGCGACGATCGGCTTGCCCGAGACGTTGCGACCGAGGAACAGGGGGACGCTGTCCTGCGTCCCGCGGTAGGTCTCGATCAGCTCGCGCAGGTAGACGAGGCTGCGCTTGGCGTTGGGGACC
The DNA here is from genome assembly GCA_041398545.1 of Planctomycetota bacterium. GTDB lineage: Bacteria > Planctomycetota > UBA1135 > UBA1135 > JAWKUM01. The sequence goes on along the minus strand of JAWKUM010000012.1, from coordinate 61,808 downwards.
TCGACGCCGACCGTGTGCTTGCCCGGGATCGGCGCGACGATGCGGACCGACAGGGCCTTGAGCGCGGCGGCGAGGTCGGGCGCGAAGTTGCGCAGGGCCGCGAGCCGCTGGCCCTCGCCGACCTCGAGCTCGAACAGCGTGATCGCCGGCCCGGCCGAGATCTCGACGACCTTGGCGTCGATGCGGTGGCTCGAGAGGCGGCGCTCGATCGCGTCGGCCGCGCGCTCGAGGCTCCTGCGGTCGGCGACCGGGCTCTGCTGCGGCTCGATCTCGAGGAGGTCGAGCGGGGGCAGGACGAAGTTGCCCCAGGACTTGCGCCGCCGCGGACGCGGGGCCTTGTGCTGGACCTCGCCGGTGATCGTGATCGGGCGCTTGGAGGGCTCGGGCCGGGGGGCGGGTCGCGCGCGCCCCGGTGCCTCGCCGGCCTCGGCGGTGTCCTCCCCGTCCTCCTCGGGCTCGTCGGGCTCGTCGTCGGCCTCGGGCGATCCCCGGCCTCGACGGGGACCTGCGGCGGATCCCGACCCCGGGACCGTCCTCCTGGAGCTGGCCGGCGACCGGCTGCTCGGCCTCGCGGCGCTTCCGGCACCCGGCCTCCGCCGGCGTGGCGAGACCTCGGCTTCAACGTCGTCGTCGAGGCGTCGGTCCCAGATCCTCGTCGCGCTCGGCTCCGGCGACCGCGGCCCCACCCCGGCGACCAGCGGCGCGGGCGGCGGCCCGGCGGGCGCGCAGCGCCGCCCAGCCGTCGGCCGCGGCGAGTGCTACCAGACCGCAGGCCCTTCCCGGCCGGCAGCGGGTGCCCTCGTCCGCGTCGGTGTCCTCGTCGGTCCCGGCGCGGCCGAGGCCGCCGGCCAGCGCCTGCTTGAGGTCGAGACCAGGACCCCCGAAGCTGAAGTCGGTCGCCACGAGGAAGGCCATGAGCCCGGTCATCGCCATCAGCAGGTGGGCCCCGACCGCGGAAGCTCGTGTAGGCGCGACGGAAGCAGCCGAGGGCCCCATGCCGAGCCCGCGGGCGAGCCCGGGCAAGCGCCGCGGGGAGCGTCACGGGTCCGGCCAGGAACATCGACAGGACCAGGGTCAGGGCCAGGGCGCCGAACACGCGCAGGCCGGCCCGGGGCAGCTCGCGGCGCAGGAACAGCAGCAGGCCCCAGTAGATGAGGAAGGCGAAGAACAGGGCAGGGAGTCGAACCACCGCCAGGAAGAAGCCGCCGAGGTGGTAGCCGACGACCCCACCCCAGTTGCCGCCCTCGGCGTCGCCGAGCCCCGGGTCGAGGTCGCCCTCGTGGTAGCTCAGGGCCGCGATCGTCAGGAACAGGCCGAGGGCCAGGACCGCGAAGGCGAGGACCTCCCGCAGCTGGATCGGCAGTGGACGACCCGCGTCCTCGACGGGGACGAAGGTCCGCCTACGACCTCCCCCCTGCTTGGAATCCGCCCTGGCCCGCGTCGCCATTCGGCTGCTCCTCCTGGCGGGATGCGGTGCACCCGGGCCTCGACGCGTGGACCCGGGGACAAACCGCGGATCATAGCCGTCGGCGGCGCTTTGACACGCGCCCGAGTGCCGCTCAGCGCGCAGAAATGTGCTCAGCCGTCACGGGCGAGCCCGCAGGTCGCCTCGACGTGGTCGACGATGCTCCGCGCGAGCTCCTGCTTGGCCGCCGTGCCGAGCGGCTCCGGCTCCCGCCCGGCGACGATCCACCAGGCCTCGCTCGTGCCGGCCTCCATCGCCTCCAGCCCGTTCAGGACGAGGGCGCGCAGGCCCTTGCGGGCCAGCTTGGCCCGGGCGCGGTCGACCGCCCCGGCGAAGCCGCCGGCCCGCTCGTCGAGGCTCTCGAGCGCGAAGCCGACCGGACAGCGGACCCGGCCCGTGGCCGCCAGGGTCGCGAGGACGTCCGGGTTGGGGACCAGGGCCAGGGGTCCGACCGCCGGCCTCGCGGGCGGGCTTGCCGGGCTCGCGCCGGACCGGGCGCCAGTCGCACACGGCGGCGACCCCGAGCAGGACGTCGGCCGCCGCGCGCTCCAGCTCGACCCGGCAGGCTCGCAGCATGTCCTCGGCGGAGACCACATCTACGCGGCGGACCCCGCCGGGCACGGGCAGGGCGACGGGCCGCTGACCAGGACGACCTCGTGGCCCCGGCGGAGGCTCGGCGGCCAGGGCGTGGCCCATGGCGCCCGAAGGAGCGTTGGTCAGGAACCGGACCTCGTCGAGGTGCTCACGGGTCGGACCGGCGGTCAGCAGCCACATGGAGGCGAGGATAGGGGCATGCCCGGGCCCTCACAGCCTCGGCCCGGGTCCGGCGATCGGGTCAAAAACCGATCCCTGAGCGGGCTCCCATGGAACATCCGCGGCCCGGAACCCGTCCTACCTCCCCGAAGGTCGTCCCGATGGCGGCGCCGTGGGCCCCCACGGCGGAGAGGGAACGGGTCGAGCCCATCACTCCGAGACCCCGGCCTTCACCCAGAAGCCCAAGCGAGTTCAAACGGATCGGCTCCGGTCCAGCGCCGAGCGGTCCGAGCCCCAGGCGGCCGGCACCGGACATCCCAGCGGATGCTCACGGGCCGGTCCGTTCCTGTACGGCCTGCGACCGGCGATCGGGTGCGCCGAAGTCGTCAGGGCATAAAAAAAGCCCGGGACCACATAGTGCCCCCGAGGTCCCGAACACCGTGCCCGAAACCTCTCTACGTGGATCCTCGATGCGAGTTCCTACGGGCGTCGCGGCGCGAGCGCCGCTTGCCTCGGCCCTTTACGGGCCCTCTGCCACCTCCGGCTTCCGGAGGTCGCCCGACAACCGAAGTCGAGCACGGCCCCATAGCCGGTGGGTTGGTGCAAGTTTCACGCAGAGTCCTCGCAGTTTCCAGTCCCCCGGCACTGATTCGTGCCCGGGAGCCTGGTCCGCGCTGAAGCCCGCAGCCCTAAGTCCTTGCCTCCGAACGATCAGGGCAAGGTCCGATCAGGTTCCATCGAGTCGGTTTTCTCGCGAGCCGGCACGGGCACCGGGGTTGCGTGGGCCAGACCTCCAGGGCGTCCCGTATGACAGGGACGGGCGGTCCACCACCCTGCTCGGGGCTGCGAGGTCCTCGAGGAGGCCCGTGCACGACGCGAGAAAGACCCCCGCGTCGTCACCTTTGCAACGGGTCGGGGCCCGCCGCGGCAGACGGATGCAACATCGCGCCGCGGCCTGGATGGGTGCCGACCCCCATTCGCCCAGGCTGAGGAGCGACGCTCTCGAGGTGGAGACCGCATGCGAGTCCCGCCGCGGCCCGACTCATCCCTGCGAGGTCAACGACCATGAACAGCTTCCAACTCGGCACGCTCGGCATCCTCTGCCTGGCCGGCGGGCTCTCGGCCCAGAAGTACGCCTACTACCCCTCCAACCACGAGAAGGTCGAGGGCTACTCGTACGACGGCACCTACCACGTCTCGAACGGCATCTCGCGCACCCAGTACCACTACGAGAACTGGGACCTCAACATGCCCAACGGCGCCAAGGTCGACGGCCTCGGCATGCGCCAGGACGGCAACTACGCGCTGACCGGCTACAAGCTGCAGTACGACCTGTCGATGGGTCACAGCTCCAAGACCATGGACCAGACGGTCTCGACCTTCGACTCCAACTACGACACCGGCACCAAGGTCGAGGTCATCGCCAAGACGACGATCGACCTGCCGTCCTTCAGCCAGGGCGCGTCCCCGTCCCTGAACTGGGTGACGTTCAAGTTCGACAAGCCCTTCGTCTACGACAACACCAAGAACCTGGCCTGGGACATCCGGATCTACGCCAACAGCAACGCCAACAAGTCCTGGTCCTACCCCCTCGACTACGGCCAGTACATCGTGCAGACCGACTCCCCGATCGGGCAGGCCTGCCACACCGGCGGCAAGGCCTACGTCGGGAACGCCATCCTGGGCAACAACTGGAACATCCAGCTGCAGGGCGGCCCGGCCTCCGTGCCGACGATCCTGTTCCTCGGCGGGTCCAAGACCAAGCTGTATGCGGCGTCATCCCGCTGCCGTTCAGCCTCGACATCCTGGGCATGAAGGGCTGCTTCCAGTACATCGACGTCGGCATCGTCCTGTCGGGCCCCGTGAGCAACACGAGCGGCAACGTCTCGGTCAACCTCCCCGTCCCGCTCGACTTCAGCTCATCGACAACGGATCCACACCCAGTGGTGGGCCGTCGACATCTTCGCGACCAACGCCGGCCTGGTCAGCAGCTCGGGCGCGGGCGACCTCGGCTGCTACCCGCGGGAGACGATGCTCTTCAGCACCTCGAGCGCGACGGCCACGACCGGCTCGCGCTACACCAACCGCGGCCTCGTGACGCGGTTCGAGTACCAGTGAGCCCCCGGGGGGCGTCCCCGACCGGGACGCCCCCGCCCCGACCCCGCGCCGGGGTTCGGGGCGTGTTCGGAACGGGCCGCGGGTCCCGGCCCGCGCGGCCGGAAAACGTGGGAGGCAATCCACCCGGATCGGGGATAGGGCGTTCGCTCCAGGGGGAGCTCCTCGCTCTCAAGGGTGTGAATCCGTCCCGCAAGCACCGTTGCGGTCCTCCCCGACACCACCAAGGAGCTCCAACATGAAGCCCATGACCCTGGGCACGGTCGGCATCCTGTGCCTGGCCGGCAGCCTCTCGGCGCAGAAGTACGCGTACCACCCCTCCAACCACGAGAAGGTCGAGGGCTACTCGTACGAGACCTACAACCACGTCTCCTACGGCATCTCGCGCGTGCAGTACCACTACGAGAACTGGGACCTCGCCATGCCCAAGGGCGCCAAGATCGACTCGATCTCGATGCGCCAGGACGGCAACAACGCGATCACCGGCTACAAGCTGCAGTACGACCTGTCGATGGGGCTGAGCTCCAAGACCATGGACCAGACGGTCTCGACCTTCGACTCCAACTACGACTCCGGCACCAAGGCCGAGGTCGTCGCCAAGACGACGATCGACCTGCCGAGCTTCAGCAAGGGCTCGGTCCCGTCCCAGAACTGGGTCGAGTTCAAGTTCGCCAAGCCCTTCATCTTCGACAACACCAAGAACCTGGCCTGGGACATCCGGATCTACGCCAACAGCAACGGCAACAAGAACTTCCCCTACTACCTCGACTACGCCCAGTACCTCGTCCAGCACGACCGCACGATCGGCCAGGCCTGCTCGACCGGCGGCAAGGCCTACCTCGGCAACGCGATCCTGGGCAGCAACTGGAACATCCAGCTCCAGAGCGGCCCGGCCTCGGTGCCGACGATCCTGTTCATCGGCGGCTCCAAGACCAAGCTGCTCGGCGTCATCCCGCTGCCGTTCAGCCTCGACCCCCTGGGCATGAAGGGCTGCAGCCAGTACGTCGACATCAGCATCATCCTGACGCCCGGCAGCACCAACACGAGCGGCAACCTCTCCATCAACCTGCCCGTCCCCCTCGACTTCAAGCTCAGGGACGGCTGGATCTACACCCAGTGGTGGGCCGTCGACATCTTCGCGAACAACGCCGGCCTGGTCAGCAGCGCGGGCGCGGGCACGACCTTCGGTGCCTACCCCCGCCAGACCATGCTGGTCAACTCCACGAGCGCGACGGCCACGACCGGCTCTCGCTACACCAACCGCGGGCTCGTGACCCGCTTCGGCTACCAGTGATCATGCTCCGGGCGCCGGGCCCCCGGCGCCCGATCCCCGGGGGACCGCGCGGTGGTGCCTCCACCACCCGCGGGCTCCTTCCACAGCCCCGGCCGCGGTCGGCGCGACGGCCGGTCCAGGCCACGGCGATCGACAGGCGCCAGCGCGACACCCGCATGGACCCCATGAGGCGACCCACCGAGGCGGAGACGACGGACGCGCTGTGCGAGCGGGTCCTGGCCAGCTGCCTCGCCCGCGCCGGGGCGCAGATCGAGGAGGCGATCGAGGTCGCCTGCCGGGTCCACCCCGAGATCGCGGCGCAGCTCCGCGAGCGCTACCGCATCCTGCTCGACTCCGGGATCCTCGAGGAGGAGCAGGGCGGCCAGCAGGCCTAGGCGGACTGCTCGCCGTGCCGGCGCGCGCGCTCGAGCAGGCTCGAGAACCTGGCCAGCGCGCGGCCCAGGAGCATGCGGACGGCGTCCTCGGTCCGGTCGAGCTCCTCGGCGATCTGCGAGTTGGAGTAGCGGTAGAACCGGCTCATCGTGATGACCTCCCGGTAGTGCTCGGGCAGCTGCTGGAAGGCCTCCTCGATGCGGCGCAGCTCCTCGTGCACGATCGCGACCTTGCTCGGCGTGCAGAAGTCGCCGTATTTGGCCAGGAGCCGCGAGTCCTCATAGGTCGACTTGCGCGAGCCCGGCCCGCTGACCTCCAGGCCCACGTCGCGCTTGTGCGCGCGGTAGTAGCGGTTCTTGTCGATGACCTTGCGCAGCGCGGCCGTGTACAGCCACTTCCTGAACTGCGCCTCGCCCCGGTAGTCGAACTTGTCGGCGTCCTGGAGGACCTCGCAGCAGACCGATTGGACCAGGTCCGAGACGCTCTCCTTGCGGCGCAGCATCTCCCCGGCCTGCAGCCTGAGGTAGGCGTGCAGGCTGTCGAGGTGGCGCTCGAGCAGCTGCTCGAGGGCAGGGCGATCGCCCTGCGAGGCCCTGGCGAGGAGGTCCCGTTCTTCCATGGGGGCTATGCTGGCGGGGGGTGGACGGAGCATGCTCCGCCTCCGAAGCCTAACCCCATCTCCTCCGGACCATGACCCCCCCTGCACAGGAAGCGCCGCCCCGCATCGTCCTGGCCCGCCCCCGGACGGGTGAGAACGTCGGTCTCATCGCGAGGCTGTGCGCGAACTTCGGGATCGACGAGCTGGTGCTCGTGGACCCCGCCCCCGGCTGGCGCGACGGCGCCCGTCGCACCGCGTCGATGTGCCCGGAGGTCGTCGCGCGAGTCAGGATCCTGTCCGCGCTCGAGGAGGCCGTCGCCGACTGCCTCCACGTGCACGGCTTCACCGCCCGCTGCGGCCGTGACCGACCCGTCCGCGACCTGCTGTCGCTCGGCCCCGGGGACCGGCCGCGCGAGCGCCCCTGGGCGCTGGTCTTCGGCAACGAGGAGAGCGGCCTCTCGGCGGCCGAGACGCGGTGCTGCACCGCCCTGCACACGATCCGGACCTTCGGCCTGCCGTCCCTCAACCTGTCGCACGCGGTCGCGATCACGCTGAGCCACTGGAGCCTGGCCGAGAGCCAGGCGCGCAACCGCCCGGGCTCCCCGAGGGCCCTGGTCGACCGGCAGGGCAGCCTCCTGCTCGCCGACCACCTCCGCCGCAGCCTCTCGGCCTGGGGCTTCCAGATCGACGACCCCCACCTCGAGGGTTGCCTCGATCGCCTGCTCGGGACACGCCTGATCGAGACCCGCGACGCCCGGGTGCTGCACCGCATCCTCACCCACCTCGAGTGGGTCCGGGACCGGGTCCAGCTCCCGGAAGTGGGCCTGCATGCCCGCCCCATCGCATCCGAGGACGAGCAGGGTGCTGCCGGCCAGGGACCAGCCTGACGTCGTCCGCGCGGCCGTGCAGGGCGACCGGGAGGCCTTCCTGGCCCTCGTCCACCGGCACGCCCCGGCGGTGCGCTGCCTCTGCGAGGCGCGCGCCCCGGACGCCCTCGACCTCGACCTCCGCGCGGCCGAGGCCTTCGTCGCGATCTGGGAGCTGCGCCGCGCCGTGCGCGAGCCGGGCCACTGGCCGCTGTTCTGCGGGCGCACGACCCAGGCCCACCTCGACCGCCAGGCCGGCCTCCCCGAGCGGCGGCCGGAGGGCGGGCCGGCCTGGCTCGCCGACCAGCCGCTCGCCGCGCGCGAGGCCTGGCTGCTCCACCACCGCGTCGAGGCCCCGGACGCGGTCCCGGTCATCGACTACCTCGGGATCGCGCAGCACGCCTACGAGGCCCGCTGGCAGCGGGCCGAGGCCGGGCGGCTGAAAGCGGCCGACCTCGGCCTGGACCAGGCCCCGCGGTCGCCGGCTGACGACAGCCCGGCGCGCATCACCGCCGAGGTCGCCGAGCGCCTCGGGCCGGCCCCCGCGCGGAGGACCGGCGTCCTGGCGCGGCTGCCCCGCCTCCCGTTGGCGCTGTCCTTCCTGCTCGTCCTGGCCCTCTCGGCCCTGCTCGCGGCGCTGCTGTTCCAGGCCGGCACCGGCACCGGCATGCGGCCGCGCTGAGCGCGCGGCTCAGCCGGCGCGGAGGTCGAGGAAGCCGCGGAACACGATGCGGGCGATCCGCCGGGACAGCTCGGCGTCGCTCCCGGCGAGGTCGGCGAGCAGCCGGCGGCGGTCCGCGCTCCGCGGCAGGAACGGCGGATAGCCCCGGGCCATCAGCCACCAGCTCGTCGCCAGGCAGGCCACGATGAGGTTGTGGTCGTGGAACGGGGCGAGCAGCACGAGTCGGCGGAACAGGGTCGCCGCCTGGTCGATCGGGTGCAGGTTGCCCCAGGACCCCGCGCCGTCGTGGAGGTCGAGGCGGCGCGAGAAGCGCTCGAGCAGCACCCGCAGCAGCTCCGCGCTCGGCGGCTCGAGGCCGGGGACGGGGTCCAGGGGCGCGGCCGTCCGCAGGACCCCCGGGTACTCGCCCTCGACCGTCGCGGTCGTGACCGCGTGGAGGTGGCCGAGTTCCTCCGCGTCGAGCGGCCGCGCGAGCTCGACGGACTCGTCGATGCGGTCGATCGCGCGGCGGAGGCCGCGGATCAGCTGGGCCTCGTCCGCGTCACGGCCGAAGCGCCCCGGGCGCCGGGTCAGCGCGCAGCTCAGGTCGAGGCTCGTCGCCTCGACCCCGCGCAGGGCCATGAGGCCCTGCATCCACCGGTCGTCGCGGGCGCGCCGGTAGCGGAACATGGCCTCCTGGTGCGGTCCGCGCGCGAGCAGCTGCTCGGCCAGCAAGAGGTCGAGCCGCCGGCCGAGCAGGTGAGGGGAGGGGTCGAAGCGCAAGGACGGAGGGGGGTCCGAGGGTCCGGGGGTGTCGAAGTCTATCCCACGCATGGGCTTCGGCCCGATCCGGCCATGCGGCCGGCGCGACGCCGGTGCGTCGGGCCCGTGGCCTCGTCATACTCGCGGCGATGAACCCACCCGAAGACCCGACCCCCGTCCCGCAGGCGCCCGCCCCGCGCAGGAAGCGCGGCCTCCTGCAGCGCCTCCTGATGATGCTCGGCCTCGTCGTCGTCCTCGCCGTCGTCGCGGCCTTCGTGTTCCAGGGCGCCATCGGCCGCTTCGCCGCCGGCAAGATCGCGACCGGGATGTCCGAGAGCCTCGGCACCGAGGTCACGATCGACAAGACCTCGTTCTCGTGGTTCGGCGGCTTCGAGCTCGCCGGCATGGCGATCAAGGACCCCGAGGGCTTCGGGGACGGCGACGCATTCAGCCTCGGCCGGGTCCACGTCGACTTCGACCTGTCGACGATCACCGGCCTGATCGGCGGCACGTTCCGGTTCCGGACCAGGATCGAGGCGCCCCGGCTCGTCGTGCGCAAGGACGCCTCGGGGCGCAGCAACTGGCAGGCGATGCTCGAGGCCGCGAAGCAGGACCGGCCGAAGGAGCCGAAGGAGGACGCAGGCGGGACCGAGGTCCGGGTCCACGCGGACGGCGGCGACGACGGGGACTGGCTGGGAGGCCTGCAGGACAACCTGCGCAACTTCGAGATCGTCCTCGACCTCGTCGACGGCTCGGTCGCCCTCGTCGACGCCGCCTCCGGCAGCCGGCACGGGATCGAGGAGCTGACCTCCAAGCTGGCGATCAGCAGCGAGAACGGCGGGGCCCTGTTCCACCTCGACGGGGTCGTGACCGGCACCGGCCAGGAGGCGCCGAGCCCGCTGAAGGTCACCTCGATCCTGCCGTTCGAGGGCGACCCGAGCCTCAGCCTGTCGATCCCCGAGGGGCTCGACCTCGCGCCGTACCGCGACCTCGTCCAGCCCTTCCTCGACCGGCCCTTCGAGGAGTTCGCCGGGCGGATCCAGGGCGAGCTCCGGCTCGCGAGCTCCAAGGAGAAGCACTCGGTCACGCTCGGCGGCAAGCTCACGGTCAACGGCCTGCACCTGCTGGGTGGCCCGTTCGGCGAGGGCCAGGGCATCGTCGCCGAGGCCTGGACCGTCGAGCCGGCGCTCGGCGTGGCGCTGGCCAAGGGCGACCTGTCCGCGCTCCCCGACCTCGCCGGCACGCGCATCGACCTCGGCTTCCTCGCGCTCGAGGCGCGGGGCGACGAGGCCGCGCTCGGCATGTTCGCCGACCGGAGCAAGCTGCGGCGCGGGACCGGTCTCGGTGGCAGCCTCGACCTCGCGGCGATGGCGAAGCAGCTCCGGCTCAAGCCGCTGCAGGGCCTCGAGGGCAAGGTCGACCTCGCCGTCGCGATCGCCGAGCCGGCGCCGGGCGCGGCGCGACCGATCGCGTTCCGGGCCGAGGGCAAGGGGCTGAAGGCGCCGACCGGCGGCTCGCCGGTCCCGCCCGAGTTCCGCCTCGACGCCGTGGCCTGGCGCGCCGACGGCAGCCTCGGCGCGCCCGAGAGCGCGACGCTGAGCCTCCGGGCCCCCGGCCTGACGATGGACGCGACGACGAGCGCGGGCGCGGACGGCGCGCACGAGGGCACCCTCCGCGCGAGCCTCGGGCAGGCCGCGTCCTGGCTCGCGGCCCTGCTCCCCGAGGGGACCCGCATCCTGCAGCCGCTCGAGACCGAGCTGACCTTCGAGGTCGACGCCGAGGCCGCGCGGCCCAGGCTCGACGGCACGCTCGCGGCGCAGGGGCTCGAGTACCTCGACAACCGACTGGAGGACGCGCGCTTCGAGCTCCACTTCGGCGGCGGCAAGCTCGACCTCGTCCCGATCGGCGTCGCGAAGCTCAACCGCGGCCCGCTCGAGCTCAGGGTCGGCGTCGAGGGCCTCGACGGCCCCACGCCGACGATGACGTCCAAGCTCGCGTGGAGCGAGGGCGTCGCGACCTGGGGCCTGACCCCGTACATCCGCTACGCCTTCCCGTTCCTGGCCGGCCTGCCGATCGACGACGCCAAGAAGCTGGCCCAGCTCGACTACCGCTCGTTCGCGGCCCTCGACCTCGAGCTCTCCGGCCCCCTGCCCAAGGACATGGACCGCGTGGCCAGGCTCACCGGCAAGGGCCGCCTGCAGCTGTCCGACGGCTCGTTCACGCCGAGCCAGGCCCTGGGCCAGGTCCTGACGCTGCTCGGCACCAAGGAGAAGCTCGCGTTCAAGGAGTTCCAGAACAGCTTCGCGATCGTGGACGGCCGCGTCGCGATCAAGGACTGCAAGCTCGGCGGCGGTGACGGCCACGTCGTGCTCCGCGGCTCGACCGGCCTCGACGGCAGCCTCGACGTCCGGTTCGACCTGCGCGACCTGCTCGCGCAGCACCGCGACGGGCAGGCCGTGCTCAAGGCGCTGGGCGACGGCCCGGTCGAGGTCACGCTCGCCGGCACGCTGGGCAGCCCCTCGGTCCAGGGCGGGGACGTGCTGCAGAAGGCGCTCCAGGGCGGCCTCCAGCAGGGCCTCGAGCAGATCCTCGACGGCCTCGGCAAGGGCAAGAAGCCCGAGGAGAGCCTCAAGGACTGGTTCGACAAGCTGAAGAAGAAGTAGCCCCGAGGTCTCAGAGAAGTCGACGGAACGGTTTCCCGGGAAACCCTTCCGTCGAGGGGCCCGCGAACGGAACAGTTTCCTGACAGCTTGTCAGGAGCGCGCCACCTCGAAGCTCACCTCCCCTGCCGGGTCCGTTGCGGAGCTGCTACCCTGGCGCACGCCCCGGACCGGCACGGAGGTGGCCCATGACCTCGGCCCCGATCCTGTCGCTGCTCTCGCTCCTGGCCGTCGCCCCCATGCAGGAAGCGCAGACGGCCAAGCCGACCTTCCGCATCCGAGGCACGGTCGTGGACGTCTGCTACGTCCCGGTCGCCGGCGCGCGGGTCGGGTTCATCGCCGGCAAGGACAGCCTGGCCGAAGCAGAGTGCGACGAGCGCGGCCACTTCCGGCTCGAGGTCGGGGCCACGGGGTCGGGCCGCATCGTCGTCCGGCACGATGGCTTCGCCCGTGTCGCGGTACCACTGGAGCTGACCGAGGGCCGAACGCTCGTGAGCTGCGGCGAGCTGCGCCTCCCCCCTGCCCGGGACCTCATCGGCAAGGTGACCGGCCCCGACGACGAGCCGCTTGCGGGCGCGAGGCTCGAGCTGCTCCACGGCGACCGCGGGCTCTTCTCCCTGGATCGGTACGAGACCACGAGCGACGCCGAGGGCGGCTTCCGGTTCGCCGATGCACCGCTCGGCGACGTCCTGCTGTTCGCGTGGGCATCCGGGACCGAGCTCGCAGAGGAGGAGCTCTGCCACTCCGGCGATGGGCCTGTCGAGGTGGACCTGGGCAAGGCACCCAAGACCGTGCTCGAGTTGCGGCTCGAGGGCGCGGCGCCGCCACAGGGCCGCATCCGCTACCACCTGGTCCGTGAGTTTCGGGGTAGGAACCCCCTACCGCGTGCGTTGGCCATCGGGACCTTCGAGGGTTCGGTGCATCGCATCGAGGGTCTACCCCATGAAGATGCGGCGTCACCCTCGAGGCGGACAGGGCCGTGCTCCTCCTGACGATACGCGCGGTCCTACCCGTCGACAAGATCCTCCGGCTTCCACCAGGTAGCACCCCACGCCGTGACCCTGTCCCGAATCGCCTTCTCGACGGGAAGCGGAGCCTGCCCGGAGGGTGGGGCTGCGCGCTGCACGTGGCCAGGCGGGTCAGCCGAGTTCCGCACCGACGACGAGGGCCGTTTCACGCGGGAGATCACGGCGGCTGCGGGAACCCAGTGCTCCTGCCTGCAGATCCTCGCCGACAACCTCTCCTCGCACCCGGTGGATCGCAGCGACCTGCGGCAGCTGGCGCAGTACGCGCCAGCCGCGTTCAGGAGCTGGCGTGGCTTCAAGGTAGAGGCATGCTCCGACCTGGAGCTAGAGTGCCGGCGGCAGGATCGTCGAGGAGCGGGGTGGACCCCAACGGTGCTCCCGCGGCGGCCGACTGGACTGACGGTCGAGCAGTTCAGCCCCAGCGGACCCCGAAGTGGATGGCCATATGCACGGCGACCAGCGACCCGGGACGGGCACTTCCGCCTATCACCCGTTCCTGTGCAGCTCGGGTGAGACCCGGCTCGGGCAGCGGGTCATAGGGGCGCCGCTGGCGGAGCTGGATCCGGACCCGGAGGCGGCCTCCTACCGCGCCGCGCGTCTCCTCGAGGGCGCCGATCGAGGTGACCGGTGTCCTCCGTGACCACGATGGCAAGCCACTACCTGGCCCCGAGGCCATCGGGCTCGTGCCCCACGATCAGGCGACCGACTTCGTCATGTGGGCGGAGTCGATCCGCACCGGACCGACCACGAAGGCCGTTACCGGCGGCTCTTCGCTTGTGGCCCCAGGGCGCCACCACCTGACGGTCATCGCCGAGGGTGGCCGGTGGGGACACCCTGGCGGCGTCACAGGCTCTTCGAGCTGACCGAGGCCAGCGCCAGATACGACCTGCGCGGGGCCAAGGGCGAGGGCCTGTTGATAGGCCCGCGCCCTAGCCGACGCCGAGCTCCTTGCCGACCTTGGTGAAGGCGGCGACGGCGCTCCACGAGGTGCTCGTGCTCGTGGGCGGCGCGAGACCTGGACGCGGATCCGGGCCTGGCCGCCGGGGGACGACCGGGAACGAGAAGCCGATGACGTAGATGCCCTCGGCCAGCCGGTCAGCCATGTCGGCCGCGAGGCGGACTCGCCGAGCCATGACGGGCGATCGGGTGCACGCCCGAGCGGATCACCGAAGCCGGCCGCGGTCGTGGCCTCGCGGAACCAGGCCGTGTTGCGCTCGAGCTTGTCGCGCAGGTCGGTCGTCGCGGCCAGCATGTCGAGGCAGGCGATCGAGGCCGCGACGAGCGCGCGGGCGGCAGCGAGTTGGAGAACAGGTACGGCCGGGACCGCTGGCGCAGGAGGTCGACGATCTCCTGCTTGCCGCTCGTGAACCCGCCCGAGGCGCCGCCGAGCGCCTTGCCCAACGTCGACGTCACGACGTCGACCCGATCCGCTGACGCCGCAGTGCTCGATCAGCCCCCGGCCGGTCGGCCCGAAGAACCCGGTCGCGTGCGAGTCGTCGACCATGACGAGGGCGTCGTGGGCCTCGGCCAGGTCGCAGATCCGCGCGAGCTGGGCGACGTCGCCGTCCATCGAGAACACGCCGTCGGTCGCGATCATGCGCGTCCGGCAGCCCTTCGCCTCGACGAGCTTGCGCTCGAGGTCGGCCATGTCGTCGTGCTCGTAGCGGAACCGCTGTGCCTTGCACAACCTGATCCCGTCGATGATCGAGGCGTGGTTGAGCGCGTCCGAGACGATCGCGTCCTCGGGGCCGAGGAGCGTCTCGAACAGGCCGCCGTTGGCGTCGAAGCACGACGTGTAGAGGATCGTGTCCTCGGTGCGCAGGAAGTCCGAGACCTGGCGCTCGAGCTCCTTGTGGATCGCACTGCGTGCCGCAGACCAGACCGGACCGAGCTCAGGCCGAAGCCAGCTCCTCGATCCCGCGCTTGGCCGCGCCCTCGAGCACGGCGTGGTGGCTCAGGCCGAGGTAGTTGATGGCGCAGAAGTTGAGCACGCTGCCCTGCGGGACGTGGATGTCGGCGCCCTGCGGCCCCTGCAGGACCCGCTCGCCCTTCCACAGCCCGGCCTCGCGGATCTCGTCGAGCTCCCTCCGGGCCTCTCCCTCGTCGCGCCGTATGGCTACCTCCTCAGGGGCGGGCCGGCGGCCCTGAAGAAGTACAGGACGACCTTCTGCTCCTCGCCCTCGGCGAAACGCGCCAGGGCCGTCTCGAACTCCTCGAGCGGATACTCCCCGGTCACCATGCGGGCGATGTCAGAAGCCGCGCCGGTGCAGGTCGAGCATGCGCTCCCAGGTCCGGAACACCTCGCGCCCGATGATCCCGTGGATCGTCAGGCCGCGAACACGACGTTGCGGCCGAAGTCGCGGACGACGACGTCGGAGTCCTTGGGCAGGCCGAGCAGGGCGACGGTGCCGGCGGCGCGGACCAGCCGCAACGCGTCGTTGATGCCGTTGGGGTGGCCGGAGAACTCGAGCGCGACGTCGGGGCCGCCGCGGCTCTCCTCGAGCACGCGCCTCAGCGCCGGCTCGCGGTGGTCGCCCGACACGTCGAGGACGACGAAGCGGTCGCCGAGGTCGCGGTGCGCGACCCAGTGCCGCGCGCGCGTCAGGGCCTTGGGGTTGACGTCGGTGATCCACACGCGGCGCGCCCCCTCGAAGGCCAGGACCTCGGCGGCCATGGCGCCGATCGGCCCGTAGCCGACGACGAGGACGTTGGCCCCGTCGACCGGCGCCTTGAGCGCCGTGTGCACGGCGTTGCCGAGCGGGTCGAGGATCGCGCCGCCCTTGACCGGCAGGTCGTCGGGCAGGGCCACGACGTTGGCCGCCGGCAGCACGATGTACTCGGCGAAGCAGCCGTCCTTGGTCAGGCCGTGGATCTCGGTGAACTGGCAGGCGTGGAACTCGCCGTTCTTGCACGCCGGGCAGTGCCCGCACCACTCGTGCATCTCGGCCGACACGTAGGTCCCGACGGCCGGGCCCTCGACGCCCGGGCCGAGCGCGTCGACGTGCCCGCAGAACTCGTGGCCGAGCACGACCGGGTAGCGCATCATCGCGTCGAGGCCGGGGTCGCCCTTGAGGATGTGCACGTCGGTGCCGCAGATCCCGGCCGCGGCGACGCGGATCCGGACCTCTCCCGGCCCGGGGACGGGCGTCGGCAGGTCGTCGCGGAAACGGAACTTGCCGGTCTCGTAGACCTCGATTCCCTTCATGGGGGGTTCCTGGGGCGGCTCGTCGGTGGCGCCGGGGCGGCAGAAAAGGGCGGGGATTGTCCCACGGCCGGGCCGGAGCGGCAACGAATCGCGGCGCTCAGTCCCAGGCGCGGAAGGCCCCGACGGCGAGCAGCTCGGGCGCGCCGCTGCCGCCCTCGTCGAACACGATCCAGCACGGGGCGCCGGGCTCGGGCAGCGGACCGGGGAAGCGGCCGCGCCGGAACCAGCGGCTGCCGGCGACCCGCTGCAGGCTCATCGGGTCCTCGCCCTCGAAGCGCAGCGACAGCGGCGGCGGGTTGATGCCCTTGGGGTTGCCGATGCCGGTGACCTCGCCCCGCACGGCCCGGCCCGTCGTCAGCAGGCGCCGCCGGCGCTGCACGCGCAGGAGGCCGACCGCGGCCAGGACCGCGCCGGCGAGTCCGGTGCCGACCCCGAGGCCGAGCAGCAGGTCCGGCGGGCCCGCGCCCATGACGAGGACGGCGAGTGACGCCAGCAGCAGCCCGTGGCAGAGGAAGACGCCGCCGAGCAGGAGGAAGACCCACGAGAAGGCGAGGCAGCTGCGCCAGCGGACCGGTCGGGGGACGGGCGGGGGCTCGGGCAGGGGCATTTCGGTCACGGCCGCAAGCTAGCCGTTCCCAGCCCGACGGCAAACCGATAGCGTGCCCCGACCCGGAGGACAGAGATGCAGAACAAGCTCGGCGTCATCGGCGGCAGCGGCCTGTACGAGATCGACGGCCTCGAGGACGTCCGCGAGGTCGAGGTCGACACGCCGTTCGGCCCGCCGTCGGACAGCCTCACGGTCGGGCGCCTGGGCGGCCTCGAGGTCTGCTTCCTCCCCCGCCACGGCCGGGGTCATCGGCTGCTGCCGACCGAGCTGCCGTTCCGCGCCAACCTCATGGCCATGAAGCTCCTCGGCGTCGACCACGTCCTGGCGATCTCGGCCGTGGGGTCGATGCGCGAGGACATCGCCCCCGGGCACCTCGTCGTCGTCGACCAGTTCATCGACCGCACGCGCCACCGCCCCGAGACCTTCTTCGGCGACGGCATCGTCGGCCACGTGCACTTCGCCGACCCGATCTGGATGCCCCTGGCCGAGCGCGTGGCCGCCGCCGCCCGGGCCGCCGGCGCGGTCGTCCACGAGGGCGGGACCTACCTGTGCATGGAGGGCCCGCAGTTCTCGACCCGCGCCGAGTCGCTGCTGTACCGCAGCTGGGGCGTCAGCGTCATCGGCATGACCAACCTCCAGGAGGCCAAGCTCGCGCGCGAGGCGGGGATCGGCTACTCGACCCTGGCCCTGGCGACCGACTGGGACTGCTGGCACGAGGAGGAGGAGGACGTCAGCGTGGAGTCGGTGCTGGCCGTGATCCGCCAGAACGTGGTCATGGCCCGCAGGGTCGTCGCCGAGCTCGTCGGCCTCCTGGCCACCGCGCCCCTGGCGCCGCTCGAGAACCCGCTCGAGCACGCGATCCTGACCGCCCCGGACGCGATCCCGCCCGAGGCGAGGCGGCGCCTGGCCGCGATCCTGCCGGCCCGCTTCCGCGACGCGCCCTGACCCGGCGATCCTCCCGGACCGCAGGGAACCTCACGTCGGTCCGCTCGGATCATCGACCCTATGATCGGCCCCGGGCCGCGCGCGCGGCCCGAGGCACCGAGGAGGGTCCATGGTCTTCGTCCACATCCGTCCCGACTGGTGGCTGCCCGACGGCGCCGCGACCGAGGAGTCGGTCTACCTGAACCGCCGGCAGATCCTGGCCCGCCTGGGCCTCGGCATCGGCGGCCTGTCCCTGCTCGGCCTCGGCGCCTGCGAGACCGACCTCGAGGCCTCGGGGCTCCAGGACAGGGGGAAGGAAGGCGGCCAGGAGCCGGCCAGCCAGCCGGCGTCCGAGCCGGCCGCGGGCGAGGACGGTCCGTCGGCGTTCGCGCCCGGCACGCCGATGAAGGCCCCGCGCAACGACAAGGTCCCGGACCCCAGGCGCGCGATCACGCCGGAGAAGCTCGCGACCCACTACAACAACTTCTACGAGTTCTCGCTCGACAAGGAGCGCGTCTGGAAGCTCGTGGATCGGTTCAAGACCGAGCCGTGGAGCGTCGAGATCGACGGGCTCGTCGAGAAGCCGGGCACGTACACGATCGAGGACCTCGAGAAGCTCGTCCCGCCCGAGGAGCGGGTCTACCGCTTCCGCTGCGTCGAGGCCTGGGCCATGACCGTGCCCTGGGCGGGCCTCCCGCTCGCGGCGCTGCTGACCAAGCTGGGGGTCAAGGCCGAGGCCCGCTACCTCGCGTTCAAGACCTTCCTGCGCCCGGAGCAGGCCCCCAACCAGAACCCTGCCTCCGGCTACCCCTGGCCGTACTACGAGGCCCTCAGCGTCGCCGAGGCCCGCAACGAGCTGGCCATGCTGGCGACCGGCATCTACGGCAAGCGCCTGCCCAAGCAGAACGGCGCGCCGATCCGGCTCGTCGTGCCCTGGAAGTACGGCCTCAAGAACATCAAGTCGATCGTCAAGATCTCGTTCGTGAAGGAGCGGCCGCCGACGTTCTGGAACGCGATCGCCCCCGACGAGTACTCGTGGGCCAGCAACGTCGAGCCCGACGTCCCCCACCCGCGGTGGAGCCAGGCCAAGGAAAGGCTCCTCGACGACGGGCGCAAGGTCCCGACCCTGCCGTTCAACGGCTATGCGGAGCAGGTCGCCGCGCTGTATCGTTGAGGCCTCGGCCGGGCGAGCCGCCCGGCCGCCGGGGTCCGCGGACCCCGACCTCCCGGGAACGGAGCGACGAGGACGCCCATGTCCCACAGCCACACCCCCGGCCGCCCGCGACGCGGACCCGCGGCCGGTGTCCTGTTCGTGCTCGCCGCCCTCGGCCTCGCCCCGGCAGGGGTCCGCGCCCAGGAGAAGCCCCAGGGCGCCCCCGAGGAGTACGCCAACCACGGCGACCTGTCGCGCCGCCGGCTGCAGATCCGGTGGACGACCCCGGCGGCCCTGGTCAACGACGAGACGCAGCCGATGGAGCGGGCCGAGGTCATCAAGGAGCTCCGCGGCCGTGACCCGCGGCCCCTCCTGATCCGCCGCGAGGGCTACGAGGAGGACGAGCGCAAGGGCGACCCCCTCCAGGCCGAGCTGGACCGCGA
Organism: Planctomycetota bacterium; assembly: GCA_041398545.1. GTDB lineage: Bacteria > Planctomycetota > UBA1135 > UBA1135 > JAWKUM01. The sequence goes on along the minus strand of JAWKUM010000012.1, from coordinate 42,905 downwards.
CGAGGTCCGCCTGATGAGCCACTGGTTCCACTGCCTGCGCTTCGGCCGGCGGATCATGGATCCGCGCCACCCCTACCACGCGCTGTTCGCCGACAAGAAGCCCCCGGCCCTGCTCCTGATCACCTGGGACGGGGAGACCTGCCGCGAGCTGCCGGCCGACGTCGATCGCCGCACGCTGCAGGCGGCCGTCGTCGCCATGCTCAAGCTCGAGTACCGCAAGGACCCGGTCGCGACCGTCGAGAGCTGGCTCGAGATCCTCAAGCGCTTCGACACGCTCGAGCAGGACGAGGAGTTCCAGGAGGCGCGCAAGGCCCGGGCCGTCGAGAAGAGCGGCGAGGGCACGACCAAGGACAAGCGGGCCTCGGCCAAGCTGGCCAAGATCGAGCGCGAGGTCGCCGACCTGGTCAAGAAGGAGAAGCGCCTGCAGCAGCTCGTGCTGCGTCACGACCCCGCGGCCAGGACCGAGGTCGACTTCGACGCCGAGGCGGCGGCCGAGGTCAACCCCACGAGCGGCATCAGCGACCTCGAGCGGCTCAAGCAGAAGCTCGAGGAGCAGAAGAAGAAACGGGCGCCCGAGCCCAGGCATTGAGGCCCCGATACGCTCCTCCGGATCCGGGTCGCCGGCCCCGGGTCGGGCCGGAATCCCCGGCCCGACCGCCCTCCGGAGGTTCCCTCCCGCGGCCTCCCGGCCGACAATGTGAGCGCCTCGACCCGGCTTCCTCGAGGAAAGTCCTCGAGCAACGGAGACGCGAAGGATGATCCAGCACCTGACGACGGTCGGTGCGCTGACGGTGGCCCTGTTCCTCATGGGCACCCCCGCCGGCGCAGCTCCCCAGTGATGCCCCCTCGACTCCGGTCCCGTGGGGGCCGAGCCATGGAGGTGGCGGTGGCGGTGAATGGGCAACAGCGGCAGCGGCGGCAGCATCGGCACCGGCGGCCCCGCGACCGGCGGGACGACGAGGACGGGTGGCGGCCGGGAAGGCATGGCCATCAGCCTGAGCGCGGCGAGAGCAGCAAGAAGCGGCTCCGCATCCGCTGGGACAACGTGATCCCCAAGGGCGAGCAGGCGCTCGACTTCAAGGCCGCGATCGACGAGGTCCGCGGCGGCGACCCACGCCCCCTGATCGTGCTGCGCGACTGCGACCGCTGCGCCGGCAAGGACGACGCCCTGCTGTCCAAGACCCTCGACAACGAGAAGGTCCTGCTGCTGACGCACTGGTTCCACTGCGTCAAGCTCGATCGCCGCGTGGTCGAGGAGAGCCACCCCTACCACGCGCTGTTCGCGGGCAAGCGCCCCTCCCACCTGTTCGTGTCGAGCTACGACGGGGAGGATGTCATCCAGATGCCCGGCGACCAGAGCCAGCGCGTCGTCTGGGAGGGCCTCAACCGCATCCTGACCCAATGAATTGCCAGCACAGCGACGCAGAGGACGCTGTCGGCAACTGGCGCAAGCTGCTCAACAGCTTCGACTCGCTCGACTCGCAGCTGAAGGACTTCCGCGAGCAGGCTTCGACCGCCTTGAGGCTGACGTGCATCGAGGGCCTCGAGCTCGCCCAAGGCCCGCCGCCTGCGGACCAAGATCGACCGACGATAGTCCTGACGAGGAGAAGAACCGACCTCTCGTGCTCAGCGGCGCGCCTCTGGTGCCAGACCGAGACCGACTTCGACGCCGAGGCCGCGGCCGCGGTGACGCCGGCGTCGGGCAGCAGCGACCTGCTCGAGCGGCTGCGCAAGAAGGCGGAGGCCAAGAAGCCGGGCGTCCCGACCGGCGACGGCGGCTAGACCCGGCCCCCGTCGCGGCGCGCACGACGGACGGCTCCCCCGCGGGGCCGTCCGTCGTCGACACGATGCGGGCGCTCACACGGCCCAGAGCAGCAGGACGACGCGCGAGGCCGACGCGGTAGACGGCGAAGGCAGCAGGCCGATGCGCCCGACGAAGCGGACGAAGACGTCGATGCAGAGGTAGGCCGAGACGGCCGAGACGACGAAGCCGACGAGCATCCGGGACCAGGGGGCGTCGAAGCCCTGGCGGAGGAGCTCGAGGGACTCGAGCCCGCCGGCCAGCAGGATGACCGGGATCGACAGCAGGAACGAGAAGCGGGCTGCGGCCTCGCGGGTCAGCCCGGTCGCCAGGCCGCCCGAGATCGTCATGCCCGAGCGGCTCGCCCCGGGGATCAGGCCAGGACCTGGAACAGACCGCATTCCCAGGGCGCCGAGCTTCACGGCGGCGGGCCCCGAGCCGGTCGCAGGCGACGGCGTGACTGAGAACCCGATCGACGCTCCAGGCCACGATCGCTGACGCGCTGCGCAGCCCTGCCGACGAAGCGTCCTTGGCCAGAGGCCGACGACGCACTGGATCGTCCCGAGCAGCATCGGCCTCGGGTACAGCGAGCAGGGCCTGCTGGGCTGACTCACCCGACCGCATGCCTCGGAAAGGGGAGGCCAGGAAGGCCGCCCGGTGGATCGGCGCTGTGGTCCTTGCGGAACCAGGCCAGGCGACGAGGCTCCGAGGTGGAGCACGACGCTCAGTGCGGCCTCCAGGCCGCCGGCGGGGTCGATGCCGAGGAGGCTTTCGGCCAGCACGCCGAGGTGGCCGTGGGATCGAGATCGAGGAACTCCGTGAGCCCCTGGATGAGGGCCAGGAGTGGGCGCTGAGAGATCCGGCATCAGCCGGGACGGCCCCGCCCACGCGCCCGGCCCGACATGCGTAGAGGGCTATGATTCAGCCCTCCTCCTTCCCCCCGATGCACTACTCCTGGTCCGAGGTCCGCCCTCGCGGCGATCCTCCTGCTCGCCGCCCCCGCCTTCGCCCGGCCGCTCCCGCCGCAGGGAGACGATCGGGTCGCGGTCATCGTCCGCTTCGGCGAGACGCAGGGACGGCTCGACGGCATCGCGCGCCTCCTCGCTGACGGCGAGGCCATTGACCTGCGCGCGCGAGGCCGAGGCCGGACGCCTGCTCGCGATGTCGCGCGTCGGCCACCGCGACAGGCCTCGAGGCCCTCGGGGCCTGGTCCGCCGGGGCTGGTGGTCGCCTGGCCGCTGACGCTCTGTGACCGTGTCGACGCCGTCGCGACCCTGCTCCGGCGTCGAGCACGTCGAGCTCGACGAGCGCCACCTCCTCCCCGGCTGCGCTGCCGATCCTGCGCTCGACCAACGCCAAGAACCACGGCACCGACACCGTGCAGCTGCTCGGCCTGTGGCAAGGGCGGCGTCTGCGCGCAGATCGACAGCGGGATCGACAGCGCGAGCGGCAGCCTCCAGCGCCCGCACGCGGCCTCTACTCGGCGGTGACCCCAAGAGCCAGGGGCCCGGGATCGGCGGCAGCCGGATCCTGGCCGAGACGTTCCTCGGCAAGGTCAAGGCCGACGACCCCGCGGGGCACGGGACCCACGTCGCCGGCGCCGCCGCCGCCGCGCGCTGGAACAAGGGCGCGCTGTCCGACGAGGCCCACTGCCCCGAGGCCGGGATCGTCAGCTACTGCGTGGCCGACGACAGCTACGGCACCTCGACGGCCTCGACCCACGTCACGGCCTGGCAGCAGGTCGTCCTCGACCAGAAGACCCGGCGCACCCCGGTCGTGTGCATGGCCTACACCGACTCGGCCGACCCGACGTCGACGACCCAGGTCGCCCTCGACCAGGCCGTGCTGCTGGCCGACGTCATGGTCGTGACCGCCGCGGGCAACGCACAGGTGGCCGACGCCAAGAGCCCGTCGACGGCCAACGGCCTGGCCGTGGGCTCGGCGGTCCCCGACACCCGCAAGGTCTCGGCCTTCTCGGCCGTCGGCCCGCTCGACAAGGACCCCCAGCGCTTCTACCCGGACCTCGTCGCCAACGGCGAGGGCCTGACCCTGCCCCGGCCCGACGACGAGGCCGCGGACGACGTCGGGGTCCAGGGCACGTCGTTCGCGGCCGCCCAGGTCGCCGGGGCGGCGACGCTGTTCCGGAGCCTCGCGCCCCAGGCCACCGCCCTCGAGTGCAAGGCCGCGATCCTGGCGACGACCGACGACGTCCAGGGCCAGAACCTCGCGCCGCCGCACGACGACCGCAACGCCTTCGGCCTCGGCTACCTCCGGGTCGACCGCCTCGTCTCGTTGGCCAGGGGCCAGGGCCTGCTGACGACCGGGACGCTCGCGAACAAGAACTCCGTCGCGCGGACCTGGCTCCCGGTCCAGCCGGGCAAGCACTACGCCGCGGTCCTCGCCTGGCACCGGACCGTGCTCTCGAGCAGGGCCTGGAGCGACCTGTCGCTGTCGGTCGTGCTCGGCAACCAGGTCCTCGGCTGCGCGGACACGCCCCGCAACCTGCACGAGAAGCTCGTGTTCGAGGTGCCGCGGCCGGCCATCGTGACGATCGAGGTCCGCGCCAACGGCCTCGACACGGCCAACCTGCCGTTCGCGGTGGCCGTGAGCGAGGTGCCCCGGCCGTTCCTCAGGGGGAGCTTCGAGGCGATCGGCCAGGGCTGCCCCACGAGCAGGTACGGGGAGGTCGAGGTCGCGCGCGTCCCGACCGACGCGGCCAAGGGCTTCGGCCCCGGGTCGATGGCCCAGCCCTTCGCGGCCGGCGCCGGGCGCCTGCAGCAGATCGTCGACGCGTCGGAGCTCGGCGGCACCTTCGCGGCCGACTCGATCGCCTGGCGCCAGGACGACGCCAGGACCTCGGTGTGGACCTCGGGCCTCAAGGTCGACGTCTCGCTGTCGCTCGGGCCGACCAAGGTCGCGCCGTCGGCGATGTCGGCCGCGTTCGCGAGCAACGTCACGTCGACGCCGACGCTCGTCGTCAAGCGCCGGCAGCTCGTGCTGCCGTCGTTCCAGGCGCCCAACACCGACCACACGGCCTTCGACGTCAAGCTGCCCCTCGACGCGCCGTACCAGTGGCCGGCCCCGACCGGCCAGCACCTCCTCGTGGACCTCGTCGTCTGGACCTCGTCGACGTCGGTCAGCTACCCCGTCGACTGCTACTACAAGAACCCCGTGACGATGGCCCGGGTCTGGGGCTCGAGCCCGACGGCGACCTCAGGCTCCCTCCTGCCGATCGGCACGGCCCTGTCGTTCGGCGCCACGAGCAAGACCCCGCTCGTGCCCCTGCTCGAGGGCGGCCCGATGCCCTACGCCGGGGGCCTGCTCCAGCTCGAGCTGTCCAACGGCCTGCCCAAGGGCGCCGCCCTGCTGTGGCTCGGCGGCGACAGCGACACCTGGGGCACCCTGCCCCTGCCGCTCGACCTCGGCCCCTTCGGCGCCCGCGGCTGCGCCCTGCTCCTGCCCCCGGTGCTGGTCCACGGCCTGGGCCTCGACCAGGACGGGGACGCCTCGCCGTCCCTGCTCCTGCCCAACAGCGACGACCTCAGGGGCCTGGGGGTGCGGTTCCAGGGCCTCGTCCTCGACCCCGCCGCCAACGCCCTCGGCATCGCCGTGTCCAACGGCCTGCGCGTCCGGATCGGGGGCTGAGGGCCCCGCCCGGGCTCGGCGATGCGCCCGGGACGACCGGCGAGGCTCCCCCGACCCGGGTCCCCGGGCTAGGATCGTCGGGTCCTGTCCCGCGATGCGGTCCAGCGCATGCCTCCACCGTGCGCGCCGCGACCCCGTCAGCCATCCTCCTCCCCCTCCAAGGCAAGAGAACATGATCGCGCTACCCCTCTCCCTCCTCGTCGCGCTCCAGGTCGGCACCCCGGTCGCCGAGGCCCCCGGGGCGGGGACCGCCGCCCTGCTGGCCCAGCAGGACCTGGCCCAGGAGCACGGCCTGCCCGGCAAGCGGGCCGGCACCGAGCGCTGGATCGTCCAGTTCGCTCGCCGCGGCTTCGACCTCGAGGCCTTCCGCAAGGCCGTCTACGCCCGCGCGGACGCCGAGACCGTCGCCGGGATCGTCCGCGGCCTCGAGGAGGCCGTCGTCGAGGACCAGGCGGCGTTCGTGACCTTCGTGGACGGGCTCGGCGGCGACGTGACCGACCAGTGGTGGATCGTCAACGCCTGCGCGATCGAGGTCGACCCCGCCAGGCTCGACGCCGTCCGCAAGCACCCCCGCGTGGCCCGCATCCAGCCGGACCTGGCCTACGCCCCGGCCGGGGCCATGTGGATCAAGAACGCCACCAACGCGCAGAACCACAACGCCGACGCGGTCCACGCCCTCGGCTACAAGGGCAAGGGCGTCACGGTCGCGATCATGGACACCGGCGTCGACATCGACATGGCCGGGACCCAGCGGCCGCACAAGACGCTCTACCTCGACGGCGACACGACCAAGGCCAGCAGGCTCCAGACGGCCGTGACGCTGACCACCATCGGCCCGGACGACGTCCACAACCACGGGACGGGCTGCGCCAGCGTCAGCGCGGGGGCGGCCTGGAACACGGCCTCGACGACCGACGAGGGGCACGCGCCCGAGGCCGGCGTCGCCAGCTACTGCATCGCGCAGAACACCGCCGGGAGCTCCTCGACGACCGTCATGACGAGCGCCTGGCAGCGGATCGCGGCCGACCGGACCAAGTTCGGCATCGTCGCGGCCAACAACTCGTACTCCGGCAGCCCCAACCCACTCGACTCGACCCAGCAGGCGCTGGACTCGGCCGCCTACAACGCCGACATCATGATCGCCGTCGCGGCGGGCAACAACTCGGCGTCGACCGCGTCGAGCCAGTCCTGCGTCAACGGCCTCGCCGTCGGCGCCGTCAACCACACGGTCAAGACGATGGCGTCGTTCTCGTCGCGGGGCCCGCTGTCGGGCAGCGGCGGCCGCTTCTACCCCGACCTCTCGGCCAACGGCGTCAGCGTCGTCATGGCCCTGCGCGACAACGAGGCGAGCAACTACACGGCCTCGGGCACGAGCTTCGCCTCCCCGGAGGTCGCTGGCGCGGCGACGCTGTTCCGGTCGATCGCGACCAAGGCCACGGCCCTCGAGACGATGGCCTCGCTGCTCGCCTCGACCGAGGACATCTCGAAGCAGAACAACACCTCGCCGTACGACACGCGCAACGCCTACGGCGTCGGCTACCTGCGCGACGACCGCGCGGCCGACATCGCCCTGGGCAAGAACGGCGGCGCCTTCGGCACCGTGACGGTCACGCCCAGCGCCCTGTCGCAGAAGGCCCAGGTCCTGGTCACGGCCAACAAGTGGTACTCGGCGGTCGCGGCCTGGCACCGCCAGTCGACGGCGGCGACGACCTGGAGCGACTACCGGCTCGAGGCCTTCGAGGGCACGCAGAGCCTCAGCTTCAGCGACGTCCCCCTCAACCCGTACGAGAAGGTCGTGTTCCGGCCGACCAAGACCGGGACCATCGACCTCGTCATGACCGCCAAGAGCCTCGAGTCCGGCGTCACGAGCCAGCCGGTCGCCTGGGCCGTCGTCGAGATCCCGGCCCCGTTCGTCGAGGGCGCCTTCGCCTCGGTCGGCACCGGCTGCCCGGGCTCGGCCCCGGCCCCGGCCATCGGGACCGTCCTCCCGGCCGGCCGCGACAAGGCCTTCGGCGACACGCGCACGGCCGTGGTCCTCGGCTACTACCCGCACCGCTCGCAGCAGATCCACCTCGCCTCGAGCATGCCCTCGTCCTTCGTGGCCAACGGCATCGCGTTCCGCCACGACGACGCGGCGCTCAACTCGATCAGCAACTACACGGTCGACCTCGAGGTCGCCCTCGGCTACACGACGGTCGCGCCGACCGCGATGTCGACGACCTTCGCGAGCAACCTCAGCGAGGCGGCGACGACCGTCCTGGCCAAGAAGACGGTCCAGCTGCCGTACTGGACGAGCACCAACACGAACGTCAACACCTGGCTGATCCAGATCCCGTTCGACAAGCCCTTCGCCTACCAGGCGCAGACCGGCAAGAACCTGATTTTGGACACGGTCCGCCACACCGGGAGCAACGGGACCGGCTACGCCTACTACTGGATCGACGCCCACTACGACTCGTCGGTCAGCCGCCTCTACAGCACGAGCGCGACCGCGACCACCGGCACCCGCAACCTCGGCCTCGGCGCCGTCGTCGGCTTCATGTCGCCGAGCACGCTCAAGGCGACGCCGGTCCTGTCCGCGACCGGCAAGCCCGAGATCGGCACGAGCTTCGCCGCCCGCGTCGACCTCGCCGCGGCGGGCGCGCCGACGGTGTTCTTCGTCGGCGCCTCGGACCAGTCCTGGGGGCCGATCAACCTCCCGCTCGACCTGGGCGGCCTCGGCGCCTCCGGGTGCAAGCTCTACACCGGCTTCGAGGTCCTGCTCGGCGTCTCGGCGGCGAGCGCGGGCGGCACGGCCACGCTCAACGTCTCGGTGCCCAACGACAAGACGCTGATCCTCGGGTCCCTCTACCTGCAAGGCCTCCTGATCGACAAGCCGGCCAACGCCGGCGGCCTGGTCGCGACCAACGCGCTCCGCGTCCTGATCGGCGGCCAGCCCTGAGCCCCGCCGCGCGGCGCCGGCGCTCAGCGCGCCGGGCGCCTGCGCTGCACGACCAGGACCCGGCTCCGGTCGGCCTCGGGGTCGGGCCGGAACCGCGGCCGGATCAGCGTGACCCGCTCGGCGATGGCCTCGCCGCCGAGCTCGACGAGGAGGGCGCGGACGGCCTCCTGCCGGGCCCGGGCCAGCTCCTCGCAGGCCTTGCGGGTCCGCGCCGCCCGCCGCCCCTCGCCGCTGTCGCGCAGGTGCGTGAACAGGCGCTCGCGGGCCACCTCGAGGGTCCCGATCTGCCGCTCGACGGCGCGCAGCTTGGTCCGGAGGGCCTCCGTGACCCCGTCGTCGCCGAGGGCCCAGGCGGTCCGGAGCTCCTGGGCGACGATGTCCCGGCGGCGCTCGAGCGCCTTGTACTCCTCGCGCTGGCGGGTCGCGTGCTTGACGAGGTCCTCGACCGGGGGGTTGGCGATCCGCTCGGCGTAGGCGAGGTCCTGCCGGCCGAGCTCGTGGACGATCCGCACGACGAGCTCCTCGTCGTCGGCCAGGGCCTCGGCCGTGGCCGCGAGGGCCTCGCGGGCCTCGGCGACGAGGTCGGTCGCGCCGGGCTCGAAGGCCAGCTCGACCGGCGGCGCGACCGCCGCCGGGCCGCCGCCGGTGAAGTCGAGCCCGATGATCCCGGTGATCGAGCCCAGCACGCGCAGGGGGGCGTTGGCCACGGCCTTGACGATCTGGGCCGACAGGGCCTTGGTCACGATCGCCCAGACCTGTCCGGCCGAGACCTGGCCCCGCTCGAGCGTGAACGAGAACGGCACGACGTGCTCGCCCCAGGCGTTGCGCAGCAGGTACAGCGTCGAGTCGAGCGGCGTCGGCAGCTGCAGCAGCCGGCGGATCGGGCCGTCCTCCGGCTCGCTCATCGACAGCCACGTGAACACCGGCCGGACGTCGACGTGGATCTTCTCGTCGCCGGGCATCCGGACCTCGACCTTGGCGTCGAGGGTGCCGTCGTAGATCTCGATGCCGTAGCGCTTGGCCAGCCCGCGCAGCGCCTGCAGCTCGAAGGCCGACTGCTCGTAGGTCAGCTTGCCCGCGAGCGTCGGGTGCCGCCGGAACCGCCCGCTCAGGGCGATCTCCTCGAACACCGGCCGCTGCTCGTAGACCTTCGGACCCTCGCTGACGAGGCCGCCGACGGTCGAGAACACGCCGGAGATCAGGCCCTTGGCCTCGTCGCGCTTGGGCAGCCGCACGCGGCCCCCATCGACGTGGAGGGAGACCGTGGTCTCGCGGCCGGTCAGCTCCGGCCGCAGGTCGAGGCCCGTGAGCTCGACCTCGAGGTCCTCCACGGGCACCTCGAGGGACGGGGTCAGCGTGTGGTCGCGGTACGTGAAGGCGATCCCCGAGACCGTCAGGCTGTCGAGCCGCACGTCGGGGCGCGGACCCGGCTCGTGGACCTCCGCGACCTCCGCGGGCCGCGTCGCGCCCGCGCCGGGGCGCGGCGCCTCCGGCTTCGGGGGCACGACGCCGCCCGGCGGGACCTCGGGGAGCTTGAGGTCGAGGCCGCAGAAGCTCATCCCCTCCGGGCGGAGGTCCATCGAGCCGCGCAGCGTGTCGACGTGCACCGAGCGCACGTACAGCTCGAGGGGATCCGGCCGCAGGTGCTCGACGAGGACCTCGACGTCGTCGATCCCGGCCAGCACCTCGCCGTCGGGCCGGTCGGTGAGCTTGACGCCGCGGACCTCGAGCTGGAGCCCGACGCCGTCCGCGAGCGGGAACTGCAGCGGGCTCCGGCGGCGGATCAGGAGCTCGAGCGAGGCCGCGGCCTCGAAGCGTCCGGCCTGGATCCGTGACGCCTCCAGGTGCTCGGAGACGCTCGGGACGAGCGCGAGCAGCTCGGTCCCCTGGATGCCGTCGAGGACGACCCCGGCGTCGAGCCGGGGGATGTCGGCCCACGGCTGGACCGACAGGTCGACGCGGAGGGAGCCGACCGCCGGCGCGAGCCCGCCCTCGACGTGCAGGGCGACCGGCGGCAGGTCGCTCGGGGCCTCGTCGAGCAGCACGAGGTCGGGGTCGGTCCGGAGCACGAGGGAGCCCTGGGCCTCGTGGCCGTTGGCCCGGTACACGAGGTGGTCGATGCCGAGGCGCAGGCCCCCGAGCTCGACGCGCGGCAGGCGCTCGAGGGCGGCCAGGCGCTCCTCGAAGCGCTTCATCCGCCGGGCGACCTCGCGACGCCGCTCCCCGGGCGCCGGGGGCACGACCTCGCCGGCTGGGGCCTCGAGCCGGAGGCCGAGCAGGGAGCGCCCCTCGGCGTCGGCCTCGACGAGGACGGCGAGGCCCTGGGTCGAGACGTCCTGGATGACGTAGCGCCCGCCGGCGAGGTCGAGGACCGGGGCCTTGGCGACGAGGCGCGGCAGCGACAGCCACTCGCGCTCGCCGTCGCGCAGCACGAGGTCCTCGACCCTGGCCTCGACGCTGCCGGCGCCGTCCTCCCTGGTGCCGGTCTCGAGCACGAACCGACCGGACAGCGCCCCGTCGGCGAGCGTGCACGTGACGCCGTCGGGCAGGTAGGCGCCGAGGCCCGCCGCGGCGATGCCCTCGGCGTCGAGGGTCAGCTCCGAGCTCGGGCCGACGCGGCCGGCAAGGGTCAGCTTGCGCAGGACGTCCTCGACGCCGAGCTCCACGCGCAGCGTCCGGCTCCCGTCGCAGGGCCCGACCTCGGCGCCGAGCGAGAGCTCGTGCCTGACCGCGGGGGTCACGGACGCGTCGTTCAGCTCGAAGCGCGCGTCCTCGAGCACGACGCGGCCCAGGCCCGGGAGCGGGTCGGCCAGCACCGCCGTCCAGGGCAGCGCTCCCTCGCGCCCGGCCGGACCCGAGGTCACCGGCTCGCCCGTGGCCTCGGGTCGCGTCGCGGTCCCCGCGGCCTCCTCCGCGACGGCGACGGCCTCGCCACCGAGCCGGAACCCGGCCACCTGGAGGACGCCGTCCTCGCCGCGCGCGAGCCCGACCCGGGTGCCGCGCAGGGTCACGTCCATCGTGCCCTTGCCGGCCCCCGGCAGCCCCGTCTGCCGCAGCTCGAGGCTGCCGAGCCGGAAGCGCTCGCTCCCGTCGCCCTCGAGGACGAGCTCCTTGACCGACAGGCGCGTCTCGCCGAGGCGGCTCAGCTCCCCTTCCACGCGGCAGCTCAGCGCGGCCTCCGCGAAGCCGGGCTCGATGCCCTCCGGCGCCGACAGGCTCGCGACGCCCTTGCCCGAGATCCCCTCGAGGGCGAGGTCGAGCGCGACCGCGGCGCGGCCGCCGAGCGGGCGCAGCGTGCCGGTCCCCCGGATGCGGTCGACGAACCCGGGGGCGTCGAGCTGGAGGGACAGGTCGATCGGGGCCAGGAAGTGACCGCGCCCGTCGGTCGAGAACCCGGCGAGGCTGAGGCCGCCCTCGAGCGTCGTCGGCGGCCGCGCGAGCGGGCTGTGGTCCTCGAAGCGCAGCGCGAGCCCGGCCAGCGAGACCTCCCCGATCGTGAACGCCTCGCCGCCGGTCCGCGCCTCGTCGTAGCCCGCCTCGACGGCCGGAGGCGCCGGCGCCTTCGAGCCGCCCCCGCCGATCAGGGCCGCCGCGCCGGCGCTCCGGAGCCCGAGGGCGTGCACCCGCAGCTCGGCGTCGCGCTCGATCGGGACCGACAACCCCTCGAGCGCGATGCGCCCGACCCTCGTCCCGCCGCCGGCGCTCGCGAGCCCGGTCACGGCCAGGCGGTCGAGCCCGAGCAGGGTCTCGCCGGCCTTCTCGTCGACGACCTTCAGGCCCTCGACCGCGAGGTCGCTCTCGGCCGCGAGGTGCGCGCGCAGCCCGACGTGGAGGCCGAGGCGGTCCAGGATCGGCACGAGCCCGACCTCCCGCAGCGCGGACCCGAGCGCCGTCGGGTCCAAGCCGGTGAGCGAGAGCGACGACTCGACGTCGAGCGCGTCCGCGCCCGCGCGCTGGCGGCCCTCGACGCGGCCGCTCGCGAGCAGCGGGGGCGCGGAGAGTTCGACCAGGTGACGCCCCTCGACCTCGACCCCGCCGAGCCCGAGGCCCTCGACGAGGACCGAGGACACGACGAGGCGGTGGTCGCCGTCGTGCCTCGGGTCTCGCAGCGTGACGCCGAGGTCCCGGGCGCGGACCTCGTCGACGCGGATCGGGAACGGCGGCGCCACGGCCGCGACGGCGTGGTCCGCGGCCCCACCCCCTCCATCGCCGGCGGGGCGCGTCGCGCCCCGGGGAGGCGCCGCGGCCTCGCGGCCGGTGACCCCGAAGCCGGCCATGCCCGGGCGCGCGTCGGCGTCGACGTCGAAGGCGGCCTCGAGCTCGGCGAGCTCGACCTGCTTCACGTGCAGGCCGACCGTCGACCACTCGGCGACCTCGGCGCTGAGCCGCTCGAGCCCGAAGCTCCGGCCCTCGGCCGTCGTGATCCGGACCGGACCGAGCACCGCGGTGCCGCCGCTCCCCCGGTCCGCGCCGCCGAGCGGGGCCAGGTCGAGCTCGGCCGCGAGGTCGCAGGCCACCTCGCGGCTGCGCGGCGAGATCCCCAGCGACTCGAGCCACGGCTTGATGCGCAGGGGCTCCAGCTCGGCGACGTGGGCCGTGACCGAGCACCGGGCCAACCCGGGCCCGGTGCGGCCCGTGAGCTCGACGTGCAGCGATTCGCAGAGGTCGGCGCTGGTCGCCTGGAGCCTGAGGTGGGTGTCCTTGTCGGCCGCGCCGAGCTCCTCGCAGCGCAGCTCGACGTCGACCCGCGCGTGGACCGGCTCGGCGAAGCGGGTGTCCTCGACGCTGACGCGCAGCGACTGCAGCAGGAGGCGCCCGACCTCGACCGGCAGCTCGAACGAGACGCGCCGGTCGCCGTCGTCCTCCGCCGCCGCCACGGCCTCCCCCCCGGCCTCCTCGGCCGCGGCCGCCGCGTGGGCCTGGAGGGCGTGCAGCAGCGAGCTGGCCCCGTCCGGCGCGAGGCGCACGTCGACGTCGACGCCCTCGAGCTCGACCCGCTTGAGGCGCGGCCGGCCGCCGAGGAGGCTCGCCCACTCGACGTCGACGACGCCGTGGTCGACGGCGACGAGCACGTCGTCGGGCCGGTCGGGGGCGACGAGCGCGAGGCCGTCGAGCTCGACGCGCCCGGCCAGGAGCGACAGGGACATGTCGCGGTAGCGGACCTCGAGGCCGGCCCCGGCCAGCACGGCGTCCAGGACCAGCGGCCAGGCGATCGCCAGCGCGACCCGGAGCAGCACGACGACGCCGGCGAGCCAGGCGAGGCGGCGGAGCCAGCGGCGCGTCACCTGGCACCCTCGCCCTGCGCGCGCAGGTACCGCTCGCGGAAGGCGCCGAGGGCCTCGCGGCGCTGCTCGACCGGGCCGAGCGGGTCGTAGCCGCCGAGGTCGAGGCCCTGGGCCTCGAGCCAGTCGGCCGCGCGCACCCGCGTGCCGGGGTTGCTCGAGTGCAGCATCAGGACGTTCTCGTCGCGCAGCCCCTGCCGCAGCTCGGCCTGGCTCGAGACCTCGGCGAGCAGGCCGCCGAGGATCGAGGTCTGCAGGCCGAGCTCGCCGGCGTGGCGCAGCAGCAGGGCCTTGAGGACCGGCCGGTCGGCGCCGGACGCGGTCCGCTGCGCCAGGTAGCGGTAGGCCTCGCGCTCGAGCGCCAGGCCCAGCTCGTCACCGACGCGGGACTTCATGACGTCGCCCAGCGCGAGGACGCGCTCGACGTAGCCCGCCAGCTCCTCGTCCGTGGCCACGAGGACGAAGTCCAGGAGCAGCGGGCAGTTGGCCCGCTCGGCGAGCTCGAGGATCGAGTGCCGGCGCTGCCCGACGATCTTCAGCGCCTCGCCGACCCGCGCGAGGAAGCGGCGCGCGCGCTCGTCGGCCCCGAGGGGCCGGCGCCCCGCGCTGCGGCTCTCGACCTCCTGGGTCAGCTGCTCCCGGCAGCGGGCGAGCTCGGCCTCGGCCACCGCGGGCTCCGCGACGAGGTGCAGGCCGAGCACGAACCAGCAGCGCTCGAACCCGAACCAGGGCACGGGCGCGGTGAGGGCCAGGACCCGGTGCTCGTCGTCGAGCCGCTCGTCGAGGACCAGGAGCTCCTGCCGCGGCTGGTCCTCCTGCTTCCCGCTCCAGTCCTCGGCCCAGAGGCCGACCGACCAGCTCCGGTCGACGTCGTCCGTCACCAGGAGCTCGAAGCTCCGCCAGCGCTCGCCCTCCTCGGCGAGCGCCACGGCCTCGTCGGGCGCCACGACGACGGCCGTCACCAGCCCGGGGTGCACCAGCGCCCGGTCGTCGGCGAGGCGGATCGTGGTCCCCAGGTCGCCCGACGCGACCCGCCCGAGCAGCGCGTCGGCCCCCTCGCCGTGGACCAGGCGCCCGCCGGAGAGGAGGGTCGTGAACGGCAGGATCGGCTCCTCGCCGCGCAGGGCGGCGACGAAGCGCGTGTGCGTCGCGAGCGGGTCGCCGTCCTCGGGCGGCGCCGCGCGCACGAGCCACAGGTCGGCGCGGATCCGCGTCGCCAGCCCGGGCTCGAGCGCGAGCGACGCGGCGTCCGCCCCCGCGCGCTCCTCGAGGCGGTACGAGACCGTCGACGTGATCGCCGGCAGCGGCGGCAGCGGCTCGGGTTCGGCGGCGCAGGCTGTCAGCAGCGGGCCGAGCAGGATCGGGAATCGGCGCATGGTCGGGGCGGACGCGGGCGGGGCACTATAGCAGCCCCGAAACCCACGCTGGGACCGACGCTTCGGCGGTGACGCGGCGCCGCCCCGGGGGGCGCTTCACCCGCGCTCCGAGCGAGGTCGATACAGGAGACGAGTCTTGATCGCGGGGCCTCCGGGAGGCCCGGGGTGGCCGCATGGAACAGTCGGGTCCGGAGTCGAAACCGTCGGGGAGCGCCGGGAGGCGCGTCCTCGTCGTCGACGACCTGTCCTCGATCCACGCCGAGTTCCGCCAGGCCCTGCAGCCCCTCGCGGGCCTCGCCGCCGTCCCCGACGAGCCCGAGGCCGCGTCCGTGGACGCCGACGGGCGTCCGACCGGCTACCGGGTCGACGTCGCGACGCAGGGCGAGCAGGCCCTGGCCATGGCCGCCGAGGCCCGCGCCGGGGGCGACCCGTACGAGCTCGCCTTCGTCGACGCCCGCCTGCCCCGGGGCCTGTCCGGGGTGGAGACCGTCCGGGCGCTCCGCCGCGAGGACCCCGCGCTCGAGCTGGTCCTGTGCAGGGCCAAGGTCGACCCGGACTGGAACGAGCTGCTCGCCTCCACCGGCGAGGTCGGCGACGTGATGTTCCTGCACAAGCCGCTCGACCGGACCGAGGTCGCGGCGACCGCGCGGGTCCTGACCGACAAGTGGTCCCTGGCGCGGCGGGCCGCGCAGGGCCTCGTGCGGCTCGAGGACGAGGTCGGCCGGCGCACGGCGGCGCTCGAGGAGGCCCGCCGCAGGGCCGAGGCCGCGAGCCTGTCCAAGACCGAGTTCCTGGCCAACATGAGCCACGAGATCCGGACGCCGATGAACGGCGTCATCGGCATGGCCGGCCTCCTGCTCGACACGGCCCTCGACGCCGACCAGCGCGAGTGCGTCGAGGCGATCCACAACTCCGGGCAGGCCCTGCTGACGATCCTCAACGACATCCTCGACTTCTCCAAGATCGAGGCCGGCAAGCTCGCCATCGAGCGCATCCCGTTCGACCTGCGCAGCCTCGTCGAGGACCTCGGCGACCTGATCGCGGCGAAGACGGCCGAGAAGGGCATCGAGCTGATCGTCCGCTTCGAGCCCTCGTCGCCGACGCGGGTCTACGGCGACCCGGGCCGGATCCGGCAGGTCCTGACCAACCTCATCGGCAACGCGATCAAGTTCACGCGCCAGGGCCACGTCAAGCTCGACATCTCCACCCTGTGGTGCACGCGCGAGGCCTGCCAGTACCGGGTCTCCGTCGAGGACACCGGCATCGGCATCCCGGCCGACAAGCTGGCCTGGATCTTCGACAAGTTCACGCAGGCCGACGCCTCGACGACGCGGGAGTTCGGCGGGACGGGCCTCGGGCTGTCGATCACGGCCCAGCTCCTCGAGCTCATGCAGGGCCGCATGGGCGTCGAGAGCGTCGAGGGCGAGGGCTCGCGGTTCTGGTTCGAGCTGCCGCTCGAGGTCCAGGGCGGCCCGGCGCCTGCGGGCCAGGTGCTCCGCGACCTCGGCGGCCTGCGCATCCTCGTCGTGGACCCCTACGACGCCAACCGCGAGGTCCTGGTCGAGCTGTGCCGCAGCCTCGGCGCGGTCGTCTCGGCGGTCCCCGACACGGTGCAGGCCCTCGAGGCCCTCGTCGTCGCCGAGGGCGGCGACCAGACCTGGGACGTCCTGCTGCTCGACCGGCGCCTGCCCCACGCCGAGGTCGAGGACCTGTTCGCGACGCTGCGCGAGATCAACGGCCTGCGCCGGCCGCGGACGTACGCCCTGACGACGTTCGGCCGCCACCTCGACCGGCGGCAGCTCGAGCGCGAGGGCTTCGACGGCTGCGTGACCCGCCCGATCCGCCTGCGTCAGCTCGCCCGCCTGCTCGGGCGCAGCGTCACCGAGGCCAAGGACCCCGAGCCCGGGGCCGGCCGGCCCGAGGTCGCGGCCGCGCGCGGCCGGGCCCTCGTGGCCGAGGACAACATCGTCAACCAGCGCATCGCGCTGCGCATGCTCGAGAAGCTCGGGCTCGAGGTCGACACCGCCCGCCACGGCCGGGAGGCCGTCGAGCGCTTCGACCCGGCGCGGCACGACATCGTGTTCATGGACGTGCAGATGCCGGAGATGGACGGCTACGAGGCCACGCGCCGCATCCGCGCCCGCGAGGGCGAGCTCGGCGTCGCCCGGACCCCGATCCTGGCCATGACGGCCAACGCGATGAAGTGGAACCGCGAGGCCTGCGCGGCCGCGGGCATGGACGACTTCCTGTCCAAGCCGGTCGACGTCCGCAAGCTCGAGGACGCCATCGACCTCTGGCTGGGTCTCAGAGACTCCGATGGAAGGGTTTCCCGGGAAACCCTTCCGTCCTGAGGCTTCGTTCCGGAACGGTTTCCTGCCGGATCGTCAGGGCCTGACATCCCGTCAGGCCGCGCGTCAGGCCGGGCCCTCGAGGGCCAGAGCGCCCTCGAGCGCCAGGGCGCACTCGATCAGGCCGGCGTGGCTGTAGGCCTGCGGCAGGTTGCCGAGCGAGCGCAGCGACACCGTGCCGAACTCCTCCGACAGCAGCCCGGTCGGGCCGGCGAGGCCGAGGTAGTCCCCGAACAGGGCCTCGGCGTCCGCGCGCCGGCCGACGAGGAGCTGGGCCTGGACGAGCCAGCACGTGCACAGCAGGAACGCGCCCTCGAAGCCGGGCAGGCCGTCGTCGTAGCCGTAGCGGTGCACGCCCGGCCCCTTGCGCAGCTCGCGCTCGACCGCGTCGACCGTGGCGACGAAGCGCGGGTCGTCGGGCGCGACGAGCCCCGACAGCCCGACCCACAGCGCCGCGGCGTCGTAGTCGCGCAGGTCGTAGGCCGCGGTGAAGGCGCCGAGCCCCTCGTCGTAGCCGAACCGCAGCACGTCCTCGGCGATCCGGTCGCGGAGCTGCTTCCACGGGTCCGGCTCGCGGTCGTGGAGGAGCCGCGAGACCTCGAGCGCGCGCTCGACGGTCAGCCAGCACATGACCTTGGAGTGCACGTGGTGGCGCAGCTCGGCGCGGATCTCCCAGATCCCGTGGTCCGGCTGGTGCCAGCGCGCCTCGACGGCGTGGACCATGGCCTCGACGATCCGCCAGTGGCGCGGGCTCAGCGGCGCGTCGCGCCGCGCGAGCTCGCAGACGAGCTCGACGACCGGCCCGAACACGTCGAGCTGGACCTGCCGCGAGGCCGCGTTGCCGATGCGGACCGGCCGCGAGCCGGCGTAGCCGCTGAGCTCGCCGATCTCGCCCTCGGTCCCGGGCTCCTGGCCCTGGAGCGTGTACAGCGGGCGCAGGCTCTCGGGGCTCAGCGACCGCTCCACGACGAGGAGCATCCAGTCGAGGAACTGCATCGCCTCGGCCGGGGAGCCGAGCTTGACCAGCGCCTGGGCGGCGATCGCCGCGTCGCGCGGCCAGCAGTAGCGGTAGTCCCAGTTGCGCACGCCGCCGATCGTCTCGGGCAGCGACGTCGTCGCCGCGGCCGCGATCGCCCCGGTCGGTCCGTGCACGAGGCCCTTGAGCACGAGCGCCGAGCGCAGGACCTCGTCGCGCGCCGTCGCCGGCAGGCTCAGGTGCGAGGCCCAGTCCTCCCAGTAGCGCCGCGTGCGTCCCGTGCGGTCGAAGCCGTCGGCGGCCAGCGCGCGGAGCGTCGCCGAGCCGTGGCGCAGGGTCAGGGCCAGCGGTCCCTCGGCGAGGTCGTGCTCGGCCAGGGCAGTGTGGTGGTTGCCCTCGCTGATGATGCGCCACCGGAGCCCGGGCGCGCGCAGGACGATCGGGTCGTGGCTGTCGAGGATCTCGATGCCGCCGTCGCGGATCTCGAGCCGCGTCGGGCGCCGGCCGAAGTCGAGCCGGGGCGCGAACGCGATCCGGACCGTGCCCTCGCCCTCGACGAGGCGGATCAGGTCGCTGCGGCCAGCGCGCTGCCGCGGGCGGCCGTCGCTGCAGTCGAGGCAGTCGGTGACCTTGAAGCCGGGCCAGCGGGTCTCGAGCACGAGCGAGTCACCGACCCAGCCCTGGCCCTCTGGCGCGGCGCCGTCGACCGGGCCGATCGCGAAGTAGCCGGCGTCCGGCCCGCCGATGAGCTCGGCGAACAGGGCCTCGGAGTCGAGCTGCGGCAGGCACAGCCACGTGATCCGGGCCTCGGGGGTCACGAGCGCCGCCGTGCGCTGGTCGCTGAGCATCGAGTGCGCGGCGATCGGCACGGCCTCCCCGCCGAGGACCCAGGCCGCGCGCAGCTCGGCGAGCCGGGCCAGGAGCCGGGCCACGGTCTCGGGGTCGGCGATGCGCTCGGGCGCGAGCGTGTCCCCGGGCCCGACCTTGACGCCGAGGTCGGGGCCGCGCAGGTGCCCGAAGGCGTCCTCGTCGGTGACGTCGTCGCCGACGAAGAGCACGGCCTGGGCGCCGAGCCGGGCGCGCAGGCCCTCGAGGGCCGCGCCCTTGTTGGTCTGCACGACCGACATCTCGAGGACCTTCTTGCCGCGCTTCAGGTACACGCCCGGGAGCCGCGCGGGCCCCCCGAGGAGCTGCTCGTTGGCGCGCTCGGCCGCGGCCTCGTCCGCGTTGCGGTAGTGGAACGCGACCGAGGCCGGCTTGACCTCGATCGTGAAGCCCGGCTCCCCGCCGGCGATCCGGCTCGTCTCGTCGAGCAGGCGCTTGCGCAGCTCGCGCTGCGCCTCGCTGAGGGAGGCGGCGAAGCCCGGGTCGAACTCGGAGCCATGCGAACCGACGAGGTGGACCGAGCCCGGCAGGCCGGTCAGCTCCGCCAGCTCCTCGAGCGAGCGGCCCGAGATCACGGCCACGTGGGTCGCGGACAGCCCCGACAGCATGTTGAGGGCGACGATGGCCTCGCGCAGCGGCCGGGCCTCCTCGGGCCGGGGCACGATCGGCGCGAGGGTGCCGTCGAAGTCGGTGGCGACGAGGAGGCTCGGGACACGCGACAGCGCCTCGAGCCTCTGGATCAGCGATTCCGCGAAGACCTGGGTCATCGGAGCTCGGGTGGGCTCAGCCGGCCAGCCGGGACATGAAGCCGGCGGCCCATGCATGGACATCGTGCGTGAAGACGGTCTTCCTGAGGGCCCGCATGCGTTTTTTCCGCTCCGGGACCTCCATCCGCAGGGCCCGGGCCATGCTGGCCGTCAGGCCCTCGAGGTCGTGCGGGTTGACGACCAGGGCCTGCTCCAGCTCCGTGGCCGCCCCGGTGAACTCGGACAGGACGAGGACGCCGTCCTCTTCGGGGTGGCTGGCCACGTACTCCTTGGCCACGAGGTTCATGCCGTCGCGGTACGGGGTCACGACCATGACGTCGGCGGCGCGGTACATGGCCACGAGCTCGACCGGGCCGAGGTTCTGGCGGAGGTACTGGACCGCGACCTTGCCGACCTCGCCGAACTCGCCGTTGATCGTGCCGACGAGCTCCTCGACCTCGGAGCGCAGCTCGCCGTAAGCCTCGACCTGCTCGCGGCTCGCGACGACCGACTGGATGAAGACGACGTCGTCGATGCCGGCCAGCCGCGAGCGCAGGAGCTCGTGGAAGGCCCGCAGCCTGATGTCGATGCCCTTGGTGTAGTCGAGGCGGTCGACACCGAGCATGACCTTGCGCCCGAGCAGGCGCCGGCGGAACTCCTCGGCGCGCAGGATCGTCTCCTCGCGCCTCGCCAGCTCGTCGAACCGCCGCGCGTCGATCGAGATCGGGAACGCGTCGACCTGGATCCGCCGGCCCTCGAGCTCGAGGCCGCCCGGCGCGAGCGTGGCGCCGCAGAACCGCCGGGCGAGGTCGCGGAAGTTGCGGGCGCCGGCCTTGGTCTGGAAGCCGACGACGTCGGCGCCGAGGGTGCCCTTGAGGATCTGCGTGCGCCACGGGAGCTGGGCGAACAGCCCCCGCCCCGGGAACGGGATGTGCAGGAAGAAGCCGATGCGCAGGTCGGGCCGGAGCTGGCGCAGGAAGCCCGGGACGAGGTGCAGGTGGTAGTCGTGGATCCAGACGAAGGCGCCCTCGGCCGCCTCGCGCGCCGCGATCTCGGCGAAGCGGCTGTTGATCGACTCGTAGGCGTACCACCAGTAGCGGCGGTAGACCGGCGGGCGCACGACGTCGTGGTACAGCGGCCACAGCGACGAGTTGGCCATCCCGTCGTAGTAGTCGCCGACCTCCTCCCGCGTCAGCGAGACCGGCACGTTGCGGATCCCGGCGTGCCGGAACGGCCTGAAGCTGCCGCTCCGCTGCCCGGTCCAGCCGATCCAGCAGCCGTTGCCGCGCTCCTTCAGGACCGGCATCAGGGCCGAGACCAGCCCGCCCGGGCTGGTCTCCCACCTGGCCTTGCCGCCCTGGCGCATGCGGCGCACGGGCAGGCGGTTGGCGACGACGAGGATGTCGGATCGGCCCATGGGACCGCCCCATCCAAGCACCGCGGCGCGTCGAATCCAGGATCGCTTCGCGCTAGCCCTGCTCGGCGCCGCCGGAGGCGGGCGCCTTGGGCGTCCCGAGGTCGGCCGGGTCGATCGTCCGGTCGCCCTCGGGCTCCTTCGGCAGCGTGGCCGGCGCCCCGGTCGGGCGCGTGCCGTGCTCCCGCGTCGTGTAGTCGTAGGCGATCTTCCAGATGTCGTGCTCGCGCCGGAACATCAGGCCGAAGCGCCCCCAGCGCTCGCCGTCCGGGCGGTCGATGATCCAGGTCCCCCGGCCGAGCAGGTGGTCGTCGTCGATGCCGAGGAAGGCGAGGTCCTCGAAGCGCAGCCGGCCCATCGACGCCGGGTCGGGGTAGGCCTCGAGGTAGCGGGCCAGCATCGCGTCGAAGCCGACGTGGAGCTCGTCCTCGCCGGCGAAGACGGTCTGCGGGCTCTTGCGGTAGCCGAGCACGAAGACCTCGAGCTCGCCCCGGTTCCAGGCCTCGGCCTGCTGGAGCAGGAGCTGCTTGCAGGCCTCGAAGTCGGCGTTGCTCGACGGGACGTAGGCCATGCTCCCGCAGGAGGTCAGGAGGCAGAGGAGGACGGGCAGGGTGGGTCGTGGCATGGCGTGGTGAGGGTCGGTGCCCCTCCGGGCCGGGGCCCGGAGGGGCGTCCTGGTCGGGGCGAGAGGATTCGAACCTCCGACCTCTTGCTCCCGAAGCAAGCGCGCTAGCCAAACTGCGCCACGCCCCGACACCCGCGCCGGGAGGCCCTCCCGGCGATGCGGACGGAGCAATGTAGCCCCCGGCCCCCCGGACGCAACCTGTCCCCAGCTCTCCTCCTTGAGGAGGCGGGTCATCAGGTCTCGGGCGGCCTGGGCGGCCGGCTTGTCCTCGAACAGGACCCGCTCGACCTCCTCGTGGATCGGCATCTCGACGTCGAGGTCGCGCGCCCGGGCGAGCACGGCCCGGGTCGTCCAGACGCCCTCCGAGACCTTCTTGGTCGTCGCGAGGATCTCGGCCAGGGTCTCCCCCCGGCCGAGGCGCTCGCCGAGGGCCCGGTTGCGGCCGTGCGGGCTGAACGAGGTCGTGACGAGGTCGCCGAGGCCGGCGAGGCCCATGAACGTCTCGCGCGCGGCGCCGAGGCGCTCGCCGAAGCGGGCGATCTCGGCCAGGCCCCGCGTCAGCAGGGCGGCCTTGGCGTTGTCGCCGAGCCCGAGCCCGTCGGTGATGCCGGCCGCGATCGCGATCGGGTTCTTGAGCGCACCGCCGAGCTCGACGCCGAGCGGGTCGCCGCTGCGGTAGAGCCGCAGCGCCGGGCTCGACAGGGCCTCCTGCAGCAGCTCGAGCTGGGCGCCCTCGGGCCCGGCGACGACCTGCGAGGCCGGCAGGCCGCGGGCCAGCTCCTCGGCGTGGCACGGCCCCGACAGCACGTAGACCGGGTGGCCGGGCAGGGCCTCGGCGATGCGCGCGCTCGGCAGCAGCCCGCCGTCCTGCTCGATGCCCTTGGAGCAGGACAGGACCGGGATGCCCTCGGGGACCGCCCCGGCCAGGACCTCGAGCACGCCGCGCACGTACTGGGTCGGCACGACCGACAGCAGCAGGTCCGCCCGGTCGAGGACCTCGGGTGTCGAGCCGATGCGCAGGCTGTCGGGCAGCCGGACCTCGGGCAGGTAGCGCGGGTTGCGGCGCGTGGCCGCGATGCGGGCCGTGTACTCGGGGTCGTGGCCCCACAGGCCGACCTCGTGGTCCAGGGCCAGGGCGTGCAGGGCCAGGGCCGTGCCGAAGCCGCCGTTGCCGAGCACGGCGATCCGGCGGCGCGGGGGCTTGGGCCAGTCGGCTCCGAGGGTCGGTTCCACGGCCTGGATTCTGGACGGGCGGCGGCGCGCCGCAAGCCGCAGGGCCGCGGACTCAGCGGATCCCGTCGCCCTCGCGGCCGGCGGGCTCCCCGCCGTTGCGCCGCTGGCGCCTCAGGCGGCGCAGGCCGCGGATGTTCTCGCGGTGCGTCCAGACCAGGAACAGGGCCAGGAACAGGCACAGGACCGTGACCGGCAGCCGCTCGCCGAAGGCCGTCGCCGGCTCGCGCAGGATCACGGTCGCGGCCAGCGCGAAGCCCAGGGCCATCGAGCCGAGGGCCACGACGCCGGTCGCGAGCCGCACGAGCGCGAACACGAGGATCGCGACCCCGAGCGCGAGGGGGTCGAGGGCCAGGAGCACGCCGCAGACCGTCGACACGCCCTTGCCGCCCTTGAAGCCGAGGAACGGGCTGAAGCAGTGCCCGGCCACGGCCGCGAGGCCGACCAGGGCGCCGACCTCGTGGCTGCGCGCGGGGTCCACGAGCCCCTGCATGGCCAGCGTCGTCGGCAGCCAGCCCTTGCCCATGTCGAGCAGCCAGATCGCGAAGAACACCGGCCGGCGCCAGCGGGCGGGGAAGCAGCGCGAGGCGTTGGTCGCGCCGATGTTGCCCGAGCCCATGCGGCGCACGTCCTGGCCGAGCAGCAGCCGGACGGCCAGGAAGCCGAACGGGACGCCGCCGAGCACGAAGGCCGCGGCGAGCCAGAGGGCGAGCCCGGGGAGCATGGCCCGCGATCATAGGTCCGCGCCCGCGGGGGCTGCTAGGCTCTGCCGGCCATGGCCGCCCCCCGCAGACCCGAGACCGCGCGCCGCCGGGCCCGGAGCCGCCTCGTCTGCGTCGACACCGGCGGTACCTTCACCGACCTCGTCGTCCGCGACGCCGACGGCATCCGCGCGCACAAGGTCCTGTCGACGCCCGACGCGCCCGAGCGGGCCGTGCTCGAGGCCCTCGACCGCGTCGGCGGGCCGGGCGCCGGCGGCCGCCTCGTCCACGGCAGCACGGTCGGGCTCAACAGCGTCCTGACCGGGCGCGGGGCCAGGGTTGCGCTCGTGACCAACGCCGGCTTCGAGGACCTGCTCGAGGTCGCGCGCCAGGACCGGCCGGAGCTGTACGCGCGCACGGTCCCGCCCCGCCCGGTGCTCGTGCCGCGCGAGCGGCGCTTCGGCGTCCCCGAGCGGCGCCACGCCGACGGCCGGCTCGCGGGGCCGGTGGACGGGCGCGCGCTCGCGGCCGTGGCCGAGGCCGTCGCCGCCAGCGGGGCCGAGTCGGTCGCCGTCTGCCTGCTGCACAGCTACGCCTGGCCCGAGGACGAGGAGCGCGTCGCGGCCGCCCTCGCGGGGCTCGGGCTGCCGCTGTCGTTGTCCTCGCGGCTGCGCCCCCGCCACCGCGAGTACGAGCGGTTCTCGACCGCGGCCATCGACGCCTTCGTCAAGCCGGTCGTGTCCCGCTACCTCGGCCGGCTCGCGGAGGCCGTCGCGCCGATGGAGCTCCACCTCGTGCGCAACGAGGGCGGCTCGATGCCGGTCGCGGACGTGCTGGCCGAGCCGGTGCGGGCGATCTGGTCGGGCCCGGCCGGAGGCGCGATGGCCGTCCGCTACTGGTCGCGCGTGCTCGGCCACGAGCGCGGCATCGGCTTCGACATGGGCGGGACCTCGGCCGACGTCGCGCTTTGCGGCGACGACCGCGACGTCGACGAGGCCTCCGCGCTCGGCCCCTTCGCCCTCGCGCTGCCGGTCGTGCCGCTGGCCTCGGTCGGCACCGGCGGCGGCTCCCTGGCCTGGCGCGACGACGGCGGCGCCCTGCGCGTCGGCCCCGACTCGGCCGGGGCCGACCCCGGCCCGGCCTGCTACGGCAAGGGCGACCTCCCCACGCTCAGCGACGCCCACCTCGTGCTCGGCCGGCTGCCGTCGTGGGGCCTGCTCGGCGGGAGCTTCCCCCTCGACGTCGACCGCGCGGCCCGCGCCCTCGACCGCCTCGGCCGCGAGGTCGGCCTACCGCGGCGGCGCCTGGCCGAGGGCCTGCTCGAGATCGCCGACCTGCAGATGGCCCGCCCGCTGCGCCGCTACACGCTCGGCCGCGGCCTCGACCCCGCCGAGCTGCCGCTCGTCGCCTTCGGCGGCGCCGGCGGGCTGCACGCCTGCCGGCTGGCCCGGCTGTGCGGCTTCCGCCACGTCGTCGTGCCGCCGCACCAGGGTCTGCTGTCGGCCGAGGGCATGCTGCTCGCGTCCGAGGTCTTCGAGCGCGAGGAGGCCTGCGTGCTGGAGCTCGACCGCGCCGGCGAGCGCGAGCTCGGGCGGCGCGGGCGCGTGCTGCTGCGGGACACCAGGGCCGCGCTGCGCGAGGCGCGGCGGCGCCTGCCCCGCCACCGGGCCGAGGTCCTCGCGAGCCTGCGCTACCGCGGCATGAACGCGGAGTTCCTCGTCAGGCCGGGGGCCGGCGCGCGCGGGCGCTTCGAGGACGCGTTCGAGCGGCGCTTCGGGTTCCGCCAGCGCCTGCCGATCGAGGTCCTGCGCCTGCGCGCCCGGCTCGTCCTCGACCCCGGGCCCCGGCCCGAGCTGTGGGAGCTCCTGGCCTCGTCGCTCGACGAGCCCAGCCAGGGCGGCGCGCGCCGCCCGCGCCGACTCGGCCGCGGCGGCCTGTGGTGGCTCGAGCGCGCCGAGGTCCCGCGCGGCCCGAGCCGGGCCGTCCCGGGGCCCCTCGCCGTCCTCGACTACGCCGGCACGACGATCGTCGAGGCCGGCTTCGAGGTCTTCCGCCACCGGAGCGGCGCCCTCGTGCTGCGGGCCCGGGGCGCGGCCCGCTGAGCGCGGGCCGCCCGCGGGGGCGCCTCGTCAGCCGGTGACCCCGGTCACGCCCTTGCCGCCGTTGGTCGTCGAGAAGCGGAACCAGTTGTTGTGGGGCGACAGCACGAAGAACTGCTGGAAGAACGTGATCCCGGCGAGGCGCTTGTCGGCCGGCAGCTTGATCGGCAGCTCGAGGCCGGTCGGCGTCGTCGGGTACGGCGCGAAGGTCATGTCGACCGAGACCAGGAGCATGCAGCCCTTGGCCCCGAGCGGCGCGAGGTCGATCGGGAGCGGGAACGGCCCCCAGCTCGTGTTGCTGCCGCCCAGGGCCAGGATCGCCAGCGGCTGGGCCGGCGGCGTCGAGGTCTTGCCGAGCACGAGCGTGTAGGTCTGGCCGAGGACCGGCAGGCCCTTGACCGTGAAGCTGGTGTCCTCGCAGCCCTTGCCGAACAGCTCGTAGCTGGCCTTCTGGGCGGGCAACGCCGAGGCCGCGAGGAGGACGGAGACACAGGCCATCCAGGAACGCATCGGGGCACCTCCCTGGCGGATGCGGTAGGGGGACTCAGTTGGTCGCGTAGCCTACCACTGCCTTGCCACCGTTGCTCGACGCCAGCTCGATGGTCGAGGTGACGTTCAGCGTCAGGAACTGGTTGTAGTACGTCACGCCGAGCAGGGCCTTGTCGTTGGGGACGACCTGCGGGACCTTGAGGTTGAGGCCGGGCGTAAGGACGAGGGCGAAGGCGATCTCGCCCGAGCACAGGATCGGGCAGCCCTTGGCCCCGAACGGGCCCAGGTCGGCCGGCAGCGGGACGGTCAGCCAGGTCTTGTCCGACACGCCGAAGTGCAGGATCGCGATGCTCTTGGCCGTCGCGATGGCGTTGTGGGCCAGCTCGAGGGCGAAGCTTCCACCGACCGTGGGCACACCCTTGGCGTAGAACGCGACCGACTTGCAGCCGGTGCCGAAGGTCGTGGATGAGGCCGTCTGGGCGGTGGCGGGGGCGGAGCAGAGGGCGAGGGCGGCGGCGAGGGAGAGCAGGGTCTTCATGGCGGTAGGCGGTTCGGGGGACGAGGGGACCGCGTCGGGGTCGGCAGGTGCCTCGAGCAGCGGGCCGACGATCATGCCGGTGCCCGGGGGGTCCGGGAAGGGGGGCGGGACCGGGCGGGAGGGCCGGCTCCGGGCGGCGCGGACCTGGCTCCGATGCGAGCGTCGCTTCAGCGGCGCGCGGCCAGGGCGACGATCTTCTCGCCCCGCTCGCCGTCGAGGCTGTTCCGGTGCCGGGCGACCTCGGCCTGGAAGCTCGCGAACAGGGCCGGGTCGAACACCGTGCCGACCTCGGCGGCCATGCGCTCCAGGGCCTCGTCGGGCGACAGCGTCGCGCCGTCCTTGCCCGAGGTCCAGGCGTCGAAGGCGTCGGCGATGGCCAGGATGCGCCCGCCGAGGGGGATCGACGTGCCCTGCAGGCCGCCGGGGTAGCCCTGGCCGTCCCACCGCTCGTGGTGGTGGCGGATGGCCTCCGCGACCTCCTCGAAGCCGGGCACGGCGGCGAACAGCGCGGCCCCGATCGCGGGGTGGTCGTGCTCGCGGTGCGGCGCCTCGCCGGGCAGCTCGGGCTCGCGGTCGCCCTCGCGACCGAGGTCGTGGCACAGGGCCGCGACCTCGAGGGCGTCGAGGGCGTGGGGCTCCACGGCGAGCTTGAGGCCGAGCCACGACGCGTACCTGCGCACGCGCTGGCCGTGCCCCTTGTCCCAGCCGCGCCGGCCCTCGTACTCGCGGGCCAGGTCGATGGCGAGCTCGACGAAGGCCTCCTCGACGCGCAGCTGCCGCGTGCGGAGGCCGTCGATGCAGTACTCGATGTCCTCGCGCAGGCGCTCGAAGTCGGCGATGCCCTTCTGCGGCGGGTCGACCGCGAGCGGCCCCTTGGCGACGAGGTCGCGCAGGAAGCGGCCGAGGCCCTGCATCGGCGCGAGCACCTTGGTGACGAGCCAGACGGTCGTGACCGAGGCCAGCAGGAGGAGGCTGAAGATCCGCCCCCACAGCGACCAGGAGAACCGGGGCTCGGTCGGCTTGTCGCGGTAGTAGCGCAGCTCGCCGATGCGGCGGCCGTCGAGGCCGCGGACCGGCTGCCACATCAGGATCTCGCCGAGGTCGCGCTCGATCGCGACGGCCCGGTCCTGCTCGCGCAGCTCGGGCAGGTCGGTCGGCCCGCTGTCGGACAGCAGCACGCCCTTGTCGTCGAACAGCATCGCGCGCCCGCCGCCGATCCGGCCCAGCTCCTCGACCATCTGCCGGGCGCGGAGGATGTCGCCGGCCTCGAGCTGCTTGCCGAGCTCGGGCACGACCCGCTCCGTCATGCGGCGCATCTCGCGCTCGAGCTCGTCGACGCGCTGGACGTGGCCGCTGCGGGTGGCGAAGCCGGTGGCCCAGACCGAGGCGAGGACCGAGACCAGCATCAGGCCGAGCAGCAGCACGACCCACAGCCGCTCGCGCACGAGCCCCCTCGCTCGATCGTCGGTCCCCAAGGCGCTCCCCCCCATCGGACGGGTCGGACGCCGGTCCCGGGCGCCGCGATCCGGGCGCCCCCTGCACCGGTCTGCCCCAGGTATCGGGCGCGCGCCCCCCCGGCCCCGAGCGCGCGGCGTCGGGGCGGCGCCATCGGCCCTTCGGCCGCGCCGCCCGCGGGCGCTACTTGACCTCGAGCTCGAGCACGCGGACCTCCTCGGCCTCGAGCTCGTACAGGCAGATCACGTAGTCGTCGTCGACGATCTTCTTCACGTGGAAGGTGCCGACGATGAAGATCGGGTCGTACTGGTAGTTGATGCCTTCCTTGCGCTTGACCTTGACGCGCACGAGGCCGTTGGTGTCCGGCGGCACGCCGTAGCAGCACGACCACAGCGAGCGGATGAGGAAGAACGTCTTGATGTTCTCGACCTCGTAGATCGGGAGCATGAAGCCGGCCAGACGACCCGCTTCTTGTCGAGCTTCCACAGGTCCTTCCTCGGGTGCCCTTGAAGCCGTCCTCGTACGGCCAGGACTCGAGCTTCTCGAACGGGACGACCTTGGCCTCGCCCTTGATCTTGAGGTTCTTGAGGATCTCGCCGAGCCGCTTCTCGGCCTTGAGCATCGCCGTCGCGCCGCGGATGACGCGGATGTCCTCCTCGTTGGCCCCCTCCGGCACCGGGATGTCGTCCTTGTCGCCCGCGTCCTTGGTGTCGATCTCGAGCTTGACCTTCTCGACCTCGCCCGGCTTGAGCGGCTTCTTGGTCTCCTCGGCCGGCCGCGAGCTCGGCTGCGACGCGGGCTTGCCGGTCTCCTGGCCCGCCGGCTGCTTGGCGGGGTCCTTGGCCGGGTCCTTGGCGGGGTCCTTCGCGGGGTCCTTGGCCGGCTCCTGCTCGGGGTCCTTGGGCGCCGGCTTCTCGGCCGGGGCCGGCTGCTGGCCCTTCTCCGCCGGGGCCGGCTGCGGGGCCGGCGTCTGGCGGCCCCGGTCCTGGGCCAGGACGAGGGCGGCGGGGAGCAGGCAGGCGGCCAGGAGCTTGGCGGCGTGGGTCATCGGGTCTCCGGGTGGACGGGGTCCAGACGAGGCAGCATAGCCGATCGGGACGCGGGGCCCGTCGGGGGACTCCCCCGCCGGGCCGGCGGCCTCACTGCGGGGCGAGGCCCTCGGACACGTGGATCCGGGCGATCCTCCAGGCCGGCAGGACGCCGGCCAGGCCGCCCAGGAGGGTCACCCCGACGGCCAGGTACAGCTCCTCGACGGCGAAGTCGTTCCACACGAGCGGCACGCGGGTCTGGGCCTCGAACCAGCCCCCGACGAGGCCGGCCGCGGCGTGGGCGCACAGGATCCCGGCCACGGCCCCGGTGCCGGCGATCAGCAGGGCCTCCCACAGCACGATCGAGAAGATCTGGACCCGGCGCGCGCCGAGCGCGCGCTGGATCGCGACCGGCCGGCGCCGCTCGACCCTCGTCTGGTAGATCGAGTTGAACACGCCGCGCGAGGCGACGACGACGACGAGCCAGGCGATCAGGCGGAGCGACTCGGTGACGTTGCCGACGATCTTGAACAGGTCGGTGACGACCGACCACGGGATGACCGCCTGGCCCTCTCTCGCTCTGCCGCATCAGGTCCCGGCTCAGGCGCAGGCCGCCGACCGGGTCGGTAGTCGGCGACGATCGACGAGATCTCGACGTCGCCGGCTCGTAGCCCTCGGGCTTGCCCGAGGCCAGGTGGCCCTCGATGCGGTAGAAGACCCCGATCGGCATCCACAGCACCGAGTCGGTCGGCGTCCCGGTCGGCTCGAGGATGCCGACGACGCCTGCAGGCGGCCTCCTCGTGCTCCTCGAAGGCCGCGTCGACGCCGTGCGACGGCACGACGCGGTCGCCGACGTGGAGGCCGAGGCGGGCCGCGGCCTTGGCGCCGAGCACGACCTTGCGCCACTCCGGCGGGGCGTGGGGCCACGACGCCGTCCTCACCCGTGGCCCTCACCTTGGACCAGTCGCTCTGCCGCTTGGCCTCGGCCAGGAGGTCGGCGTGCGAGAACGCGAACGGCCCACCGGCCGCGAAGGCCAGCGGGACGACCGAGCGGTCGGCGTTGCGCTCGTAGCCGAACTCGGTGAAGAAGTCGCTCGTCGTGCCGATGAGCCGGAAGCCCTTGTAGCTGTCGCCGACGACGAAGGGGATCGCGAAGCGCGTGCCGAGCCGGTGCTTCCACCGCCCGTCGTGGATCTCCTCGTACAGGGACAGCGGCAGGACCCCCTGGGCGACCCCCTTGTGGTAGACGGTGTTGAGGACGAGGTCGAACCGCGACATCTCCTTGGGCCCGATGACGACCGGGTAGCCGAGGTAGGCGCGCTGGTACGTGGCCTCGGCCTGGCGCGCGGCCAGCCACAGGAAGGCGACGAGGGCCGTGCCGAGCAGGACCGAGACCGTGGTCAGCCAGCTCGTGAGGAGCCGCTGGCGGACGTTGCGGAGCGCGATGCCGGCGAGGTTCAAGGCCGCGCCTCCGCGCCGGCCCCGGCCGCGGCGACCTCGGCCGCCCCCTCGGCGAGGTCCTCGAGCCGCAGCACCCGCTGCATGTGCCGCGCGGAGTCGGGGTCGTGGGTCACCATGACGACGGTCGAGCCGATCTCGCCGGCCATCTCGAGCATGAGGTCGAGGACCCGGCCGCCGGTCTCGCGGTCCTGGTTGCCGAGCGGCTCGTCGGCCAGGAGCAGGGCCGGCTCGTTGACCAGGGCGCGGGCCACGGCGACGCGCTGCTGCTGGCCGACCGAGAGCTGGTCGGGCCGGTGGTGCAGGCGCTCGCCGAGGCCGACCCGGCGGAGCAGCTCGGCGGCGCGCTCGCGGTCGTGGCCGCGGCCGGCGAAGAAGGCCCCGAGGCGGACGTTCTCGAGGGCGTCGAAGCCGTGGAGCAGGTGGAAGCTCTGGAACACGTAGCCGATGTGGCCGGCGCGGAAGCGGTCGCGCTGGCGCTCCGACAGCTTGCACAGGTCGACCCCGTCGACCTCGATGACGCCGCGGTCGGGCAGGAGCAGGCCCGACAGGAGGTGCAGCAGCGTCGACTTGCCCGAGCCGCTGGCCCCCATCAGCGCGACCTGGGCCCCGCCGGCGATGTCGAGCGAGGCGATCGCGCAGGCCGCGACGCGCTCGTCGCCGCGGCGGTACGACTTGTGGAGGTCCCGGATCCGGATCATGACGCTGCCGCCCGTCGGCGGACGAAGCCGAGCATCATACGGATCGCCGGCGGGCCCTGCGGGTCAGTCGGGGATCTTCTCGAACTCCTGCCAGGAGCTCCGGTCCGCGGCCACGCCGGGCGCCTCGGCGCCGCGGTAGGCCGCGATCGGCTCGAGGAAGCGCGCCGGGGTCGGCACCGAGCCGCGCACGCCGCTCGGCAGGACCGGGACGAGGCCGTCGCGCAGCGCCCGGCTCGGCGCGGCCTCGCGGCCGACGTGGACCTGGCCGACGTGCCGGATCTCGCCGAGCAGCTTGTGGGGCGAGTGGACGCAGAGGTGTAGGCGGCCGGGCGCGAGGCGCTCGATCAGCTCGATCCCGCGCCTGAGCGAGCGCAGCTCGAGCAGGCGCAGCCGGCGCCCGACGGCCCCGTTGAGCCCGCGCTGCCGGGTCCGACCGAGGTGGACCCAGGTCCGCTCGATCGCGGCCGCGCACTGCGCGACGAAGCCCTCGCTCGTCGCGAGGCAGGCGCGCAGGCCGCTGCCGCCGAGCTCGAGGTGGGCCATGAGCTCCGCGGCGCAGTCGTCGGGGCAGGCGCCCTGCCCGTCGCTGAGCACGACGAGGTCGCCGACCGAGTCGATCGGCTCGACGACGCAGTGCCCGGCGAGGCCGGCCATGGCCCGCCGCGCCTCGTCCCCGTCCTCGCCGATCAGGAGCGCGACGCCCGGCGTCTGCGCCGTGCCGAGGCCGAGGGCCAGGGCGCCGGCCGCGCCCCCGGCCGGCAGCACCTCGTAGATCCCGAGCAGGTCGCAGGCGGCGAGGAGGCCGGGCGCGACGCCGCCCCGCTCCGGCTCGACGGCGACGATGATCCGCTCGACGCCGGCGACCTGGGCCGGGACCGCGAGGGACAGGAGCAGCGAGACCGACCGGTGGCGCGGGAGCAGGATGCCGAGGCTCGGCAGCGGCCGGTGGACGAGCCGGATGCGCATGCCGTCCTCGTCGACGTGGTGCAGCGTCGCCGGGAGGCTGCGCGCGTGGAAGTGGCGCAGGGACCGGACCCGCTCCTCGAACAGCGCCCGGGCCTCGCTCGACAGCCGGCTGCGCGCCTCGGCCAGGGCCGAGCCGGGGACCGGCACCGGCAGGGCCGCGGCCGCGGCGCCGTCGCGGCGGAAGCCGTCCTCGACCTCGCCGCGGAGCAGCCGGCGATAGCCCTCGACGGCGACGCGGGTGCCGTCGAGCTCGGCCTCGCCGAGCTCTCGCTCTACGCGCCCGTCCCGCAGCCAGAGGAAGGACTCCTCGCCGCGGTCTTCGTCCCGTGGAATCCTGAGCATCCAGGCTCGCTACTCACCCGCCCGCGAGCCACGCGGAGGATGCGCGGATTCTATGCCCGCCCACGCCCGGTGCAAACAACCGCTCGGCCGACGGGCGGCCGTCCCCCGACCTGACCCGGGCTCACGACCTCGCCCGGACCCGCGCCCTCAGAGCACCGGCACCTTGCGGCTCGCGTCCCAGCCGTCGTTGAGCGGCGTGATGTGCGGCGCCGTCTCGTGGTGGATGTGGTGGTCGAACATGCGCATGAAGCGCTTGCGGTCGACCGGCCACAGCACGTCGCGGGCGATGACCGGCGAGCGCCGGCGCAGCGTCTTGTCGTGCACCTGGTCCGGGTCGACGGCCAGGATCACCCCGACCTCGGTCCCGTCCTCGCGCCGCTCCTGCGGCGAGAACACCAGGGCCCGGGCCTTGTAGAGCAGGGAGGGGTCGGCGCCGGCGGGGAGGGTCGTCCGGCCGGTGCACAGCGGGGACGGGCAGGCGCGGGCCTTGGTCACGGCCTCGCCGCCGTCGCCGTCCACGACGAGGTCGCCGAGGATCGTCCCGCAGCGCTCGCAGGCGCCGTACTCGGCCTTGGGTTCGAATCGCTCGCTCATCTCGACTCCTCGTTCAGCGCTCGGCTTCGAGCAGGACCTTCTGGCAGGCCAGGGACGTCCCGGCGGCCAGGACGCGGGTGGCCAGGGCCTCGGCGTCGACCTGGCGCCACCCGGCCAGCACGCGGCGGACGCCGCCGCTGCGCACGGGGGGCACCGAGAGCCGGTCGTAGCCGGCGCCGAGGTAGAACGGCAAGCGCAGCGGGTCGTGGGCGGCCTCGCCGAACAGCGTGATCTCCTTGCCGAGGCCCCGCGCGTCGCGGGCCATCTGGGCCAGCAGCCGGAACATCGACGGGTGGTACAGGCGCGCGTACTCCTCGACCGCGAGGTTGTCGCGGTCGGCGCACATGAGGTGCTGCATCAGGCCGTCGAGGGAGACGACCAGGAAGTCGGCCTCGCGCGCGACGCCGGCGAGGTGGAAGGCCACGGCCGGGACCTCGATGACGGCGCCGACCCGGGTCGAGCCCGCGCAGGGCACGGCGGCCTTGAGCAGGCCCGCGCGCTCCTCGCGCAGGGCCGAGCGGACGCGGACGAGGTCCTGGACGTTGGACACGAACGGGACGACGAGCTCGACGAGGCCGCCGGGGGCGACGCGGAGCAGGGCGCGGAGCTGCTCGCGGAACAGGGCCGGGTGGCTGAACAGCCAGCGCAGGCCGCGCAGCCCGAGCGCGGGGTTGGGCTCCTTGCGCGGCGGCAGGCCGGCGATGCCGATCTCCGCGGTCAGGTCGAGGAGCCGGAACACGACCTGGCGGCCCTCGGCCCGCTGCAGGACCTCGGTGTAGTGGTGCAGCAGCAGGTCCTCGGTCGGCAGGCTCCGCTCGGCCAGGTAGAGGAGCTCGGTCCGGTAGACGCCGATCGCCTCCAGCCCCGCGTCGACCGACTGCGCGACCTCGCCGAGGTTGCCGCAGGTCCCGCAGAGGTGGACCTCCTTGCCGTCGGCCAGCGTCAGCGGGCCGGTGTCCTCGAACGGGGCCGCCTCGCGCGACTCGACGAGCTTGACCTCGTACTCGCGGCGGAGCACGTCGTTGGGCCGCAGGTGGACGACGCCGGTCGTCGAGTCGAGGATCACGAAGTCCCCGCTGGTGAGCTTGTCCCGGAGCCCGGACACGCCGGTCAGCGTCGGGATCTGCAGGGACCGGGCCAGGATGCCGGCGTGGCTGTGGGCGCCGCCCTCCTCGGCGACGATGCCGAGGACCTTGTCCCGCTCGAGCCGGAACAGGTCGGTGACCGAGAGCTTGCGCAGGACGAGGATGCAGGGCTCGCTGCCGTCCTGCCCCTCCGTGTCGTCGTCGACCTCCTCGACGTTGCGGATCACCCGCAGGGCGACGTCCCGGAGGTCGAGGGCCTTCTCCTTGAGGGTCTCGTCCTCGACGAGCTCGAAGATGCGGTCGAAGTCCTGGACGACGCGGCGCAGGGCCCCCTCGAGCGGGAGCTGGTCGTTGCGGATCCGCTTCTCGACGTCGGCCAGGAACACCGGGTCCTCGAGGTAGGCCCCGTGGACGCCCAGGATCCTGCGCTCCTCGTCGCCGAGCCCGCCCTCGAGCCGGTCGCCGAGCTCGCTGACCTGGGTCCGGCTGCGCTCGACGGCGGCCTGGAACCTCGCGATCTCGGCCTCGACGTGCTGGGCCGCGATCCGGCCCTTGCGCGGCTCCTCGAGCTCGTAGCCCGAGAAGCGGATCGGACCGACGGCGACGCCGGGATGTACGGTGGTGCCTTGCAGCACGGAGGCGAGGGAGGGGGGGACCGGGACCGTGGCGGATTTCGGGCCGCACATCATCCCCGGGGCCTCTCGGCACTGCCAGGCAGTTTCCGCGGCCGGGACTCGACCCGGGCGCCGGAGCTGGCAACCTTCTTGCCGATGGGACGGGTCCGCCTCAGTGTCGTCTTCGGCCTGCTGACGCTCGTCGCCGGCCCGGCGACCCGGGCCCAGGGAGCGACGGCCTCCGGCAGGCTCCTGACCCTCCCCGACGGCTCGACCCTCTACCTCCTGCCCCGGCCCGGCCGCCCGGTCGTGCACTGGGCGACCTGGGTCGACATGGGCCGGGTCCACGAGCCGCCCGGGACCCAGGGCATGGCCGAGGCCTGCCTCCTGGCCTCGCTCGGCGGAGACGCCCGGACCGGCACCGCCGACTGGGACAAGGAGCGGGTCCTGCTCGAGCGCATCGACGACGTCGGCCGGGAGCTCGACGAGGCCCGCCGCAAGGGCGCGGACGCCGGCCGGATCGCGGCCCTCGAGGAGCGACTCGACGGGTTCCGCGCCGGGCTCCGGGTCCTGCAGCGCCCCCTCGAGCTCCGCGAGCGGCTCGCCACCCTGCCGGTCGTGGACCTCGAGGTCCGCGGCGAGGTCGAGGGCAGCTGGCTCGTCATGACGACCGCGACGAGCCGGCTCGGCGAGCTCGCGACGATGATGGCCGAGCGCCGCGAGCGCACGGTCCTGCGCGGCTTCCACGAGGCCCTCGCCGAGGTCCGCGCGCGGCTGGCCGAGGCCCCGGCCGAGCCGTTCCTGGCCGAGGCCAGGCTGCAGGCGCTGCAGGTCCACCCGCTGCGCGGGGCGCGCGGCCTGCCGC
The DNA here is from genome assembly GCA_041398545.1 of Planctomycetota bacterium. Taxonomy (GTDB): domain Bacteria; phylum Planctomycetota; class UBA1135; order UBA1135; genus JAWKUM01. The sequence goes on along the minus strand of JAWKUM010000012.1, from coordinate 6,701 downwards.
GCTTCGTGCCGTGGCAGGAGGCGCGGTCGTTCTGGCGCCGCCACCACCGCCCCGAGCGCATCGTCACGGTCCTCGTCGGCGCGTTCGACGCCGACCGCGTCGCCGAGACGATGCGGTCGCTGTTCACGGCCCCGGCCCACCCGGGCGAGCGGCCGCCGCCGCTGCCGGTCGAGCCCGCGCAGCCCGGCTTCCGCGAGAGCTTCCTCGAGCTCGGCGGCGACCCCCGCCTCGTCGTCGCCTGGCGCGTGCCCGACGGCACGGCGCGCGCCGACCTCGAGGTGCTCGGCCGCGTCCTGGCCGACGGGGCCGACTCGATGCTGGCCCGCGCGCTGCGCACCGAGCCGCCGCTGGCGGCGACGATCGAGGCCTTCCCGTGCCACCCGGCGCGCATGGACCCGTGCCTGTTCATGCTGCGCCTGACCGGCACCGAGTGGAACCGCGCCCGCTACGAGGCCCTGCTGGCCGAGGGCCGCAAGGTCTTCGACCGCGTCCGCGAGGACGGCGTCGACGCGGGCCTGCTCGGCCGCGCGATCGACGCCTGGTCCGCCGAGCGCCGCCTGCGCGACGCCGACCCGCGCGAGCTCGCGATGACGATCGCGCACCGCCTCGCGCTGACCGGGGAGCCGGCCGCGGTCCCGCCCGACGCGGAGCGCTGCCAGGCCCTGGCCAAGGCCCTGTTCGACCGCCGGCGGCTGACGATGGTCAGCACCGCCCTCGACCTGTTCGAGCGCGAGGCCGGCGGCGAGGGAGGCGGGCGGTGAGCGGCGTCGCGGCGAGCACCTCGTCGCGCGGTCCGCATCGTCGGGCCTCGCCCTGGTCGCCGGCCTCGGCGCCGCGCTTCGTGCTCTGCGGCCCGCGCCGCGGCCGACGAGACCTCCGGAAGCCCCGGAGCCGGGCGCGAAGCCGGCGCCCCCGGACGCTGGGACCGCGCCGGTCGGCGCAGCGGACCCGCGGACCGGGGACCCGGTGCGCGGCCTCGTCGTCGAGCAGGGGACCCGCAAGCTGCCAACGGCCTCGTGCTGGTCGCGATCGACAGCGGCGCCGGCGACGGGCTGTGCCCGCGCCTGTCGCCGCGCGCGGGACCGGCGTTCGACCCCGAGGGGCGCGAGGGCCTCGCCGAGTGGACCGCGCGGAGCCTTCCTGGCCGCGGCCTCGGACCGGCCAGCGGCCACCGCATCGCCGACCTCGGCGGCCGGCTCCGGCTCGAGGTCGGGGACGAGCGGATCGCCCTCGAGCTCGCCGGCCCGAGGCCCGCCCTCGACGAGCTCGCGTCGCTGCTGCTGACCGTCGTCGGCATCGAGGTCCCCGACCTCGCCCCTACCACGAGCGAGCCTCGAGACCCTGCGCCGGGTCCGCGCGCGGCAGCGCGACGAGCGCCTGCGGCTGTGGCAGCTCAGGCGCACGATGGGCTACGTCGACCCGGCGCCGGCCGAGCAGGAGGAGGGCCTCGCGGCGCTCGATCCCGGCCATGGCCGCGCTGTTCGTGAGCCGCTACCACCGCCCCGACGGGCGCTTCGCTCGTCGTCGACGCCGCGGGCCTCGACGACGAGGCGGTGACGGCGCTTGGCGAGCGCTTCACGAGCTGGAAGCAGGGCGCCGTCGCTTCCAGCCCGCGCCGGTCCGGCCTGTCGATCCCTTGCTGGCCTTCGCCGCGACTGACGGCCCCATGGCCGAGGTGCTGCTGGTCCTCCCCGACCCCGACCCGGCCCTGGGCCGCGACCCCCGCGCCGAGGTCGCGTGGCAGGCGCTCTGCATGGACGGCCTCGGCGGGATCCTGCGCGAGCGCCTCGACGCCGACGGGGCCTGGTCGCTGCGGCCGCGGGTCGAGCGCCACGACTTCGCCGGCCGGCCGCTGCGCGTGCTCGCCTTCGACCTGCGGCCCGAGCTGGCGCAGCGCCTCCTCGCCCTCCTGACCCCGGCGCTCGGGCGGTTGCACCGCGAGGAAGCCCTGCTCGAGCCCTCCTGCGCGACGCGCGGCGCGGGCGCGGCTGGCCTGGACCTGCGATGCAGTCCGCCGGCGGGGCGGCCGAGGTCTACGGCCTCGCGCTGCGCTGGGCACGGCAGCGGACCCGGACCGGAGCGTCGTCGAGCGGATCGAGGCGCGCGCGGCCGACGTCCCGGGCACGGCGGCCGCGTGGCCCAGCCTCGGTGCTCGTGCGCGGGCCCGAGGCGATCCGACCCGAGGGCGCGGTCGTCCTGCCCCAGCCGCGGCGCGAGGCGCGACCGATCACGCTGTCCGAGCCGATCGACAAGCTCGACGTCGAGGGCGAGGCGCGGGCGGCGCTCGCGGCCCGCGCCCTGGCCCGGACCGTGGCCGCGCTCGGCGGCAAGGACGCGCTCGCCCCCGAGGGCAAGGCGCGCCGGCAGGCGCGGGTCCGCGTCGCGTCGTCGCTCCCGTACCGGGAGGAGTGGACGGTCGACCTCGCGACCGGCGCGGCCGAGCGCCGGCGCACGATCCTCGCGACCGTGATCCGCGACTTCGAGGAGGGCGGCAAGGTCGTCGAGGAGGTCGAGGGCGAGCGGCGCGAGCTCGGCGAGGGCGAGGCCGGGCTGTTCCGGCTCGAGGCCCTGTGTGACCCGCGCGTGCTGCTGACGACCGTCCTGCGCGACGGCCTCCGCCCCGAGCTCGCCGGCCGCATCCGCGCCGGCGGCCGCGACCACCTGGCCCTGGACCTGACCGTGGCCGGACAGGTGCTCCGCCTCGTCGTCGACGAGCACAACGGCCTGCCCCGCCGCCTCGAGTACGACGAGTGGCAGCCCGGCCGCCCGGCCCAGCGCGTGACCCTGCTGTTCGAGGCCTACGACCAGCGTGGCGGGCTCGTCGGCCCGAGCCGCGTCGCCCGCTACGTCGAGGGTGAGTTCCGCGCCGAGCTCTCCTACTGAGGAGGCGCCCGCGTCATTTCGGCGCGAGGACCCAAGTCCACCCGCGGTCGCCCCACAAGGCCCCATTCCCGCGCGCCCGGCGACGGCCGACGATTGCGCGTCGGGGCCGCGCGCACGGTCGCGTGTCGGCGGCCGACGGCGCCCCGCGAGGATCGGTACCGGACCGCGCAACGGAGAGCCAGCCATGAACGTCTCGGCCCTGATGAAGAAGGTCGTCGCCGTCGTGTCCCCGCGGGCGACGATGGACGAGGCCGCCCGGATCATGCGGGAGCACGGCTGCGGCAGCGTCGTCGTCTGCGAGGACGACCGCCCCCGCGCCATGCTTACCGACAGGGACATCACGCTGACGGCGCTCAGGACCCACCGGCCGCTGGGTGAGATCAAGGTCGTCGACGGGGCGAGCGACCGGCTCTACTCGTGCCGCATGGAGGAGAGCATCGACGAGGCCGTGCGCAAGATGGCGCTCCACCAGGTCCGCCGCCTGCCGGTCCTCGGGCCCGACGGCCGGCTCGCCGGCATCCTGTCGCTCGACGACGTCGCAAGGGAGGCGATCTTCGAGCGGAGCTCGCTGCACCCCCTCGTCTCGCTCGAGGAGGTCGGCCTCGCGCTCGGGCAGATCAACCGCCCCCAGCTGATCGCCGGGAGCGCGGGGCCCGAGGCCTGAAGCCGCGGCTCAGCCGCCCTGCTTGAACAGATCGAGGAAGCGGTCCTCGTAGGCCTTGAACAGGCCGAGGCGATGGCTTCGGCCTTGAGCGCGAGGGCCTTGGACCGGTCGTGCGCGGCCTCGGAGAACAGCTGCTCGATCCGCTCCTGACCTCCGGGCGCGACGCCCTCCGGCTCGGGCAGGCCCTCGCGCCCAGCCTCCGCCGCTCGTCCTCGCCGGCCTCCTTGCCCCCGGCTGGGCCTCGGCCGCGCGCTGCAGGGCCTCGAGGTGGGCGACGAGCTGGTCCTGGATGCGCTTGCCCTCGACGATGAGTCGCTGACGTCGACCAGGATGCCGGTCAGGCGCGAGAAGACCTCGAGCACGGCGGCCGGGCCTTGGGGTTGAGGATGCCGGCGGCGAAGAATGGCATCTCGCCGAGCAGGCCGAGGGCGGGGATGCCGCGCCGCCTCGGCCTCGGCCGAAACGGAAGCCGTTCATGCCGCCGATCTCGCCCTCGCCGAGCGGCTCGGCGCCGGCCGGCCGCGCGGGCCTCGGCCAGCCCCTCGTCCGTCGAGGCGATCGACAGGACGCGCGGCTCGTCGGCCGGGTGGATCTGCGTCGCCATGGCCGCGAACGTCGACCCGCGCGACGCCCTCGGCCTCGGCGAGGTCGAGCAGGCGCCGCGTAGGCGGCGCCGAGCCGCGTCGGCTGGAGCCTCGCAGATCAGCGCCAGGAGCCGCCGCCCGGCGCCGGGCTCACCAGCGGAAGAAGCCGCTGCGCGGCGTGCTGGACCATGATCGGCCCTGGGCGACGTGGATCGAGGCCGGCTCGAAGTGGTCGTCCGGCACGAGGTCGAGCCAGGGCTCCATGTCGAGGGACCGGACCAGCTGGATCCCGGCCAGCCTCGCGACGTCGCCCATCCCCGGCCACGCGGCGACCAGCGTGACACTTCGCTCATCGTCCATGTGAGGTGCTCCTCGCGGACGACGGGGAGGCTAGGCCCATGCTCCCGGGCCTCATATCCCCCGACGGCGTAGCGCGACCAGCCCGAATGCGGGGTCGGGACCGGCCAGGCGCCCTCAGAACCTGGCTCGGTACAGCGAACGCCAGTGCTGGCTGAGTGTCCTGACCGAGCTCGACCGGCTCGCGCGACTCGTTGTGAATGCATTGCTCGGTCACGACGGCGACGCTCTCGGACGGGTCCCAGCGGGTCCGGACCTGGCCGCCCCAGAAGAACTTGTTCTCCTCCGAGGTCCCGAACTCGTCGGCCAGCCTGAGGTACTGGACGCGGACGCCGGGCTGCAGCGAGAAGTGGTCGCCGAGCAGCCAGCGCAGCTCGAAGGTGCCGTCGATCCACCAGCGCCCCTGGGTCTTCCACGGGTCGTAGATCGTGATCCGGTCGTCCTTGGGCGAGATCATGCCGTCGCCGGTGATGAACCAGCTCGTCGTGTCGCTGGCCGGCATGTAGTACTCGAAGTGGGCGCCGCCGCGGATCAGGGACTTGGGCAGGCGCGACTCGCGGCCGACGATGCCGAAGGTCTGCTGGGAGTCGTTCCACTCCTGCGTGATCCAGCCCGAGAACGTGTAGCCCTTGTACGGCAGCCGCGTGGCCGGGTCGACCTCGAGCCGGTTCTCCTCGCCGAGGACCTCGAAGCCGTAGACCGCGTGGTCGTCGGGGATCGTGTACGAGCCCGAGGTCTGGCCGTTCCGGTCGAACGCGTTCTGCCCGTAGAACACGCCCATCTCGCCCTTGAGCCCCTCGGTGACGTTGGCGGCCAGGAGCATGCGCGCCTTCCACCAGCGGTAGTCGTACATGCCGACCGGGATGAAGTCGTCGCCCTGGTAGAAGCCCTCGCGGATGAAGGACGCCCACTGGCGGCCGAAGACCTCGAAGCGCGTGTAGTTCTTCGCGGTCTTGGGGTCGCCGTCGATGATGCTCCCGTAGAAGCCGTCGCGGCCGACGTAGGCGTCGAGCCGGCCCTGTCCGGTGATCGGGTTCTTGGTCCGCAGGTAGGCCGAGCCGTCGAAGACGAGGCTGTTCTCGACGTAGCGGACCGGGTCCTCGCCGTCGGCGAAGCCGTAGAGCGCGCCGCCCCTGACCTCGAGGAACTGGTCGACCGCGTAGGTGCGGTGGCGCACGACCTTGAGGTCCTCGAGGCTGGCCTGGTGCTGGGACCGGACCGGGGACGCGAGCACCAGGGCACAGCCGATGGCGGCGATCTTGGGGTTCAAACCTCTGCTCCTTCCGCGGAACGCGCGCGCGGGCGGCGCCACGCTCCCCGGGACCGGGTCCGGGGCGTGAGGGGCGCCGAGCATAGCGGCACGACCCGGGCGAAGCCCACCCGGCGGCGCTGGCGGCGACCCGCCGGTCCCGGCATGCTGGCCGCCCCGATGAGCCCGACCGCCGACCTCGCCCGCCAGCTCAGCCCCGAGATCATCCGCCTCCGGCGCGACTTCCACGCCCACCCGGAGCTGTCCTTCCACGAGTCCCGGACCTCCGACGTCGTGGCCGGCTACCTCGCCGAGCTGGGGCTCGAGGTCGTCCGCCCGGACGGCATGACCGGGCTCTGGGCCGACCTCCGGGTCGAGGACGCCGCGCGGACCCTGCTGTTCCGGGCCGACATGGACGCCCTGGCGATGCAGGAGGGCCCCGGCCCCAACAAGGGCGCGTTCCTCTCGACCCGCGACGGCGCCGCGCACTGCTGCGGCCACGACGCCCACATGGCGATGCTCCTCGCCGCGGCCCGGGCCCTGGCCCTGGGCGAGGCCGAGCGCCGCGTCAACCTGCGCTTCCTGTTCCAGCACGCCGAGGAGCGGCCGCCCGGCGGGGCCATCCAGCTCATCGAGGCCGGCTGCCTCGAGGGCGTCGACGAGGTCTACGGCCTGCACGTCATTCCGCCGATCCCGAGCGGGCTGTTCGACGTCATGGCCGGCCCGTTCATGGCCGCGGCCGACAACTTCACGGTCGACGTCGTCGGGCGCGGCGGCCACGCGGCCATGCCCCACCTCGTCCGCGACCCGATCGCCGCCTCGGCCCAGGTGCTCTCGGCCCTGCAGCAGCTCGTGTCGCGGGACGCCAGCCCGTTCGAGGCCCTGGTCCTGACCGTGTCGTCGATCCGCGGCGGCAGCGACACCCACAACGTCGTCGCCGACCGCTGCACGCTCAAGGGCACGG
>JAWKUM010000011.1:0-101654 GCA_041398545.1 Planctomycetota bacterium | reverse complement strand
CGCGCTCCGCGTCTGGGCCGAGCTCCACCCCGGCCGCGACCCGCCGTGGCTGGCGATGCTCGTGGCCCTGCTGCTCGTCGTCCGCTTCCTCCTGCGCGACATGGCCGGCGGCGGCGGCAACCTCGTCTGGCTGACCCTCGTCGCCCTGGCCTGCATCCGCCCCGGCGAGGCGCCCGGCGAGGACCGCCGGCCCGCGCTCGGCGCCCTGCTCGGCCTCGTGCTCGCGACCAAGCCCACGCCCCTGCTGTTCCTCGGCTGGCTGGCCCTGCGCGGCCGCCGACGGACCCTCGCCGTCGCGGTCGCGACCGCGGCCGCGCTGCACCTCGCGCCGATGCTGACCATGGGCGTCGACGGCTGGGGCCGCGCGTACGGCCACTGGCTCGACGGGGTCCTCGCCTACGCGCGGCAGGACGACCCCTTCGCGACGCCGGCGTACGACTTCCCGCCGTTCGACTGGATGAACCAGTGCCTGCGCTGCGCGGTCGCGCGCTACCTCGGCACCGTGCCGCAGGTCCACCTCGACGAGCTGCCCGAGGGCCTGCGCTTCGCCGGCCTCGGGCTCGAGCCCGCGACCTACGCCGACCTGTCGCGGCTCCTCGTGCTGGCGCTCGTCGCGGCGAGCTTCGCCGTGCTCTGGCGCCGGCGGCGCGACGCCGACCCCGCGGTCGAGTGGACCGCGCCCTGCCTGCTGATCCCGGTCACCCTGCTGGCCTCGCCGATCACGTGGAAGAGCCACCACGTCCAGCTCCTGCCGCTGTGCTTCGCGCTGCTGGCCCTCGGCCCCGGCGCGCGGACGCGCCGCGGGCTGCGCGTGCTGCTGGGGGCCTACTTCGTCCTCTGCGTCCTGCCCGGGGGCGACGTCGTCGGCAAGCTCGGCAAGGAGGGCATGCAGTCGCTGTACGTCGTCACGGCCGGCGCCGTCGCGCTGTGGCTCGCGACCCTCGCGCGGCTGGCGCGGCCCGGGCGGCCGGCGCCCTGAGCGCCCGCTAGAACCGGATCGCGACCGCCAGCGCGAGCTGCGACGAGTCGGCCGAGCCCTCGAGCGGCGGCGCGAAGATGTCCTGGTAGAGCTCGAACTCGGTGCCGCCGAGCACGCGCAGGTCGAGGCCGAGCTGGATCTCCTCGCTGGCGTCGTAGAACAGCCCGGCGTGCCCGTACAGGCCGAGCGAGTCGTCGTCGCTCTCGACGCGCAGGCCGGTCACGGTCCGCTCGTCGGTGACCGTCACGAACGACGGGCCGGCCCCGAGGACGAGGTGGAAGCGGCTGCTGCCGAGCTCGAAGTCGAGGCGAGGCCCGAAGTAGAACTCGAAGATGCCCGAGGTCTCCTCGACGACCTGGCTGAGACCGTTGAGGAACTCCCCGTCGGCGACCGAGATCGTCAGCCCGATCTCGAAGCCGAACACCGAGCCCGGGGCGGTCCACGCGAACTCGCTGCCGATCGCCAGCTTCGAGTCGATGCCCGGGAACAGCTCGGGCTCGTCGATGCCGCGGCTGCCGAGCGTCAGCACGAAGCTCGACGACGACTTCGTGCGGGGTCCCCGGTCCTCGTCCCGCTCGGCCCGCTCCTGGCCCGGGCGCACGACGTAGGGGTTGCGGTCGACGTCCTGACCGCTGGCCGCGCCGGCACCGGTGTCGAGCGGCACGACCCCGCGCGGCGTCTCCCACTGCTGCGCGGGCGGGTCGGCCAGGGGCACGACCAGCGAGCCGCAGGCGGACAGGAGCGCGCCTGCGACGGAGAGGACCAGGGTCGGGACGTGGGGACGGCTGCGCATCGGAGACCCCCTCGGTGGAGGAGCTCGCGGCCCGGGGCCCGAGGCCGGGGACCACGATAGCCCAGTCATCGGCGCGGGCGGCGCCTCGGCTGGATCCCTTCCGTCAGCGGGTCCGCTCGTACAGGCCGAGGCGCTCCACCCCGGTCGCGCCGCCCTCGGCCAGGGTCGCGAGGACGGCCGGCAGGGGCCGGTACGCCGCGAGGGACGCGGCCAACTCGGCCCGCCCCTCGCGCCGCACGCCGAGCACGACGAAGCGGGGACGCTCGCCATCGATCCGCGCGCGCAGCAGCGGCTCGGTCCAACGTCGCGGCGGCGGCGGCTCCCGCCCCGCGTAGTACGCGACCCGCGGCAGGTCGGTGACGAGGTCGTCGGCCGGCGCGAGCCGCTCGCCGAGCCACGCCCCAAGCGCGCGCTCGGCGGTGCGATCGGCGCGCGGCGGATCACGGTAGTCGTGGTCGAGGCGGGCCACGGCCAGCAGCGGGCCGAGGGCGAACAGAACGAGCGCGGCGCGGCCGCCGCGGGCCAGGGCCGCGGCCGCGAGCGGGAGCAGGACCGGCGCCTGGGTCAGGAAGAAGCGCGGCTTGACCTCGGTCGCGACCATCGCGGCCCAGCCGAGCGCCAGCGCGGCGAGGGTCAGCAGGCCGACGCGGCGGCGGTCGCGCAGCAGCAGCACGAGGCCGGCGACGGCGAACGGCAGGCCGACGACGTCGAGGGCCTGGACGCCCTCGTACGGCAGGTGCAGGAGGTTGCGGCCGAGGAGCGCGAGGCGCTCGCCGGCGGCGGCGGCGCCGAACGGCCCGTGCGACAGCACGACGTCGAGCTTGGGCGAGGCCTCGAGCCGCCCGCACAGGGCGAGGCGCGCGAGGGCGAGGGTGGCCACGCCGGCGACGGCGAGCCCGGCGCCGGCGAGGCGGCGGCGCGGGGTCGCGGTCGGGATCCACAGCAGCGGTAGGAGCGCCAGGACCTCGGGCCGGAACCAGTACCCGACGCCGAGCACGGCGCCGGCCCAGGCGACGCGGCCGCGCTTGAGCAGGAGCAGGGCCACGGCCGTCAGCACCAGGGTGGGCGACTCGGAGTAGGCCTCGGCGACGAGGCGGACGCCGTCGAAGGACAGGGCCGCGCAGGTCGCGACGGCCAGGGCCGGGACGAGGCCGCGGGGCCGGCACAGCTGCCAGAGCAGCAGGACCCAGAGCGCGCCGGTCGCGGCGCCGGCGAGCCGGGCGGCCGTGAACGGGTCGAGGCCGGCGGCGAGCCCGGGCGCGAGCAGCAGCGGCCAGCCGGGGTGGAACGCGTGGCCGAGGCCGGCGGCGAGGTCGCCCTCGGCGAGGCGCCCGGCCATCCACAGGTAGCCGGCGCCGTCGTTGGACGGCAGCGGCACCCGGAAGGAGTGCAGCAGCCTCAGGGCCAGGGCCAGGCAGGCCAGCGCCGGTCCGATCGCCCGGGGCCCCATGCGCCGCTACCAGCCGAGCTGGCCGCGGTAGAGGATCGCGCAGCTCGTCGCGAACCACAGCACGACGTTGAGCACGGTGATCCTGTCGCGCAGCAGCAGCCGCGTCGGGTCGCCGCCCTCGGCGCGGCGGTGGACGAGGTAGAGGTAGCGGAAGATCCCGTAGGTCACGAACGGCACGGTGTAGACGAGGTCGCGCGTGCCGAACTTCTGCACGGTCTCGGCGCTGACGGTGTAGAGCGCGTAGGTCATGACCGTCAGCGCGCCGAGCGGGGCGATCATCTGGTCGAGGAAGGTCTCGCTGTACTCCTCGAGCGCGCGGCGGTGGTCCCCACCGCCCTCGCCGAGCAGGACGAGCTCGTGGCGGCGCTTGCAGAACGCCAGCAGCAGCGACACGAAGAACGTGCACAGGATCAGCCACGACGAGACCTGCTCCTCGATCGCGAGGCCGCCGGCGTGGATCCGGAGCTGGAAGCCGACGGCGACGCACATCGCGTCGACGATGACGACCTGCTTGAGGCGCCAGGAGGACAGCGTGTTGAGCAGGAGGTAGGCGCCGAGGACCCACAGGGCGCGGGCCGGGTAGGCCAGGGCGAGGCCGGCCAGGGCCAGGACGACGACGGCGACCCGGGCCGTGGCCGGCGCCAGGCGGCCGGACGGCAGGGGGCGCTCCCGCTTGCGCGGGTGGGCCCGGTCCTTCTCGAGGTCGAGCAGGTCGTTGAGCAGGTAGATCGCGCTGGCCATGGCGCAGAAGGCCGCGAGGGCCAGCAGCGCCCGGCCGACCTTGTGCTCGTCCGTCAGGTCGCGGGCGAAGACGAGCGGCGCGAGCACCAGCAGGTTCTTGACCCACTGGTACGGACGCATGGCTTCGAGGAGGGCCTTCATGGAGGTCGGGCGAGCCGGCGGATCCTAGCAGCTGGCCGCGGCGGCCAGAAGGAAGCGGCGGCGGTGGGTGGTTGCGCCGGCCCGCCCCTTCACTCGCGGCGGCCCGGCGCTATGCCAGCCGGCGTGGACCAGGGCGAGGAGCGGACGGAGGCCGGCACGTCGCTGCGCAGGGAGCTCACCTGCCTCGCGGCCTACAGCCTGTTCACCTACCCCTTCGCCTGCGTCCCCCTGCTGTTCTTCTTCTACCTCGAGCGGGGCATGGGCCGGGACGAGTACGCGGCCCTGGCCTCGATCTACTACGCCTCGATGGTCCTGTGCGAGCTGCCGACCGGCTGGCTCGCCGACCGCTTCGGGCGCCGGACGACGATGGTCGCCGGGCCGCTGTTCCTGGCGGCCGGCTTCGGCGTGCTGTGGGCGGCGCGCGACTTCGCGACCTTCGCCGCCGGCGAGGTCCTGTTCGGGCTCGGCCACGCCCTGCTGTCGGGGCCGCCGTCGGCCCTGCTGTTCGAGCGCCTGCTCGAGCGCGGGCGGGCCGGCGAGTACCTGCGCTTCGAGAGCCGCCTGTCGACGATCCGCGGGCTCGGCACGGCCCTGGCGTTCCTCGCCGGGGGCCTGCTGGCGTACCACCACGGCCTCGCCGCCTCCGTCCTGCTGACGGCCTGCCTGTGCCTCGTAGCCGCCTTCGTCGCGCTGTTCCTGCACGAGCCGCGGCACCGCAGGGCCGACGCGGGGACCGAGGAGCGCCTCCTCCCGCGGCTGGCCCGCGTCTACCGGCGGCCCGGCATCCCGTGGCTGCTGTTCTACTACGTGCTGCTGTTCTTCCTGCTGCGCTACGCCTTCCACACGCAGCAGCCTTGGCTGCTCGAGCAGGGCCTCGAGCACTGGGGCTGGCTCGGCGTGCTGTACTGCAGCCTCGCGCTGGCGGGCCTGCCCGTGACCTGGTTCACGCCGTGGCTGCACCGCCGGCTCGGGGAGCGCGCGTTGATGCTCGTGCAGCCCGCGATCGTCGCGCTGACGCTCGTCGGCCTGGCGCAGGGCCGCGCGGGGTTCCTGGTCGCGCTGTTCTACGTCCAGCAGTGGCCCTTCGGCATGCACTGGCCTCTGGTCCACGCCTACGCCAACCACCGGCTCGACAGCCGCGACCGCGCGCTGGTCCTGTCGTCGCTGTCGTTCACCGGCCGGATCGGCTTCGCCGTCCTGTTCCCACTCCTGTTCGGCGAGGGGCGCCGGCTGGACGCCGACTTCCTCGGCATCGGCCTCGTGAGCCTGGCCCTGGCCCTGCTCCTGTCCTGGCGGATGCCGCGCGGCGGCCCGAGGATGGAGGCATGACGCAGCGCGCCGAGCTCCTCCGCAGCGGCGGGCAGGGCCCCGACCTCGCCTACGTGCCCGGCATCGACGGGACCGGGGAGTTCCTGCTCGGCACCGAGGCGCGCCTCGGGGCGGGCTTTCGCGTGCACTGCCTGCGCTACGTCGACGACACCGACGACGCGCCGGACAGCTATCCGCAGCTCGCGGACACGGCCGCGGAGGCCCTGCGCGCGGCCGGCGTCGCCTCCTGCCTCGTGCTCTGCGAATCCTTCGGCGGCGGCGTGGCCCTGAGCCTGACCCTGCGCCACCCCGACCTCGTCCGCGGCCTCGGCCTCGTCAACACCTTCGCGTGGTACCGCCGTCGCCTGCGCCTGGCCCTGTCGCGGCTCGGCGCGCCGCTGTGCCCGCCGCCGCTGTTCCGGCTCGGCCGCCGCCTCGTCGTCGGGTGGACGCTGTTCGGCCCGATGTCGACGCCCGAGGAGCGCCGCGCGTTCCACGCCCTGCCGGGGACGTTCTTCGACGCCGTCTACCGCCGCCGCCTCCGCCTCATCGCCGGTCTCGACCTTCGGCCGCGCCTGCCCGAGGTCGCCTGCCCGGTCACGATCTTCGCCGCGGGCCAGGACCAGGTCGTCGACTCCGACCGCCAGGGGCGCCTCATGGCCTCGCTGCTCCCCTCCGCCGAGCTCCGCACCTATGCCCGCGGCCGCCACCTCATCCTGCCCCTCGCCGAGATCCCCTGGCTCGACGAGCTGCGCGCCCTCGATGCCCGGGCGCGGGCCGCGGGGCGCTGAGGGTGCCTCGGGGACCTCGGGTTTCCGGCTGCGTGCCCGGCCGCGGCGATCCCTGCACGCCGGTCATCCCCTGGACCGTCCACCATCCCCCCGGAGCGTCCATCATCCCCCCGGAGCGTTCATCATCCCCCCGGAGCGTCCACCAACCCCCCGGCCGACCACCATTCCTCCGGCCGGCCACCTCGCCGAGCGGCTCCGTCGTGCACCGGGTCAACCCGGGCGCTCCGTCAGGTCGACCAGGCCGTGCCTTCGCCAGCCCTCACTCAACAACCAGGTCCGCGCCTCGGACACCGGTGGCTCGATCCCTCCGAGGCCCTTCACCTCGACCCGCTGGCGCCAGCACCGGGTCCAGGGACCGGAGCTGAACGGGTCGATAGGGACGCGGCCCAGGCGGTGGCCGTGCTTCTTGGCGTTGTGCAGGACGTAGGCCACCGCATTGCGCACCTGGCGCGGCGACCCCAGCACCCTGTCGTGGAAGCGGTCCCCGAACACACGACCCCGCCTCCTCCAGATGCGATTCAGGCCCTTGGCGACGACGACGAACAAGCCCTGCAGCCGCCTCGTACTCCTTCCGGTGCCGCGCTTCGACGATCAGGTGCAGGTGGTTGCCCTGGATCGAGAACTCGACGAGCCGGAACCCCACGCCCGCTGTAGCGCCGGAACGTCCTCCACAGCAACCGACGCGCGACGTCGGACCGTAGGGTCGGCAGGCCCGCGACGAGCCGCGCCGTGACCAGCACCGGCTCCCTGCCACTCATCCTGGCCCGCGGTGCGTGGGGCACGCCGGCCCTCACGCTTTTCGGCTTGCGCCCCGCTCCTGTCCGAGGACCTCCACGACGCGATCCGAACACGAGCTCGCCCTGGATGCCGCGCCGCCGCCGCCGCTCGGGCGCCGACTTACGTCGCCGGTCCCCGTCCGACCCGCCGTCACCCCGTCTCGATCCACCGTCGCCCCGTCTCGATCCACGACGCTGCTGCATGCACACCCCCTATGACCGGATCCATGTGGAACCGCTCCGCTCGCACCCTTCCACTCGCCGAACGCGGTCGAGGTTTCGCACGATCGATGCGAAGTCCGACGGTGATGACCACACGAAGGGAGCGGCCCTACGTGACGCTTTGATTCGGCACAGTTGCCCGTGGAGGGCGCCGGTGCGACGAGGCAGGCGGCGGCGGGACGAGGCGGCGAAGTCGGAGCAGGACAGATCCCCGCAGCTCGCTGTCGAGTTGCCGCAGGCAGTGCGAGCGGCCCTACGCGACGCTTTGATTCGGCACAGTTGCCCGCGGAGGGCGGCGGCGGGACTCTTCAGGCGACGGTGCGACGAGGCGGGCGGCGGCGGAACGAGGCGGCGGGGTCGGGTTGGAACGGATCCTCGCAGCTCGTTGTCGAGATGTTGGCGGGCTGGGCGGATGGCCCAGTGCGACGCTTTGATTCGGCACAGTTGCCCGCGGAGGGCGGCGGCGGGACGAGGCGGGCGGCGGCGAGACTCGTCGGGCAGGGTCGGAACTCGTCGGGTGGCGGCGCGACAGGGCGGGCGGCGACGGGGCGGAGGCGGTGGGGTGTCAGTCCTGGGCGCGGCGTTGTTCGCGGGGGAGGCGCGAGGTGGGGCCGCGGCGGACGCGGCCGGATCGCGGGCCCCAGGGCTTGGCCGGCGGGTAGAGCCTCAGGAACGTGTCCGGCGGGAGGAACTCGCCGGGATCGATGTCACCGGCCGTGTCGGCGCCGGAATCATGCTCATCGGTCCCTTCAGCGCCGGGATCATGGCCATCGGCCGTGTCGGCGCCGCGGTCATGTCCGACACCCACCTCGACACCGGAGGCCTGGCCTGCACCCGGGCGGGCGAGTGCACCGTCACCTGCACCCGGGCGGGCGAGTGCACCGTCACCTGCACCCGGGCGGGCGACGATGCTGTCACCGTCATTCGCGCGGAGCCGGTGGTCTCCGCGCAGGTCGTTCGGACGGTTGCCGCGGCCTCAGCCGCCCTCGGGTCCGGAGTCGTTGCCCTCGTGGCGACCGGCCGCGATCGCGTCGCGGAAGGCCCCCCGCTCCTGGGGCCCGGCGTGGCGCCAGCGACCCTGGGCCACGCGCGCGCGGACCTTGGACGGCGGGATGACGACCGTCGTGACGTGCCGGCCCTCGGGCGAGAACACGTGCACGCGGCCCTTCTTGCCGATGACGACGACCGTGCGCTCCTCGTTGTCGACGTAGAGGTGGTGGTCGCGCGCGGTCTTGGCCTCGCTGAACGCGAACTGCGTCGGCCGCGTGCTCTGCTCGACCCGCTCACGGGCGTGGTCGGTCCGCCGCTCGCGGTTGCGCGCGTCCTGGCCGAGCTTGCGCACGAGCTCTCGCAGGCTCGACAGCACGAGCTGGAGCCCCGGCTCCGGGGTCTCCGGAACCGGAGCCGGAGACGCAGCCGGAACCGAAGCCGGAGACGCAGCCGGAACCGGAACCGCATCCGGAGCCGGAGACGCTTCCGAGACCGGAACCGAAGCCGGAGCCGAGTCCGAGACCGAGTCCGAGTCCGAGTCCGGAGCCGTTCCGGCGCCCGGGTCCGATGCGGGAGGTGCTTCCGGGGTCGAGGCTCCGTGCGCCGGCGCCTCCGGCTGGCCCGTGCCGGCGCGGATGCCGTCGATCTGGCGCGCGAGCTCGTTGAGGCGCTGCTGGTAGCCCTTGAGGATGCGGTGGATCGAGGGGTCGGGCAGGTCCACGAGGTCGGCCGCGCTGACGAGGTGGAGCTGGAGCCGGGTGCGGCCGTCCTCGCCGTCCTTGCGCTCGAGGACCTGCAGCGTCAGGGCCACGCGGCGGCCCTCCTCGTTGCTCTGGAACAGGCCGATCATGGCCTGGCCGACGAGGCGCCAGGGTGCGGCCGCCGGGTCGAAGGCCGGCTCGAGGTCGGCGGTCACGGACCGCCCGGTCTCGACGAACGACACGGCCCCCTCCTTGCCGGCCAGGAGCGCGTCGACCTCCTCGTGCTTGCGCTCGATCGCCAGGGTCACGAGGTCGGCGAAGCGCGGCCGGCCCTCGAGGCCGTAGCCGACGAGGACCTGGCGCGGGTCGAGCGGACGGCACGAGGGGTCCTCGTAGCTGTCGCTGCGGAAGCACCAGGCGCGGCCCGGCACGAGCCGCCCGCTCTGCAGGACCTCGTGCTCGAGCCGACCGCGCAGGGAGTCCATGAGCCGGCGCGCGGCGCGCCCGGCCTCGCCGGGCCGGAGCGGCAGCTTGAGGCCGAGCTCGACCTCGCCCTGGTTGGCCGTGCCGGCGGGGCCGCGGAAGCCCGTGCGGTGGCGCAGGTCGACGTAGGCCTCGGCGAGGAGGGCCAGCCCCTGCTCCATGAGGTCGAGCGGGTTGCGGGGCCGCGGGCCGCCGGCGGGCTCGGGACGCGGGCCCTTGGGCTTGGGCTTGCGCTTGCGCGGCGGCCGCTTGCGGCGCGCGTCGTCGGTGCGGGGCTCGTGCATGCCCTCCCCCTGCGCGGGCGTGGCGGCATCGGCGCCGCCACCCTGCTCCACCGAGGGGTTCGCGGCGACCGGCTCTCCGCCGCCGGCGGCGGAGAATCGGTCGGGCGCCGGGGGCGTCGGCGCGGCTTCGGGCTTGTCGTGCGGGTCGTTCATCGCTGCCTCTCAGCGGCTCGGGGACGGCAGGAAGGGACCCAGACCGTAGGAGTCCCAGCGGCGGTCGACCAGGGCCCGGGTGGCCTCGTCCATGACGATCAGGTCCGGCCACTCGCGGTCGAAGCCCTCGGCGGCCCACTTGCGGGTCGCGTCGATGCCGACCTTGGACCCGTAGCAGCTCGCGCGGCTCGCGTGGTCGAGCAGCTCGGCGGGCCCCATCGTGAACTGCATGTCCCGCTCGGGGTCGATGTTGGCGCACAGGTGGAACAGGGCCTGGCGCGGGTCCTGCACGTCGACGTCCTTGTCGAACACGCAGACGATCTTGGTGAACATGGCCTGCCCGAGGCTCCAGATCGCGTTCATGATCTTGCGGGCGTGGCCGGGGTAGCGCTTGTCGATCGAGACGAGCATGAGGTTGTGGAACACGCCCTCGAAGGGCATGTGCACGTCGACGATCTCGGGGAACTGCTTCTTCATGATCGGCAGGAAGATCCGCTCGATGGCCTGCCCGATCCAGCAGTCCTCCTGCGGCGGCTGCCCGACGATCGTGGTCATGTAGAGCGGCTCCCGGCGCATCGTGATGCACTCGACCTTGAAGGTCGGGAAGCGGTCGGCCAGCGAGTACCAGCCCGTGTGGTCTCCGAACGGCCCCTCGGTGCGCACGTCATCGAGGTCGACCCAGCCCTCGAGCACGATCTCGCTCTCGGCCGGCACCCGCAGGTCGTGGAGCTCGCAGCGGACCATCGGCACGGGCTTCTGGCGCAGGAACCCCGACAGGATCATCTCGTCGAGGTCCGGCGGGGCCGGCAGGATCGCCGACATGACCGTCGCCGGGTCGCAGCCGATCGCCGCCGCGACCGGCACCCGGCGCTGGTCCGACGTGCTCGTGTTGTGGGCCCCGTCGTGGTGCCGATGGCTGTGGAACCCCGTCACCTCCCGCCCCATGACCTGCAGCCGGTACATCCCGCAGTTGGGGTGGCCGGTCCGCGGGTTGCGCGTGAACACGAGGGGCATCGTGATGAAGCGGCCGGCGTCCCCGGGCCAGGTCCTGAGGATCGGCAGCCGGCCGAGGTCGACGTCGTCGCCCCGCCAGACGACCTCCTTGCACGGCCCGTCCTTGACGACCTTGGGCAGCATCTTGCCGAGGTCGAGGAGCATCGGGAGCTTCTTGAGCTTGTCGAGGAACGACTCGGGGGTCTTCTGGTCGAGGATCGTCTCGAGCCGCCGCGCGACGTCCTCGAGGTCGTCGACCTCGAGGGCCAGCTCGACCCGGCGGCGGCTCCCGAGGGCGTTGATCAGGACGGGGATCGACGAGCCCCGGACCTTCTCGAACAGCAGGGCCGGCCCGACGGCCTTGGACACCCGGTCGGTGATCTCGCAGAGCTCGAGCTCGGGGTCGACCTCGACCGGGACCCGCCTGAGCTCGCCCTCCTCCTCGAGGCGCCGGACGAAGGCGCCGAGATCCTTGTAGGCCATGGGGTCTTCCGGGGCTCCACGAAGTCGAAGGGCGACGATCCTAACCCCTGGACCGGCCGGACCCCAGCGCGGACGGCCCCTCGCGGGGCCGGGTCGCGGGGCCCGACCGCGCGGCCCGGCGGTGTCCCGCGGGCCGCGCGCGGCCACCTGGCGAGAGAAAGAGGATTGAGCGGCGGCGCGCGAGAACCGCCGCTCCCCCCGGACCAGGCGAAGCCCCCCGACAACGCCAAGTCCTGGACCCGCTGGCTCGGGGTCCCCATCCCGAGACACGAGCGGGCGACGAGAGCTCCCTTCCCCCGCGCAGCTCCCGTCGTCTCCGGCCCGTCGGCCGGAAGGTGAGGCCCCCGAAGGGACCACACCGAGTTCGTTTGCCAACCCGCCGAGGCGGGCCCGTCCTCCACGTCCGGAGGACGGATCGCATGGTTCATCGGCCTGGGAACAGGGTCCCGCTTGACCCCGCCGGGAACGGGCAATGCCAAGGCCCGTGCGGCGCGCCGCGAGCCTGCAGGCGGAGCCCTCGGACGCGCGCGGGCGCCCCGTACGTGCCGGGAGGGACGGAGGCCGGAGCCGCCGTCCCTCCCGCGCCCGGCCCGTCGGGCCGGCCGGCTCAGGCGTTGAGCACGGCCACGAACAGCACGACGAGCGCCCCGAGGACCATGACCATCAGCCAGACCATGTTGCGGTTGACCTTGTTGCCGCGGTCGACGAAGTCGCGGATCTGGGCCAGGTACGCCTCCTGGCTCTTCTCGAACGAGTCGTGGGCCCGCTTCTGGACCTCGGCGAAGGCCTGCGTCGAGCGGTCGTGGTTGCGCTCGAAGCTCTCGACGGCCGTGTTCATCGCGGCCGTGCTCTCCCGCGTCAGCGTCCCGATCGAGGTGTGGATCCGGTCCATCGTCGTGCGGAAGTCGCCGAGCGTCTTCTCGGTCCGCTCCTCGGACGCGACCTGCTTCTCGAGCGTCCGGTGGATGCCGTCGAGCAGCTCGGGCAACCCCGAGAGGCGCGTGACGAGCTCTGCCGTCCGCTCCTGGTTCTTGAGCATCTGCTCGCTGATCCGGCTCAGGAAGTCGACCTGGGCCTTGGCCATGACCGGCAGGTCGACGAACTTCTCGTTGAGCTCGCCGGTGCGACGGCTCTGCTCGTCCATGCGGTCCTGGACGCCGTGGAGCAGGCTGGACAGGTCACGGAACCCGTCGGTCAGCGCGCTGACGGCCTCCTCGCGCTTGCCGGTCCGCGGCTTGAGCATGTTTCCGTCGCCGTTGCCCCTGTCCTCGAGGCCGGCCAGCGGCTCGACCTCGATCTGCGCCTGGGGCTGCGGGTCGACCCGCTTGGGGGCGGCCGGGCGCACGCCCGCCGCCTCGTCGAGGCGGTCCCGCTCGACCTTGGCCCTGGGGCGCTGCCCGGGCCGCTCGGGAGCGTCCTTGCGGCCTCCGAACAGACGTTCCAGGAACGATGACTTCTTGACCATCTCCGGCTCCTTGGCGCGCTCCCCCTCCCGGGCAGGAAGGTCCGGCGCGGCGATGTCGTTGACTACGGCTACTTCGGGCGGTGGACCCGGCGACCCCGGCCCGCCCTCGGCCAGGATCGCGAGCAGAACGGCGAACTCTCGGCCATGGCGGCCGGGGACGGAGCCCGAGTGTGTCCGGGACGAGCCCGCCGGTGGCGGGTTCGGAGTCGCGCTCATGCTGTCGTGGACATCCCGGCCGGTCCTCGGACCGCCCTCCCTGATTCGCCCGGGCGGGCCGTGACCCACCCGTCGCCCGAGAGTCCTGTCGTGCGGCGGCTCGCTGCCGACGCCGACGGCGGCAGGTTATCCGAGGCCCGAGGGGTAGACAACCCGGGGCGCTTGACTCCGATCGGCCCCCGCTTAGCCTTTTCCGCCCTTCCTCGGATCCGGGGCCTCGTGCGCCCGGATGCGTGGGGGATTAGCTCAGATGGGAGAGCGCTACATTCGCATTGTAGAGGTCAGGGGTTCGAGTCCCCTATCCTCCACCAGGGCCGGGCGTCCCGCGCGCGCACAACGCGCGCGGGGCGCCCGGCGGCCTGCTCCGCCCGCGAGGCACGGCGTTTTTCGCGCGGCCAAGTGGCGGGGACGATGCGGATGAATAGACTCTCCGACCCCGAACGCGTGGGGGATTAGCTCAGCTGGGAGAGCGCTACAATGGCATTGTAGAGGTCAGGGGTTCGAATCCCCTATCCTCCACCACGCGACGCAGGAGGCCCGGCCGGACCGGGCCTCCTGTGCGTACGGGCCGCCTCAGGAGCCGGCGACCTCGAGCTGGATGCCCTGGCTCATGCCGAAGCCCGACGCGACGCCGCAGACGATGATCCACTGCAGGCAGATCGACTGGCCCTGGAGGCCCGTGTCGACCGGGATCGGCAGCGGCGCGACGAGGCTCCCGAGGCACTGCCCCTTGCCGGTCACGACGCCGACGGGCAGCGCGAGGCTCGGCGGGGCGAGCGGGACGTGGAAGCTGCCGCAGAACGGCGGGTACTGGACGCCCTTGATGCAGCCGGCGCCGACCAGGAGCACGCCGAAGGACGGGACCGGGGCCCGCTCGATGATCGCGCCGAAGGCCTGGTTGCCGAGCGACGGGATCCCGCCGACGAGGCCGGCGCCGAGCTGGTTGCAGAACGGGCAGCCCTTGCCGATGCAGGGGCTGCCGTAGTCGGCGCGCGCCCAGGCCGGGGCCACGGCCAGCCCCTGGAACAGGCCGCCGGACAGGCCGGCGTCGCAGCAGCCGAGCAGCTTGGCAACCCCCTTGAGGGGGTCGTCGAGCCGCCAGATCATCGTCACCCGACCGTCGGTCGCGTACAGCCGCTGGTCACGGGTGTCGTAGGCCAGGCCCGTGACCATGCCGAAGGGGTTCAGCGGCGTACCGCAGCCGGCCAGCGCGAGCGTCGCCAGCGGCTTGCAGGCCGCGCCCGGGCTCGAGACCTGCAGCGTGTTGACGTAGCCGCCGGTCACCCCCGGCGCCGAGACGGTCCAATACAGGAGGTCCCGGACCTCGTCGTAGGCGAGGCCGGCGGCGACCGAGCGCGCCGGCAGCGTCAGGCTGCAGCCGCCCCGCGTCGGCGTCGGCGGGCAGTCCTTGACGAACCACGGGAGGATGCCGGCGTAGCCGTCGCGGGTCTCGAGCTGGTACAGCATCCCGCGCGCGTCGGCGATCGCGAAGCCCGACACCGAAGCCTTCTGGTCCATGCGGTGCAGCTGGGCCGAGCACAGGCGCTGGCAGGACACCGGGTCCCACTCCTCCATCGTCCGGTCGTCGCAGACCCAGACCGAGCCGTGCCTCGGGTCGAAGGCCGTCGCCCCGGCGTAGGGGATCGTCGTGTTGAGCAGGACGCCGCTGCAGGCCCGCTGCGCGGGCTTGCAGGCGTCGACGTCCTGCGTGGCGAGCTGGCCCGAGGCCGGGAGCAGGGGACTGCTCGTCCAGCCGATCAGCCGGCGGGCCTGGGTGACCTGTCCCGGCAGGACCGGGACGCACAGGAAGACCGCGATGGCGGCCAGGGTGACGCGCCGCATGCTCCACCTCCGATCCACGGGTGACCCCGCCGGAGCCGGCCCCCGCGGCGGACCCCGGCGGGACGCCCATGCTCGGCCGCCGGGCCCGGGGTGGGCAGTCCCTGCAGTGCGTAGAGCCCCGCCGTCATGGGCTGAGGCGGACCGCGCCGGCCCGGCTCAGCGGAAGTACTGCGGCCGCCGGATCGCGAGGATCGCGACCGACCGGCGACGGGCCAGCCGCCGCAGCGACCCGACGAGCTTGGCGAAGCCCTGGACGCGGCCCTCGTGGCGCATCGGGGAGTCCATGAGCTCCATCGAGTCGATGATCACGAAGTCGGTGTCGCCGCCCTCGGCCAGGACCTCCTCGAGCTGGTCGAGCGTCAGGTCGGCGTTGTCGTGGATCGCGATGCGCTCCTGCCAGATCTGCTCGCCGAGCCCCTTGAGC
Organism: Planctomycetota bacterium; assembly: GCA_041398545.1. Taxonomy (GTDB): domain Bacteria; phylum Planctomycetota; class UBA1135; order UBA1135; genus JAWKUM01. Next base: position 86,419 of record JAWKUM010000011.1, on the reverse strand, counting down.
CGCTCGACCTCGCCGGGGCTGAACACCTTGGGCCCGCCCTCGCCGAGCCTGATGCCGGCGCGCCGGCAGAGAAGGTCGGCCGCGACCGACCGTTCGGACCGTCCGAGGCTGAAGAACACGACCGACTTACCGTTCGACGAGGCCTGATCCAGGATCTGGATCGCCTCGTCACCGTAGGTCAGCAGTCCGGCGTGGTGGACCGTGACGTGCCCTGGACGGGTCAGCTCGAGCCAGTCTTCGGGCCGGGGCGTCGGAAGGTTCATCGGGAAGCGGGAGGGGGGAGGCCTCGGGGGCGGTCCGCGCGGGGTCGCGGCCACCGCAGAGTACTCGATGTTCGCGGCCGCGGTCGGGGCGGCGGGTCAGGTCCGCGGACCGCCCGGTGGCATGGCCGCGTCGCGCGCACGGTCGCGGCGGCGGTCGAAGTGGCGCAGCAGCGCGGGCAGCAGCAGGAGGTCGCCGACCAGGGCCGACGCGATCGTCACGCAGGCCAGCAGGCCGAAGTCCTGGCTGGCCTTGAACCGCGACCAGGTCAGGATCGTGAACCCGAGCAGGAGGAGCAGCGAGGTCGTCCACACGGCCGAGCCGACGGCCCCGGCGGCGACGCGCACGGCCTCGTCGGGCGCCGTCCCGCGCGCCCGCTCGCGCTGGTAGCGCGACAGGATGTGGATCGTGTTGTCGACCGCGAGCCCGAAGGCGATCGCGAACGAGATGACCGACACGATGCGCAGGTTGATGCCGACGACGCCCATGAACCCGAGGGTGATCAGCGTCGGGAACAGGTTGGGGATCATCGCCAGGACCCCGTAGCGCAGGCTGCGGAACGCCAGCGTCATGACCATCAGGATCACGACGAAGGCCAGGAGGAAGGAGCCCTCGACCTCCTCGACGAGGCGCGTGACCTGGCGCGTCGCCAGCAGGTGCAGGCCGACCGGCCGGACGCGCACGTGGGCGAGCCCGTCGTCGAGGCCGCGGACCCACGCGAACCACTCCTCGGCCGCGCGCGTGCCGATGTCGCCCATGAACACGAGCACGCGGGCCGAGCGGCCATCGGCGGCGAAGAAGCCGAACGGCGGCGCGTCGAGGGCGCGGACGATCGGCCGCGGCAGGCCGTCGTCGACGGCGTCGACGTAGGACAGCGTCCGCCGGACGAAGTCGCGCTGCTCGATGCGCCCGATGACGCCGCGCAGCTCGGCCAGGGTCGCGGGGTCGAAGGCGTCGCCGTCCTCGAAGGTGACCAGCACCTCGCTCGTCGTCGAGCCGGCGAAGTGGTCCTCGAACCACTTGAAGTCCCGGTACGGCTCGCTGCGCGGGTCGAGGTCCTCGAGCATGTACGAGTCCTGCCGGACCTGCATCGCGAGGGCCACGGCGAGCCCCGTGGCCAGGGCGAACCCGACCAGGACGCGACCCGGCGGCAGGGAGGCCAGCCGGCGCGACGCCTTGCCGAACCACAGGGCCCCGCGCAGCCTGTCGCCGCCCTCGCCGAGGAGGCGGCCGAGGAGCGGCGTCGCCGTCGGCACGACGACGAGGGTCAGGACGAAGGCGATCGCGACGCCGAGGCTTGCCCAGGCGCCGAACTCGCGCAGGTCGGGGATGCTCGCCAGCATCAGCGAGCCGAAGCCGACGATCGTCGTCAGGCTCGTCAGCGCGCAGGGGGCGGCCGTGTGCTCGAGGGCCCGGGCCCCGGCGGCCTCCCGGTCGAGGCCCGCGAGGCGCTCCTGCTTGTAGCGCAGCACGATGTGGACCGCGTCGGCGACGGCGATGACCATCAGCAGCGTGAACAGCGTCGAGGTCAGCAGCGTCAGCTCGGCCCCGAGCCAGCCGAGCCCGCCGAACGTCCACAGCAGCGTCAGCGGCACGATCGAGACCGTCGCGAGCGCGAGGCCGACGCCCGGGACGAGCCAGAACAGCAGGCACAGCGTCACGGCGGTCGTCAGCGGCAGGAACAGCCGCTGGTCGGCCTTGACCAACTCGACGTACTGCTCGCGCAGGAACGGCACGCCCGACAGCACGAGCGTGACGCCCGCGCCCTCGCCGGCCGCGCGGATGCGGTCGAGCAGGGCCTTGCGCTCGTGGCCGTCGCGGGCGTCGCGCTCGAGCTGGATCAGGCCGCCCAGGGCGCCGGGCCGGCCGGCCCGCGCCTCGGCGTGGAACAGCCGGCGGTAGAGCCGGCTCGTCGCGAGCGTCTCCCGGAGCCGGTCGTGCCGGCGCAGGCGCGGGTCGGGGAGCGTGGCCAGGGACAGCACGCGGTCGACGCCGGCGACGGCCTGGAGCCGCCGCGACAGGTCCGCGAGGGTGTCGAGCGCCTCGTCCCCGAGGGGGTCGGGGTGCTCGAAGCCGAACAGCAGCAGGTTGTCGGGGAACGGGAAGTCCCGGTAGTGCTCGACCGCCGCGCGGAGCTCGGGGTCCTCGGTCCGCAGGAAGGACTCGACGCTGTAGCCGAAGCCGAGGTGCCGCCAGCCGGCGCCGAGGACGGCCGTCAGCAGGAGGACGGCGACGAGGACCGGCAGGCGCAGGCGAAGCAGGAGCTTGGGCAGTCCGGACGACGGCACGGCCACGCAGGCTACGGCCGGGGGCGGCTCGTGGACAGCGGGACGGCTTTGACCTAGCGTCGCCCGGTCCGTGGCCACGATGGAGACCGGCAGACCCAGGCGCGTGCACCCCTCAGGCCGGCTGACCTTCCGCAACAAGGTCCGCCCGGCCAAGGCCCGCGAGCTGCCGCTGGCGGTCGCCGGCGACGAGGCCCTGGACTGGACGACGCTGGTCCCCGAGGGGGCGGGCGCGGTCGAGTGCGAGGTCGGCTGCGGCAAGGGCACCTTCCTCGTCGAGGCCGCGCGGAGCCGGCCGGAGCGGTTCTTCGTCGGCGTCGAGGCCGGGCCCGCGTACGCCGAGTTCTGCGCCGACCGGCTGCGCCGCGAGGGCCTCGACAACGCGGTCCTCGTCGCCGACGACGCGCGCCTGTTCCTGGCCGACACGGTCCCCGAGGGCGCGCTCGCCCGCCTGCACGTCTACTACCCCGACCCCTGGCCCAAGTGGCGCCACCGCAAGCGCCGGCTGTTCGGCCCCGAGTTCCCCGGCCTCGCCGCGCGCGTCCTGGCCGAGGGCGGCGAGCTCCTCGTCGCGACCGACAACCTGCGCTACTTCGGCGAGGCCCTGGCCGTGCTCGGCGCCGCGCCGGCGCTCCGCCGCGACCGCGGGCGCGAGCGGGGCTACGGGCCCGAGGCCCCCGGCCTCGCGTTCGGCCCGACCAACTTCTCCCGCAAGTACGCGGCCGAGGGCCGGACCCTGTCCCGCGCCGTCTTCGTCCGCCTCCCGGAGGCCTGATCCTTGAGCGCGTCGCCGAGCCAGCAGCAGCTCCCGTTCCCCGACGACGGCCGCGGCCCCTGGGTCCGCGTGGCCGGCTTCGACGAGCTCGAGGACGGCTACGGCCTCGCCCGCGCCGTCGAGGGCAGGGAGCTGGCGCTGTTCCGCGACGGCGAGGCCGTGCACTGCTTCGAGGACCTCTGCCCCCACCGCGGCGCGCCGCTGAGCGACGGCCACCTCGCCCACGGCGAGGTCGTCTGCCCGTGGCACGGCTGGCGCTACGCCGCCGCCGACGGGAGCTGCACGACGCTGCCCGGCTCCCAGGGGGCCCGGCGCTTCGACTGCCGCCGCGACGGCGACGGCGTCTGGGTCCGGCTCAGGGAGACCCACCCCGGTGCCTGAGCGCGGCGCGCGCGACCTGGTCGCGATCAGCCGCCGGCTGGCCGAGACCTGCGACCGGCTGCGCTTCGCGCCGCCGGTGGCCCTCGTCTACGACCCGCTGGTCTACGCCCGCGGGCCGCACGAGCTCTACCTCGAGCGCTTCGGCACCCCGCCCAGCAGGCCCTGCTCGTCGGCATGAACCCGGGGCCGTTCGGCATGGCCCAGTGCGGCGTGCCGTTCGGCGAGATCGCCGCGGTGCGCGACTGGATGGGCCTCGAGGCCCCGGTCGGCAGGCCGCCCGAGGAGCACCCCAAGCGCCCGATCGAGGGCTTCGCCTGCGCGCGCAGCGAGGTCAGCGGCCGCCGGCTCTGGGGCTGGGCGGCCGCGCGCTTCGGGTCCCCCGAGGCGTTCTTCGCCCGCTTCTTCGTGCACAACTACTGCCCGCTCGCCTTCCTCGAGGAGGGCGGCCGCAACCGCACGCCCGACAAGCTCCCGGCCGACGAGCGCGAGCCCCTGTTCGCCGCCTGCGACGCGGCCCTGCGCGAGGTCGTCGGCGTCCTCGCGCCCGAGGTCGTCGTCGGCATCGGCGCCTTCGCCGAGGCCCGCGCCCGCGCGGCCCTCGCCGGCCTGCCGCTGCGCTTCGGCCGGATGCTGCACCCGAGCCCGGCCAGCCCGCTCGCCAACCGCGGCTGGGCCGAGGCCGCCGACCGCTGCCTGGCCGAGCTGGGCCTCGCCTGAGCGCCGCCCCCGGGCCTCAGAACACGATCGTGACCGCGTTGGACACGCCCTCGAACGTGCCCTTCGCGGCCTCGACGAACAGCGCCTGGGCCGAGAGCTTGAGGCCACGCAGGGCCGGGAGCTGCGGGACCGGGATCCGGGCCGTGTGCCACACGCCGTCCTGGTCCGTGTCGTGGCCGGCGACGCCCTGCGCCTTGTAGACGCCGACCGGGCCGTACAGGCCGGCCTCGACGAGGGCCGTCAGGAGCGACGGCACGCCCGAGCTCCACAGGAGCTCCACGCCGCCGGGCAGCGGCAGGACCTCGTCGCCGGCGGCGACGATCGGGAACGCCCACAGCCCGTCGCCGGAGCGGCCCTCCCACTGCGCGTAGAGGCCGAACCAGCCCTGGGTAGCGGCCGAGGCCAGCTCCCCGAAGTACGCGCCGACGCCCTTGTGCGTCTCCCAGCTCCGCGGGTCGTTGCGCAGGCCGCCCGAGGCGTCCGAGAACACCTGCAGCGTCGGCCCGTCGACGAGGAGCTCGATGCCCACCTCGCCGGAGTTGGGCGGCGCGCCGGGCCGCCCGAACAGCGTGTAGCGCTTGAGCCGCGCGTCGTAGAGCCCCGAGTACGCGTCCAGCCCGCTCTGCCGGTGGACCTCGTTGTAGCTCGGCACCGGGACCATGTTGGGCGTGTCCTTGTTGGCCTTCTCGCCCTTGATGCCGTGCAGCGCGATCGCCCAGCCGGCGACGCTCGAGCGCGGCCCCGGCAGCTCGATCGGGATCGGGCTCTTGAGGCCGGGGTCGAACTGGCCCGGACCGAGCCGGAGCTCGAACACGAGCACCCCGTCCTTGGGCACGACCGTGAAGCCGGGGTCGAGGCGGAAGCCGTCGTTGGACGGGAAGTCCGGCAGGAGGCCGGCCTGCCCGTTGACCAGCGGGTACATCCCGATCGTCGGCACCTGGACGAAGCTCGGGTACGAGCCCTGGTAGTCGTCGGCGACCGTGTACGACCAGCGGATGCCCGAGACGCGCAGCTTGCCGGCCCCGCGCAGGACCTCCCGCGGCAGCATGCGGAAGACGAGGTCGTTCTCGTCGTTGCCGAGCGAGCTGCGGAACGACGGCCACTCGAGCGGCCGGTCGACGCGGTAGCCGTTGCAGAACGCCAGCCGGCTGTACGAGATCTTGGTCTGGGCCGGGGTCGGGGCCGCGAGGGCGGCGAGGACGAGGGCCGTGACCGGGAGCCGGGAGCGGCGCAGGGAGGGGAGGGCAGGAGGGGACATCGCTCCGTCAAGTCTAGCCCGGGCGGGCGCGGCCGCGGCCCGGGGTCGGGGACCCGGGCGTCCTGCCCCTCCCCCGCCCGTGGCGGCTCCGGGTCGGATCCGGGCCGAAGCAGGCTCCTGGGGGCGGCGGCCCGACGCTATCCTGTTCGGCTCGATTCGCCGCGGACCAGCCGTTCCGACCGTGACCAAGCACATCCAAGCCGACCGTCTGGCCAAGCTCGCCAAGCTCCGCGAGGCCGGCATCGCCCCCTTCCCGGCCCGCACGCCGGGCCACCCCGAGCCCGTCGCCGGCCTCCTGGCCGAGCTCGGCGACGGCGGCGACCCGGCCGACCCCGGCCGCGAGGTCTACGTCGCCGGCCGCCTCGGCCAGGTCCGCGACTTCGGCAAGCTCCGCTTCGCCCACCTCCAGGACCGCAGCGGCTCGATCCAGGTCGGCTTCGCCCGCGACCGCCTCGGCGACTGGTGGTCCAGCCGCAAGCTCGTCGAGGCCAACGACATCGTCGGCGTCCTCGGCGAGCTCGGCCGGACCCAGAAGGGCGAGCCGACGGTCTGGGCGCAGCGCGTCGACCTGCTGACCAAGGCCCTGCGGCCCGCGCCGGAGAAGTGGCACGGCTTCAAGGACCAGGAGCTGCGCTACCGCATGCGCGCGGTCGACCTGTTCGCCAACGCCGACGTGCGCCGGACCTTCGAGCGGCGCAGCGCCCTGATCCGCGAGATCCGCGCCTACTTCGATTCGCTCGGCTACGTCGAGGTCGAGACGCCGATCCTCCACCCGATCTACGGCGGCGCCGCGGCGCGGCCGTTCCGCACCCACCACAACACGCTCGACATCCCGCTCTACCTGCGCATCGCCCCCGAGCTCTACCTCAAGCGCCTGCTCGTCGGCGGCCTCGAGCGCGTCTACGAGATCGGGCGCGTGTTCCGCAACGAGGGCATCTCGACGCGGCACAACCCCGAGTTCACGATGCTCGAGAGCTACGAGGCCTGGGCCGACTACCGGACGATCATGGAGCGGGTCGAGGGCCTGTTCGGCCGCGTCTGCGCCGAGGTGGTCGGCGGGACGCGGATCCGGTTCCGCGACCAGGACATCGACCTCGAGCCGCCGTACGCGCGCCGGAGCTACGTCGAGCTCTTCGCCGAGCACAACGACGGGCTCGACTTCTTCGACCGGGACGGGGTCGCCGCCCGCGCCAGGGAGCTCGGCTGCTGGGACCCGACGATGATGCCCGAGAAGGTCGCCAACGACGTGTTCGAGGCGACGGTCGAGCCGCACCTCGTCGGCCCCGTCTTCGTCCACGACTACCCCAAGGCCGTGTGCCCGCTGGCCAAGGCCCGGGACGACGACCCCCGCATCGCCGAGCGCTTCGAGCTCTTCGTCGCCGGCATGGAGCTCGGCAACGCCTTCTCGGAGCTCAACGACCCGATCGACCAGGAGGCCCGCCTCGAGGCGCAGATCGGCGACATGGACCCCGAGTCGCCCAACGAGGTCGACTACGACTACGTCACGGCGCTCGAGTTCGGGATGCCGCCCGCGGGCGGCCTCGGCATCGGCATCGACCGCCTGGCGATGGTCCTCGGCGGCGCGTCGTCGATCCGCGACGTGCTGCTGTTCCCCCTGCTCAAGCCGCTGCCCGAGGGCCAGGACGCGACCGCGGTCCCCGACGGCGACGATGCCTGACGGATCCCCGGCCTCGGAGGCGGCCCGCGGCGGCCGCCCCGCTAGGATCCCCCGCACCCCGGGCCTCCGACCTCGCGCATGTACAAGTACTTCCTCGGCCTGAAGTACCTGCTCAGCCGCTGGATCAACCTCCTCTGCATCCTCGGCGTCGCGGTGGCGGTCTGGGCGTTGATCCTGTTCGGCGCCGTGTTCTCGGGCTTCGTCCGCGACGCGCGCGAGCTGGCCCGCGGCCCGACCGCCGACCTGTACGCCATGGTCGCCGAGCCCGGGCCGTCCTTCGACGCGGTCGACGCGGTCCTCCGCCGGGACCCGCAGGTCGCGGCCACGGCCCCGCGGATGGTCTGGTACGGCCTGCTCCACACCGGCCGGATGCGCATCCCGCGGACCTCGGTCCAGGAGAACCCGAGCGCGCTGACCAACTTCATCCAGGTCCTCGGCGTCGACCCCCGCCGCGAGGCCGAGGTCACCGGCTTCGCGGACTGGGTCCGCGCCGGGCGGGAGGCCACCCGCGAGGGCGTGTCTGACCCGGCCCGGCCGTTCTGGATCCCGCTCGAGCGGGTCCGGAAGGAGCGCCACAACGACGACCTGCTCAGCGTCGAGCCCGGCCTCCTGCTCGGCGCCGAGCGGTCGAGCGTGTTCCGCGGCGGGGCCCAGCCCGGCGACAAGGTCACCCTGACGAGCGGGCGGCCGGCCGGCGACGGCGAGGTCCGGGCCTTCAAGGCCTACTTCACGATCAGCGGCGTGTTCGCGACGCCGGAGTTCCGCGACGTCGAGCGGGACACCTGCTTCGTCGACATCTGGGAGCTGCGCGCGGCCTTCGGCCACCCGATCCAGTCCCCGGCCTCGGTCGACGTGTTCCACGAGGTCGCGATCCGCGCCGCGCCCGGCGCCGCGCTCGTCCCGCTCCGGGACCGGCTCGAGCGCAGCCTGCGCGCGGCCGGGTTCGAGCTCCGGGTCTTCACCTGGGAGGACCGCAAGCGCGACTTCCTCGACGCGATCGACCAGGAGCAGAGCCTCGTCCGCCTGATCCTGTTCGTGCTGATGGTCGTGGCCTGCTTCCTGATCTTCGCGACCCAGCACATGATGGTCACCGAGAAGACGCGCGACATCGGCGTTCTCTCGGCGCTCGGCGCGACGCGGCGCGGCGTCATGGCGGTGTTCCTGATCAACGGGATCGCGATCGGGGGCGTCGGGACGCTCCTCGGCCTCGTCACCGGCGTCGGCTCGACGATGCTGCTCAACCCCGTCGACAAGCTCATGGGCGAGGAGTTCGGCGTCCGCCTGTTCCCGTACGAGATCTACGGGCTGCAGGAGATCCCGTGGAAGCTCGAGCCCTTGTGGATCTCCGCCGTCTGCGTGGCCACGGTCGCCTGCGCCCTGGCGTTCTCGGCCCTGCCGGCGCTCCGCGCCGCGCGCCAGGACCCGGTCGAGAGCCTGAGGTACGAGTAGCGATGTACAAGTACTTCCTCGGGCTCCGCTACCTGCTCAGCCGGCCGATCAACCTGCTCTCGCTGTGCGGCGTCGTCGTCGCCGTGTGGGCCCTGATCGTCATCGTCTCGATCTTCTCCGGCTACATCGTCGAGCTGCAGCGCCACATCAAGGGCGCGCTGTCGGACCTGTCGTTCATCCACGCCGGGACCTCGCCGCGCGACGACCTCCCCGTCATCGGCGCGTTGATCGGCGAGGACGAGGACGTCGTGGCCTGGGCACCGCGCCTGGGCTGGCACGGCCTGCTGCACACCGGGCGGCCGCCCGCGCTCGACTCCGCCGCGATCCAGCGCGGCCCGGCCCGGGACTTCGTCCAGGTCATCGGCGTCGACCCCGCGCGCGAGGTCGCCGTGACCGACCTCGGGGCCTGGATCCGCGCGGTCGGGGACCCGGCGCTCCGCGTCCCCGACCCGGACGCGCCGTTCGCCCTCCCGCCCGGCCTCGGCGACGGCGCCGGCCCCGGCATGCTGGTCGGCCTCCCGCGCGTCGAGGACCTCGGGCTCCGCCGCGGGGACCGCCTGTCGTTCACCTCCGGCCAGCAGGCCTGGCAGGGGGAGGACGTGCAGACGATCCAGGAGGCGTTCACGTTCGCCGGCGCGTTCTCGTCGCCGTACCACCACTTCGACGTCAACACGGTCATCGTCCCGATCGACGAGATGCGCCGGATCTTCGGCGGCGCCCTCGAGGGCGGGGGCGTGCGCCAGCTCTACAACGAGATCTCGATCCGGCTCCGGGACGGCGCCGACCTCGACCGCGTCAGGGCCCGGCTCGAGCTGGCCTTCGAGCTCCTGACGCGCAGCCGGCCCGGGATCCCCCACGGGCTGTTCCGGACCTGGCGCGAGCAGAACCGCAACTTCCTCGACAACGTCGCCCACCAGGAATTCCTGATGAAGCTGATGCTGTTCGTGCTCGTGGTCGTCGCGGCCTTCCTGATCTTCGCGACGCTGTCGATGATGGTCACCGAGAAGACCCGCGACATCGGCATCCTCGCCGCGCTGGGGGCCACCCGCGGCGGCGTCCTCGCGATCTTCGCGTTCTCGGGCCTCGCGATCGCCGTGGCCGGCACGCTGGTCGGCACCGGCCTCGCCATGCTCTCGGTCCAGCACCTCGACGACTTCGACCGCTGGCTCGACGCCAGCTTCGGCATCGAGCTGTTCCGGACGAGCATCTACGGCCTCAAGCAGGTCCCCCACCGGGTCGACCCGGTCTGGGTCCTGACCGTGACCTGGACGACCATGGCCCTGTCGGTCCTGTCGGCGCTGATCCCCGGCTTCCGCGCGTCCCGCATGGACCCGGTCCGCGCCCTGCGCTACGAATGCTCCTGATGGAGGGACGTCGATGAGCGAGCTGCTCCGGGGCGAGGCGATCACCAAGGCCTACCGCATCGGCAAGCGCGAGATCCCCGTCCTGCGCGGGGTCGACCTCTCGGTCATGGAGCGCGAGATCGTCGCCCTCTGCGGGTCCTCGGGGGCCGGCAAGTCGACGCTCCTGCACGTGCTCGGCCTCCTCGACCCGCCGACGAGCGGACGCGTGTTCTACAAGGACACCTGCGTCAGCGCACTGCCGCCGCGCGAGCAGGCGCGGCTGCGCCACCAGGTCGTCGGCTTCGTGTTCCAGTTCTACCACCTGATCCCCGAGCTCTCGGCGCTCGAGAACGTCGTGCTCGGCGAGATGATGCTGCGCTCCCTGCCGGCCTACATGGGCCAGCGGCGGGCGATCCGCGGCCGGGCCGAGGAGCTCCTCGTGCGCATCGGCCTCGGCGACCGCCTCGGCAACCGGCCGTCCCAGCTCTCGGGCGGCGAGCGCCAGCGCGTCGCGATCGCCCGGGCCCTGGTCTCGAGCCCCGAGGTCATCCTGGTCGACGAGCCGACCGGCAACCTCGACTCGCACACCGCCGGCGAGATCCTCGAGCTGATCTGGCAGATCAACGAGGAGCAGGGCATCTCGTTCCTGATCGTGACCCACGACGAGTCGGTCGCGTCCCGGGCCGACCGCTCGGTCCGCCTGCACGACGGCAGGGTCGTCGAGGCCGCGGCCGGGACGGCCTGAGGGGCCGGGCCGCGGTCGCCTCAGGTGCTCGCCCCCCTCCGGCCGATCCTGTACCCTCAGCCCATGCGCCTCGCCGCCGCCACCCTCTGCCTGCTCGCCCTCGGCGCCTGCCGGACGAGCTTCGACGGGCAACCGGGCCGCCCGCTGGCGGTGCGGCTCGGCCTGCTCGGCGACAGCCTGCGCGGCTTCTTCGGGCACGAGGCCGGCCGCGACTTCGGGGTGGCCGAGACCGGCATGCTCGTCACCAAGGAGCTCCAGCCGAGGGGGACGCCGGAGGGCGGCGAGGTCATGTATCGCTTCCTCGTCGACCGGAACCTCGACGGCCTCCGGGACGTGCACGGCGTGACGCTGGCCAAGACCCTCGTCGTCGGCCCCAAGGTCGAGCGGCCGGCCGGCGCGCCCGGCGTCTTCGAGCCCGACAACCCGCTGTACCCCGCCAACCGGCTGCCGCGGCTCGAGGCCTCGGTCACCGGCTTCATCTCGCACACCTGGCGCCTCCCGTCGCTGGACTGGGAGCAGCCCAAGCCCAAGCTGGGCCCCTGACCCGCCGGGGGCCGGCCTGGCCCGCTCAGTGCTTGTCCTGGTCGGGCTTGTCCTTGTCGGGCTTGACGGCCGGCGCCGCGATCACGAACTCGAGATCGTCGATGCTCTCCTTGCCGACGTCGACCTGGCGGTCGTGGCTGCTGGTCATCGAGTGCCCTCCGCCCTCGCTGCGGATGCCGAAGCTGATCTTGTAGCTGCGGTCGGGCTCCGGCACCGCGATGACGAAGTGGCCCTTCTCGTCGGTCGAGGCGGGCAGGGCCGCGCGCGTGAACAGGATGCGGTCGACGAGGCCCAGGGCCGCGGCGGCCTCGCCGAGCGGGGTGACCCTGAGCCGGCAGTCCCACAGCGGCTCGCCGTTGGCGTTGTGGATGACGCCCGCGAGGCGGAGCGTCCTGGTCATGTCGAGGCGGACCTCGACCGGCTCGGGCTGGCGGTCGATCGTGACCTGCGTCGTGCTGATGCCCGACGGCAGGCAGGCCCCGAAGGCCCAGGTCCGCCCGGGCGGCAGCAGCACGGCGAGGCGGCCGCGGCGGTCGCCGCGGAGGTTGCGGCCGTACGACGAGAGCTCCTTCTCGTGGATCGGGGCGCACATGAACTCGGGGTACGAGGCCGTACGACCGCCCTCCGCCTTGGCCTCGAGCAGGACCCGCTGGTGCATGTCGAGCCGGGTCGTGACCGGCTTCTCCGGCGGCCCTGCCTCCGCCAGCAGCGGGACCCAGGGCGACAGCGGCTCGCCGTCCCCCTGGAGCCGGCGCCGGACCTCCTCGGGCAGGACGACCGAGAGCAGGAAGATGTGCTTCTCCGGCAGGCCGGGGACGGTGAAGCGGCCCTCGTCGTCGGTCCGGAACATCAGCGGCTTGCCGAAGTGGAGCGTCGACATCGGCCCCATCATCAGCACGGTGTCGACCAGCAGCGTCGCGCCGGCGAGGGGCCGGTCCTCGGCGAGCAGCAGGCGGCCCTCGAGCGGGCCGCCGGGCAGGAGCTCGACCTCGACGTCGGGCTTGCCCTGCTTGCGCAGGGCGTCCAGGTCGCGGTCCTCGGCGAGGCCGCCGAGGTCGGGCTGGACGTAGAAGTTCGCGCACCCGGGGTGGTCGACGACGAGCTGGGCGCGCATGCCCCACTGGCTCGGCGAGCGGACCCGGGCGTAGCCCTCGTCGTCGCAGCGGGCCAGCTCGTAGCGCGAGACGCCGTCGATGTAGCTGACGACCGCGCCGCGGGCCGGGGCGCCGATCGCCTGCTTCTGCCCGAGCAGGCCGCCGAGCAGGCCCGGCTTGCCCGAGGCGGGCAGGCGCACGCGCAGCAGGCACTCGCCCGGCCTGGGAATCTGGAGGACCCACTGCTCCACGGACCGCGCGTACAGCGTGCGCTCCGCCCGCTGCTCGTCGCCGAGGTCCCGGTCCTTCTCGGCCCGCGCCTCGAGCTCCGCGGCGCGCAGCACGAGCGCCGTCCGCGCCAGCAGCAGCCCGTCCTTGCCGCGGACCTCGAGGCTGACGCGGCCGCCCGGGATCGGCGGCAGGGGCTCCTTGCCGTCCGGGTCGAAGCTCGCGAGCAGGCCGGGGTTGGTCTCCCAGTAGTTGCTGTCGGCGACGAACCTCAGCGGCGCCTGGTCGGCCCAGGCCGCCCGGCCCTCGACCCGGACCCGGACCCGGCGGCACGGCGTCGGGTCGAGCACGAGGCGGGCCGTGCCCCCGGCCACGAGACCCTGGACCGGGTCGCCGGTGCGGTATGTGTCGTCCTTCGGGGTCGTCCAGACCACCGCCCCGTAGTCGAGGCCCGGGAGCAGGTCGGCCGCGAACCGGCCGTCCTCGTCGCTCGTCGCCTCGCGGCGGTCGAGCTCCCCGCTCTCGGAGATGCGGGCGTCGGGCCGGGCCACGAGCACGACGTGGACGCCGGCGACGGCGGCCCCGTCGCGGTCCACGACGCGGCCACGGAGGGGCTCGCGACCGCCGGCGTCGCCGCCCTGGATGGAGGCGGGCCCCGGCAGGGCCAGGAGGGAGAGTACGAACGGAAGGATCGGGGTCATGGAGTTCTCGCGCTCGGGGTTCCTGTGAGGAAGGGAGGACTCCGCCTTGCGGAGGGGGCCCCGAGGTCCCGCGACGTCAGCGTCGCGGCGCCTCCTGCGGTGCGGCCTGCTTTTTCTTCTCGACGGGGATGGGGACCTCGACGTCGTCGAGGTCGACGCTGCGGTCGTCGACCTCGATCATCTGGTTCTGGATCCCGTACCACTGGTTGCCGCGCTGCACGTTGCCGCTGACGTTGTAGGTCGTCTCGGCCGCGACGGGGATCTCGAAGCGGCCGTCCTCCCCGCTGCGGTAGGCGGTGTTGCCGCCGCGCAGCGCGTTCCACAGGCCCTGGTGCGGGATGGCCTGCTGGGTCATCGGCCAGGCCCAGAGCTGGGCGCCGGCGACCGGGTCACCGTTGGGGTCGACGATCCGGCCCCGGAGGACGAGGCTGGTGCCGAGCCGGAGCTCGCGCGCGGTCGGCTTGTCGATCTTGGCGACCTCGATGTGGTACTGCCCGTCCTTGGCGCAGCCGATGGCGTAGGCCTCGGCGGCCGGCTGCAGCACCCGCAGGCGGCCGAAGCGGTCGGCACACTGCAGGAACGGCACGAGGTAGGCCTGCTTGTTGGCCAGGTTGGCGACGCCGACGCGGGCGCAGCTCGCGGGCCGGCCGTCGTCGCCGATGACCTGGACGTCGAGGGGGACGAGGGCGTCGAGCCGCAGGTCACCGAGGTCGCGCAGGACCGGCTCGGGCAGCGGCTTGTCGTCCTCCTCGGCCTTCTCGCCGTCCTTCTCGCCGTCCTTCTTGCCGTCGTCCTGCCCCGTGACGTCCTGCAGGCCCTGGTCCTGCTGCCTGGCCTGCTGCTGGCGCTGCGCCTCGGCCGCCTTGCGCTCGGCCTCGGCCGCGGCCTTGCGGGCGGCGTCCTCTGCTGCCTTGCGGGCCTCGGCCCCGGGGGCCTGCCCATCGGCCTTCCCTTCCTGCTCCTTCCCGGCCTTCTTGCCGAGGTCGGCGCCGTGCCCGTCGACGAGCATGGCCAGGGCCCCGACGCGGCGCTGCTCCCCGCCCCCCAGGGCCGCGAGCGTCACCGGGTCGAGCACGGCCACGCAGCGGAACGGGAACCGGTCGTCCGCGTACGGCCACTCGAAGCGACCCTCGGCGTCGGTGCGGATGCGCACCGGCGCCTGCGAGAACGCGAAGCCGGCGTTGTTGTTGCCATAGTCGTAGTCCATGCCCGAGTCGACGAGGAGGTCGCCGTCGGCGAACGGGCGGCCCTCGGTCAGGAGCACGCGCCCGGTGAGCACGTGGCCCCGCGTCACCTCGGCCGTCAACAGGGGCTTGGCGTCGGGCGCCGCCTCCTGCTCCGGGTCGCCGGGCTTGCCGAGCTTGAGGTTCCAGCGGCGCACGTAGGTCTCCGGGCAGCCGCGGGCGTGGACCCGGAAGTTGAGGTAGTTCTGCAGCGGGAGGCCGGTGGTCTCGTTGGTCCGCATGCCGAACACGAGGACGCAGCGGCCGTCCGCGTCGGTCCGCCCGTACTCGTAGTCCTCGTCCCAGGTCCGCTCGAACAGCCGGGCGTCGGCGAGCGGCTTCTTGGACTCCTTGTCGACGACGCGGACCAGGATCGGGACCGGCGTCAGGACGTCGAGCTCGAGGCGGTCCGCGGCCAGCCACTCCAGGTACGACTGCGCGTTGACCGGCTGCACGACGGCGTTGCCCTGGACGAGCCCGCCGAGCTGCACGACCTGGAACGCCCGGCCGTTGACCTTGACGATGTTGGCCGTGGCCTTCTTCTTCTCGGAGGCCTTCTCCTCGCCCTCCTTCTCGTCCTGCTTGTCGTCCTGCTTCGCGGCCTTCCCGGCGTCCTTCCCGCCGTCGGGCTTCGCGCCCTCGCCGTCCTTCGCCTCGCCGTCCCCGGCCTCCCCCTTCTTCTCCCCGGCCTCCCCCTTCTTCTCCGCGGCCTCCTTCTCGGCCTTCTCCTTGCGCTGTTTCTCGGCGGCCTCGAAGGCCTTGGTGCAGAAGTCCTCCTGCAGGTTGGTCCCGTGCTGCAGGACCAGGCGCCCCTTGGCGTCGTAGACGAACAGGTTGAGGTTGCCCGAGGGGACCGGGCCGATGCGGAACCGCCCGCCCTCGACCTTCCACTCGCGGCGCTCGTAGCGGCGCGCGCCGCCGTCGGTGAACGACAGGCCGGCGACGCGGAACGGGCCCTTCCAGGCCTCGAGCCCCTTGAGCGAGACCTCGAGCTCGGTCTGGACGTCGGGGTCGCCGTGGAGGCGCAGGTCCGAGTTGCCGGCGACCTCGGTCTCGAGCTTGGTCACGCGGTAGCGGCCGGCCTTGCCGGGCACGGCGACCCAGGCCCAGGCCGAGTAGGACCGGCCGGGCAGGAGCGCGAGCTGTGCGCGACCGCGGTCGTCGAGCCGGCCCTCGACGCGGTCGGTGCAGCCGGGGCCGGGGCGCGAGGTCGCCACGACGGTACCCCCGGCCCAGTCGACGCCGTCGGGCCCGAGGACCCGGACGCGCAGGCGCTCGCGCGGGGACTGGGCGCCGAGCGAGGCGACGACGGCGAGCAGGATCAGGACTGCGTGCAGGGTGCTTCGCATGCGCAGGGCGGGCAGCGGGTGGTCGCGGGGCCTGGGCGGGGCGGCCTCATGCTACTCCAGGCGGAAGGCCTTGGCCGCCGTGGTCCGCCCGTCCTGGACGAGCTCCACGCGATAGGTTCCCGACGGGGCGTAGTTGGCGCGCCTCCGGCCGCCACGGAAGCCCGCCCGCTGGGCCAGCTGGTTGACCGCGTTGCCGACCGCGTTGACGACCCCGCCGCGCTGCAGGTCCCAGGCCACGACGTGCAGGCCGGGCCGGGCCGGGAGGTCGAAGCTGCGCAGCTCGGTGCCGGTCAGGTCCACGACCTCCAGCTCCGATCTCTCCGGTGCGGTCGGGAACCATGCCGCGATCAGGGTGCGGTTCTCGACCGGCTGCCCCCGGAACTTGCGCACCGGCGTCATGTAGCCGCCCATCGGGCCGCGCGGCAGCCGCGCGAGGTCGCGGGGCTGGAGCAGGGTCGGCCCGGCCTTGGGGTCGCCCGGCCAGCCCTCGAGCAGGGACACGTCGCAGACCCAGATGCCGCGGCCGTGCGTGCCGAGGACGACCTCGGGGACGTCGGGGTGCACGACGAGGTCGTGCACGGGCACCCTCGGCAGGTTGGCCCCGAGCGGGCGCCACGACCCGCCGCGGTCGACCGAGACCCAGGCGCCGCCCTCGGTCCCGACGAACAGCAGGCGGGCGTTGCGCGGGTCCTCGCGCACGACGTTGACGGCCTCCTGCGGCAGCCCGTCGGAGATCGGGCGGAAGCTCGTCGCGTGGTCGTCGCTGACGAAGAGCAGCGGCTCGAAGCGGTCCTCGCGGTAGCCGGTCACGGCGACCAGCACCCGCGCCGGGTCCCAGCGGCTGGCCACGACGCGGCTGATCCACAGGCCGCGGGCCTCGCGCGGCAGCGAGGCGGTCATGTCCCGCCAGGTCTGGCCGTCGTCGACCGTCAGCCACAGGCTTGCCGTCGTCGGTCCCGACGTACAGCACGCCGGGCCGCAGCGGCGACTCGTCGACCGTCGTGATCGTGCAGTGCGGCACGTTGCCGGCGACCTTGGCCGGGTCCGCCGTCGTCAGGTCGCCCGAGATCGTCTCCCAGTGCTCGCCGCGGTCGAGGCTGCGGAAGAGCTTGTTGCCGCCGAAGTACACGGTCGTGTGGTTGTTCGGCGAGACCAGGATCGGCGACATCCAGTTGAACCGGTACGGGGCCTCGCCCTTGGCCGGCCGCGGCCGGATGCCCTTGGTCCGCATCGTGCGGAGGTCGGTGCGCAGCAGGCCTCCGAACTGGATCTCGGAGTAGACCGTGTTGGGGTCCTCCTGGTCGACGACCGTGTAGAAGCCGTCCCCGCCGGAGACCTTGAAGCAGTCCACGAGCCGCGGGCCGCCGGCGATCGGCCCCCGCGAGGGCACGCACCAGCTGCCGTTGTCCTGGGTCCCGCCGAAGGCGCGGTACGGCTCGCCGCGGTCGACGCCGATCGTGTAGTACTGGCCGATCGGCAGGTTCTCGAAGTGGATCCAGGTCTTGCCGTCGTCCCAGCTCTCGCACAGGCCGCCGTCGTTGCCGAGCAGCATGCGCCCCCGGTTGGCGGGGTCGAGCCACAGGGCGTGGTTGTCGACGTGGATCCGCGACGCGCCGTCGGGCTTGAACGACCTGCCGCCGTCCCGCGAGCGGAACAGCGGGACCGACAGCACGTAGACCTCGTCCGGGTTGCGCGGGTCGACCCGCACCTGGCCGTAGTAGTAGCCCGGCGAGCCGCCGACCGTCTGCCGCGTCGTCTTGCGCCAGGTGAGGCCGCCGTCGTCCGACCGGTAGACCTCGCCGCCGATCGGGCGCGCCTCCTGCGCGCCTCCCTGGGCGCCGGGTTCCTCCTCCTCGCCGAAGAACGCGGCCAGGATCGGGTCGGCGTAGCGCTCGAACTCCTCGTCGTCGTCCTCCGGCTCCGCCTCGGTGCCGGGCTCCGCCTCGGGCTCGGGCTCCGCCATGGGCTCGGCCGCGGGAGCCGGGGCGACGCGGACCCGCCGCGGCGGCCTGGGCTCGAGGTTCTCGACCGTCAGGTACGCGACCTCGGGCTTGGACGGGGCGAAGGCCACGCCGATCCGCCCGAGCCGCCCCTCGGGCAGGCCCTCGCGGACCTGGCTGAAGGTCCGGCCGCCGTCGGTCGAGCGCCACACGCGCGACCCCTCGCCGCCCTCGGTGAAGTGCCAGGCGCGGCGCAGCCGCTCGTAGCTGCAGGCCAGGACGACGTCCGGGTTGCCGGGCTGGAGCGCGACGTCGACGACGCCGACGCGGTCGCCGAGGTCGATGACCTTGTCCCAGGTCCGGCCGCCGTCGGTCGTGCGGTACAGGCCGCGCTCGGCGTTGGACGTGTAGAGGTGGCCGAGGACCGCGACGAAGACCCGCTTCCCGTCGCGCGGGTCGACGACGATCCGGCCGATGTGGTGGCTGTCCGGCAGGCCCATGTGCTCCCAGCTCTTGCCGCCGTCGGTCGACCGCCACAGGCCGTCCCCGTGGTAGCTCGAGCGCTGGTTGTTGGCCTCGCCGGTCCCGACCCAGATCGTGTCGGGGGCCGAGGGGTCCAGGGCGACGTCGCCGATCGCCGTCTGGCCCTGCTGCTTGAACACCTGGGTGAAGTTGTTGCCGCGGTCGGTGGTCTTCCACAGCCCGCCGGTCGCGGCGGCGACGTAGTACGTCGACGGCTCCTTCGGATGGACCGCGATGTCGACGACGCGGCCCGAGTGGTTGCCGGGGCCGAGCTCGCGCCAGGTCAGGACCGGGGCGAGGTCGGCCGGCGTCGCGAAGACCTGGACGCCCTGCGACGTCGCCTCGGGCGCGGCCTGCGGGCGAGGGGTCTGGCCGCCCTGCTGGAGGACGACCAGGGCGGTCAGGAGGAGCGTGGTCCCGGGGATCATCGGATCTCGACCTCCTTGCCGGTCGTGCCGGCCTCGCGCTCCCGGCCTTCGTCGCCGGCCTCCTGCTCCTCCTCGTCCTCGTCGCCGCCGAGGCCCTGCTCGAGCTCGAGCGGTCCGAGCACCGGCGGCCCCGCCTCGCCGACCCCCTTGGGCCGCGGGAGCGAGGTGTCGAGCGGCCGGTCGTCGTCCTCGACCGCGAACACGCGGCTCTGGGTCGTGGCGCCGACGCGCAGGCGCACGACGTAGCGGCCGGCCGGGACCGGCGCGCCGGAGCGCTGCCGCTGCCCGCGGCGGGCCGGGGCCTGGAGGCGGAGGTCCCAGTCGGTCCGGTGCAGGCCGGCCGTGGCCTTCTCCTTGCGCGACCACAGCACCTTGCCCTCGGCGGAGAGCACCTCGACCTGGGCCTCGCCATCCTTGTCCTCGCCGAGCCACCAGTAGAGGCCGGCGACCGCGGGCGGGTTGGGGATCGTCGCGTGGCGGTGGCCGAGCAGGCCCGCTACAGCATCGGCAGGCGGAGCACGTCGGCCGGCCTGATCAGGAGGAGCCCGGCCTCGCGGGCCTTGGCGTCGAGGGCGCAGCGGCCGGACGTCGAGGCACCAGGTTGCGACCGTGGGTCGCGAGGATGAGGTGCTGCTCGCGGACCTGGATGTCGAAGTCGCGGACGGCGACCGTCGGGAACGGCCGCGGCAGCCGGGTCCAGGAGCGCTCCCCGGTCGATCGACACGGCTGGCCCATCCTCGGTCCCGAGGTAGAGCAGGTCGGCGTTGGCGTCGTCCTCGAACAGGACGTGGACCGACTCCCTCGGGCAGGCCGGCGGCGAGGGTCTTCCAGGTCTTGCCCCGGTCCTCGGTGACGAAGACGTACGGGCGCATGTCGTCGTGGCGGTGGCCGTCGAGGGTCACCCAGACCCGGCCGTCGGCGTGGCCGCTGACGCAGATCGACGTGACCCACATGGCCCGCCCTCGGCCTTGGAGCAGGCCGGGTGCTGGCTCGCCAGGGCCCCGTGCACGGCCGTCCAGGTCCGCCCCTCGTCGAGGGTGTACCACAGGCCGCCCTCGTTGGTGCCGACCCAGAGCTCGCCGGGGTGCCGCGGCGACTCGGCCAGGGCCGTGGCGCAGCCCAACGGCGTGAACGCGAGGTCGGGGCTGATCTCGACGGCGTGCCGGCCGTGGTCGACGGCCTTGCAGACGTAGTTGCCGGCCGAGTAGACGACGCGCGGGTCGAAGCGCGACAGCAGGAAGGGGGTGTTCCAGTTGTAGCGGTAGCGGCCGCGCTGCTCGCGCTGGTCGTCCTTCCACTCGGGCACGCCCTCGGACGCGGCCGCGCCCTGCTCCTGCTCCTTGGCCTGCCCCTCGCCCTTCTCCTCTTCGCCCTCGCCCTTCTCCTCGCCCTCACCCTTCTCCTCGCCGGCCCCCTTCTCCTCGCCGGCCTCGGCGCCCTCCTCGGCCGGGGCCGCCGCCTGCTGGCCGGCCGCGGGGCCCCGCGCGGGGCTCCGGGCCGCGCCCTGCGGGCGCCCCTCGCCGGTCGGCTTGCGGCTGGCTGGAACGGGCGCGCCAGCTGGTCGCGACGACTCCGGTCGAGGGCACGCAGCCGGCCTCGACAGGACGAGGCCTGTCGTCGGGATCGACGCGGCACACGAAGCCGTCCCCGCCGCCGATCTTGAAGTAGTCGTCGCTCGTGATCCCCTCGTGGAGGTGGGTCTGCGACGGCCCGCCCCAGGACCCGTTGTCCTGGTAGCCGGCGTAGACCCAGTACGGGCGCCGCGAGTCGGCCACGGCGTGGTAGGCCTGGCCGATGTCGAGGTTGTCGTAGACCTCGTAGTTGTCGCCGCGGTCCCAGCTCATGGCGACGCCGCCGTCGCAGCCGAGGATGTTGTGGCGGGGGTCGCGGGGGTCGATCCACATCGCGTGGTGGTCCGGGTGGACCATGCGCCCGACGACCTTGAAGCTCTTGCCCCCGTCGTCGCTGCGGTGGAGCGAGACCCCGAGCACGAACAGGTGCGAGGGGTCGAGCGGGTCGACGCGGATCTGCGAGAAGTAGTACGGCCGCGGGTTGAGCGAGTTGACGCGCGTCCAGGTCTCGCCGCGGTCGTCGGACCGGAACACGCCGCCGGTCTCGAAGCCCCGCGGGCCCTGCTGGCCCTGCACGTTGGCGTTCTGGCCGTGGAGCCGGTCGGCGAAGCCCCCGCGCGCACGGGCGTTGGCCTGGGTCGCGGGGTTGGTCCCGAGCTCGATCGTCGTCACGACGAAGTCGTCGCGCCGGATGACCTTGAGCTCGACCTTCTCGCCGGCCTTGTGCTTGCCGAGCTCACGGCGCAGGTCGTCGGCGGTCAGGACCTGGGCCTTGCCCAGCGACAGCAGGAGGTCGCGGTCGCGCAGGCCCGCCTTGGCGGCCGGCGAGTCGCGCACGATCTGCTGCAGGACCACGCCGCCGTCGCCGTCGGCCATGCCCTGGACCCCGAAGTAGGCCGGGGCCGCGGGCTGCTCCTGCTGCGGCGCGCCCGGGGGCCGCTGGCCGATCCAGGCGGTCTCGATCAGGGCGAACACCGTCCGCGGGTCGCTGCGGTGGATGTCGAGGGCGATGCGGCCGAGCTCGACGGTCGGCAGGCCCCTGGTCAGGCGGGTCCAGTGATCGCCGCCGTCGGTCGAGCGGAACAGGCCCGAGCCCTTGCCCCAGCGCGTGAGCGGGGCGTTGGTGTCGTAGCCGTCGCGGATGCGCTCGTACAGCGCCGCGTAGACGACGTCGGGCTGGATCGGGTCGATGCGCACCTCGGTCGCGCCGGTCCGCGGGTCGGCCGACAGCACGTTCTCCCAGGTCCGGCCGCCGTCGCGCGTCCGGTACAGGCCGCGGTCCCCGCCCTCTCCCCACAGCGACCCGCAGGCCGCGACGTAGACCGTGTCCGGGTCGCGGGGGTGGATCGCGATGCGCGCGATGTGGCGCGACCGGGCGAGGCCGACGTGGCGCCAGGTCTTGCCGCCGTCCTCCGACTTGTAGACGCCGTTGCCCCAGGACGTCGAGTTGCGGTTGTTGGCCTCCCCGGTGCCGGCCCAGAGCTGCTTCGGGTCGCTCTGCGCGAGCGCGACGGCCCCCAGCGAGACGACGGCCTCGTCCTGGAACAGGGGCTCGAACGTCGTGCCCATGTTGGTCGTGCGCCACAGCCCGCCGGAGGCGGTCGCCACGTAGAACGTGGCCGGCTGGCGCTCGTCGACGGCGAGGTCGGTGATGCGGCCGCCCATGACCCCGGGGCCGAGCCTGCGCAGGCGCAGCGCGCCGAGCTCCGCCGCGAGCCCGCCCGTGGCCTTCGGGGCGGCCACCGCCGCCGGCTTCGCGTCAAGGTCCGGTGAAGCTGCGGTCGACTTCTCGGGGGTCGTTTGCGGGCTTTGTACGGGGAGCGACGCCAGCGACGCCGCGAGCAAGGTGAGCAGGGCCTGCACGTGCATCCTCCGGGGAGGGGACCGGGTCCCGTCTACGGTCGAACCGGTTCGTTTGCGAGTGACGGGCCCGCTATGCTGCCGACCCGCCCGCGATTGGGAAGCCCCCGGCATCGATGCGGACCGCCCTCGCCTCGTCCCTCCTCCTCGTCTCCGCGTTCGCGCCGCGCCTGCACGCGCAGGAGCGACGCCAGGTCCTCGTACCGACGCTCGACCGTGAGCTCCGGCTCGCGCCGGCCTGCTACCTCGGCGACCGCCTGCTGGTCAAGTTCGCGGAGGGCCTCGAGGTCCGCCTTCCGCTCGCCGGCAAGCAGGGCACCGTCGCGGAGCTCACCTGCCGCGCGGTCGGTGGCACCGTCGACGCGGCCCGGCTCGGCTCCTTCGCGCGGCTGCGCGCCCTGCTCGGCGGCCACCGCGTCGAGGCCGTGTTCTCCCGCCCGGTGGCCGAGCTCGACGCGGAGCGCGGTCGGATCGCCGCGTCCCTGCCCGCGTCGTACGACCCCCCGGCGGACCTCGCCAACTGGTACCGGTTGTCGACCGGCAGCCGCGCGCGCTCCCGCGCCCTGCTCGCGCACCTGCTCGGCGAGGGCTGCGTCGAGACCGCCGAGCCCGAGTTCCGGCCCGAGGCCCTGCGGCCGGCCGTGCGACAGGGCGGCGGCTTCGGCTCGTCGGGCCTCACCGGGTCGGCGACGACGACGCTGCCGACCAACGCGCCGCCGGCCCTCGACACGACCCCGCTGCTCGAGGGCATGCAGTTCCACCTGTTCAACGTGCCGGTCGGCCTGGGCTTCATCGAGACCCTCGGCCTCTACGGCGCCCAGGGAAACCCGGCGCAGACGATCGTCCACGTCGAGGCCGCCTGGAACCTCGACCACGAGGACCTGCCCGGCCTGCGGACGTCGGCCGTGCTCGGCAAGACCGACTTCGGGCCCCTGGCGATCCCGACCTGGATCGAGCACGGCACGGCCTGCGTCGGGATCCTGCACGCGGCGCGCGACCAGAAGGGCGTCCGCGGCTACGTCCCGCGGTCGACGCTCAGGGTCGCGAGCGCCATCAACGGCTTCGCCGACATGATCTCGCTGGCCGCGCGCGCGACGAAGCAGGGCGACGTCGTGACCTCGTCGCTCGTGTTCTCGGTCGAGGTCGCCGCCAAGGGCTACCACGCGCCGCTCGACTTCCCCCAGGTCACCTACGACGTCCTCCGCAACCTCGTGCTCGCCGGGGTCTCGGTGACCTGCGCCGCGGGCAACAGCGGGACCGACCTGGCGACCGAGGCCGTCTACGGCAAGCGCTACGCCAAGAGCAGCGCCCCCTCGGGCGTGTTCCTGTGCGGCGCGACCCAGGGCCCCGAGTCCACGCGCGTCGCGTGGAGCAACTACGGCGACGCGGTCGAGGCCAACGCCTGGGGCTTCGGGGTCACGACGACCGGCTACGGGCACATCCAGCGCGACGCCCGCAGCTGGCGCAGCTACACCAACATCTTCGGCGGGACCTCGGCCGCGGCCCCCCAGGTCGCCGGCGTGCTGGCCTCGCTGCAGAGCATGGCCGTGCTCCAGCTCGGCGCGCCGTTCACGGTCGACGAGCTGCGCAAGGCGCTCGTCAGGACCGGCGTGAAGATCGACGGCATCGGCCGCCGCCCCCTGATGCCGGCCCTGTCCCGGGAGCTCGGGCTGTGGTCCGGCCTCCGCGTGCTCGGCGAGTACCGGCCCGGGGAGGTCCTCCAGCTCGAGGTCGAGCTGCCGAGGGGCACGCCGTACATGACGTTCCTCACGGCCACGCCGGGTGGGCTGCAGCTCGCCGGCCTCGCGTTCCTCTGCCAGGTCGCCGGCGGCGTCCCGCTCCTGGCCGGGGCGACCGAGGACTCGGGCACGGACCTGCACCGGATCCGGATCCCGGCCGACCTCGACCTCGGCGGGCTGCGCCTCGTGCTCCAGAACGTCTACCTCGACCGGGGCAAGCGCCTCGAGCTGAGCAACGCCGCCGAGCTCTGGCTGCGCTAGGCGGGCGGGCCTCGGCCTCAGCCGCCGACGATGCCGGCGTGGATGCGCCTGAGCTCGGGCAGCACGGCCGCGAAGCCCCGCGCCATGTCCCCGGCGTCCCGGATCGGCCCGGGGAACGACACGGCGTAGACCCCCCAGCGCTCCTCGTCGGGGGGCAGCAGCTCGCGCAGAGGGGCGTCGCCGACCTTCCACACGAGGCCGGCCCGCGAGCCGTCGGGCGCGACGACGAAGCCGTCGCCCCAGTCGCAGCCGGCCGGGTCGACGTAGTCGGTGATCGCGCCGAGCCGCCAGCCGTCGATGTCGCAGCCGTCGACGAGCGGGAAGCCGTGGTAGATCGGCGCGCCCTCGGGGCGGGCCAGGAAGGCCGGCTCGCCCCGCCTCCCGCTGCGGGCGCCGCCGTCGTACAGCAGCCGGCGCGGGGGGCCGCCCTGCTCGCGCCCCGAGACCATGTAGACGCGCTCGGAGCGCCGGCGGCGCAGCCAGGCCCCGAGGTACGCGGCGCCGATCAGCGGCAGGCTCAGGCCGGCCAGGAACCCCACGCCGACGATGAACAGGGACGGGCCGGGCTGGTGGGCGGCGACGACGAGGAGCATCACGGCCTGCACGGCCATCGGGACGACCCCGAACCGCCACGGCCGGTTGGGCACGCGGTAGCCGAGGACGCCGGCGACGACCACGAGGAACGGGATGCCGAACACGAAGTACAGCCGGTTGTCCCAGGCCTCCTGCTCGACCGAGGCGCCGGCGACGACCCAGAACACCGCGAAGCCGGCGAGGGCGGCGAGGAGCAGGGACCGCCCCTCCTTCTCGTAGCGGATCCGCCTGCGACGTCCCGGTCCCACCTGCTCAGCCCTTCCCCTCGGGGACGAGGCGGACCGCCGTGCCGTAGCACAGGACCTCGGTCGCCGAGCCGCGGCTGACGACCTCCGAGGCGTCGTAGCGGACCCCGACGATCGCGTTGGCGCCGAGGTCGCGGGCATGGTCGAGCATCATGTCGTAGGCCTCCTGCCTGGTCTGCTCGCACATCCGCGCGTAGGCGCCGATGCGGCCGCCGAACAGGTTCTTGAGGCCGCCCACGAAGCCCTGGGCGATCGTCGGCGAGCGCACGACGATCCCGCGGACGATGCCGCGGTACTCGGCGATGCGGAAGCCGTCGATGTTGAGCGTCGTCGTCACCAGGATGGGGTCCTCGAAGCCCTCGCGCGACATGGGCTGCCTCCTGCGTAGCCGGCCGTGAAGATTCCGGACCTGTCCGGATCGCCACGATCCTCGGGCCGGGGCCGGCCCCGAGCGAGGATCCTCCGGCCTCAACCCCGGCCGAGGTCGCGCCGGTCGAAGGCCCGCATGGCCAGGACCAGGGAGCCGACGGCCAGGGCGGCCAGGGGGATCAGCCCCAGGCCGAGGCCGCGGGTCAGGGGCGGGGAGTCCTCGAGGTACCAGGCCAGGGGCGACAGCCAGCGCAGCCAGGCCCAGGCCGGCAGCATCGTGCCGATGAGGTTGAGGACGAAGCCGACGACGATGACCGCCTGACGAGGCCGCGGGACCGGGCCGAGCCGAGACCGAGCCCGGCCAGGGCCAGGGTCAGGCCGGCCATGGCGAGGCCGAAGACCGTGAACGAGACGAAGCCGGCCAGGATCCGGCCGGTGCCGATCCCGAGGCCCAGGACGGGGTCGGCGACGAGCAGCACGAGGGTCGGCAGGGCGACGAGGACCGTGACCTCGAGGCCGAGGGCCCGGGCCTGGCGGCCGAGCCAGGCCCCCCGGCCGAGCGGCGCGGCCAGCAGCAGCTCGAGCCGCCCCGCGCCCTCGTCGCCGGCCACGACGCGGGTCGCGCGGCCGATCGCGTAGACCAGCAGCAGGATCATGCAGATGCCGGCGTGGACCCGGCTCGCGACGAAGCCGCCGGCCGTCAGCAGGGTCGCGGGGTCCTTGACCCCGAACGCCTGGAACACCTCCCGCGGCACGCGCTCGAGGATGCCGCCGAGGACGTCGATGTCGTCCCGCAGCAGCGGCCAGAGGCCGACGACGACGATGGTCACGAGGACCATGGCCGCCCCCCAGCACAGGTCGGCCGGGCGCTCGAGCCAGAGCCGGGCGTGGACCGGGCCGCGCGGGCGGGCGTTGCCGCCGCGCCGGCGCCACCACTTCACCGCCGAGAACACCGGCCGGCCGAGGTCGCGACGGCCGATCAGCGCGAGCGCGAGGGCGAGCGGGACGACGACGAACGCGAGCTGCACGAGCTGGGCCGGGCCCGGGCCCCGGTACAGCGTCTCGCCGCTGAGGTACCAGTGGTGCGGCAGGCAGCGGGACAGGGCCTGGATGGGCGCGAGCAGCGGGCCGAGGCCGACGAGGAGGAACGACAGCAGGACGAACAGCGCGGCCGAGAACCCCGCCGTGCCGGCGCTGCCGAAGATCGCGCCGGCCGCCACGGCGAAGCTGCCGTAGCCGAGCCCGACGAGCCACAGGGCGAGGACGACGCCGAGGATGCCGCGGGCCTCGAGGCCCATGTCGAAGGCCAGCGTGCCGATCGTCAGCGACAGCCCGAAGCCGGCCGCGACCGGCAGGGCCAGGACGACCATCGCGACGAAGCGCTGGAGGAGCAGGGACCGCAGCGACAGCGGGTGCCCGAGCAGGACCTCGAGCCGGCCGGCCTCCTCGTCGGCGGCCGTCGCCGTGGCGCCGAGCGAGATGCACCACAGCGCCATGATCAGCGGCCCGAGGATCGTCAGGAACTGGGCCTCGGCGAAGCCGGCGCCCGAGAAGAAGCGCTCGGGGTCGACGCCGATCAGGTGCAGCAGGAAGCGCGGCAGCCGGTCGAGGAAGTCGCGCAGCTCGGGGCTCTCGCGCAGGGTCGGCCAGATCGCGAGGATCGGCAGCGTCAGCGCCAGGGCGCCGAGGCTCCACAGCGTCGCCGGGAGGCGCCGCTCGCGCAGCGTCCAGGCCAGCATCGGGGCGCGCCTGCTCACGGGCTCCCGGCGCCCCGCCCGTCGTAGTGGCGCAGGAAGACCTCCTCGAGGTCGGCCTCGCGGGCGACGACGTCGAGCACGTGGTGCCGCGAGGCGACCGCGAGGACCTCGCTCAGCGGGCCGGCGACGTCGAGGCCGAGCTCCTGCGGGCCGAGCCGCTCGACGCGGTGCACGCCCTGGAGGCCCTCGAAGGGCGCGGGCAGGACCTCGCCGCCGAAGCGCAGCTCGACGCGGCGCAGGGCCTTGGCGCGCAAGGCGTGGACGCTCTCGACCGTGACGAGGCGCGACGCGCGGACGATGCCGACGCGGTCGCAGAGCCGCTCGGCCTCGGGCAGGACGTGCGTCGACAGGAACACGGTCCGGCCCCGCTCGCGCTCCTCGTCGACGATGCGGCAGAACTCGGCCTGCACGAGCGGGTCGAGGCCCGACGTCGGCTCGTCGAGGATCAGCAGCTCGGGCGCGTGGAAGAAGGCCTGGACGATGCCGAGCTTCTGCCGGTTGCCCGACGACAGGTCGCCGGCCCGCTTGTCGAGGTCGAGGCCGAGCCGCTCGGCCAGGGGCTCGGCGCGCCCGAGGTCCGGGAGGCCGCGCAGGCCGGCCAGGAGGGTCAGCAGCTGGCGGCCGGTCGGCTTGGGCCACAGGGCGAGGTCGGCCGGGAGGTAGCCGAGGCGGCGGCGGATCGCGACGGCCTCGCGCCAGGCGTCGAGCCCGAGGACCGCGGCCCGGCCGCGGTCGGGGCGCAGGTAGGCCAGCAGCAGGCGGATCGTCGTGCTCTTGCCGGCCCCGTTGGGGCCGAGGAACCCGAAGACCTCGCCCGGGCGGACCTCGAGGTCGAGGTCGAGGATGCCGGGGGTCCCGCCGTAGCTCTTGCCCAGACCCTCGGTCCGGATGGCCGCGTCCATGGGCCGGGAGCATAGGTCGTGGCGCCCCCCCGCCGCCCACCCGGTCCGGATCGCCCCTGCTAGGATCCCTTCCCGACCCTCGACGGTTTTCGGGAAATGTCAGGGTCGCTAGGATCCCGCTCCGTGCCGCTCGCCGCCTTCTACCCCGCCGTCCGCGACTGGTTCGCCGAGACCTTCGGCGAGCCGACGCCGCCCCAGCGGGACGGCTGGCCAGGATCCGGGCCGGCGAGAACGTCCTGATCGCGGCGCCGACCGGCACCGGCAAGACCCTGGCCGCGTTCCTGCACGCCCTCGACGCTGTTCCGCCAGGGGCTCGGCCCTGCCCGACGAGTGCCAGGTCTGTACCGTCTCGCCGCTGCGCCCTGTCCAACGACGTGCAGAAGAACCTCCAGGGCCGCTGGCCGCGATCCGCGAAGCGCTTCTACATGCTCCCCGAGGTCAGGGTGCTCGTGCGCACCGGCGACACGCCGGCCGCCGAGCAGGCCATGAAAGCGCCGGCCGCCGCACGTCCTCGTGACGACGCCCAGTCCGCTCTACCTGCTGCTCACGAGCCTCGGTGGCCGCCGGCTGCTGTCGACGATCCGCACGGTCATCGTCGACGAGATCCACGCGATGACCGGCGACAAGCGCGGCTCACGCACCTGTCGCTGTCCCTCGAGCGGCTCGAGGCCCTGTGCGGGCGGCCGCTGCAGCGCATCGGTCTGTCGGCGACCCAGAAGCCGCTCGAAGAGGTCGGCCGCTTCCTCGTCGGCCGCGACCGCGCCTGCGCGCTCGTCGACGTCGGGCACCTGCGCGAGCTCGACCTCGCCGTCGAGCTGCCGCCGTCCCCCCTCGGCCACGTCTGCTCCCGAGCAGTGGAAGGACCGAGATCTACGCGCATGGCCGAAGCTGATCGCCGCGCACCGGACGACGCTCGTGTTCGTCAATACGCACCAAGCTCAGCGAGCGGCTCGCGGCCCGGCTCAGCGAGCACGTCGGCGAGGAGCTCGTCGCCAGGCCACCGGCTCGCTGTCGCGCGAGATGCGCCACAGGGCCGAGGGCGGCTCAAGGCCGGCGAGCTGCGCTGCCTCGTCGCGACGGCCTCGCTCGAGCTCATCGACATCGGCGACGTCGAGCCTCGTGCTCCAGGTCGGGACGACGTCGACGATCGCGGCGTTCCTGCAGCGGGTCGGGCGCTCGGGCCACGCGCTGCGCGCGACGCCCAAGGGCCGGCTGTTCCCGCTGACGCTCGACGAGCTCGTGACCGGCGCGGCGCTCCTGCGGGCCGTGGGCCGCGGCGAGCTCGACCGCACGCCGCAGCCGGGCCGGCCGCTCGACATCCTCGCCCAGCAGCTCGTCGCCGAGTGCGCCCACCCCTGGGACGAGGACGGCCTCTACGACCTCGCGACGCGGGCCTGGCCATGCCGGGACCTCGCGCGCGAGGACTTCGACCGCTGCCTCGAGCTCCACGCCCGGGGCCGCTACGCCTGCTGCACCGCGACGGCGTCAACCGCCGCGTGCGCGGCACGCGGCGCGCGCGGCTGACGGCCCTGCAGTCCGGCGGCGCCATCCCCGACCTCGGCGAGTACCGCGTCCTGCTCGAGCCCGAGGGCAGCTTCGTCGGCACGGTGCACGAGGACTTCGCCGTCGAGGCCAACAAGGGCGACATCTTCCAGCTCGGCAACGCGTCATGGCGGATCCTCCGCGTCGAGAAGGGGACCGTGCGCGTCGCCGACGCCAAGGGTCAGCCGCCGACGCTGCCGTTCTGGATCGCCGAGGGGCCGGCGCGCAGCCGCGAGCTGAGCCGGGCCGTCGGCGAGGTCCGCGTCGGCGGGCAGGACCCGCGCTGGCTCGTGGCCGAGTGCGGGCTCGACGAGCGGGCCGCGCAGCACCTGGCCGAGTACCTGCAGGCCGGGGACAAGGCGCTCGGGACCGTGCCGACCCAGGACTGCGTCGTGCTCGAGCGCTTCTTCGACGAGTCGGGCGGCATGCAGCTCGTGCTGCACAGCTGCTTCGGCGGGCAGATCAACCGGGCCTACGGCCTCGCCCTGCGCAAGCGCTTCTGCCGCGGCTTCGGCTACGAGCTGCAGGCCGCGAGCAACGAGGACGGCCTCGTGCTGTCGCTCGGCATGCAGCACAGCTTCCGGCTCGACGACGTCTGGGACTACCTCCACCCCGACGACCGCGCGCGCCACCTCTGCGGGGAAACAGGCCGTGCTCGTGCAGCCCTGGTTCACCAACCGCTGGCGCTGGAACGCGACCCGCTGATGCTCGAGCGCATGCGCAATGGCCCGGCAGGTGCCGATCCACCTCCAGCAGACCGAGGACCTCCTGGCCCAGTCGTTCCCGGGCGCGGTCGCCTGCCCCGAGACCCTGAGCTCGCCCGACGTCGAGATCCGCGCGAGCACCCCGTCGTGTTCCAGACGATCGAGGACTGCCTCCGCGGGCCATGGACCTCGACGGCTTCGTCGAGCTCCTGCGCGGATCACCGGCAGGGCGATCACCAAGGTCGCCGTCGACACGCCGAGCCGTCGCCGTTCGCGCGGTCGATCACCAACACCCGATGCCATGCGCCTTCCTCGACGACGCCCCGCTCGAGGGCGGCGGACCGACGTGATCCAGCGGCGCATACTCGACCCGCGCGGCCCCGAGGACATCGGCAGGCTCGGCCGAGGCGGTCGAGCGCGTGCGACCTGGCCGCAGCCGGTCGACGCCGAGGAGGGTCCACGAGGCCCTGCTGTGGATGGGCTACGTGCGCGGCCGGCGGGCCGGCCTGAGCCGGTGGCTGGCGAGCTCGGCGCCGCGGGCCAGGTCGTGCACGAGGACGGGCGCTGGTGCATGGCGAGGTCGGGCGCGACGCGGTGGAGCTGTGGCGCGGGCGGCTCCGAGGCCCTCGGGCGGTCGTCAGCGACGACCCGGTCCTGCTCCGGCTCGAGGTCGAGGGCGTGGCCATGCGCACCCGCCTCGGCGGCGTCGAGCACTGGTGCGACCGCCGGCTCCTGGCCCGCATCCACCGCTACACGATCGAGCGCCTGCGGCAGGAGATCGAGCCGGTGTCGGCCGGCACGTTCCTGCGCTTCCTCGCGCGCTGGCAGCACGTCGCCCCCGAGGACCGGCTGCACGGCCCGCGCGGGGTCGCCGAGGTGCTCGCCCAGCTCGCCGGCTTCGAGGCCCCGGCCGCGGCCTGGGAGAGCTTCGTCATCCCGGCGCGCGTCCGCGGCTACCGCCGCGAGTGGCTCGACGAGCTGACGCTGTCGGGCGAGCTCGCTTGGGGCCGGCTGTGGGGCTCGGGCCAGGGCGCCGTGCGCAACACACCGGTCGCGCTCGTGCCGCGCGAGGACCTCGCCGACTGGGAGCGGCTGGCCGAGGCGCCGTCGCTCGACAAGCTCTCGGCCGCGACCCGGCTCGTGCTCGAGGCCGTCGGCAAGCGCGGCGCCCTGTTCCCGGCCGACATCCGCCGGGCCACGCGGCTCCTGCCGGCCCAGCTCGAGGCCGGGCTCGGCGAGGCGATCTCGCGCGGGCTCCTGACCTGCGACTCGTACGGGGGCCTGCGCCGGCTGCTCGTGCCGGCGAGCCGGCGCAAGGGCCGCATGAACCTCATCGGCCGCTGGTCGCCGTTCCGCGAGCCCGGCCCCGCCGGCGCGCTTTGGAGCCGACCCGACGCCCCGCCGCCCGAGCCGCGCGGGCGGACGCTGCCCGGCCTGCCCCACCTCGACGAGGGCGACGCCGAGTTCGTCGCGCGGCGCCTGCTCGCGCGCTGGGGCGTCGTGTTCCGCAAGGTCCTGCTGCGCGAGCGGCAGCCGATCCCGTGGCGCGAGCTGCTACGCGTCTACCGCCGCCTCGAGCTGCGCGGCGAGGCCCGCGGCAGCCGCTTCGTCGCCGGCTTCGACGGCGAGCGATACGCCCTGCCCGAGGCCGTGCGCGAGCTGCGGCGCGAGCGCCGCCGCAAGGACGGCGCCGAGGTCGAGGTCTCGGCCGCCGACCTCAACCTCCACGGCATCCTGACCCCGGAGCCGCGGGTCTCCCCGAAAAGCGCCCGCCGCCAGGTCGTCATCGGCGGCGACGGCGAGGACTGAGCAGGCTGACCGGTCCCGATCCGGCGGCATCCTGCCCGGGCTCCCGGCCGCGACGTCACTCGGTCACCGCTAGAATCCGCCCACCCAGGCGGAGCCCACCGATGCGCCACCCGCTCTCGCCCGCCCTGATCCACTGCTGCTCGCCCTGTCCGCCCGGCCTGCCGGCCCAAGATCGGATCCTCGACGACCAGTACGACTACGGCTTCACGCCCCTGCCCGACGTCGACAAGGACGGCTTCACCGACTACGTGCAGTGGCGCCCGACCTCGGTGACGATCTACTCGGGCTTCAGCCGGATGCCGATCCGGACGCTGGCCAACACCGGCGGCAGCGACTGGCCGACCTTCTGTCGCTGTGCGACCGGCGACCTCGACGGCGACGGCAAGCCCGAGCTCCTGGTCACGAATCCCCAGGAACACCCCTCCGGGCAGAAGTGGCACGCGGGGGTCCCTGCGGATCTACGATCCCGTGACCGGCAAGCTCCTGCGCGAGCACTGGGGCCCCTTCCCCGGCATGACCCTCGGGGACACGATCCTCGTCGTCGGGGACGTCGACCAGGACGGCTGCGAGGACTACCTCGTCGGCGATACCAATTCCCCGGGCGGGTCGAGTGGAAAGGGCGCTGCGTATCTGTTCTCGGGCAAGAACGGGTACCAGATCCGGCTCCACACCAGGAACGACGTAGCGCGTTTCGGAGCACGCCTGTTCCTGCTCGGCGACCTCGACCAGGACGGCGTCCGCGACTACGTCGTCACGGACGGCAACAAGAACTACGAGATCTACTCGGCCAAGACCGGCAAGAGCCTGCTGTTCAGCACCGGGATCCAGTCCGGCAGCAACGGCTGCCTGGCACCGATCGACGACCAGGACCAGGACGGCGTGGAGGACTATACCGCCTCCGAGGGAGGAGGACCATCAACCTCTACTCAGGCAAGACCCGGTCCCTCATCCAAGTCGCTGTCCTACGGCTTGCCCACCCGGGCTACGTGACCGGGCTCGACGTGATCAGCATGGACATCGACAGCGACGGTCATCGGGACCTGTTGCTCGTCGAGCCCTGGGACGAGTCGACGGTGTCGGCCGGTTGCAGGCGCGTCCGGATCATCTCCGGCAAGGACTGGAAGGAGATCGCGTTCGTCGAGGGCACGGCCGCCCAACCCGTCACCCGGGCCACGCGGATCGGCGCGGCCGGAGACGCCAACAACGACGGCCGGACCGACTTCTGGATCGGCGGCGGCAAGAAGCGGGCACGTCCGTGTGCAGGGCGACCTCCGCGCGATGCGCATCAGCAACGGCTGGATCTCGCTCTACGCCGGGGGCACGAGGACCCTGCGCATCCGCGCCGGCCAGGCCCACGCCAAGAAGCTCTACCTCGTCCTCGGCTCGACGACCGGGACCTCGCCAGGCACGACCTTCGGCAACGTCGTCCTGCCGCTGACCCTCGACCCGTCACATGGCCTTCACCGCCGCCAACCCCAACACCCCTGATCAGGCCTCGCTCACTGGGCGTCCTCGGCACCGACGGCGAGGCCGACGCCAAATTCGTCCTGCCCTGGAACCAGTCGTCGGCCTACTCCGGCGTCCGCCTCCACCACGCAGCATTGGTCATGGGCCTGTTCCCGTTCTCGTTCGACTACGCAACCAACGACGTCCCGCTGCTCCTGGGGTATTAGCCGCGCATGTCCGAGGACAGGCTGCTCGCGTTCCTGCCGGTCGTCGTCCTGCTGACGCTGTCGCCGGGGGCCGACACGCTGCTCGTGCTGCGCAACACGCTGCGGCACGGGGCGGGCGGCGGCAAGCGCACGGCCTGGGGCGTCGGCGCCGGTCTCCTGGTCCACGGCAGCCTGTCGGCGCTCGGGGTCTCGGCGCTGGTCCTGGCCTCGGCCGAGGCGTTCGACCTGCTGCGCATCCTCGGCGCGGTCTACCTCGTCTGGCTCGGCCTGCGCTCGCTCGCGCGCGGCCTGTCCCGGACGCCCGCCCCGGTCGAGGTCGCCCTCGCCGGCCCCGAGGCCGGCGGCGCGCGGGCGCCGGGCCGTGAGCCGCTGTTCGAGGGCTTCCTGACCAACCTCCTCAACCCCAAGGTCGCGCTGTTCTACCTCGCCTTCCTGCCGCAGTTCGTCGACCCGGAGGGACCGGTCCTGCTGCAGACCCTGGCCCTGGCCGGGATCCACCTCGTGCTCAGCGTGCTGTGGCTCGGCTTCCTCGCGCGCGCGATCCACGCCGGCCGCGAGCGCTGGTTCCGGCCGCGCGCGCGGCGCGTGCTCGACGCCTTCAGCGGCGGGGCCCTGATCGGGCTCGGCCTGCAGCTCGCCCTCGAGCGCCGCTGACCGTCGCGGCGATCCCCGCCCTGCGGCTCTGGACAGCAGCGGCCGGCTTCTAGTATGCCCGGCGTGACGCCCCCGATCCGCCCAGCCCTCGCCCCGCTCCTGCTCGCGGCCGCCGCGCTGCCGCTGGCGACGTCCTGCGCCGGCACCGGGTCGCGGGCCGCCGAGGCGCCGACGACCGAGCGGCTCGGGTACGAGGCCGTCAGCCACTTCGTGCCGCCCGGCACCGAGAGCGTGATCCTCGTCGACGTGGAGCGCAGCCTCGACCTGCTCGGCAAGATCCCGGCCCCGCTCCACCCGGGTGGCCCGCTCCACTTCGCCTACGCCGGCCGCGACTTCGGCATCCCGCTGCAGCAGGGCTTCGGCCCGGCGCAGCACGTGCTCGCCTACGACCCCGGGCCGCGCGGCGTCGACCCCGGCAACCTGCCGCGCGAGGGTCAGGACGGCGTCGCCGAGCTCGAGCAGGACGGCGACCGCCTGCTGTGGCGGCGCACCCTCGACGACGACGCCACCAACCCCTTCGCCCAGCCCTGGGTCGCCGCCCTCGACCGGCGCTGGCTCGTCGAGGGCACGAGCCGCGAGCTCGTCGAGGCCGCGCTGGCGGCCAGGGAGGCGGGGACCCGCTACCTGCCGCTGGCGCTGCCGAAGGGCTTCGACTGGGGCATGCCGATCCTGCTGATCCGCCGGCTCGACTCGCAGGCCGATCCCGCCGCCACGCCCGCGCCCGGCGAGGCCCGACCGCGCGCCGTCCTGGCCGGCTTCTGCCTCGTCGCCCGCCCCTGCGAGGACGGCCTCGAGGGCCGACTGTGGATCCACGGCACCGACCCCGACCAGTCGCGGTTCTACTTCGGGCAGCGCTACGGCATCAGCTTCGAGAGCGGCTACATCGAGGAGCAGCCGGGCTGGTGGTCGGTCGCGGCCCGCGTGCGCCTCGGTCCGCCGGTCCCGCGCGGCCGGCGGCTGCTGTACCTCCTGAGCCTCGCCGGCCTCAAGATCCTCGTCGAGCCGACGGCCGGCTGAGGCTCAGAAGCGCACGCGGCAGACCTCGACGCCCTCCTTCTCCTCGGACAGGTTGACGACGTAGCGCCGCGTCTCCTCCTCGGGCGTGCCGGCCTTGCGGGTCACGACGACCTCGACCTGGGTCTCGCCGGCCAGGAGCTTGGGGTTCCTGGCGAAGTAGTGCACGAGGATCGTGTACGTGCCGGGCCGGGCCTCGGCGATCTCGTAGCGCTCGGGGCCGTAGCCCCGGGTCAGGTCGTCGAGCAGGCGGCCGCCGGCCGCGGTCTCCCTGTGGCTGTAGCCGCAAGCCTCGCCGCTCGGCTCGTGGACCCACAGGTCGACGTCCGTGTCGTCGGTGTTCCACGCCATCGTCACGCGAAGGTCGGCGCGCACGGGCACGTCGCCGAGCTGCTCGAGGCGCTCGCCGAAGCAGGCCGCGAGGGCGCCGGTCGCGCGCTTCTCGCGCAGGGCCGCGCGCATCATCGCGACGTACTCCTGGGCGACGATGACCTGGACCGTGTCGCGGAAGCGCTCGTGCCACTTGCCGCCGAGCACGAGCTCGTACTCGATGGCGGCGTACGCGAGGCGCCCGGCGCGCTCGAGGGCGCGGGCCAGGTCGCGGTGGCTCTGCGGCTCGAAGGGCCGCTGGTCGCGGATCGCCTCGAACACGCTCGCGGCCATCTCCGCCTCGCCGGCGCCGAGCAGGCGGTAGCCGACGAGCCGCTGGGCGTCGCTGCGGCCGGGATACAGCTCGACGAGGTTGCTGAGGACGCGCAGGGCCGGCGCGGCCTCGCCGGCGGCCGCGCGGCGCTCGGCCTCGGCGAGGTGCAGGGCCGGGTCGCGGCGGTTCTTGGCGAGCCCGGTGAGGTAGTCGGGCCCGGCCAGGGCCCGGGTCGGCCACGCGGCGGCCGCGCGCTTCGGCGCGAGCACGAGCTCATCCTCGGGCAGGAGCTGGAGCAGCCTCGCGAGCTGGGGCGCCTCCCGGGCGTCGGGCGCGCCGGCCTCCTCGACGAGGCGCTGGAGCAGGCGGCCGAAGGCGCGCTTGCGGGACGGCTCGTTCCGGGCCCGGATCAGGTGGGCGTCGTCGAGGTAGCGGGCGAGGTCCTCGACCTTGCAGTCGGCGGCCTCGGTGGCGACGTCGAAGCGCTCGTAGTCGGCGTCGGTCTCGAGCACGAGGAAGCTCGTCTCCCGCGTCGCGAGCCCGAACTGCTGGGCGTAGGCCACGGCGAGGTCGTCGACGGCCGGGTCGTGGAGCTCGAGCAGCTGGGCGACCGCGAGCTCGGCCCAGGCGCGGCCGGCGAGCTCGCTGCTGCCGTCGAGGGCCAGGTCGAAGGCGCAGGCCATCGGCTCGGTCCCGTAGCGGCCGTGGAGGGTCAGGCGGACGTGGTCGGCGTCGCCGTAGCGGCCGGCGACGAGTAGCGTGCCGCCCGGATACAGGGCGGCCTGGCGGCCGGCGACGAGCAGGTCCTGGACCTCGGCGCCGGCGACCTCGATGTGGTCGAGCACGAAGGCCTGGCGCCGGTGCGCGACGGCGGCCGCGGCCACGGCCACGGCGGCGTCGTCGAAGACGTTGAAGGTCGCGCCGCCGCGACGGGTCAGGCGCTCGAACAGCGCCAGGTTCTCGGCCGAGAGGCCGTTGCGGTAGCAGAAGAAGCGCGTCACACGGCCGGGCCGGTCCTCGAGCGGGCGCAGCAGGGGCTCGAGCTCGCGCTCGCCCCAGTCGAGCTGGCCGTCGGACATCAGGAACACGGCCAGCGGCGTCGGCGCGGCCGCGTCACCGGCCCCGATCCACGCGGCCTCGGCGACGGCGCGCAGGGCCGCGCCGAGGTCCGTCGCGCCCTCGAGCAGCAGCGTGTCGACCTTGGCCAGGGCCCGCGCGCGGCCGGCCTCGTCGTTGGTGATCCAGCCGCCGTCCTCGAGCCAGCGTGCCTCGACGTCGAAGGCCAGGACCTGGAAGCGCCGGATCGTGTCGTCGCGCTCGAGGATCTGCTGGAGCAGGCGGCGGTTGACGGCGAAGCGGTCGGGCGCCTCGCTGAGCGAGGCGTCGAGCAGGAACAGGGCGTCGCCGGTCGGCGCGTCCTTGCCCTCGGTCGGGAGCTCGGGTCGGAGCCGGGCCAGGAAGGCACGGCCGGAGGCGCGGCTCTGGTCGGCGCCGGACAGGCTCAGCGCGCGCGGATGCTCGGGGCGGACGCGGACGACGAGGTCGCCGCCGGGACCCTTGCACTGCTCCCACGCGAGCTGCTGCAGGCGACGGCCGCCCTCGACCTTGCCGTCGGTCATCGGCTTCGGCGTCAGCTCGAGGTCGGCGACGCCGGCGATCGGGGTCGAGACCGTGACGTGGAGCAGGCCGAGGTCGCAGTCGGGCAGGGGGAAGCGGTAGCTCTGGACGCCGCCGTCGTCGGCCAGGGTCTCCTCGTAGACCAGGATCACGCGGTTGAGGCCCTTGGGCGGGATCGGGAAGACGCGGCCGCGGAACACGTTACCGACCGCGTACTCGAGCAGGGCGGGGTCGACGCGCTGCCGCGTGACCTCCTCGTAGACCTGGCGGGCCTTCTGGCGGCGGACGACGCGGGCCTCGCGCAGCTTGCCCCAGTCACGCTCGTCGACCTTCTTGAGGCCGTCCTCGAACGGCAGGTCGGCGAGGGCCATCGGCGGCAGGGGCTGGCCCTCGGCCCGCGGGAAGAACGTCGGGATGCGGGCCTGCTCGCCCGAGACGTACATCGCGTAGGCGCAGGGCGAGGCCCCGGCCGGGAGCGGATACTCGAAGGTTCCCTCGAGCGCCTGATCGTGGGGATTCCGGAACACGTGGTCGACGACGGTGCGCGCCCGCGGCCCGTCGACGTGGACCGTGACCCGCATCCGCTCGAGCACGAGGCTGTTGCCGTTCCCGACGTAGACCCGCGCGAAGCTCGGCCGCTGCGACGACCGCTTCCAGGCCTGGGCTCCGGTGTCACCGGCACCAGGCTTGTTGTCGTCGGCCTTGGCGGGCGTCGCCCCATCGTTCTGTCCATGACCGCCGGCTGCCGGGTCCTGGAAGTCCGCCCTGGGGAGATCGCCGAGGCCATCCACCAAGGTCGGGTTCCGCTTGAAAGCCATCTCGTATCGCTCCAGCAGCCGCGCTTCCTCTTCCACGCTCCGGACCGCGTTGGTCATGTTCCTCCCGGCGGCCAGCTTCTCCTCTTCCATCTCGACGCCGTCGTGCCCCTGGGGCAGCGCCGAGGGGCCGCTGTTGACGGCGCGGGGTGAGGGCCCGGGTTGGGTCTCGGAGCTCTCGGACGGCGCGCTGCCGTAGGCGGCGTTGCCCCGGGACGGCGTCGAGGGGGTGCCAGGGGAGCCCGTGACCGGGCCGCCCTGCGCGCCGCCGACGGGGCGCATGGCCCCCGCTCCGCGCCCGGCCAGATCGCGGGACCCGTCCGCCGTCACGCCCTCCTCGGCCTCGGCGTCTTCGATGACCGCCTCCGGGGCCCCGAGCTCGCCGTCGACGAGCTTGTGGGCCAGGTCCGAGTCACGGCCGCGGCCGGCGAGGAAGTGGTCGCCGACGTCGCTCCCCTTGGGTTGGCCGCCACAGACGGCGAGGGTCAGGAGCAGGACGAGAGACAGGAGAGACGCAACGGACGTGCGCAGTCTCATCGGGACCTCCGACACGGACGAGACGAGGGGGGCGGAGGCGACTCAACGATAGTCGCCGTGGCGAGTTCCCCACACCCCCTGCAGGAATCGCGCCATGCCGATGGCGGGCCTGCCAACATGGCAGAAACCCTTCCGGTCCGAGGGTCCGGACCGGAAGGGTTTCGCGGGAAACCGTTCCTTCGAGGT
The DNA here is from genome assembly GCA_041398545.1 of Planctomycetota bacterium. GTDB lineage: Bacteria > Planctomycetota > UBA1135 > UBA1135 > JAWKUM01. Next base: position 47,007 of record JAWKUM010000011.1, on the reverse strand, counting down.
CTCTTCTATGAGAGGGGCGGTCGGTTCAACTGGTTTTCTCTCTGGCTCCTTCCGGCGAGGGCCTGCGCCTTGGCGCCTGTCCCGGGGTGGCATCGGACTCCGCAGGCTTCTATCCGCACTCGCTGGGGCCTCGCTTCGAGGCCGGTGCACCTTGGAATCCGTCCGATCCGGTGCTGCGATCTGAGACGCGGCCTCGAGGGCCAAGAGACTGTCGCAGTCGCCGGGATCGGGCGGTGAGTCCTCTGCTCATGGGATCAGGCGCTGGGCGCACTCCTCTCCGTGTGTTCCTCCGGTCGGGTCGGGCTCAGGCCGACAGGCGAGCGGCCTTCCTGTCGGCGTCATGGAGCGGGTCGTAGCTCAGGCCGTGACGCCACAGGCGGTGCAGCAGCACGGCCAGCTTCCTGGCCACGGCCGTGACCGCGCGTTTCTTCGCGGATCGTCCTCCCCTGGCCGCGAGGCGCAGACCGAAGCGTCGCAGGTCGCCGTCCTTGCCGAAGGGGCCCAGGATGTACTGCGCGCACTGGACGAGCAGCCGCCTCAGGTAGCCGTCGCCCGACTTGCTGATCCCGAGCTCGGGGGCCTTGTCGCCGGAGGCCTGGCTCCGCGGACACAGGCCGACCCAGGACCCCACGCGCCGGCTGTCGTCGAAGCGGGTCGGCTCTTCGATCGTCAGGGCGAAGGCCATCGATGTCAGCGGTCCGACGCCGTGGACCTGCTGCAGCACGGCGGCCTCGAGGTAGCGCTCCTCGGCGGCCTTCCCGATGCAGCGGTCGTAGGTCCGGATCGTCGCCGACAGGGCTACGATCTGATCCAGCAGCGGCTCGACCGCAGGCAGGAGGATCTGCGGCACGAGTCCGCGGACCTTCTTGCCGAAGCCCTTCGTCGAGGCAGAGGGCAGGCGGAGACCGAAGGACTTGGTCAGGCCCCTGACGCACTGCACGAGGAGGCATCGGGCCCGCACGACCTGGTCCCGGGCCCGGATCATGGCCAGGTCCGCCTGGGCCCTGCTCGCTCCGGTGGTGGACCCGGCCGAGCAACTCGGGCATGCTGTGCTCCAGCCGGGCCAGAGCTGGCGTCCCGCCGGTCGGTCTTCCTGGGGTCCTTGGCGATCAGCTGGACCCGCCTGGGATCGGCGACGTGGACCACGAAGCCGAGACCCAGCAGGTGCCGGGACATCCACGGGGACTGCGAGCCGGCCTCGAGGATCACCCGGGAGCCGGCGTGGGCCTGGAGGGCGCGGTCGAGGCCCTTCCCGGTCGTCGGGAAGTGTCCCCGCCGACGACCTCACGGTCCCGGAGCAGGCAGCAGGGTCGTGCGGTCGCCGACGTCCAAGCCGATGGTCAGATGGGAGGAAGTGGTGGTAGCGTGAGTCATGGGTCGGTCGTCTCCTATTCATGTGCAGCCCCCATTTTGGGGTGACTGCGTGGAGCGACCGGCCCTCTCATTCCATCTGAGACCTGGGGATCAGTTGCGCATGAGCTGCATGTCGAGGGCGTGGGTCAGGCCGAGGCCGCCGCCCTGGCAGACCAGGACGCCCTGCATGCACAGGTAGATGTCGCAGAGGCTGGCGTCGACCGGGAGGGGCAGGGGCAGGCTGCCCGAGGCCGCGCACTGGGTCGTGCCGGTCAGCGCGATCGCGCCCAGCAGGAGTGGGCCGCCGCTCAGCGAGGGGTGGAAGGTGCCGCACAGGAACGGCAGCTGGAGGCCCTTGGTGCAGCCGCCGGGGCTCACGAAGATCGCGCCGGCGCTCCCGGTCGGGGCCCCGGTCCACTCGAGCTGGAAGGCCTTGTTGCCCATCGCGGCGTCCCCGCCGGACGTGGCCAGGACCATCGAGTTGCACGAGGCGCACCCCTTTCCGGTGCAGCTCGAGCCGAAGGCCTTGGCGGTCCAGCCGGGGATGATCGCGATCCCGTGGTAGACGGTCGTCCCGGACTTGGTGCAGCAGTTGCCGACCTTGAAGCTGCACTTGAGCGGGTCGACGAGCACGTAGCTCCGGGTGTTGGTCCCGTCGGTCGCGAGCAGGGTCTGCGTGCAGTTCTCGTAGGCCAGGCCCGAGACCGCGGCTTGGGTCCGCGTGTCGCAGGTCGACTGGCCGAAGTTGCAGATCTCCTTGCAGCCGGTCGCCGTCAGCACGCGCAGCGTCGAGAGGTAGCCGACGATGCCCGGGAACGACGTCGACACGTACATCAGCTTGCGGACCTGGTCGTAGGCGACGCCGCCGGCGGCCTCACGCGTGTTGCTGAGCGTGTAGGTGCAGCCGCCCTTCATCGGGGTCGGCGGGCAGGTCTTGAGGTCGTACGGGAGCAGGCCGAAGTACCCCGGCTTGGTCTCGAGGTGCCACAGCACTCGGTTCTCGACGTCGATCGTCAGGCCGGCGACCTGGGCCGAGGAGTCCATCAGCGAGGCCTTCATGCTGCACAGCAGCAGGCACTTGGCCGACATCGGGTAGGCCGCGATGGTCGCCCCGTCGCTGATCCACACGAAGCGGGTGACCGGGTCGTAGGCGGCGCCGCCGATCCCCTGGTTGGTCAGCATGTTGGTGCAGACCGTGGTCTCCTTGAGGCACTTGTTGATGTTCTGCAGCTCGATCGCCCCGGGCGAGTTGAGCTTGGTGTCCGAGGCCCAGCCGACCACGAGGTTGTCGGGTGCGAGCTGGGCCGGCGCCGCGGCCGCGAGGGCGGCAAGGGCGAGGGGGATCAGGGTTCGGGTGGGGTTCATGGCGTCTCCGGCAAACCAGGGTAGGGCAGGGGCAGGGTCGACGCGGGAGTGGACGGGCTCCCGTCGCGCCCTGCATGTCCCTAGTTGTACGGCGTCGGGTCGGCTACGGCAGGCCCCGATGAGCCCCGGGAGGCCGGGAATCTTTCGTAGGTGGAGCCCACCGACTCAGCCCGCGCGCAGCGTCGCGACGACGAACGCCAGCTCGTCGGCGATCGCGGGGTTGGTGTAGGTCTCGACCTCGAGCGTCGTCCCGGCGCGGAGGCCGCCGGCCGCGACGAAGGCCAGGAAGCGCAGGAGCTCGTCCCGCGTCGTGCCGAGGGCGTCGTCGCCGGCGTCGTGCACGGGCCAGTGGAAGTGGGCGAGGACCTCCTCGTTTCGACCCGGGCGATGGGCCTGGAGCGCGGGTCGGACAGGTCCATCCACGGCCCCGCCTCGGCGCGAGAACGCTCCGGTGCAGCCACACCGGCTCGTCGAGGGCGAGGCGCACGAGGCCGGCCGGCCCCCCGGGCGCGGGGGCAGACCGAGAGCTGGACCTTGCCGAGGCGCACGCCGGCCGCCTCGATGTCGTGCACGGCGCGGACCGCGTCCTCGCCGACGACGGCGGCGTGGCAGAGGTCGAGGCAGATCCGAGGTGCGCCGCGCGGTCGCCTCGGCCCCCTGCCGGGCCGCGCACGGGAACAGCTCCTCGTCGAACCAGCGCAGGGCCTCGCCGACGGTCCGAGCTGGCACCACGGCTCGGGCTCGAGCGCGACCTCGACGTGGACTCCGGTCTCGTCCTCGATCCGGGCCAGGGCCTGGGCGGCGCGGAACAGGTCGCGGCGCTGCTCCTCGCCCGGGCGGCGCTCGCGGTCGACGCCGCGGAAGCCGAGCGGGACGGTGCTGAGGACGGCCCGGTCCGCGCCGAGGCGGGCCTGGATCCCGGCCACGGCCGCGGCCGCGTCGACGGTGTAGGTCAACCGGGCGTCGTCGCCCCAGCCGGGCTCGTAGACCTGGAGCTTGACGTCCTCGCCGTGGAAGCGGCCCATCGGGAACGCGTTGAGCGACATGGGCACGAGCTGGAGGTCGGCGCAGAGCTCGGCGAGGCGTGCGCGGGCCTCGGCGTCCGCGGCCAGGACCCGGGCGACCGGGGCCGGCCACCAGGCCGCGAGGAGCTTGGGGCCGCCGCCGAGGGCGCCGCCCAGGGTCGGGGCCGCCTTGTCGCGGAGCACGGCCTCGGCCTCGGCGAGGTCGTCGGCCGGGTGCACGTTGGTGCAGTAGCCGAGCGGGTGACGCCCGCCGATCAGGAGGTCGCTCGTCTGCATGTCGCGGTCTCCAGCAGGTCCTGCATCCGGTCGAGGTGGGCGCCGAGGAAGCACGGCTCGACGGCCCGGCGGCGGGCGTCCATGCGCCCGGCGTCGAGCATGCCTCGCTCGAGCAGGGCGAGGCAGTGCCGGTCGAAGCCGTCGACGTCGCGCGGGTCGGCGACGACGCGGCCGACGGCGGGGTCGGTGAGCAGCGCGGCGTTGCCGCAGCGCGCCGACAGGACGACCGGCACGCCGGTGGCCAGGGCCTCGAGCACGACGAGGGGGTAGTTGTCCTCGAGCGACGGGACGAGCAGCACGTCCGCGCAGCGGTACGGCCCGCGCATGTCGGCGACCCGGCCGAGGCCGATGACGCCGGCGGCCTCGTCGTCGAGGTCCTCGGTCCCGGCGCCGGTGCAGAGCAGCATGGCCTCGAGCCTGCGCTGCCGCAGCCGCGCGTGCACGGCCCGCGCGACCCGCCAGCCCTTGCGGCGGCGCTCGTTGCCGACCCAGAGCAGGACCGGCCGGTCGTCGTCGAGGCCGAGCAGGGCCCGGCGCGCCTCGCGGCGGGTCGCGGCGTCGGCGACGACGTGGTGCGCGTCGTCGACCGGGAGGCCGACGACCTCGACGCGGCCGCGGAAGCCCGGGTGCCGGCGCGCGATCTCCGCGGCCACGACCGGGGAGTTGGCGACGACGAGGGCCTCGGCCGACGCCTCGGCGAAGAACGACCGCTCCCGGGCCAGGAAGGCGCGGGTCCGCGGCGACAGCGAGCGCGCCAGCCGCCGCGCGCCGCGCAGGCCCCAGGGCTCGACCGCGCGTCGGGCGGCGAGGCTCGAGGCCAGGAGCCCGCCCAGCGGCAGGAACACGCGGCAGCGCGGTCCGGGGTGGCGGAAGCAGACCAGCCGCCTCGCCTCGAGCTGCTGCGCGTCGGCGGCGAACCCCACGCGCTCGTCGAGGGCCGCGTAGAACGCCGGCCCGACGGCGCCGAGCTCGATCCACGGCACGGGTGGCTCGACGGTCGCGTGGCCGCAGACCAGCACGAGGGGCACGCCGCGCGCGGCGAGCCCGCGCAGGAGCGCTGCGGCGTAGCCCTCGAGCCCGCCGCGCCCGGGGTCCCAGCGGTCGAGGGCGAAGACCAGCGGCGCCTCGTCCGGCCCGGCGGTAGCCGTGCCCGCCGCGCCCCGAGCGCTGTCCGCCTGCTCAGGCACGGATCACGACCGAGGCGTGGCTGACGACCTGGCTGCGATCCTCGGCGACGGCCTGGCTGTAGTCGAGCAGCTCGAGGCGGCAGTCGGGGTACAGCCGCCGCGCCAGCGTCGCGGCCCAGTACATCGGCGCGGTCCCACAGATCCGGCGCGGGTTGTCGTCTTCCTCGACGTGGGCGTGGAAGTCCCCGGTGCGACCCTGCACGTACAGGTCGAGGCTGCCGCGGTCGAGGTGGGCCAGGTCGCCGAGCAGGGCGTCGTCGACCGGCTCGGCGTCGCCGAAGAACGGGCCCAGGTGCGCGAGGTCGGCGCCGGCGACGAAGGCGACGCCGCCCGGGACCTCGGCGCAGACCTCGGCCAGGGCGTCGACCCACGCGGCCACCTCCGGGTCCGTGTCGGGCTCGGCCGGCAGCCGGCCGCACAGGAACGGCAGGATGCGCAGCGGGCGGTCGCCGAGGACGCGGCGCAGCATCAGCGCCTGGAGCTCGACGCTGTGCTCGCCGAGGTGGAGGAGCTCCTCGTCCCAGACCTCCGGCCTCCCGGCGGTCGCGACGAGTCGGTCGACGAGCCCGCGGTCGACCGGGACGCGGCCGACCGGGGTGTCGAAGTGCTTGCCGCAGGGGATCAGCACGTGGCTGCCGCCGTGGTGGCTCGTGCCGAACACGACGAACAGCTCGGGCAGGGTGTGGTCGTCGAGCGCGCCGTAGATCGCCCGGTAGCCCCCGGCGCCGCGGGCGAGGTCGATGTGCGGGGCGACGAGGCCGGCCAGCCTCGTACCGCCCGCCGCCGCGGGCGAGGTGTGTCCCGTCCGCCGGCCGAGCAGGTCGTCGAGGGCGGCGGCGCAGTCGCCGGGCTCGGCCGGATAGCCGGCCGAGCCGGCGTGCACGGCCGGCCGGGCCTCGAGGCGGTCGAAGGCCTCGCGCCGCCTCCGGCGCGCCGCCTCGACGCGCGGTCCCTCGAGGCAGAGCCGCTCGTCGAGCTGGTCGGCGACGCCGGCGACGAAGTCGACCGGGACGTCCTGGCCGAACCGGCGGCCGAGCTCGGCCGCGATCTCGGCCACGCTGCGCGCGCCGTCGAACACGGCGATGACCGGCAGGAGGCCCTCGGGCACGAACACCTGTCCGTCGAGCAGGCCCTCGTGGTCGATCAGCAGCAGCCCCTCGGCGTCGGGCTGCCGGATCTCCTGGACGTCGAGGGGCCGCAGCCGCGGGCGGTCGTCGGCTCGCATGGCGCGCATCATAGGGCCGACCCGGCGCGACACCGAGGCCGGGTCCGAGCGGTCACTTCGCCAGCAGCTTCAGCAGCTCGGTCCCCCACTTGTCGTGGTCCCCGCCGACCGAGTCGCAGTGCACGTAGAACACCCGCTTCAGGGTCTTGGACCGCAGGACCGTGCCCGGGGTGGCCAGCGAGTCCGCGAGCAGGGCCAGAGGGACACCCAACCCGTTGGGGATCGTCAGCACGACGACCGCGTCCGCGGGGAGGCGCTTCAGCAGGGGTCCGCCGGGGAGGACGTGGGCCTGTCCGCGGATCAGGACGAGGCGATGCTCGTCCCCTCCACCCAGCCAGTCCTGGACGGCCGCGGCGCACTCGTCGTCGCGCACCTGGACCAGGCCGAGCTCGAGGTGCTCCTTCCAGCCCACCTCCATCGGGATCGGCGTGAATCCCTTGTCCTTCGCGTACGTGATGACCCCCTGCTGTTGGGCCTTGACCGAGGGCTCGAAGCCCAGGGCGAGCTCCCCGCCTCCCGCCAGGACGGCGTCGACGAGCGAGCGCTGGAAGGTACGCAGGTGGGTCCAGCCATCCGGCATGTGGAGCTCGCCGACGACCACGACGCGGGTCCTCGCGGCGGCCTCGTCCAGCTCGGCCCGACTCGACGCCTGCCACCCGGCTTCGCGCAGCGCGTTGATCGCCTTGCGTGTCAGGGCCACCGTCGATCGGTCACGGCCCAGCGCCTTGCCCCACTTGTTCCGATCCCGGAGGACCCCACGTCGCCTCCGAGGCGGACTCCAGGCCGCCCGGCGCGCACCCTCGCGTACGGGTAGTCCGCCGCGAGGAAGGGCTCGAGGCAGGATCGGTCACCGGGGTCGTCGAGCAGGTCGATGCACTTGACCAGCTGGCGCAGCTTCGCGGCGTTGCCATGGTCTCCGTCGAGCTGCTCCTCGACGAGCCGCCGGAACCCCGCAGACAGGCCCCCTGCCCCTCCCCAAGCGAGGCCCATCGCGCAGGCCAGGCGCAACGGGCCGCCGGCTTCCTCGTCCGCGAAGATGGTCCGCATGGCGGGACAGTCGGCCGGCTTCCCGGTCGCGCATAGCTGGATCGCGGAGTGGTACGTGAGCTCCGCGTCGGGGCCCCCGAGCAGCGCCATGGCGACCTCGCGCGCACCCGCCGGGTCGCAGTTCTGGAGCGCCTGGCACGCCCCCTTGCGCAGCCCGACGTGCTCCTTCGGATCCAGGGCGATCCTGCGCAGCGCGGGGACGGCCTCGGCGCAGGAGAGGTCGTTGAGCAGGATCGTGGTCCGCCCCCGCACCTCGATGGGTGCGTCCGCGTCGCCGAGGATGTCGACGATCAGCTTGCCGACCGCCACCTCGTGCCTTGCCTCCTCCGTCGAGGACTCCTGGGCGCGGAGACCCGGAGGCAAGGCCGCGACCGCGGCTCCCATCAGCAGGAGCCAGGCTCGCCCGGTGAACGACATGACCGGCATCCTAGCGATGGCCCCGGATCCGGGGGCGCGGCCCCGACCCCGGACGGCCGGCCGGCGCGGCCTTGAGCCGCGGGATCCCGAGGACTGGCAGGCCTCAGGGCTCCTCGGTAACCTCCGTTCTCCCTCCGGGTTGTGACCGCTGCAAAGCCCGCCTGCCCGCCCCGTTTCGGCGGCCCCGACGGGGTCTATGGGAGGCATGTTCCAGACGATGAGCGAAGAGCGCGCCGAGGCCTGCGCCCCGTTCCACCTGCACGTCCTGCAGAACGGCCAGCGGACGACGCACCGCTTCTCCAAGACCCCGGTCACGATCGGCCGCTCCCGCGAGAGCGACGTGCCCCTGAGCGAGCGCGCCATCTCCCGCCACCACGTCACGATCCTGCGCAAGGGCTCCAGCTTCTACGTCCGCGACGAGGGCAGCCAGAACGGCTCGCTCCTGGCCGGAAACAAGCTCGAGCCCGAGGCCATCGTCGAGCTGCACCAGGGCGAGGTCGTCAAGGTCGGGCCCTGCGAGGTCTCGGTCGAGGCGATCACGGCCGACGGCGAGGAGCGGACCCAGGCGACCGAGGAGACCGCGCACCAGGGCGGCCCGCTGTCGATGGGCACCTTCGCCCGCCTGATCCAGGCCCTCAACGAGGAGCTCGACCAGGAGCGCCTGCTCAACCTCATCGTCGAGGTCGCGATCCGCGCGACCGAGGCCGAGCGTGGGTTCCTCGTCCTCGTCAAGGACGACGAGTGGTCGTTCCCGGTCGCGCGCAACTTCGTCGGCGAGGGCATCGAGCAGGCCGAGAAGGCCATGAGCCGGACGATCGTGCAGGAGGTGCTCGACTCCGGCGAGGTCCGGCTGACTGTCAACGCCCAGGCCGACGAGCGCTTCAAGGCCCTCAAGAGCGTCGAGGACCTCCGCCTCCGGTCGGTGCTCTGCGCGCCGCTGCGCGTGCGCGGCACGATCGAGGGCGCGCTCTACCTCGACAACCGCCTCCAGCAGCACGCCTTCACCGAGAAGGACCACGGGCTGCTCAACGTCCTGGCCGACATCTCGGGCGTGGCCGTGCGCAACGCCCGCCTCGTCGGCGACCTGCGCGCCAAGAACGACGCCCTGCTCGAGGCCCATGACCGCGTCGCCGAGCTCAACGCCCGGCTCGAGGGCAAGGTCAAGCAGCAGGTCGAGGAGCTCAAGGAGATGCGCGAGGAGCTCGCGGCCTCGCGCAAGGCCCTCGGGCTGCGCTACGACTACCGCAAGATCATCGGCGAGAGCCCGGCGATGCAGGAGGTCTTCCGCCTCCTCGACCGCTACGTCGAGTCGCAGGACCCGGTCCTGATCCTCGGCGAGTCGGGCACGGGCAAGGAGCTCGTCGCCCGGGCGCTGCACGAGCAGGGGTCGCGCAACCAGGGGCCGTTCATCAGCGAGAACTGCGCCGCGATCCCCGAGACCCTGCTCGAGTCGGAGCTGTTCGGCTACGAGCGCGGGGCCTTCACCGGGGCCAACAAGGCCCACAAGGGCCTGTTCGAGCAGGCCAAGGGCGGGACGCTGTTCCTCGACGAGATCGGGGAGATGTCGCCCGACCTGCAGTCCAAGCTCCTCCGCGTCCTGCAGGAGAAGGAGGTCCGCCCGCTCGGCTCGTCGCACACGGTGCCGATCGACATCCGCCTCGTGACGGCGACCCACCGCGAGCTGGCCCAGATGGTCAAGGAGCACAGCTTCCGCGAGGACCTCTACTACCGCCTGCACGTCCTCCCGCTGAGCCTGCCGCCGCTGCGCATGCGCAAGGGCGACATCCCGCTGCTCGTCGGCCACCTGCTGCGCAAGGCCTGCCTCGAGACCCACCGCCCGGCCCCGCGCATCGACCCCAAGACGCTCGACTTCCTCTCGAGCTACGACTGGCCCGGCAACATCCGCGAGCTCGAGAACGAGATCCGCCGCGCCCTCCTGCTGTGCGAGGGCGAGCTCGGCCCCGACCACCTCAGCGCGCACATCCAGAACCCCTCGCTGTCCCGCGACGAGCACTCCCCGCTGCCGAGCGAGACCGGCACGACGCTGACCGACATCGTCGCCCAGCTCGAGGAGAGCGAGATCCGCCGCGCGCTGACGCGGGCCCAGGGCAACAAGAGCAAGGCCGCCGACCTGCTCGGGATCTCACGCTTCGCCCTGCAGCGCAAGCTCGACAAGTACGAGATCGGCGGGTGATCAAGTACCTCGGCTCCAAGCGCCGGCTCGTCCCCCACATCCTCGAGCTCGTCAGGGGCCTGGACGGCGTCCACCGCGTGGCCGACCTGTTCTCGGGCACGGCCCGCGTCGGGCACGCCCTCAAGCGCGAGGGCTACGAGGTCTGGGCCAACGACCACAACGCCTACGCCGCCTGCCTCGCCCGCTGCTACGTCGAGGCCGACGCGCGTGAGTGGAGCGACGAGGCCGCGCGCCGCGTCACCGAGCTCGGGCGCCTCGCGCCGGCCGGGGACGGCGGCTGGTTCACCGAGACGTACTGCCGCCAGGCCCGCTACTTCATGCCGGCCAACGGGGCGCGCATCGAGGCCGTGCGCGAGGCCATCGCCGCGGCCGCCCTCCCCCCGACCCTCGAGGCCGTCCTCCTCGTCGCGCTGATGGAGGCCGCCGACCGCGTCGACTCGACCGTCGGCCTGCAGATGGCCTACCTCAAGGACTGGGCCCCGCGCGCCTCGGCGCCGCTCGAGCTGCGCGTGCCGGCCCTCCTGCCCGGGCCGGGCCGGGCGACCCGGCTCGACGCGGCCGACGCCGCGGCCGCCGTCGCCGCCTGGCGCCCGGACCTCGTCTACCTCGACCCCCCGTACAACCAGCACAGCTACCTCGGCAACTACCACGTCTGGGAGACGCTCGTGCTGTGGGACCGGCCCGAGGTCTACGGCGTCGCCCGCAAGCGCGCCGACGTGCGCGAGCGCAAGAGCCCGTACAACTCGCGGGCCGGCATCAAGGACGCCCTGTGCGACCTCTGCGACCGGATCGACGCGCGGTGGCTGCTGCTGTCGTTCAACGACGAGGGCTACATCGCCGTCGACGAGCTCGAGGAGCTCCTGCGGGCCCGCGGCGCCCTCGAGCGCGTCGACGTCGCCAACCCCCGCCACGTCGGCGCCCGCATCGGCATCCACGACCACCTCGGCCGCCGCGTCGGGACGCCGGGGCGGCTCGAGAACCGCGAGCACCTGTTCCTGCTGCGCCGCTGAGCGCTCAGCCGGCCCCGGCGTCGGCCGGGCCCGCCACGGTCGCGCGGGGCACCCGCCGCTCGCCGCGGCGTACCCAGAAGAACCGGCTCGGCTTCCAGGCGAACAGCGAGGCCACGAGGTTGGTCGGGAACGCCTGCACGAGGTCGTTCCACTCGCGGACGTTGGTGTTGTAGAAGCGCCGGCTCGCGGCCAGCTTCTCCTCGAGGGCCCACAGCCTCTCGTGCAGCGACGCGTACTGCTCGTTGGCCTCGAGGTCCGGGTAGGCCTCGGCCAGGAGCAGGATCCGCCGGCTCAGCTCGGCGGCCACGCGGTCGTTCTCGATCCGCTCCTGGCGGCCGCCGCCGCTGCGCAGCCGGGCGGCCAGCTCGAGGACCTCGCGCTCGTGGCCCGCGTAGCCCTTGACGACGGCGACGAGGTTGGGGATCAGGTCGTCGCGCGCGGCCAGGTCGACCGAGACCTGCGACCAGGCCGCGTCGACCTCCTGCCGCTCGCGCACGAGGCGGTTGTAGGCGTGCAGGAACCACAGCGGCAGGAAGCCGGCGAAGCCGACGAGCGCCACGAGGGCCCAGCGGGGCTCGGCGCGGAGGCCCGAGTCCCACAGGGCCATCGCGCCCGCCGGCGCCAGGAAGCACAGGAGCATCGAGGAGAACCGCAGCCACCAGCGCTTGCGCTCGGCGCCCTTCAGCAGGTCCTCGGGGCGGCGGAAGGCCAGGGTCAGCGGGACCTCGCCGTGGGGGCCGAAGGTGCCGTCCTCGCGCTTGACGCCGCACAGCGTCGCCGCGTGGTCGACCGGGACGATCCGCGCGCTGTGCCGGCGCGAGAAGTGCTCGTAGTCGTAGCCGAGGCTGATCGAGTCCTCGAGCTGGATGTCCTCGGGGACGACCGTGATCGAGGCCCGCTCGCCCTCGAGCTCGAACGGGATCCCGTAGGTGAAGTGGTGGTCGGTCGTCCAGTGGCTGCTCGTGTGCCGCCGGCCCTTGGAGTCGGTCCAGGACGTCGTGACCTTGCGCTCGATCAGGTAGTCGTACCAGACGCAGGGCAGCTCGAACCACGGGACCTGCAGCGGCTCTGGGCAGCGGATCGCGCCCCGGATCCAGGCGTCGTCCCAGACCGACAGGACGTGGACCGGGAGCTCGGGCGCCCGCGACCAGATCCACGAGCGCCGCGCCGCGCGGCGCTCGAGCCAGGCGAGGAGGGTGGCCAGGCCGACCCCGACGACGAGGACGGCGGCGACGATCCACAGGAGCTGGTCGGGGACGGGTCGATCCCAGGGCATCGGGGAGGGCGTCGGGCCGGAGGACTCCCCAGGCTACGCGCTGCGCGCCCGGAGATCCCGACGCGGCTCCGCGGAGGGCCGCCCCGTACGTCGAGCGGGCCCGCAGCGCGGGCCCGTCGAGGTCACATGCCGCCGGGGCCGCCCGGCGTCGGCGGCGGCCCGGGGTTGGGGCCGGGCGACGGCATCGGCGCCGGCTTGGGCTCGGGCTTGGGCTCGGGGGTCTGCTCGACCTCCACGCCGCCGTCGTCGCTCTTGGGCTTGGGCGCCGGCCCGCCCTTGAGCTCGGCCCGCTCCTCGCCGTAGCGCTCGAACGCGGTCTTCCAGTCCTCGAGCATGTCGAGGAAGCGCTTCTCCTTGTCGTTCGGGCTGAGCCCGAGGTTGAGGAAGCGCATGCGGATCTCCTTGGCCTTGTCGAGGCCCCAGCCCTCCTCGGGCGGGAACTCGTCGAGCAGGGCCATGAGCCGCTTCTCCTGCTCGGCCTCGGCCTTGGCGCGGGCCAGGTCGGCCTCGCTCTTGGCCTTGTCCTTCTTGCCCTGGATCTGCTCGTCCAGCTTGCGGATCTTCTCGTCGAGGATGGCCGCGCGCTTCTTGACCTCCTCCTCGGCCTCGGTCTTCTTGGCCAGCATCCGGTTGTGCAGGTCCGCGACCTCGAGGTCGGTCATCTTGCGGATGATCTTGTAGGACTTGATGGTCCGGTACGGCAGGAAGATGTAGCCCGAGGTGTCGTCGTAGTACCACAGGCGGATGCCGGCGCCGGCCACCTGCATCTCGCTGCGCACGAACTCGAGCCGCGTCGGCTTCTCGACGAACAGGCCGTTCTTGACGATGCCGCGCATGATCTCGCCGTTGCGCAGCGTCACCTTGACCTGGATGTGGCTCTGGACGACGCCCTGCAGCTTGAGGCGGGCGCGGTGCTCGCGGATCTTGTCCTCGATCTTCTGCCGCTTCTCCTCGTCGGCCTCGTCCTGCCTGGCCTTCTCCTCGGCCTGGCGACGGGCCTCCTCGGCGTCCTTCGCGGGGGCCTTGCCCGGCTCCTGGTTGGCCGGGTCCTGCGGTCCGCCGGCCTTGGGCGCCGGCGGGGTGGGCCGGTCGTCCTGGGCCGTCAGCGGAGCGCCGAGCAGCGCGGCGAGGCAGAGCATCAGCACGTTTCTCATCGGGCTCTCATCTCCTCGGGGTTCCGTGCCCCCTATCGGCAGGGGACCGGGCCCGGGTGTCGGTCGGTCCGACAATTCCCTCCAAGTCCTGGTCTCAGGGTGAGTTCCGCGACGCGGCTCGCTCCAGTCCGGCGCGGATCATGCGGAAGTGGATCTCGACGACGTCGGCCTCGTGCTCGGCGTAGCCGCCGGCGAGGGTCGCGACGACCGGGACGCCCCGGTCGAGGAAGGCCTCGTAGACCATCCGGTCGCGGGACGCCAGCCCCTCGAAGCCGAGGTCGAGGCCCCCGAGCCTGTCGCCGCGGTAGGGGTCCGCACCGGCGACATACACGACCAGTCGTGGGTCGTGGGCCTGGACCGCCGGCAGCGCCCCGGCCAGGGCCGTGAGGTAGGCCTCGTCCGAGCAGGCGTCGGGCAGCCCCACGTCGAGGTCGGAGCGCTGCTTGACCGGGTAGTTGTTCTCCTGGTGCAGCGACAGCGTGAAGACCCTCGGCTCGTCGGCGAAGGCCACGGCCGTCCCGTTGCCCTGGTGGACGTCGAGGTCGACGACGGCGGCCCGGTCGACGAGGCCCTCGTGCAGCAGGGCCCGGAGCGCGACGACGACGTCGTTGATCGCGCAGAACCCCTCTCCCTTGTACGGGAAGGCGTGGTGGAACCCGCCCCCGAGGTTGGCCGTGAAGCCCCCGTGCGCGACGGCGACCCTGGCCGCCTCGAGCGTGCCGCCGGCCATCAGCAGGAAGGCCGCGAGGACCTCGGGCGTGCAGGGGGCCTCGAACTCGAGCCAGCCCTGGGCCGGGTCGGCCGTCATGGCCTCGAGCCGGTCGAGGTAGGCCCGGTCGTGCCCGAGCAGCAGGGTGCGGCGCCCGAGCGGCCTCGGCTCGCCGAAGTCCTCGGACCGGGCGACCCCCTCGGCCAGGAGCCGGTCGTGGAGGCGCTCGTACTTGCGCACCGGGAAGACGTGGCCGGGCCAACGGAGGGTGTACCCGGGCGAATACCACAACCTGCGGGGTCCCATGGCCCGCCATCCTAGGCCGGGGCGGCCTATGATGGTCGCCATGCTGTGCCACACCCTCTCCCTGTCCCTGCTCCTCGGGCTCCCCGTGGGCGTCCCGGTCCAGGACGACAAGCAGCAGGACGACGCGCCTTTGCGCGTGTCGACCCCGATCGGGCCCGTCCGGGTCGCCACCGGCGACGAGGCCAAGGAGCTGACCGCCAAGGTCAAGAAGTACCTGACCCCCGCCGTCAAGCGAGGCAAGAAGCTCGCCCGCAGCAAGCGGGACGCCAAGCCCGAGCCCGACGGCGACCTCCTGACCAGGCTCGAGATCGTCGAGCAGCTGGGCCAGGTCCAGCACGCCGACTTCGTCCGGCCCCTGCTCGACGTGCTCCAGTTCGACCCCTCCGACGCCGTCCGGACCAAGGCCGCGGTGTCGTTCCAGGCCCAGCCGGAGAAGCAGGTCGTCCCGGCCGCGCTCAAGCTGCTCGACGACAAGGAGGTGCTCGAGAAGGGCACGCTGGCCGAGCCGATGATCCGCGTGCTGACGTTCTACGGCACGAAGGACACGGCCTGGCAGAAGCTCTACAAGCGCTTCCAGGAGATGGGCGCCAACGCGCAGGTCGCCCTGCTCGAATCGATCGGCCAGCGCAAGGACTTCGACGCCCTCGACATGCTGCTCGACAACCTCGACCCGCCGGTGCCGGAGAACGTCGACGACCCCAACAACCCTCCGGCCGACTACTGGAAGGCGCGCTGGCAGGCCTGGCAGGCCTTCAAGCCGGCGCTCAGGACGGCGGTCCGCAACCTCCTCGGCCAGGACTTCGAGGACTCGAAGGCGGCCAAGGAGTGGATCGAGAAACAGGGCGGGGTCAGGGCCTTGCGCAAGAAGGCGGAGGGCTAGACTGCAACGGTCCCCAGGACCGTGAGCAGGGCATGCAGACTGGAGAAGGGATCCAGGTCGACGAGCTGACGAGCGCGCACCCTTGGCTGCGCGACCCCGCGCTGGAGGTCAGCGCGGTCGGCTCCCTCGCGCTGTACCGGGCCTGCGCCGGCGCCGGCCTGCCGCTCCCGCCGGCGCCGGCCGACCTCGACCTGGCCTGGCGCCTCGGCGCCGACGAGGGCCGGGCCTTCCTCGCCGGCCGGGGCCTCGAGGCCGCCGCGACCCCCGGCAACGAGGCGCGCGGCACGCTCGCGACGCGGCTCGGCGAGCGCCGCGTCGAGATCACGACCTACCGCGGCGGCGGGAGCGACGCGGACGAGCGCATCCGGCGCGACGGCTGCCTGCGCGACATGACGATCGGCGCCCTGTACTGGCGACTGTGGGACGACCGCATCGAGGACCCGGTCGACGGCCTGGCCGACTGGCGCGAGGGCCGGGTCCGCGCCTGCGGCCTCGCGACCGACCGCATCCAGGAGCACCCGGTGCGCGCGCTGCGCTACCTGCGCAAGACCGTCGAGCTCGGCTTCGTGCTCGAGACCTCGACGCGCCGCGGCGTCGAGGCCACGACCGACCTCGTCGCCCGCAAGCTCCTGCCCGACGCCCTGGCCGAGGAGCTGCGCCGGGTGCTGGCCCGCTGCACGTCGCCGGGGGCGTTCTTCCAGATGTGCCAGGAGGCGCGGCTGCTGGCCAAGGTCCTGCCCGAGGTCGCGCCGATCTTCGACGGCCGCCCCGCCGGCCGGATGCGCTGGCACCCCGAGGTCAGCCAGGCCCTCCACATGGTCCTCGCGCTCAAGGCCGCCGCCGGCCTCGCGGCCGCCCACGGTCTCGATGACCGCGACCGGCACCTGTTCCTGATGGGCGTCCTGTGCCACGACCTCGGCAAGGGCGGGACCGACGAGGACGAGATGCCGAGCCACCCGGGCCACGAGGCCGGGGGCGTGGAGTTCATCGACCGGCTGTTCCGGCGCGTCCCCGCGCTCGGCGACAAGGGCGTCGAGCGCTTCTGCAAGGTCGCCGCCCGCAACCACCTGCTGCTGGAGCGGCTGCGCCAGCTCCGGCCCGGCACCCTCGTCGACCTCTGGGACCGCGACCTCCGGACGCTCGAGGACCGCTTCGACCTGCTGGCCAGGGTCGTCCGCTGCGACCGCGAGGGCCGGCTGACCTCGGCCGACCTCGGCCTGCCCCAGCCGCCGCAGGCCGAGTGCCCGGAACCGGCCGCGGCCCTCGAGGCCCGCATCCTCGCCGACCTCCTCGAGCTCGACACGATCCTCCGCGCCGTGTCCGGCCACGAGGCCGCGGCGCTGCACCCGGGTGACCCTGCGGCCCTGCGCGAGCACCTCCGCCGCGCGCGCTGCGACGCGCTGACGCAGTCCGGCTTCCTCGACGGCCACGACCGCCAGAAGGCCGCGGCGCGATGACCCCGCCGGGCCCCAGGCCACGCCGGCGTCGCCTGCGACGCCGGCTGTCTCGCACTCGCGGTCCTCGTCGCGCTGCTCAGGCTCGTGTTCGTGCTGCGCCGGCCGCTGTTCGGCGGCGCGCTGCGCGGCCTCGTGCACGACGAGCTCGTCGCCGCGCTCGGCACCGAGGTCGCGCTCGAGCCGATCGGGGCGACTGGTGGTCGCGGTTCGAGCTGGAGCTGTCGTTCGACGGCGCCACCATCCCGCTCGCGAGCCTCCGCGGGGCCAGGCTCCGCGTCGACGTCGACCCTGGAGGCTCCTCGACGGGCCACGGGCCGTGCTCCGCCGCGTCGAGCTGGTCGCCGATTCGGCCCGGGTCGTCATGCCCGCCGCGACGGCCGGGGTGAGGCCGCGGGCGGCGAGCCCGACCTCGAGGGCGCGCTGGCGCCGCTGCTCGGCTGGCTGCCCGACGGGGCCGTGGTCCGCGTCGGCCGCTTCCGCTTCGGCTCGACCGAGGGGCCGATGGAGGCCGTGCTGACGCCGGCCGCGGGAGGCGACGCGCGGCCGCGCAAGCTCGCGTGGACCTCGCCGAGGCTCGACCTCGACCTCGTCGTCGGGTCCGACCCGACGTTCCGGGTCCAGGTCCGCGGCCAGGTCCGCGACGTCGGCTCGCTCGTCCACGACGTCGGCATGGCCCTCGACATCGAGGGCGGCGAGGGCGAGCTCTCGGCCGACATGGACGCGCGCGGTCGCGCGAGCGGCAGCCTCGTCGTCACCGGCATGCGCTCGGAGGGCCGCGTGCTCGACCGGACCGCGCTGCGCTTCGTCGCCGACCCCCATCGGCTCGACGTCCCCGAGCTCACGACCGAGCTGCCGGGGCTCCGGATCTCGGCCGGCGGCCTGTCGATCCCGCTCGAGGGCGGCGGCGCCCCGATCGCCAGCGGCCCGCTCGACGTCGAGGTCCGCGACCTGACGCCGTACGCCGAGTGGCTGCCGGGGCCGGTGCGCGAGCGGCTGCCGATCGAGGGCCGGGTCACGGGGCGCCTGACCGGCGGCCGGCTCGAGATCTCCGAGGCGCGGCTCACGGCCCGCGGCGCGAGCGCGACCCTCGACGCCGGCAACCTGCCGCTGAGCCGCACGCCCGGGCGCTTCGAGGGCAGCAGCCTCAGCGGCCGCGTCGAGCTCGCCGAGCCGATCACGGTCACGCTCGGCCCGCTCGGCACCTGCCGCGTCACGGGCAGCTTCGACGGACGGGTCCACGGCAGCCTCGACGACCCGGTCCTCGACGGCCGACTCGAGGCTCGGGTCGGACACGACCGCGGCACGCTGCTCGTCAGCGGCGTGCTGCGCGAGCGCGAGGGTCAGGCCCTCGACGACCTGAGCCTCGGGACCGAGGGCGACGGCCTGCCGGCCGCGGCGCTGGGCGGGAGCCTCGTGCTCGCGGGGGACCGGCTCGGCTTCGCCCTGAGGGGCGACCTGGACCTCGCCCTCCTCGAGGCCCTCGGCCTCGGGCCGGCCCTGCCGATCCCGCTCGTCGTCAGCGGCCTCGACACCGACGGCAGCCTGGACCTCGCGGGGCCGAAGCTCGCCGGCAAGCTCACGATCGCCGCGCTCCGCACCGGCGAGCGACCGCTCGGGCGGCTCGAGGCCGAGCTCGACTGGGAAGGCGGCGAGGCGCTCGAGCTCGCGCGACTCGAGCTCGTGCCCGCGGGCGACGAGCCGAAGGACGACGACGAGGCCACGCGGATCCGGGCCCGCGGCACGCTGGCCCTCGGCCCGGGCGCCGAGCACTCGTTCACGGCCGAGACCCGGGCCCTGCCGCTGGCCCTGCTGCGTCCCTGGCTCGACCCGACGTTGCCCGACGGCAGCCTCGACCTCGAGGCCTCGCTGGGCGGGAGATCGGACGACCCGCGGCTGCGCGCCGAGGGCACGCTGCGCTGCGCACAGGCCTGGGAGCCCTTGCAGCGCCGCTGGCCCGAGCGCCAGCTCGGCGTGGCCCCCGCCGCGCCGTACGCGCTGTCGTTCGCGGTCGCCCGCGCCGGGGACGGCCTGACGATCGAGCGCCTGTCGGCGTCGAGCGCCGAGGGCCCGACGCGCTTCACGCTCGAGGGCCGAGGCGTGCTGCCGTTCGGCGGCGGGGCCGCGGAGACCCAGGGCTGCAGCTTCGACGGGAAGGTCTCGCTGACGGCGTCGGGCGAGCTGCCGCTGACGGTCGGCGCCCACCTGACGGTCGACCGGGAGCGCGCGGCCCTCGCCGAGCTCGTCGTCGAGACCGCGCAGGGCCGCGCGACCGGCGCCGTCGAGGCGCGCGGCCCGGTCCCGGCGCTCCTGACCGGCCGGGCCACGACCGCGGACCTCGCCCTCGCCGGCGACCTGCAGCTCGCGGACCTCCCGCTGGCGAGCCTGCCCCCGACGTGGATCGGCGCCCGCGACGTCGACGGCCGGCTCGACGGCCACCTCGAGCTCGGCGGCACCCTCGCCGACCCCGACCCCCGCGCGCGGCTCGTCCTCCGCGACGTCGCCTGCCTCGTCTCCGGCATCCCCAAGCTCGAGGGCATCACCGGCGAGGTCGTGGTCGAGGAGCGGGCGATCAGGGTCGACGGGCTCACCGGCAAGCTCGGCGGTGGGCCGTTCACGCTGAAGGCCACGGCCTCGACGCCGGGGCCGCTGTGGCAGCACCTCGACGAGGCCACGGTCGAGGGCAGCCTCGTCGGCAAGGACCTGCTGCTGTTCCGCGGCCAGGGCCTGATCGCGATCGGCTCGGCCGAGCTCAGCCTCAGCGGCCGGACCGGCGACCTCCTCGTCGGGGGCGCGGCCACGATCGACGCGGCCCGCTACTCCCGCCACCACTCCCTCATGGCCTTCCAGCCCGGCGCCCGCGGGGGCGCCTCGGTCGGGGGCTTCACGCCGTTCTTCGTGCCCGGCGCCTTCGGCCGCGGGCTCCGCTTCGACGTGGCGATCACGACCGCGAAGCCGATGCTGATCCGCGCCGGCGTCGTCGACTGCGACCTCAGCGCGACCGTGGCGCTGCGCGGCACCGGCGAGCGCCCGTACTTCATCGGCACGATCCGCTCCGGGCGCGGCGTCGTGCGCCTGCCCGGCGCCAACCTCCGCCTGCTCAGCGCCCTGATCTCGTTCGAGGACAGGAACCCCTTCGACCCCGAGCTCGAGGTGCAGTGCCTGCTCCGGCGCAAGGGGTACAGCGTCCGGGTGAGGGTCACGGGGACCTACCTGCGCCCGGCGCTCCAGCTCGAGTCCAGCCCGAGCCTCGAGTACGACGAGATCCTCGTGTTCCTGATGACCGGCGAGCTGCCCAAGGACCTCCAGGGACGCGAGCTCGAGGGCTCGGCCACCGCGGCCGGCATCTACGCGATGGGCGAGCTGTGGTCCTGGCTCAACGACGGCGGGGACGTCCAGGACGAGGAGGAGACCTTCTTCAGCCGCTTCTCCGTCCAGTCGGGCCAGGACTTCGGCGACCGTGGGACGGAGAGCATCCGGGTCGAGTACAAAATGAGCCCGAATTGGTATCTCCAGGTCGAGCGCGAAGCCGACGGCTACTACAACTTGGGCCTGGTCTACAGGCTCTGGTTCTGACCTCCCCTCGATGCGCCGCGCGCCGATCTCACGCTGCCTCACCCTGCTGGCCACGGCGCTCCTGTCGGCGTGCTCGGCCTGGACCGGGAGCTTCCAGGGCCGGCAGCAGCAGGCCGACGGCACCTTCGTCGACGGCCGCGTCGTCGACGTCGACTACGTCGGCAACGACAACGCCTCGGCCCTCCGGCTCGGGCTCAGGATCCAGGGCGACATGAAGGAGTTCTCGCTCGAGGTCGACAAGCGTGACCACCTCGAATTCGCCGCCGGCGAGCTCGAGTCCCTGTACCAGGAGTCGGGCTTCCCGGACGTCCACGTCGGCTACGAGGTCGAGCGACCGGAGGACCCGACGAAGCCGGTCGTCGTCAGGTTCCTGATCACCGAGGGTCCGCGGGTCCTCGTGACCGGGATGGCGCTCGAGGGCAACGAGGCCTTCGACGACGATCGCCTGCTCGAGCTCTGGGACCGCCAGCAGAGCGGCTTCCTCGGCACCGGCGAGCCCCTGTTCTACGAGCCCGGCATCCGGGGCTTCGCCAGCAAGATCGCGACGCTGTACATCAGCGAGGGCTGGCCCGAGGTGAGGGTCTCCGAGCCCGAGGTCGTCCGCGAGGAGGGCTCCGCCGAGGCCAGGGTCACGATCCGCATCCGCGAGGGGACCCGCTACAGGATCCAGGCGATCGAGTGGCCGCCTGCCCTCGCCGAGGTGCTCGGCGACTGGCGCCCGGCCTTCGATCCCGGCCAGTGGGCGACCTTCGAGTTCATGTACGGCTACGCGGAGGAGGTCCGCCGCCGCCTGACCGACATGGGCTACCACCGGCCGCAGCTGCTCCCGGACCCCAACGACCCCGAGGCAACGCCGAAGCCCTGGTACCCCGAGCCGGTCGGCAAGGGCGAGCTGAAGCTGACCCTGGCCATCGACCCCGGCCGGCAGGTCACCGTCGGCGAGATCGTCGTCCGGGGCAACACGCGGGTCCTGACCTCGACGATCCTGTCGCAGTACCGGCAGGAGGAAGGCGTCCGGTTCTCGGGCACGGAGGAGCGGCTGGCCCTGCGGCGGCTGTTCGGCCTCGGCCTGTTCGAGAAGGTCGAGTTCCAGCACGAGGACATCGACGACGACACGATCCGCGTCGTGATCAAGGTCGAGGAGGACCAGCGGACCCGCTGGGTCGAGGGCCTGTACGGCTGGGGCTCGTGGGATCGCTGGCGGGGCGGCCTGCGCTTCCAGGACCGCAGCCTGTTCGGGACCGGCCTCGGCCTGACCGTCGAGGGCATCGGCAGCTCGCGCGGCTACCGGACCGGGGCGACGCTGACCGAGCCCGACCTGTTCGCGTCCGAGACCCGCATGGACATCAGCGGCAGGTTCTACTACGACGAGCGGCCGTCCTACACCGAGAAGGCGCTCGAGGCCAACCTCGCGTTCACGCGCTACTTCCTGCGCCACTACAAGACCCGGCTCGGCTACCTGTTCAAGGACCAGGAGAAGCTGCTCGTCGACGACCCGACGAGCGCCGAGCCCGCCACCGACAAGGGCTCCGTCTACCTCGAGCTCGGGCGCGACGAGCGCGACAACGTCCTGTTCCCGAGCGAGGGCTGGCGCGCCCACTCCCGCTTCGAGGTCAGCGACAAGGCGCTCGGCGGCGACATCGACTTCAACCGCGTCATCCTCGACGCCAGCGGCTACGTGCCGATCACGCGGGCCCTCACGCTCGTGGCCTCAGGCGAGGCCGGGGCCCTCTGGCCCCAGGGCGGGCTGAGTGACGTGCCCATCTCGGAGCGCTTCTTCAACGGCGGCGCGAGCACCGTGCGCTCCTTCGCGGAGGACCAGCTCGGCCCCAAGCTGCCCAACGGCGAGGCCCGCGGCGGCCAGTTCCGCACCGTGTGGCGCGCCGAGCTCAGGGTCAGCCCGTTCCCGCGCTCCCCGCTGCAGCTCGCCCTGTTCGCCGACGCCGGCAACGTCGGCATCGACGTCAACGACTTCGGGTTCGAGGACATGCGCTACGGCATCGGCCCGGGCATCATCCTCGTGACGCCGGCGATCCCGATCCGCTTCGACGCCGGCTACAACCCCGACCGCCGGCCCGGCGAGGACGAGTGGGTCCTCCACCTCACGATCGGCTCGTCGTTCTGAGCCCGGCCCGCGCGCCCTTTTCCGCCGTCCCGCTTCCTCCCCTGGTGGCGCCGCCTCGCGGCGAGGTGGCCCCCGGCCCGCCGCGGCGGGCCGCCGTCCACCCCAGCCCCGGAGGCAGCGATGAGAGCCACGACGATCACGACCGCCCTCTTGGCCCTGTCCGCGTGCGTCGCCGCGCGCGTCGTCAGCGAGAGCGGGAGCCTGCAGGTCTCGGCCACCGGCGTCCAGTCGACCCGCTCCGTGCTCGGCCACGTCGTCCAGGCCGGCACGATCTCGGTGCGCGCCGGCAGCACGCGGCTGTGCGACGTCACGATCGACCTCGTCCACGACACCAACGGCAACGGCGTCGTCGGTGACGCCGGCGACAGCGCGGAGGTCCTGCACTCGTCCCTCGGCGAGTTCAGGAGCTGGGAGCGCAGGTCGTTCCAGGTCGACCTGCCCAAGGACTCGCCCAAGGCCTGGCTGCGCGTGCGCGGCTGGCCCTGCCCCGCCCCCAAGGTCAAGGACGGCCCGGCGCCGGTCATCAGCGCCTTCGAGGTGCGGGCCGACGGCCTGCTCCCGCTCTCGGACCGCGAGCCGGGCCTCACGCTCCGGCTCGGCGCCGAGGCCGCGCGCCCCCATTGCCTGACCCTGGCGCGCAACCCGGCGGCCAACGCCCTCGGCCTGCGCGTCGACGACCTGCGCCAGGTCGGCGGCGAGCTGTGGAGCGCCTACGGACCCGACGGCAGGCAACCGGGCGGGGCGGGCCGGCCCGACTGCCTCGGCGCGCTGGTGTTCGTCGACGCCGTGGTGCTGCCGATCGCGGCCGGCCAGGCGATCCGGTTGCCGTATCGACCCGGGAGCATCGGCACGCTGCGGGTCGTCAGCTTCGACCGGGCATTTCGCCCGGTGGGCGACTGGACGCTGACCGGCCTGTCGTTCTGAGCGCCTGTCCCGGGCCCGTGCGGCGCGTGTCATGGAAATGTGAGACCTGGGGATGGCTGTGGGAGTTCATGGCCCCTCCTGCGTCCGAGGGCGAAGAAACAGGGACGGGCGTCGTATGGCGTCCGTCCGACGGGCCCGGCCCGTCGCCCGCAGGAGACAGGAGGAGAGATGACCGCCCCCATCGTTGCCTTCCCCAGGGATCCCGGTTCCGCCAGAAAGCCCACGCGAGTCGCGCGGACCTGGATCCCCACCGCCCTCATCGTGCTGCTCGGAGCGACCGCGTCGCTCCAGGCCCAGGACGAGGCCCCCGACCCGCTCGACACCATCAAGGCCCGCGCGATCCTCCAGGAGCGCCCGGTGCTCCTGGTCGTCGACGGCGTCGACCAGGCCGCCCGCGGCCTGCTCCACGAGGCGCTGGCCGACCCCGCCGTGCGCAAGGAGCTCGAGCGGACGCTGTTCCTGCACGGCGACCCCCTCGCCCCCGAGGGGAGCGCCGAGCGCCGCGCCTACGAGGCCATCATCGGCCGCATCTGCGGCAACCCGCCCGGCTACGACCGGCCACAGCAGTTCGTGCTGCACATGGACGGCTCGATCGCCTGGCACGGCATCGGCGAAGTCGACGCCGACACGCTGGCCGGCCAGCTGCGCGCCGCGCACAAGGCCGTCCACGCCGGCGAGCAGCGCCGCTACAAGGCCCTCGCGGCCGACCTGCGCGCCCAGCTCGCGCGCCTCGGCAAGGACAGCGAGGCCGGCTACCGCCTCATGGTCCTGATGCGCAACGCCCCCGCCGGGCGCTTCGCCGACCTGTTCGACGAGCTCCGCGGCGAGACCGCCCTGCGCGTCCTCGAGGAGGTCGCGACCCTGCCGCTCGACCGCGCCCGGCATCTGCTCGGGACCGTGGCCGAGCACGACCGGGCCGAGGTCCGGGCCTTCGTGCGCGCCCTGCTGTGGGCGCTCGAGCTCGGCGGCGGGGACCGGGTCAGCGCGGCAGCAGGCCAGCGCTGACCTGCTGGGCCAGGCTCGCCGCGCCGTCGAAGAAGATCCCGAACCAGATGTTCAGGAAGGCCAACGCGAGGATCGCGAGGCCGAACACGCGGGAGGGTGGCACCTCGTAGAGGGCCTCCTCCTCGCCGCGCAGGAACAGGGCCTTGGCGACGCGGAAGTAGTAGAACAGCGACACGACCGTGTTGAGGCCGGCGACGACGGCCAGCCACGTGTAGTCGGCGCCTATCGCGGCCACGAACACGGTAGCTTGCCGACGAAGCCCACGGTCGGCGGCAGGCCGGTCAGCGACACGAGGAACACGACCATGGCCGCGCCGATGGCCGGCGACTTCCAGCCGAGGCCGTGGAGGTCGCCGATCTCCTCCGAGCCGGCGCGGTTGGCGAGGTAGATCACGACGCCGAAGGCGCCGAGGTTCATCAGGGCGTAGGCCAGGAGGTAGACGAGGACGCCCTTGCTGCCGGCCGCCTGGTAGGTCCAGTCCCCGCCGGAGCCCGCGGCGAACAGCCCGACGACGCCCATCATCACGTAGCCGGCGTGGGCGATCGACGAGTAGGCGAACAGCCGCTTGAGGTTGCCCTGGCGCAGCGCGGCGAGGTTGCCGTAGGTCATCGTCAGGGCGGCGACGACGGCGAGGAGCTCGAACAGGCGCGGGCCGTAGCCGATGCCGCCGAGCCAGGTCGCGAGCCGGACCAGGAGGTCGAAGGACACGGCCTTGGAGCCCGCCGCGAGGAACGCCGTCGTCGGCGTCGGGGAGCCCTCGTACACGTCGGGCGCCCAGAAGTGGAACGGCACGAGCGAGACCTTGTAGAAGACGCCGCCGAGGCTCAGCAGCACGCCGAGCCAGAGCAGCAGCCCCTCGGTCTGGCCGAGGCCGAGGTCGCCGTAGCCGGCGATGATGGCCGAGCGGATGGCCGGGATCTCGAGCTCGCCGGTGAAGGCGTAGAGCAGCGAGAAGCCGAACAGCATCAGGCCCGAGGCCATCGAGCCGTAGAGGACGTACTTGAGCCCGGCCTCGCTCGAGCGCCGGTCGCCCTTGAGCATGCCGGCCTGCAGGTAGCTGCACTGCGACAGGATCTCGAGCGCCAGGAACAGGAACAGCAGGTGCTGGGTCTGGACCAGCAGCATGCCGCCGAGGTGGGCGCAGACGAGGCAGGTCAGGAACTCGGGCACGCCCCTGCTGGCCAGGCCGCGCTGCATCGGCCGGTAGAAGATCGTGAACAGGGCCGTGAAGAACAGCGACAGGAGGGCCAGGCCGCGGAGCAGGACACCGAGGCCGTCGGCATGGATCAGCGCGCCCCAGTGGTCCTGGACGACCGCGGTGCCGTCGAAGACCTCCTGGCCGATCCCCCACAGCCGGTAGGCCGCGATGGCCGTGCCCAGCATGACGATCGCGCCGGGCACCCAGCGGTCGCGGCCCCGGAACCACAGGTCGGCGATCGTGAACAGCGCGTACGAGCCGGCGATGCCGATGAACTCGGGCAGCAGGACGAGGCCGTCCGTGCCGCCGGTGGCCTCGTTGTAGACCGAGCCGTAGTGGATCAGGGCCAGGCAGCCGGCCAGCGCCGTGCCGAAGGCGACGAGCCAGACGAAGCCGTGGCCGCGGCCCATGCGCCACAGGTCGACCATCAGGACCAGGAGGAGGGTCCCGCACAGGATCAGCTCGGGGCCGACCGCGACGAGGTCCGGGAAGAAGGCTTCCATGGCTCAGGCCACCTGTGTCCGCGCGAGGGCCATCGTCACCGTCCGAGCAGGTCGAGGAGGCCCTGGACCGACGCGCCGTACTGCGACAGGAGGAGGAAGGGGAGCACGCCGAAGAGCACGCACAGCACGGCGAAGGGCGCCTGCGTCACGGTCTCCCGGGCGTCGATGTCGGGGTACTGCTCGTAGGCCGGGTCCTTGGGCTTGCCGAGGAACACGCGCTGGATCGTCCACAGCAGGTAACCGGCCGTCAGGACGATGCCCAGGGCCGACAGGATCGCCAGGAGGCGGAGCGAGCCGTGGGCGTCGCTGCTGAACGCGCCGAGGAGGACCCAGAACTCCGAGACGAAGCCGGCCAGGCCCGGCAGGCCGATCGACGTGAAGATCCCGATCATGGCGAGGCCCGCGTACTTGGGCATCGTGGAGGCCAGGCCGCCCATGCGCCCGAGGTCCCTGTGGTGGGCGCGGTCGTAGAACACGCCGACGATGAGGAAGAGCATCGCGCTCGACAGGCCGTGGTTGAACATCTGCGCGGCCGCGCCGGTCATGCCCTGGTGGTTGAGGGCGGCGAAGCCGAGCAGCACGAAGCCCATGTGCGAGACCGAGCTGTACGCGACGAGCTTCTTGAAGTCGGTCTGCGCCATCGCGACGAAGGCGCCGTAGAGGATCGACACGGTCCCGATGAGCGCGATCGTCAGGATCGTCTCGGGCTGCTGCATGACCGAGCTGCCGATCGGGAACAGGATCCGCATCATCCCGTAGCCGCCGAGCTTGAGGAGGATGCCGGCGAGGATGACCGAGATCGGCGTCGGGGCCTCGACGTGGGCGTCGGGCAGCCAGGTGTGCAGCGGGACGATCGGGACCTTGACGGCGAAGCCGATGAACAGGAACCAGAACACCCACGGCAGGAACTTCCACCCGAACACCGACGGGGCCCCGGCGGCGTAGAGCGTCGACTGCGGGTCGCGGGCCATCGCGGCCAGCTGCATGAGGTCGAAGGTCCCGCACTGCATGTAGAGCGCGACCAGGGCGACGAGCATCAGCACCGAGCCGAGCAGGGTGTAGAGGAAGAACTTGATCGCGGCGTACTCGCGGCGCGGCCCGCCCCAGATGCCGATCAGGAAGTACATCGGGAGCAGCATCAGCTCCCAGAACACGTAGAAGAGGAAGAAGTCGAGGGCGACGAAGCAGCCGTTGGTCCCCGTCTCGAGCAGCAGGAACATCGCGAAGTAGCCCTTGACCCCCTTCCCGATCGTCCAGCTCGAGAACACGGCGAAGAAGAAGATCAGGCAGCTCAGGAACAGGATCGGGACCGAGAGCCCGTCGACGCCGACGTAGTACTTGATGCCGAGCGTCGGGATCCAGCTCGCCTGCTCGACGAAGCTCATGTTCTCGGCGAGGACGCCGGGGCTGGCCTTGTCGTAGGCGAACCAGAGCCAGATCGACAGGGCGAGGGGGACGAAGGCCGCGCAGGCGGCGACCGTCTTGATCGCCTCGGTCCGGGACCGCGGCAGGAACAGGATGACGAGCATCCCGATGACCGGCGCGAAGGTCAGGACCGAGAGGATCCCGCCCCCGGAGGAGGAGGCGGCGCCTTGGAGGAGGGTAGCGAGCATGTCTGTTCCGTGGACCGTGGCGGGCTCAGGCCCGGCGCGCGAGGAAGACGTATCCGAGGAAGACGACCGGGAGGAGGGCGATCAGCACCCACTGCATGGCGCCGCCGAACATCGCGAGGCCGATGACGACGACGACGGCGAGGCTGGTCATGTAGTGGGTCAGGAAGCCGGTCTGGAAGATCCGGGCGACGGCCCCGAAGACCTGGGTCGCGAAGCCGAGGACGTTGACCGAGCCGTCGACGACGTTCTTGTCGACGAAGCCGCAGATCGCCCCCACCCGGCGGCCGGCCCGGCCGACGCCGTTGACGACGCCGTCGATGACGACGTTGTCGAACACCGCCATCCAGACGTTCCAGTGGTAGACGAGGGGGCGCACGACGAAGCGGTCGACGCCCTCGTCGATCCAGTACTTGGCCTCGGCGGCGCGGTGGAGCGGGCCGAAGGCGGCGGCGACGCGCTCGGCCGGGACCCGCTTCCAGTGGTAGACGAGGAAGGCGGCCAGGATGCCGCCGCCGGCGACGAGCAGCGAGATCAGCAGGGGGGCGATGCCGTGGGCGACCTCGGGGGCCTCCTCGGGCAGGGCCAGCCGGCCGGCCTCGTAGGTCATCGGCACGACGAGGCGGTCGAACCAGATGTGGTGGCCGAGCAGGTCGAGGTTGAACAGCCACGGCGAGGCGCCGAACACCGACAGCACCGCCAGCACGACGAGCCCCGACGTCATCGTCCACGGCGACTCGTGCGCCTTCTCGGCGTGGCCGCTCTTGGCCTCGCCGTGGAACGTCAGGAAGACCATCCGGAACATGTAGAACGCCGTCAGGAACGCGGCGATCGGCAGGAGGACGGCCGGGATCGCCCACAGCAGGCCCTGGGCGTGGTGGCCGAGCGCCGCGTAGGCCGGCGTCGGGTGCAGCGTCGCGGCGAGGATCGCGTCCTTGCTGTAGAAGCCCGAGAGGAGCGGCACGCCCGAGATCGCCAGGGTCGCGATCAGCATGGTCACGTACGTGACCGGCATGCGCCGGCGGAGCCCCCCCATCTCCCGCATGTCCTGGTGGTGGTGCATCCCGTGGATGACCGAGCCCGACCCGAGGAACAGGCAGGCCTTGAACCAGGCGTGGGTCATGAGGTGCATCGTCCCGGCCGCGAGCGCGCCGCAGCCGAGCGCGGTCATCATGAACCCGAGCTGGGACACCGTGCTGTAGGCGAGCACCTTCTTGATGTCCCACTGCGTGCAGCCGATCGTCGCGGCGATCAGGGCCGTGAACGCGCCGAGGATCGCGATGACGAGGAGGACCTCCGGCGTGAACAGGTAGAACGGGAACAGCCGGGCGATCAGGTAGACGCCGGCCGCGACCATCGTCGCGGCGTGGATCAGGGCCGAGACCGGGGTCGGGCCCTCCATCGCGTCCGGGAGCCAGATGTGCAGCGGGAACTGGGCCGACTTGCCGACCGGGCCCAGGAAGATCAGGAGGCCTGCGCCGATCATCCAGCCCGGGGCGTGGCCGCCGTTGGCCTCGACCTCGCGCGCGGCCAGCTCGAACACCTGGAGGATGTCGAGGGTCTGGAACCGGGACCACAGCACGAAGAACCCGAGCAGCATGCCGACGTCGCCGACCCGCGTGACCAGGAAGGCCTTCTTGGCCGCGTCGGCGGCGCTCTTCTTGTGGAACCAGAACCCGATCAGCAGGTAGCTGGCGAGGCCCATGATCTCCCAGCAGATCATGAGCATCAGCAGGTTGCCGCTCAGCACGAGGCCGAGCATCGCGAACGAGAACAGCGCCAGGTAGGCGAAGAACCGGGAGTAGAGCCGGTCCCCCTTCATGTACCCGATGCTGAACAGGTGCACGAGGGCGCTGACGACCGTCACGACCATCAGCATCACGGCCGTGAGGTTGTCGAACAGCAGCGAGAACGTGACGTCGTAGCTGCCGGTCCCCCGAAGAACCAGTCGAGGCTCCAGCCCCGCTGGCCGAGCGGGACGTCGCGCGCGCTGTGGAGCAGGAGCTGCGGGCTCGGGTCGAGGACGATGCCGCGGTGGAACAGGGTCGCGGCCAGGACGAGGGCCGTGAAGATCGCCGCCGTCGGGAGCCAGTCGCCCTGCCGCGGGAGGCGGCGGCCGACGAAGATCTGCAGGCCGAAGGCCAGCAGGGGCAGGGCGATGATCCACAGCATCATCCCGACGTGGGACTGCGTGAACGGACCCCAGCTCGTCTCGATCTGCGCCAGCAAGGCGAGCACCTCCCGACTACTCCCGCATCAGGTTGGGGTCCTCGGGCCGGACCGACCCGAAGGCGCCGAAGACGTTGAGCACGATGGCGAGGGCGATCGCCGCCTCCGAGGCGGCCAGCACGACGACGAACGTTCCGACGATCGTGCCCTCGAGCAGGGCCTGGGGGCCCCGATAGGCCGCGAACGCCACGAAGTTGAGGCTCGCGGCGTTGAGGATCAGCTCGACGCCCATGAGCACGTAGATCAGGTTGCGCCGCGACACGATCGTCAGGACGCCGACCAGGAACAGGACCAGCGACAGGGTCAGGTACCAGGTCACGGGGATCGGGTGGGCCGACGCGGCCGTGGCCTGGGCCAGGTCCGGCAGGAGCGACGCGATCATTCCTCGGCCTCCACCCGGCGGCGGGCGATGTAGACGGCGCCGATCAGCGCGACGAGGAGCAGGACCGAGGCCAGCTCGAAGGCCAGCAGGTAGCGCTCGCGGTCGAGGAAGGCGCGGCCGACCTGGCGGATCAGCTCGCCCTCGGGCGCCGCGGTCGGCTCGGCGGGCAGCACCCACCGGCCCTCCATGGCCCGGGCCGAGCCGAGCAGGTACAGGGCCGCGACCGCGCCCAGGACCGAGCAGGCCCCGATCAGCGTCACGTTGCGCTCACGCCGGTCCGGCGGCGACAGCATGATGCCGAACAGGTACAGGACGAGGACGCCGCCGACGTAGACGACGATCTGCGTCACGGCCAGGAAGTCGGAGCCGAGCAGGACGTAGAGGCCGGCGACCCCGAGCAGGGACAGCATCAGGCCGAAGATCGAGTAGACGACGTAGCCCGACCACAGCACGATCAGGCTGCCGGCGATGGTCGCCGTCGCCAGCACGAGGAAGGTCAGGGTCATGGCGTTCATCGACCCCTCAGTCCTCCCCCGAGCCGTCGCGCTTCGGCTTGCGCGTGGACCCGCCCTTCTTGGTCGACTTCTTGGTGGTCTTCTTGGCCGCCTTCTTGGGGGCCTTCTTCACCGCCTTCTTGGCCGCCTTCCTGACCGGCTTCGCGGCGGGTGCCTCCTCGGCGGCCTTGGCCTCCGCGGCCACGCGCTCGGCCTCGGCCCGCTCCGCCGCCGCCTTCTCGGCGGCAGCCTTCTCCGCGGCGGCCTTCTCCGCGGCAGCCTTCTCCGCGGCGGCCTTCTCCGCGGCGGCCTTGGCCTCTGCGGCCTTGCGCTCGGCCTCGGCTGCGTCCGCCGCCGCCTTCTCGGCTGCTGCCTTCTCGGCTGCGGCCTTCTCCTCGGCGGCCCTGCGCTCGGCCTCGGCCTTGTCGGCGGCCTCCTTCTCGGCCTTGGCCTTCTCGGCGGCCGCCTTGCGGGCGGCGACCTCCTCGGCCTTGCGCTTCTTCTCCTCCTCGGCCTCGTGGATCTTGTCGTGGTCGAGGTCGCGCAGGCCGTCCCAGGTCAGGAGGTCGTGGACGAGCTCACCACGGTCGTCTTGACCAGCGCGCATCTCCTGCCCATGTGGATGCAGGTCGTCGGGCAGGGGTGGCAGCACAGCTCGCAGAACATGCACTTGTTGTAGTCGAGCGAGAACTCGAACCACTCGTTGACCGAGCCGGGGTGCCGCTCGAAGCGGATCTCGATGCAGTCGATCGGGCAGGCGCGCTCGCAGACGCGGCAGGCGATGCACAGGTCCTGCTCGAGGTAGTGGATGCCCCGGTAGCGCGGCGCGATCGGCATGCGCTGCTCGGGGTACTGGAACGTCACCGTCTTCGTGAAGAAGTACTGGATCGTGATCCGCATCCCCACGAGCGTCGTGAAGAACCCCGACCAGAGGTTCCGGAAGTAGCGCGTGACTGGTGAGCGGGCTCTCACGGCGGGCTCCTCAGGCCTCGGTCTCCACGAAGAAGGCCGCGGCCAGCAGGCAGGCGAAGGCGAGCGGCGTCAGGTACTTGTAGCAGACCGACATGACCTGATCGATGCGGATGCGCGGCAGCGTCCAGCGCAGCCACAGCATCACGAAGACCAGGACGAAGGACTTGAGGATCATCGAGGCGGCCGCGAGCAGCTCGCCGACGATGCCGTGGTCGCGCCAGAACGAGCCGGGCACGAGCGGGAGGTTCCAGCCGCCGAGGAAGATGCACACGGCGATGCCCGACAGCAGGAACATCGCGGCGTACTCGGACAGGAAGAAGAACGAGAACCGGATGCCCGAGTACTCGGTGTGGAACCCGCTGACGAGCTCGGACTCGGCCTCGGGCAGGTCGAACGGGGCGCGCTTCGACTCGGCCAGGATCGCCGTGTAGAACACGAGGAAGGCGATCGGGCCGAACGGGACCATGCGGAACACGAGCCACCCGCCGAGCCCGAAGAAGGCCCCGTCCTCCTGGCCGTGGACCATGTCGGCGAGGTTCAGGGAGCCGTAGACGACGCCGGCCATCAGGAACAGGATCCCGATCGGGACCTCGTAGCTGACCAGCTGCGCGGCCTCGCGCATGCCGCCGAGGATCGACCATTTGTTGTTGGACGCCCAGCCGGCCATGATCACGCCGATGGCCTCGAGGGCCAGGAAGGCGCCGATCAGGTAGATGCCCAGGTGGGTGTCGACGATGATCCCGCTCGGGCTCAGCGGCAGCATGCCGAACGCGACGAGCGTCCCCCCGAGCACGATGGCCGGCGCCAGCATGAACAGGAAGCGGCTCGAGTCGGCGGGGACGATGTCCTCCTTGACCATCAGCTTCACGCCGTCGGCCAGGGCCTGGATCAGCCCGAACGGCCCGACGCGGTTGGGCCCGGGGCGCTGCTGGATGCGCCCGGCGACGCGTCGCTCGGCCCAGGTCCAGAACATCGGCAGGACCGACGCGACCCCGAGCACGACGAAGAAGCCGAGGATGGCCGAGACCAGGGGGCCCATCCCCCACAGCCCCTCGAACAGCCCGCCGCGGGCCCCCTGCGCCGCGAGTGCCAGGGTCACCGGTCCACCTCCCCGAGCACGATGTCGATCGAACCGATGATCGCGACCGCGTCGGCGATCAGCGTGCCCGGCAGGACCTCCGGCAGGATGCTGAGGTTGCAGAAGGAGGGGCCGCGGATCTTGAGCCGGTAGGCCACGTCGTTGCCGTCGGCGAGGACCCAGTGGCCGAGCTCGCCGCGCGGGTTCTCGATGCCGACGTAGGCGTCGCCCGGGGCGACGCGGTAGGTCTTCATCTCGGTCTTGACCTCGCCGGCGACGGTGTCCTTGCGCAGGCTCTCGACGCACTGCCGGATGATGCGCGTGCACTGCAGCATCTCGGCCATGCGCACCCAGTAGCGGTCCCAGCAGTCCCCGACCGTGCCCACCTCGCCGCGCCCGATCGGCACGTCGAAGGAGACCTCGTCGTAGAACATGTAGGGCTGGGCCTCGCGGAGGTCGAAGCGGACGCCCGACGCCCGCAGGCACGGCCCCGTCCAGCCGCTCGCCAGGGCCTGCTCGGCCGTGACGATCCCGACGTCCCGCGTGCGCTCGATGAAGATCTTGTTGCGCGTCAGCAGCGCGTCGTACTCGCGCCACTTGCGGTCGAAGACGTCGCAGAACCGCAGCAGCTCGTCGAACCAGCCCTCGGGGGCGTCGTTCCACACGCCGCCCGGGTAGCAGTAGCTGTAGGTGAGGCGCGCGCCGCAGATCTTCTCGAACAGCGACATCATCCACTCGCGCTCGCGGAACCCGTACAGGAACGGCGTGAACGCGCCGATGTCCATGCCGTAGGTCCCGAACGCGATCAGGTGCGAGCCGATCCGGTTGAGCTCGCAGATGATCATCCGCAGCCACGTGGCCCGCGGGGGCACCTCGATCCCGCCGGCCGCCTCCACCGCGAGGCAGAAGCCGACGTTGTTGTTCATCGCCGCCAGGTAGTCGTAGCGGTCCGTGTACGGGACGAACATCTTGTAGTCGACCGACTCGCCGATCTTCTCGGCGCAGCGGTGGATGTACCCGACGTACGGCACGGCCGAGGTCACGACCTCGCCGTCGGCGGTCAGGACCACGCGGAGCACCCCGTGCGTCGCCGGGTGCTGCGGGCCCATGTTGATCTCCATGTCCTGCGTACGGACGTCGAGCACGAGCTCGCGCTCGCCGGTCGGCCTGATCGTGCCCGTGTCGTGGAGCTGGCTCATGCGGCTACTCGGCGCTGATGCCGTGGTACTCCTTGGGGAACTCGTAGTCCTTGCGCAGCGGGTGGCCGACCCAGTCCTCGCAGCACAGGATGCGGCGCTGGTCGGGATGCCCCGTGAAGTCGATGCCCATGAGGTCCCAGGTCTCGCGCTCGTGCCAGTCGGCCGACGGGTACAGGCCCGTCAGCGTCGGCATCGCCGGCGCGTCGTCGTCGTCGCAGGCGCAGCGCACGACGAGCCGGAGGTTGCGGTGCACGGCGAGGAGGTGGTAGACGACGTCGAAGCGCCGCGGCGGCTGCTCCGGCTCGGGCGGGGGCGCCTCGTCCTTCTTGACCCGCGGGGCCCTGGGCTCCCAGCGCTGCCAGTCGACGCCCGCGATGCTGACGACCATCTCGAAGCCGAGCTCGGCGTCGTCGCGCAGCACCTGCATGACCTCTACGAGCCGCGCGGGCGCGACCCGGACGTACGGGTCCTTGGACGGCGCGCCGAAGCGGCCCAGGACGGCGCCCGGGCACCTCGTCTCGATCCGGTCCGCGATCGCGTCGAAGTCCATCACGGTCACGGCCCCCTCAGGCCGACACGCTCCGCTTGCGGATGACCCGCTCGCGGTCGATCTTGGCCTGGATGGCCATGAGTCCGTCGATCAGGGCCTCGGGCCGCGGCGGACAGCCGGGCACGTAGACGTCGACCGGCACGACGCGGTCGACGCCCTTCACGACGTGGTAGCCGTACTTGTAGTACGGGCCGCCCCCGGTCGCGCAGGCGCCCATCGCCAGCACGTACTTGGGGTCGGGCATCTGCTCGTACAGGCGCCGGATGGCCTCGGCCATCTTGAAGGTCACGGTGCCGGCGACGATCATCAGGTCCGACTGCCGCGGCGTGGCCCGGAAGGCGCCCGCCCCGAAGCGGTCCATGTCGTGGTGGGCGCAGCCGACGGCCATCATCTCGATCGCGCAGCAGGCCAGGCCGAAGGTCATCGGCCAGACCGACGAGCGGCGGGCCCAGTTGACGATCCGGTCGACCGTGGTCGTCAGCACGTTCTCGTCGAAGGTGTTCTCGAGCACTCCCATCGTCGCTCCTCAGGCCCCCCGGCCCTCGGGCCCGGCCTCGGCCACGGCCTCGGGGGCGGCGGGCTCGGGCCGGACCGCGCCGGCCAGCCGCCGGGCCTCGTCGGCCGGCGTGTCGCCGAGCCGGATCTCATGGCCCTTGGTGTAGGACTTGACCCAGTCGAGGTCGCCCTTGGCCCAGACGTAGGCCAGGCCGAGGAACAGGATCAAGACGAAGATCAGCCCCTCGACCCTCGCGATCGCGCCGAGCTCCTTGAACACGACCGACCAGGGGAAGAGGAAGGCGATCTCGAGGTCGAAGATCAGGAAGATCAGCGCCACCGAGTAGTAGCGCATGTCGAACCGGACCCAGGCCGAGCCGAAGACCTCGATGCCGCACTCGTACGACGACAGCTTGAGCTCGTTGGGCTTGTTCGGCCTGATCAGCGAGAAGAAGACCATGTTCGCGTACACGAACACGATCCCGCCGATCGCGAGCGCCGCGACGTTGAGGAAGTCGTAGTACATGGCCTCCGAATACCCGCCGAGACCCGGCTCCGAGCCCGGATCCGACCGGACTCCGGCGGCGCGAGCACTGTAGGGACGGGCCTTCGGACGGGCAACGAAAGGGGACGGGAAAGGACCCGTCCCCCGGCCCTCAGCGGTCGTCGATCCGGATGCCCCAGACGGCCGCGGTCCCGCGGTCGACCTCGTGCTCCTTCTCGTAGCGCCCGAACAGCGGGTGCTCGAGGCGCAGGCGGTAGCGGCCCGGCGTCAAGGAGCCGATCGGGAGCTGGACCGCCGAGGTGCGGGGCACGCGCAGGCGACCGGCGCGGAGGAAGGCCCCGTCGCCCGACCAGACCGTGTAGAGCACGGTCCCCCCGGTCCAGGCCTCGGGGATCTCGCCCAGCCACCGCAGCGAGGTCGGCACGCCTTCGCCGAGCAGCAGGCTCTGCAGCTCCCGGCGGCCGCCGGTGAGCAGGACGGCCTCGCCGAGGGCCGGCGCGGCCCCGGGCCCCTCGACCGAGACCCGGTAGCGCCCGTCGGGCAGGCCGTCGAAGCGGGCCGTGCCGTCGGCGTCGGTGAGGCGGCGGGGGAACAGGGTCATCGGCAGGCCCCTGCCGTCGCACAGGGTCACGACCGCGTTGGTCTTGGGGCCCGAGGCCGTCAGCACGCGGACCTCGAGGGCCGAGCCCTTGCCGAGGGTCAGGACCAGGTCGTCCCGGTCCTCGCCGGCGCCGAGCACGATCGACGGCATGCGCGCGGTGCCGCGGCCGCCGCCGCGGAAGCCGAGGTCCTTGGCGACGAGGTCGTAGGTCCCGGCCTCGAGGCCCTCGAACTCGAAGCTCCCGCCCTCGCCGCTGAGGTGGGTCCCCTCGCCGAACTCGAGGCGGTCGACCTCGCTGTCGAGCTGCCCCTCGCGCTGCAGGCTCAGGATCACGCCGACCGCCGGGGCCCCGTCCTCGCGCAGGACCTTGCCCTCGACCCTGCCGCCGGGCAGGTCCAGGTCGACGCGGCGTCGCCCGCCCTCTCCGACCCGGACCTGGGTCGTGGCGCCGATCTGGCCGCCGAGGATGTCGCGGCGGACCTTGACCAGCCAGGACCCGGGGCGGAGGTCCTCGACCTCGAAGCGCCCGCCGGCCCGGAGGTTGGCCATCCGGCTCGGCAGCGAGGCGCCGGGCTCCTGGAAGGTCACGAGGCCCTTCTCCAGCGGCCGGCCGCCGACGGTCACGCTGCCCTCGACGGCCGCGGCGTCGGGGTCGGCGACCTCGGGCTCGTGCACGAGCTCGAGCTCGGCGACCTCGCCGTCCTTGACGACGACCCGGCCCGACACCGACAGCCGCGTGGCCGCCTTGATGATGTCGCCGAGGCCGGTCCCCTTCTGGGGGTCGTAGCTCGCCCGCCCGACCCGGGCCATGAGGTCCTTGGGGAAGCCGTCGACCTTGTAGACGCCCGGGGCCAGGGCCTCGATGCGGAAGCTGCCGTCCGGCCCGGTCTCGGTGAAGCCCATCGCGCTGCCGTCGGTCTTGCCGGCCTGGACCCGCCAGCCGGCCAGGCCGGGCCCGTCGCGCTCGATGACCCGGCCCGCGACGACCCCGCCCCTGCTCAGGGCCAGGACGACGCCCTCGAGGGTCTTGCCGGCCTCGACCTTGAGCGCCCTGCTGCGCCCCGGCGCGTAGCCGTCCTTGTCGGCCAGGAGCCGGAGCCGGCGCGGGGCCAGGCCCTCGATCCGGAACCTCCCCTCCTCGTCGCTGCGGTACAGCGCCCTGGAGTCGCCCATCATCTGGGCGAACAGGGCCGAGTCCTGGAAGCCGCCCTGGGCCACGCGGACGAGGACGTCGGGGACCGGCCGGCCGTCGGGGTCGACGGTCGTGCCGGCGATCGCGCCCGGCCGCGACAGCTCGAGGGCGCCGAGGTCGACCGAGCCGGCCGTCAGCGAGACCTGCTGCTCGAACGGGGCGAAGCCCTCGGCCTCGATCGTCAGCGTCAGGCCCTCGCGCGGCAGGCGGTCGAGGCGGAACCGCCCCTCCGGGTCCGCGACGGTCTCGGACGCGAGCTCGACCTTCATGACGAGCCACATCGTCGACGACAGCACGACCTTGTAGGCCGGGACCGGCTTGCCGTCCGGGTCGACGACGTGGCCGGTCAGGTACACGGCCGGCTTCAGGCGGATGACGACGTCGGTCGCCCCGGCCTTGATCCCGTCGACGCGGGCGACGTCGAAGCCCTCGGCGTCGACGAGCAGGTGGGCCTCCTGGTCGGCCTCGAAGCCGCCGAGCACGAAGCTCCCGTCGTCCCCGCTGTCGATACCCTGCTCGCGCGCGACCAGCCGGAGCATGTCCTTGCCCATCATCGAGCCGAGGTCGAAGCCCATGAAGCTCTCGCCGAGCAGCGCGACGTGCATGACGCGGGCCTTGGACACCGGCTCGCCGGCCTCGTCGCGGACCGTGCCGCTGATCGTCACGCCGGGGTCGAGGGTCAGGGTCCGCCGCTCGTCGCGCCCGCGCACGAGGACGAGGTCGGCCGGGGACGGCCGGTAGCCGGCCGTCGTGTTGCGCAGCACCCAGGCGCCGGGGGCGATGCCCTTGCGCCGGCAGACCCCGTGGTCGTCGGCCTGGAGCCGGACCGACGCGAGCTGCTCCTGGTTGGCCGGGATCGGGCTGAACGACAGGTCCGCGCGCATGTCCTCGGGCGGGTCCTTGGGCGTCAGGCTGAGCCGTGCCTGCGGGTAGGGCTTGCCGTCGGGGCCGAGGACCGTGACCTCGAGCAGCACGCCGTCGGCCAGGCGCACGCGCTCGATCGTCTCGACGCCGGCGGCGAGCCGCACGCTGCGCTCGTCCTTCTGCAGGCCCTGGCGCTCGACCTCGAGCTTCCAGTCGACGCCCGGGGCCACGCCGTCGAAGCGCGCGACGCCGCGGGCGTCGGTCGTGGCCTCGGAGGGGAACAGGTCGCGCATCAGCTTGGGCAGGTCCTTGAGCTGGGACGGGTCCTGGAACCTGGCGAAGTCGGGCTTGCGGCCGAGCTCGCAGTGCGCGCCCTGGATCGGGTCGCCGGCCTCGTCGGCGACGAGGACGACGAGGGCCCCGGCGCTCTCGGCCCGCAGCGCGCCGGCGTCGACCGTGCCCTCCACCGGCACGACGACCGGCACGGCCTCGGGCAGCCGCAGGACCGGGTGGGAGAGGCGGATCTCGGCCTTGCCGGCCGGCGGGTCGCGGAGCTCGAAGCTGCCGTCGGCGTGGACCTCGACCGTGGCGAGCGGCTCGCCCCGGCCGAACATCCGCTTCATCGAGCGCTCGGCCTGCCTCCTGTTCGCCGGGTCCTTGGCGAAGCTCCCCTGCCCCCGCGCGGCCTTCATGCCGATGTTCATGAGGCCCATGATCCCGCCCTCGGGCAGCTCGCTGGCCTCGGCCAGGACGGCCTGACCGCCGCCGGGCCAGGGGCCCTGCGGGGCGACGAAGACGCCGCGCAGGACGCGGGTCGCCTCGACCTCGGTGCGCGCCGCCGGACCGGTGGCCTCGACCGTCGCGCCCTGCTTCTCGCGGCCGGCGACCTCGCCCTCGGCCTGGATCCCGGCCGTGTCCCCGCCCCGGGTCCCGGTCACGTCCGTCGGCGCGCCCGACCTCCATGGCTCGAGCAGCAGCAGGACGGCGGCCGCGGCGAGCACGAGGACGGCCGAGAGCAGGACGAGCGGGCGGGGGGCGCCGGACCGGGACGATGGCATCGGGAGACCCTCGGGTGGCAGGGGGGACCTGCGAGGCTGCGCGACGAGCGGACCATTATGACGGATCGCCGCGCTCAGGCTCGACCGGGGCGCGGGAAGACGGCCCGAGCCGCCTCGACGCGGGCGCGGGTCGGGCAGTGCTCGAAATGGTCGTCGACGAGCCCCATTGCCTGCATCAGCGCGTACATCGTCGTCGGGCCGACGAACACGAAGCCGCGCCGCTTGAGCGCCGCGGCCAGGGCGCGCGACTCGTCGGTGGCGGTCAGCTCGCGCAGGACCGCCGGCGTGATCCGCCGCGGCCGCCGATCGGGGGCGGGCTCGAAGGCCCACACGAAGGCGGCCAGCGAGCCCTCGGCCGCGACGAGCTCCGAGGTCGCGCGGGCGTTTCTTATCGCGGCCTCGATCTTCCTGCGGTGGCGGACGATGCCGGCGTCGCCGAGCAGCCGCTCGACGTCGCGCTCCCCGAACCGGGCCACGCGCTCGAAGTCGAAGTCGGCGAAGGCGCGGCGGAAGGCCTCGCGCTTGCGCAGGATCGTCAGCCAGCTCAGTCCGGCCTGGAAGCCCTCCAGGCAGAGCTTCTCGAACAGGCGCCGGTCGTCGCCGACCGGGAAGCCCCACTCCTCGTCGTGGTAGCGGACGTACAGCGGGTCGTCCCCGCACCATGAGCAGCGCGCGCTCACCCGCCGACCCTCCGGACCGCGTGGCCCTTGGCGCGGAGCAGGGCCTCGACCCGGTCGCGGTGGTCGCCCTGGATCAGGACCCTGCCGTCCTCGACCGTGCCGCCCGAGCCGCAGACGGCCTTGAGCTCCTTGGCCAGCAGGCCCAGGGCGACGGCGCCGAGCCCGAGGTCGGCCACGACCGTGACGCCCTTGCCCTTGCGGCCCTTGGTCTCGTACGAGAGGCGCGCCGGCCCCCCACCGCCGTCGCCCCCGCCGCCCGCGTCGTCGCAGACGCAGTCGGCGACCGCCCGCTCGCAGCCCGGACAGGTCCGGCCCTGGTCGCTGTCCCAGACCAGCCCACCGCCCGGCTTCTTCTTCTTGCTGGCCATCGACTCGTGACGCGCCTCCTCGTGCGCGGTCCGGGGGGCTCAGTGGCCGGGCATCGCGTACAGGGCCCAGATCATGAACACCGGCAGGAGGAAGCAAACCCCGATCGGGACCAGCACCCTGCGCCTGCACCGCCAGCGCCGCCCCCAGGCCAGCCACACGAACCAGGCGATCGTCAGGCAGCAGAACAGCACCGCGGTCCATATCGAGGTGCCCAGCAGGCCGAACAGACGGGACCAGTGGGACCCCCGCGCCCAGGTCTCGAACAGGACGTCGATACCGAGGGCCAGGAAGAACAGGTTGGGTAGCGGCGCCCACGTCCACCAGGCGCGCGCGGTGCTCCGGCCGTCCCTCCCGTCCGCGACGTGGCAGTGGATGCCCCCGGCCAGCACCAAGGCCAGGGGAGCCAGGCCGAAGCAGAGGTACTTGACCGCGCCGTACGACGTCCATCCCGGCGAGCGAGCCGCCGCGCCGCTCAGGTCGAAGGCTTCGCAGAGCACTGCACCCAACCAGGCCGTGGCCTGCAGGGCGAGCAGGAGCACGGCCGCGACCAGCGGCCAGGAGCTCGACGTCTCGTCGGCCTCGGGCACGTCATCGATCCGGTCGGCGAGGCCGGCGACGGGCTCGATCCGGACCTCCTCCGTGTCCTCCTCGGCCCGGAGCACGGCCGCGGGGTGGAAGCGCAGCAGGAAGCGGATCCAGGGGTCATCGGTGCCGAGCTCGGCCATGAACGACAGCCCGCAGGCCGGGCAGCGCAGCGCCTGGACGAGCTCCTCCCCGCAGTCCGGGCAGGGTCCGTCGACGGGGCTGACCTTGTCCGCGTAGATGGTCTCGGAGAACCACGCCTTGGCGATCGCCGGAGCATCAGTGTCACGGATCCGGATGCCGACCCGCCGGTG
The DNA here is from genome assembly GCA_041398545.1 of Planctomycetota bacterium. GTDB lineage: Bacteria > Planctomycetota > UBA1135 > UBA1135 > JAWKUM01. Next base: position 5,624 of record JAWKUM010000011.1, on the reverse strand, counting down.
GATCGGGAGGCTGTACCGGCTGGAGCCCGGCTGCATGGCCGCCGAGGCGTCGAGGTCGAACGGGATGCCTTCCTCCCGCAGGCGGTCCATCATGGCCAGCAGCCCCTCCCCTCCATCCATGTACATCTCGGGCAGGTAGACGAAGCGTTCGGGTCCGTCGTCGCAGCTGTCGCTCATGCCGCTATCGCCTCAGTGGCCTCGGATTCCGAACAGGGTCCAGCCCACGATGATCGGCACGATGTAGCAGGCCCCGATCGGGACCACGACACGCCTTCGCCCCTTCCAGACCTCGGCCATGGACAGCCATGCGAACCACCCGAGCGTCAACAGGTGGCAGAGGACCGTGAAGCAGATCGCGACGCCCGCGAGGAAGAAGTTGCTGTCCCAGTGATTGTTGTCGGTCCAGTTGCCCCAGAACACATCAAGCCCCATGGCCAGGAAGAACAGGTTGGGTACCGCCGACCAAGCCCACCAGGACCGGGCAGTGCACCGGCCGTCATGCCGGTCCGCACCACGGCAGTAGAGCCCGCCGGCGAGGACGAGGGCCGGTGGAACGAGACTGAAACCGAGATAGAACACCGTGCGGGCGTGAGGCGACAACCGCGATCCCACCATGGTGCTCCAGCCGGAGAGGTAGAGCAGCCAGGCCCCGAGCCAGCCCGAGACTTGTAGCCCCAACAGGCCGATGGCCGCCCACTTCAGCCATCTCTCCCTCGCGGCTCGGTCCCGGACCGGAGCGGTCCTGCGATGAGACCGGGTCATGTAACTCATGTCGTCTCCGCCTCCCCTACGCCCCTCAGCGCTCCGACGACGGGCGCGGAGCCCGATCGGCAGCGGCGGGCGCCGCCGACGTCGCCGCCAGGCCGCGCTCGGCGCGGAGGATCATGATCTTCTGCCAGACCTTGCGCGAGAGGCCGGTGCACAGGCCCTCGAGCTCGTTGACGGCGTCGGTCGCGACCGGGTCCTGGAAGCGGGCGACGTAGAGGTAGCCGAGCTTGGAGATCAGCGACAGGCACTCGGAGCAGTAGTCGAGGTAACGGCCGAGCAGGAAGGCGTCGAGGATCCGCGCGGGGCTCGACGCGGTCTTGAGGTCGAAGCCCGTGACGACGGCCGGGTCCTTGGTCAGCTGCTTCATGTCGACCACGTGGGCCAGGTCGCGCAGCCGGTTGATCGCGACGATCGCGCGGCGGCGGCGGACCTTGGTCTCCCAGGACCACAGGAACACCGAGGTCAGGCCGAGCAGCAGCAGGACGTTGCCGCCGGCGTCGAGGGTCTGCACGACCGCCGACATCGAGGCGCCCTCCTCGATGCGGTGGCTGAGGACCAGCACGAGCAGGGACGCGACGAAGGCCAGGATCACCAGCAGGGACACGGCCCGGATCGGCCAGATCGGGGTCCCGAGCCGCTCGACGACCTCCTCGGTCTCCCGGGCCCGGTAGAGCAGCCGGTCGCAGACCCGGGCCAGCCCGGACCCGGGGAAGCGTTCCTCGATCCGAAGCTTCAGCCGCTCGATCGTCTCGGTGATCTTGATGGGCTCGAGCTGCAAGGGCCGGCCTCCCGGATTCGCTGCGAGGATCCCGGTGGCGGGGGCCGGCCGCAAGCAGGATCCTCGCCGCCATGGAAGCGACCCTGACCGGACTCCCGCCCCGCGCCGAGCTGATGCGCGCCTTCCTCGACCGCGACCCTGCCTGGGAGGGGCTGTTCTGGGCCGGCGTCAGCACGACCGGGATCTTCTGCCGCCCGACCTGCGCGGCCCGCAAGCCCCGGCCCGAGCACGTCGAGTTCTTCGCCACGGCCCGCGACGCCCTGTTCTCGGGCTACCGCCCCTGCAAGCGCTGCCGCCCCCTCGAGCGGGCCGGCACGGCGCCCGACTGGCTCGCGCCCCTGCTCGAGCACGTCGAGGCCGAGCCCGGGCGGCGCTTCCGCGAGCAGGACCTGCGCGCCCTCGGTCTGCACCCCGACCGCGTGCGTCGCTGGTTCAAGCGCGAGCACGGCATGACCTTCCACGCGTACTGCCGCGCGTGCCGGCTCGGCGGCGCCCTGGCCCGGATCCGCGCCGGGTCGGACGCGCTGGCGGCCGGCCTCGACGCGGGCTTCGAGTCGAGCAGCGGCTTCGCCGAGGCCGTGCAACGGCTCTGCGGCGAGCCGCCGGCCCGCGCGGGCCGGACGCCGCAGCTCCTGCTGGCGCGCCTGCGCACGCCGCTCGGGCCGATGCTGGCCGGGGCGACCGACGAGGGCCTCGTGCTGTGCGAGTTCGCCGACCGCCGCATGCTCGAGCGGCAGCTCCGCGCGCTCGGGCGCCGGCTCGGCTGCCGCGCCGTGCCCGGCCGCAACGCCGCGCTCGACCTGCTCAGGGCCGAGCTCGAGGACTACCTCGCCGGCACGCTCAGGGACTTCACGGTCCCGCTCGCGCCCTGCGGGACGGCGTTCCAGCTCCGCGTCTGGAACGCCCTGCGCGCGATCCCGTACGGCACGACGACGAGCTACGCCGCCGTCGCCGAGGCCATCGGCCGGCCGTCGGCGGTCCGCGCCGTGGCCCGCGCCAACGGCGACAACCGCCTCGCGGTCCTGATCCCCTGCCACCGCGTCATCGGCAGCGACGGCCGCCTGACCGGCTACGGCGGCGGCCTGTGGCGCAAGCGCCGCCTGCTCGAGCTCGAGGGCGCGCCGGTGCCGGCCGGCTAGGGCCAGGTCGGTGACCGTGTTGCCGGACCGTTCACGGCTCAGGATGCCGTCATGCCCATGAGCCGCTCCTCCTCCTCGCCCGCCTCGAGGAGCAGGATCCGGAGCCGCAGGCGCTCCGCGACCTTGAACGCCGCCCGCCGCTGCGGTCGCCGGATCAGGGCATAGATCAGGCTCAGCAAGGGGAAGCCGAGGAGGCCGTACCAGCCGAGGTTGATCGAAGTCTGCGACATTGCTCCGACGACCAAGGCGACCGCGAACAGCACGCCGAAGCAGGCGAAGAAGTCGGTCACGGGGGTGACCCTCAGGGACGAGAGGTCGGCCTCCGGGTCCTGGCGGAGGACCCGCTTGGCGGCCCGGATCGCGGTCCGCTGCTTCGCCTCCCGCTCGCGCTTCATCGGGGACTTGCGGTCGATCGAGATTCCGCTCGGGTCCATGGGTCGGGCTCCGGCTCGGGTGGAGGGTCCTGGGTGGCCCGGGATGATAGCCGCTGCGGGTCAACGCCGCCGAATCGTGAGCGACAGGGAACCATTCCACGACAGGCCGTCGCGGTCGATCGCGGCCAGGAGCTCGGCGTGGACCTCGCGGTCGGGGTCGCCCGGGGGCAGGGCCTCGAGCCAGGGCGTCGCCTCCGCGAGCCAGTCCTCGCGGTCGCGGCCGCGCAGCCGCAGGTCGACGGAGACCTCGACCGACGCGACCTCGGCCGGCGGCAGCGGGGCCAGCAGGGCGCCGGCGTCGAGATCGTCGCCGTGGATCCTGCCGGCGCGGCGGTGCTGGCGCTTGAGCCAGAGGTCCGCCGCGAGGCTCGTGCGCTGGCTCGGCACCGACGGATCGCGCCAGGGCTCGGCGACGAGCAGGCCGTCGCGGGCCACGCGCCAGGCCTCGCGCAGGCCGCGGGCCGGGTCGGCGAGGTGGTGCGGCACGTGGCGCATCGCGACCCAGGCCTGGCTCTGGGCGGCGAACGGCAGCGCCTGCAGGTCGGCCGCGCGGACCTCCAGCCCGTCCTCGCGCAGGGGCGCGAGCCCGTCCTCGTCGCGCTCGACGCCAAGGGCCGGGAGGCCGGCCTCGCGCAGCAGCCGCAGCAGCCGGCCCGCGCCGCAGCCGAGGTCGCAGACCCCGGCGGGGCGCTCGGCGAGGAGCCGCGCCGCGAAGCGCCCCACAAGCCAGGCGTGGTTCTCGGCCGCCGTCGACGGCGGGATCACGGGTGCAGCTCCAGCACGGCCCCGTTGCCGACGACCGCCGGTCCCCGCTCGAACTGCATCAGCGCGACGCCGAAGATCTGTGCCTCGGGGCCGAGGCGTGCGTCGCCGAGGAGGTCCAGGGCCCGCTGCGTGACGAGGATGCGCCGGCCCTCGGCGAGCTGCTCGCGCATCTTGACGACGACGCCGGCGGCCGTCCCGGAGCTCCACTCGGCGCAGTCGAGGACCATGACCTGCTTGCAGGTCGCGCCCTGGATGTAGAGGCCCATCGACTCCTCCGGCCCGCAGATCACGACGTCCTCGGGGCCGAGCCCGAGGGTCGCGAAGCCGGCGGCCATGGCCGCGTCCTGCTGCCCGCGGTTCTCGTAACCGTGCAGGTCGATCGCGTTCCAGGCCAGGGCCAGGGACGCGAGCACGAGCAGGTCGAGCCACACCGGCTCGAGCCGCCGCGCGACCCAGTACGCGGCGGGGATCGCCAGCGGCAGCAGGTAGGCCCCGTGCTCGACGATCGCCGAGCCGTCGTTGGGGTCGGCGAGGATCAGCAGGGCGGCCAGCCAGTAGAGGCCGAAGGCCGCGGCCCCGACCCGGACCTGCAGCAGCGTCGGAGGATTCGGCCACGCGCGGAGCACGGTCCAGACGAGGGCGAGGTTGAGCGGCGCGAACGGGACCAGGACCTCGTGCCACAGGCTCGGCAGGACCCGCCCGAAGATCGCGCCGACGTCGATCCACTCGCTGAGCCACTCGGCCGAGCGGCCGGCGGCGTGCCGCGGCAGGCCGAGGACCACGTCGACGACGGCCAGCCCGACCAGGTACAGGACCATGTGGGTGGCGGCGAAGGCGATGAGCTCGGGCAGGCGGTCGAGGCGGTCCCGGCGCGCGATGACCCAGGCCCCGAGCAGGGGGACCAGCAGGTGCCCCGACGCGTGGGCCGCGGTCGCCAGGGCCGTGCCGAGCCCGAGCAGGCCGGCCGAGAGCCAGCGGTGCGGGGGCGGCTCGCCCGAGACGAGGCGCTCGGCCTGCCAGAAACAGATGCCCACGAAGGCGAGGAAGAAGCCGTGGAACTCGACGACCGTGGCGAAGAAGGTCACCCCCGGGCACAGGCCGGTCAGGAGCATCCAGGGGACCCCCTCGCGGGCCTGGAGCCCGGCCCGGCGCGCGGTCAGCCCGACCATCAGCACGCAGAAGGCGACCGAGGCGGCCGAGAACATCGAGGCGACCTCGAACTCGTTCCAGCCCTCCATCGACACGAGCCGCTGGAACCAGGCCAGGACCGGCAGGTACAGGGGGTGGACGTCGTGCCACGACCGCCCCTTGGCGAGGTGATGATGGACGAGCTGATAGCCATCCTCGCGGTAGAACACGTCCTGGCGCAGCAAGACGTAGAGCGCGAAGCAGAGGGCGGCGATCGTGAGGATCGTGAGGATGCCGATCCCCTTCCGGTCATGGGGTCCGGAGGCGACCATGCGGCCGGAGCATAGCCCCGGCCGGCGGGCTGCAAGAGTCCGCCCGTCCCGACCTTGTCGCTCTCACGACCCCGGCCTATGCCCTCCCGTCGGATCGGTCCGGGAGCGGGCCGGCCGGCCCGGCTATGATCTCCGCCCCGCGCCGTCCGGTCGCCGGACGGAGGCCGCCACCGAGAACCCAGGAGCTAGCGCGATGCAGGTCCTCCGCGTCGAACCCACCCCCAACCCCAACGCGATCAAGTTCGTCCTCGACGGCCGCCTCGGCTCGACCCGGGAGTTC